>NZ_BOMS01000162.1 GCF_016862315.1 Actinoplanes palleronii | reverse complement strand
GGGGCCGGGGCGCGCCGCGGTCGGGAGTGGGGCGGGTGTCGCGCGAGACCACCGCGGGACTCGGCTCGTAGCCTGCGGACGGGCGCTCCGTATTCGTATCGGACAGGAGTAATCGTGAGGTGCGGCGGCCTGGAGCGAACCGGGCCCGAAGCAGCCAGAGGCCCGCACCGTCGAGACACCCGGACCGCCGGGACACCCGGACCGCCGGGACACCCGGACCGCCGGGACACCCGGACCGCCGGGACACCTGGACCTGTCGGGATGCCCGAGGCCGCTGGGACGGTCGGGGGTGGGGAGGGGTCAGCGATAGAGGCGTAGGTCTGCGATGGACCACCAGTTGGGGCTGCTGGTGGTGGACGTCAGGCGTAGGTAGCGGGCTCGAGTCGGGTGCAGGTTCACGGTGGTGAGCTGACCGATTCCGATGCCGGTCGCCGCGGTGGTCCAGTGCTGGCCGTCGGGGCTGACCGAGAGTTGCCAGGCTCGGGCGTAGTCGCCGAGGTAGCCGCCGCTGTCGATGGCCAGGCTGCGGAACGTTCGAGGGGTGCCGAGGTCGACCTGGAGGTACTGGCCGGGGGTCTGGGCTGCGCCGCTGGACCAGCGGGTCGATGCGTCGCCGTCGATGGCCAGTGTGGCGCCCTCGCCGGGCGGGTAGGCGACGGCCGTGGCGCCGGTCAGGGGCAGCTCGCCGGGGTGCGCGGTGACCGAACGCGGCCAGACGAAGGTCGCCAGGGCACCGCCGGGCAAGGTGTATTCAAAGGTGTGCGTGCCGACGGCGACCGCGAACGTGCGCGGGTCGTCGTTCTGGTTGTGGACGACCAGGGCGGTGGAGCCGTCCGGATTGCGGAACGCGACGTCCATGATCTGGCCGTTCCAGCCGGTGGTGCCGAACGACGTGCTGGCGATGCGGACCGCGCCGGGCCGGACGAACTTCGACAGGTGACCGATCGTGTAGTACTCCGCGTCGGTGCGGACCGTGCCGTCGGGCTGCAACGTGAGCAGGCCGGTGCAGGTGCCGCAGCCGCCCAGGTGCGGGCCGCCGGTGCTGTCCAGCGCGATGTTCCAGTTGACCACCGACTTGCCCCAGTTGCGGGTGACACCGATGGTCAGGTTGCGGGCGTGCCAGGTCAGCGTGCCGCGGAAGATCTGCTCGGCGGTGTCGTCGGGGCCGTGCGAACCGGAGCACTCGGTGAACCAGATGCCCTTGTCCGGGTGCGCCTGGTGCAGCGCGGTCTGCGCGCTCGGGTCGCCGGAATAGCAGTGGTAGGCCGTCCCGGCCAGCCACTTCGCCGCCGGGGTGTCCAGCAACTGGTCCGGGTAGTCGGTCTCCGGATCCTCCCCCGGCGGCGTCGACCCGACGTCGCCCGGGTGGGTCTGCCAGTTGTGGTCGTACCCAAGGATTTTGGTGTTCGGGCTGGCTTTTTTCAGCAGCGGGCCGAGCCGTTCGATGACCGCGGCCTGCTGGCGCACCGGCATGTCGGTGCCGGGGTAGCCGCCGGGTTTGCGGTTCTGCGGTTCGTTCTGCACGGTCAGGTAGTCGATCGGGACGCCGGCCGCGGCATAGGCCTGGACGAATTTCACCAGGTAGCGCGCGTACGCGTCGTAGATCTTCGGGTCGTCCTTGAGGCGGCCGCCGACCAGCGAATCGCCGGTCTTCATCCACGCCGGCGGGCTCCACGGCGTCCCGAGAATCGTCAGCTGCGGATTCAGCCGGCGTGCCTGGCGCAGCAGCGGCAGGATCTGCGCGCGATCGTGGTCGACGCTGAAATGCCGCAGCGCGACATCGGTCTGGCCGGCCGGAACGTCGTCATAGGTGTAATGCCCGGCGGCCGCGGTGAAATCGGAGGAGCCGATCGGCTGACGCAGAAAACTCACGCCGATGCCGTTTTTGACATCAAAAAGCGAGCGTACGGCCTGGTCCCGCTCCCGGGGCGCCAGCCGGTAGAGCACGCTCGCCGAGGAGTCCGTGATCGACGCGCCGAAACCGTCCATCCGCTGGTACGTCTGGTCGGGGTTGACCGTGATCGTGGGTTGCGTGCTCGCGCCCCGGCCGAAGGCGACCGGCGCCCGCTCGTGCAGCAGCTCGGCCCGATCGGTGGTGGTGACCCAGACCCGCGCTCGCGCCTCGTGATGATGCCGAGGCCCGGCGGCCGCGGCCGAACCGGGAACGACGAGAACCAAGCCGAGAACTGCCGCCACACCGCGCCGCATCATTTCTCCCCCACTCCGTCGAGTGAGACCAGAATTGTTACACCGCGAGACCTGCGTCAATACGTAACGGTTCCGGAACCGTGATGAAACAAATGTAACGACGGGAAGCATGTCACATCGGGGTGACGGAGTTCATCGCGATGTCGAGCAGCCCGGCGAGCGGCCGCCGGCCGTCGTGGTCGCTCCACTCGGACTGGGCGATCTCGAGGCAGGCGAGCGCGGACGCGGCGAGCGCGGCGGCACCCAGACGGCGCTGATCCTCGGCGAGGTCATCGGGCAGGCGGGCGGCCAGCACGTCGGCAAGGCTCTTCCGCAAGGACGTCTGCCGGTGCAGATGACTCGCGTGCAGGGAGGGGCTGTCGCGCATCATCCGGGTGATGGCGAGCGACCGGGGGTCGGCCATCCTCTCCACGATGCCGTCGAAGCTGCGGCGCAGCGCCGTCCAGGGCGGCTCACCGGCGGGGCGCTCGGCGAGGGCCGCGGTGAGCCGCTCGCCGGAGGCGGCGAGCACCGCCACCATCACCTCGTCCTTGCTGCCGAAATAGCGATGGAAGCTGCGCCGGGACATCCCCGCGGCCTCGGCGATCTGCTCGACCGGGGTGGCGTCATAACCCTGCTCGACGAACAGGTCGATCGCCACCAGCGTCAGCTCGGCCTGCACGGCACGCCGGGTGCGCTCCCGCAGACTTTCGCTCTTCGCGTCCATGAGACCAATCGTACACCCGGCCAGACTTGGCACAGTGAGACACCTTCGGCGTACTGTGTAAAAGCCGAAAGCCTCCCAGCTCCGAGGATCACGATGAGCCACACAGTCGAAGACCCCACTCGCCAACCCGCCAGCAGTCTGCTGGTGCTCTACCTCGCGCTCGGCGGTCTGGCGTTCGCGGTGCTCCAGTCGCTGGTGTCACCCGCGCTGGCCACCATCGGGCGTGACCTGAACGCCACGACCAGCGACGTCAGCTGGGTCGTCACCGCCTACCTGCTGTCCGCGTCGGTGCTCACGCCGATCCTCGGGCGCCTCGGCGACATCGCCGGCAAACGCAAGGTCCTGATCGGCGTCCTGGCCATCCTGGCCGTCGGCACCGTGATCGCCGCTCTCGCGCCGAACCTGGCAGTGCTGATCGTCGGCCGCATCTTCCAGGGCGCGGCCGGCGCGATCCTGCCGCTGTCGATCGGCATGGTCCGCGACGAGCTGCCCCGCGAGAGGGTCGCCACCACGGTCGGCCTGATCTCGGCGATCTTCGGTGTCGGTGCCGGCATCGGCATCGTCGCCGCCGGCCCGATCGTCGAGCACCTCTCGTGGCACTGGCTGTTCTGGCTGCCGCTGGGCCTGATCGCCATCGCCCTGGCCGGCGCGATCTTCGGCATGAAGGAATCCCCGGTCCGCTCGCCCGGCAAGCTCGACGTCCTCGGCGCGAGCATCCTGTCGGTGTCGCTGGTCTCCCTGCTGCTCGCGATCAGCAAGGGCCAGGCCTGGGGCTGGGGTGAGGCCAAGACCATCGGCCTGCTCGCCCTCGGCGTGGTGGGCCTGATCGGTTTCGTCCTGGTCGAGCTGCGGGTCAAGGAGCCGCTGATCGACATGAAGCTCATGAAGATCCGCGGCGTGTGGGCCACCGACCTGGTCGCCCTGATCCTCGGCTTCGCGATGTTCGGCACGTTCCTGCTGGTCCCGACGCTGCTGCAGCTCCCGGCCGCGACCGGCTACGGCTTCGGCAAGTCGGTCTCCACCGCCGGGCTGTTCCTGCTGCCGACCGTCGTGATGATGGTCGTTTTCGGACCGCTCGCCGGCATCCTGAACCGGAAGTACGGTCCGAAGCTCCCGA
This sequence comes from Actinoplanes palleronii, assembly GCF_016862315.1. Classification (GTDB taxonomy): domain Bacteria; phylum Actinomycetota; class Actinomycetes; order Mycobacteriales; family Micromonosporaceae; genus Actinoplanes; species Actinoplanes palleronii. Next base: position 51,296 of record NZ_BOMS01000162.1, on the reverse strand, counting down.
TGTTCCTCGGTGCCGTGTTCGTCGTCGGCGCGTTCACCCTGCCCGCGCTCGCGCACGGCCAGATCTGGCAGGTCCTCGCGTCCGGCATCCTGACCGGCGCCGGCATCGGCTTCGCGTTCGCGGCCATGTCCAACGCCATCATCGAGGCCGTCCCGGCCGCACAGACCGGCGAGGCCACCAGCGTCAACACCATCGCCCGGACCATCGGCAGCAGCATCGGCACCGCGGTCGTCGCCGCGGTCATCACCTCCAACACCACCGCGCAGGGCCTGCCCACCGACGCCGCCTTCACCAACGGCTTCTGGGTCTGCGCCGGTGTGGCCGTCCTCGCGATCGTCGCCGCCCTCGCCCTGCCCTCCGCGCACAAGCGCCACGAGCAGGCCGTCGACACCGGCGTCAGCGACCTGCCGCCGGAACCCGACGAGATCCACGTCCTGCACCACAGCAAGGCCTGACCACACAGCAAGCACGAACCGGGCCGTGACCACCGATGCGGTGGCCACGGCCCGGCCGCGTCTGCCACTGCCCGGCCGGCGGCATCCCGGCCACATCACCGACGGCATCCCGGCCACATCAAGAGCCAGACCGGCGGCATCCCGGCCGGACGGCTGAGGCCGGTGGGAGCATTTTGTCTCTACCGTGCCCTCATGCGGCATGTGCAGATCTTCACGGCAGTGCTCGTCCTGTTGTCCGTTTCCGCCTGCGGCCCGGCCGATCCGGCACCCGCCGCCGCACCGCAGGCGCCGTCATCCGCGGCGGCCGCGGAGAAAGCCACGCCGGTGTCCTCCCCCAGCGCCAGGACAGACGCCACGGCGGAAGGCACCGCGGAGAAAGCCACCGCAGAAGCGGGCACGGCCTGCAAGCTCGCGGCCAAGGCGCCCCGGACCGGCGAGGCGATGGAAATCGACGAGTCGATGATCAAGGCCATCGTCACGAACGCCGCCAAGTCGGGCATCGCGCGCATCGAACAAGCCGGCGCGCAGGTGCAGAGCCGCTACAAAGCCTGGCTGAGCACGGCGATCGGCGACGACGCGGCAAACGCCCAGGACGATCTCCTGGACGCGGTGGGCCGGCTCCACAGCGCCTGCGTCGCCGCCGCGGTCCCGGCTTCCTGACCAGGACCGGACTTCAGCGCTCCCGGCCCGAAGCCTGCCCGTCTCTGTCCGCGACGCCGATGTCGGCCGAGACCGCAGCGCGACGCGCCTCGGGTGTGTCCGGGCTCGTACTGTTCGAGCAGCACCACCCGCAGCCCGCGGCGAGCCAGCTGCCAGGCGGCCGCGGAGCCGACCGCCCCTCCGCCGGCCACCACGACGTCGACGTCCTCGAGGCCCGTCACATCTCCCAGCGGCGATCGATAATGCATACTTTACCTATAGATTTACTGACAAAAAGGTACGTTGAGAGATCTACCTCAGGTTCGCGGTGATCGGACCGACAGTGCGAACATGACGCAGACCATCGGGCGACGGGCGGTGCCGCCCGCGGTGCTCGCCCTGCTCGGCGCGGTCGTCGCCGCGCAGGCGGTGGGCTGGGCCCACCCCGCGTGGTACCCGCTGGTGCTCGGCGCGTCGCTCGTGGTCCTGGACGCCGTCGGCGCGTTCTACCTGGTCAAGGTCGCCCGGTTGGGGTTCAACACGCTCTCCTGCCGGCTGGGCGCGATCGCCCGCGGGCTCGGCGTCGGCAACGCGGCAGCGTTCCTGGCCTGGGTCCTCGGCGGGCCGGGCTGGCTGTGGTGGGTCGCCACGGCGGCACACGTGAGCGGCATGGCGCTGCTCGGGCTGGCCACCGTACTGGGGCCGGTGTTGCGTCTCAGCGGTCCGCACCGGCAGGCGTTCGTCGCCGAGATGGTGGCCATCGCCGCACCGGCCGTCATGGCGATCTGGTCCTTCGGCCTGCAGCCGGCGTTCCGCGCCAGCGGTCCGGGGAAGCCCTGGATCATCCTGGTCGGCCTGCCGATCGCCGACCTGATGCTGGCCATGGCGGCCGCCGCGATGCTGCTGCGCGGCGTCGTCAGCCACTGGCGCGACCCGATCAGCGTCCTGCTCGGCGGCATGGTCCTGGCCGTGCTGGCCGACACCGACTGGGTGACCGGGCTGCCGGCCGGTGTCGCGCACAGCGTCGGGCTGTTCGGCGGCACGCTCGGCGTCGCCGCCCATCTGCTGCTGACCGTGTCGCCGCTGATGGTCGCGTCCGGCATCGGCAGCGTCACCAACCGGGCCCGGCGCGCCGGGCCGCCGCCGTGGGTGGGCTACCTGCCGCTGGCCTCGCTGCTGGCCGGAGTCACCCTGCTGCTCGTCGTGATCGTGACCACCGCGGGCTTCCTGCGCTGGAGCGGGCTGGTGGTGGCGACCGCTGTCATGCTCGTCGCGGTGACGTTCCGGCAGTGGCTCACCCTGCGGGCGAGTCAGGCGCAGGCCAGCCGGGACACGGAGACCGGCCTGGCCAACCGGGCGGCGCTGAAGGACGCCCTGGCCGGGCTGGTCCGCGGCCGGGAGACGTTCGCCGTGCTCGCCGTCGCGATCGACCGGATCCCGCCCGGCACCGCGGTGGCCGCCGTACTCCGGTCCTGCGTCCGCGCGGACGACCTGCTGGCCCGGCTGAGCGACAACACGTACGGCGTGCTGATCACCGACGCCGCGGTGGCCGGCGAGGCGACCGTCGCCGCGCAGCGGATCCTTGCCGCGATCGAGGACGACTCGGGCTCCTGCCACATCGGCGTGGCGGTGGCCCGCACCGACGAGCCGGCCAAGACGGTGCTGCGCAACGCCGAGATCGCCATGAACCACGCGCGCCGGTCCGGCACGCCCACGTTCGTCGTCCACGAGCCCTCGATGAACGACCGGCGGGCGGCCGACGCGGCGCTCAGCGAGGCCCTCGAGGGCGCCCTGCAGCGCCGCGAGTTCACCGTGCTCTACCAGCCGATCGTCGACCTGACCACCCGCCGGGTGGTGGCCGTGGAGGCGCTGCTGCGCTGGCATCACGCGTCGCTCGGCGACGTGCCGCCGGTCGCCTTCATCCCGGTCGCCGAGCGCTCCGGCGAGATCATCGCCATCGGCCAGTGGGTGCTGGAGCAGGCCTGCACCCAGGCGGCGCGCTGGCGCGCGGACGGCATCGACCTGACCGTCACGGTGAACGTCTCGCCCCGCCAGCTCCAGGAGCCGCACCTGGCCCGGGACGTGCTGGGCGTCCTGGCGCACACCGGCCTGCCGGCGCAGAACCTGATCGTCGAGGTGACCGAGTCGGCGATGGTGAACGAGGCCATCGAGATCGCCGCGCTGCGCCGGATCCGCGCCGAGGGCGTGCGCATCGCCATCGACGACTTCGGCACCGGCTACTCGTCGCTGCAGTACCTGACGCAGCTGCCGGTGGACGTACTGAAGATCGATCGCAGTTTTGTCGCGCAGCTCAACGGGACCGCGGAGGGTTCGGCGATCGCCGAGGCCGTGATCCGGCTGGCGCAGGTCCTGCGGCTGACCACCGTCGCCGAGGGCATCGAGGAGGAGGAGCAGGCCGCCGAGTTGCTCCAGCTGGGCTCGCACCGCGGCCAGGGGTTCCTGTTCGCCCGGCCGGTCCCGGCCGACCAGATCCCGGCGCTCGCCGAGGCGAGCGCTCCGCTACCGCTGATGGTCCGCTGACCGCGATCTGATTCCGTTCAAAGCCCATCGGTACGACCACGGCAGCGAGGACCATCGAACCATGGCCTCCACCGCCCGCCCGGAGCTCGACGACTCCCGCGACAGCACCGGGGCGCACCAACTCACCCAGCCGACGCTCGACGACGCGCTCGCCGCCCTGCGGCGCCTCTACGGCCCGCACTGCGACGACCTGTGGCGGACCCTGCTGGCCCGTACCGGGCTGACCGGGCAGGAGACCGATCTGCTCTCGTTCGAACGCCTGGTCAACACCATGCACGGGGCCCAGCCGATCGCACAGATGTGCGGTCGTGGACTGGCCGTCCGCGCGGCCGCCTACCGCCACCTCGCCGCCGCCAACCGGGGGAAATGATGAGCGATACGGACCTGCTCGCCCGCATGCACGTGCTGGCCGGCCTCGACCTGGACAACCCGGCGCTGCGGCAGCGGCTCGACGAGATCACCGCGCGTACCGCCGGGCGGCTCGGGCTGCCGATCAGCCTGGTCAGCTTCGTGCTCGACACCGCACAGCTGCTCGGCGGCACCTACGGCGTCGAGGGGTGGATCGCCGCTGCCGGTGGCACCCCGGTGGAGTGGTCGTTCTGCGCCAACGCGGTGGAGTCGGGGCGGCCCTACGTAGTACCGGACACCAGCGTGGACCCGCTCCAGTCGGTGAACCCGCTCGCGTTCGTCGACGGCTTCGGCAGCTACGCGGGGGTGCCGCTGATCGTCGACGGCACGATCCTCGGCGCGCACTGCGTGATCGGCACGGCCGCGCACGAGTTCACCGACGCCGACCTGGCCGAGTTGCGGACCAGCGCCGACGAGATCGCCACGGTGCTGCAGGGCTACCGGCGGGACGGGCACTGATCTCGTACAGTCGGGCAACCGCCGACCCTTGGGAGTGCAGATGTTCGGACGATTCCGGGACGAGCGGCCGCCGCTGCAGCGCGCGCTGGAGGCGGCCTCGGCCCTCAAGCCCGGCACCTGGGAGAGCGTCGAGTCGCTGGCCCAGCTCGCCATCGCCTGCAAGGGCACTCCGGACGCCGGGCGGATCTACCAGACCGCGTACGAGACGGCGGCCGAGCTGAAGCCCGGCACCTACGACAGTGTGCGGGCCCTGGCCTGGCTGCACCGGGCCGGCGAGGAACTGCGGAGCGCCTAGGATCGTCGATATGGCGCTGCGACCCGTCCAGGTGAACGTCAAAGCCCTCGATCACGCGGCGCTCGGCCGGTTCTGGGCAGCGGCACTCGGCTGGCGCGCGCACCACGGCGCGACGACCTATGCCGGGCCGCCCGGTGACTTCGTCTGGCCGGATCCGGTCGCCGTCGGCATCGACGTCGTGGCCGTTCCGGAGCCGAAGGGCGCGGCCAAGAACCGGGTGCACCTCGACCTGGCCAACGCGTCGGCGGCTCACCAGGCCGAGCTGGTGACCCGGCTGATCGGGCTCGGCGCGACGCCGGCCGACGTGGGCCAGCACGACGTACCGTGGACCGTCCTGGCCGATCCGGAGGGCAACGAGTTCTGCGTGCTGGAGCCCCGGGAGATGTATCGGGACACCGGGCCGATCGCCGCGATCGTGGTCGACTGCGCGGACCCACCGGCCATGGCCCGGTTCTGGGGCGAGGCGCTGGACTGGACCGTGCGCCGGGTGACCGACGAGTTCGCGTCGTTGCGCGCCGAGGCGCCCGGTGGGCCGTACCTCGAATTCCTCCGCACGCCGGGCGCGGCCGGACCGGACCGCCTCCATCTCGACCTGCTGCCTGCCCCGGGTGACGACCAGATGGCCGAGGTCGCCCGGGTGCGGGCGCTCGGTGCCACCGACCTCGACGTCGGGCAGGGCGACGTGCCGTGGATCTGCCTGTCCGACCCGGAGGGCCACGCGTTCTGCGTCTGCGCCCCGCACTGACCGGTCAGGTGCGCTGCCAGCCCGCCGGGGTCTCCTCGACGGCGCCGGCCGCGGCGAACGCGTCGAGCCAGCCCCGCATCGGCCAGAACCCCCACCGGTCGGCGAAGAGCCGGCCGTTGCGCAGGATGTCGTCGAGGTGCTGCCACGGCGGCGAGGACGTCGGGTGGTGCTGGTGGTAGGCGTGCGCGCCACCGACCCAGACCAGCGGGACGGCGGCCTGCTTCGCGGTGTAGGCGAGGTCGGTGTCCTCACCGCCGTACCCCTCGAAGGCCTCGTCGAAGCCGCCGAGCGTGCGCCAGGTCGGCGCGGTCACCGCGAACGACAGTGACCAGAACAGCCGGTGGTCGGCCGGGCCGGCGACGACGTTCTCGCCGTCCGGCGGGGCCGGGCGGGCCGCGTGCGGGGCGGTCAGGGCGGCCAGCGCGGTCGCGTCCTCCGGTTTGACCCCTTCCGGCAGGTAGGTGACCGGGCCGCACAGCAGCGCACCCGGGTGGGCGTCCGCCGCGGCGCGGTAGCGCGCGAACAACGCGGTGCCGGGCAGGCAGTCGGCGTCCAGGAAGACGATCAGGCCGGCGTCCGCGGCGGCTGCGGCGCCCCGGTTGCGTCCGGCGGCGAGCCGCAGGCCGTTCTCGCCGGGCGGGACGTGCAGCAGGTCGGCGCCGGCGAACTCCGGTGGTCCGGGCGGCGGATCGGCGTCGAGCCAGACCACAATCCGGCGTACGGGCGTGGAGCGCAGCAGGCGTTGCTGCCGGCGCACGTGGTCGAGCCGGGCCGCGGAGCACAGGGTGATCACGGCGGTCGTCGGTGTCACGCGCCCACCTGCGCGATCGTGTCGGCGGCCCGCCGCGCGGCGCCGGTGACACCCCACTGTGACCAGTCGGTCCGCAGGCCACGGGCCCGGTCGAGCACCGACGGCCACGCGGCGGCGCCGGGCCAGGCCGGTTCCACGACGGCGAGCCGGCGGTCGGTGAGGATGCGCCCGGTGGCCACCTGCTCGCCGAACGGGCGCGGTTGCGGCACGATGACCGCCCGCGCGCCGGCCGCGGCGAGGTCGGCGACGCTGTTCTGCCCGGCCGCGGCGACGATCACCTCGGCGCGTTGCAACGCCTCCCACGGGTCCGCGATCCACGTCGACGCCGTGCCGCCCGCGCGCTGCCAGCGGGTCCCCGGGGTCGCCGCGGCGGCAGAGGCGAGATCGTTCTCGGTCACACCGCCACCCAGGACGAGCACGGTGCCGGGGTCGGGCTCGATGTCACGCGTACGGCCGTCGAAGCGGGAGATGCCGCCCACCTCGACGAGGTCGGGGGTGGCCGGGCCGTGGTGCGCGCCGGCGGGCCAGGGCGCCAGCACCCGGGACGCCGACGCGTAGGCGAGCCGGTGCGGGGTGTCGCTGCGATCACCGGGCTGGGTGACGACGACCGTCGGGACGCCGAGCAGTCGTACGAAAAATGCCACCTCCACCGAAACATCCACCACGAACCGGTCGAAGTGCCGGTCGGCGATCGCGGAGGCGATGGCCGCGAGCCGGCGGGCGTGCCCGGCGTGGCCGAGCGGCGCCCAGTGCAGCAGCCCGCCGACGGTCGGGTCCGCGCCGGCCGGATCCCGGTCCCCCGGCGGCCGATCGTTGTCGGGGGTGAGGCGCACCCACGTCGTCGCGGGCGGGAGGGTGTCCGGCCGCGGCAGCGAACTGAAGACCACCACCTCCCCCGGCAGGTGCGGGCGCACCGCGTGGAAACGGGTCACGTGGCCCGCGCCGTGGTGATGGAGATACCAGCCGGTCAGGCCCACGCGTCGGCTCCCGCCATGTCGAAAACGGTCTCGAGCTCGGTGGCCCGATGGTCGAGGGAGAACCGGGCCAGCGCCTCGGTCCGGGTCCGCAGCCGATACCGCAGGTCGCGGCCACGGTCGCCGGCGAGCTGCTCGGCCGCCGCCGCGAGGGCGTCGGCGTCACCCATCGGCACGAGTCGCACGGCACGCGCGGCCCCAGCGACCTCGCCGATGCCGCCGGTGTCGAACGCGGCCACCGGGGTCCCGGTCGCCAGCGCTTCCGCGACGACGAGCCCGAACGGCTCCTGCCAGAGCGGGGTGACCAGGGCGCAGGCGCTGCCACCGACCAGGTCGGCGAGCGCCGGCTGCGCGAGCGGCCCCAGATAGTCGACGCCGGCGCCCAGGTAGGGGCGCACGTGCTCCTGGAAGTAGGCGACGTCGCCGATCCGGCCCGCGATGCGCAGCGTCCGGCCGGTGAGCCGCGCGGCCCGCACCGCCAGGTGCACACCCTTCTCCGGCACGATCCGCCCGAACCAGACCAGGTCGTGGCCGCCGGGACCGAGCCGCCAGCGGCCGGCGTCGATGGCGTTCGGCATCACCTGCGCCTCGACGCCGTGCGCCTGCCACTCGGCGGCGGTGAACGCGCTGACCGCGAACAGGCGACCGTGGTGCTCCGTCGCGCGGGCCGCCGCGACGAGCCGGGGCAGCGGCGGGGTGTGCAGCGTGGTCACCATCGGCACGCCGAGCCGACCGGCCCGGGTGAGCGGCTGCGGGTGCAGGCTGTGGTTGTCGACCAGGTCGATGGTGTCCGCGTGGCGCCGGATGAAGTCGAGCGCCGCCTCCAGTGCCGGGATGGCCCGCTCCAGGTGACCCGGCGGATAGGTGGAGTCGGTCGCGTCGCGCTCGTCCGGCCAGACCACGGCCGGCAACCGGAACTCGGGCGGGCCGTCCTGCTGGAACTCCGAGCCCTCCACGGCGCAGAGCAACACCCGGTGCCCACGGGCGCGCAGCATCCGTACGCGGTCCCACACCATGGCCTCGAGCCCGCCGGCGTGCGGTTCCCGGATCGGGTGGCGCAGCGGGGCGATGACGGCGATCGTGCGCGGCCGGGCGCTCACGCGGCCCGCTCCGCACGGTTCAGCACCCGCTGGTACAGAGCGTGGTGGGCGGCGGTGATCGCCTCGGCACCGGCGACACGCTGCCGGCGACGATCGGCCACGCGCGCCACCCGAGCGGCTGACCCCGGGCGCGGCGTCCCGGCGAGCAGCCGCCGTACGGCCAGGGCCAGCCCGGTGCCGTCGCCGGCGGTGAACACCGCGAAGTCCTCCGGATGCTGCTCACCCGCGTACCCGACGGGTGGACCGGCGACCGGGACGCCGAGGTCCCAGCACAGCTCGGCCCAGCCGGAGTGCGTGCCGGTCCGGTACGGCAGCACGGCCACGTCGAGGTCGGCGATCGACCGGGCCAGGGCGGCGTCGTCGAGCCGCTCGGTCCGGTGCAGCTCGGCGCCGGGGTGCGCGGCGATCAGGGCGGTGACCTGTTCGCGGGCGGTCTCGTCGCGGACCCGCTCGTTGACCTGCACCCGCGCGGTCGCCGCGACGCCCTGCGCGCGCAGGTGGCCGACCGCGGCGAGCAGGGTCGCGACGGCCCGCACGGCGTCGGTGCCGGGGCGGATGTCACGCAGGTGCACGCCGATCACGTACGGCTCCGACCCGGTTCCGGCCGGGGCCGGCGCGTCGAGGGACAGCACCCGCGGGTGCGGGACGACCTCGGCGGTACGGCCCCAGCGGCGCTCGATCGCGGCGGCGGCGCCCCGCGTCAGCGTCACCAGCTCGTCGGCGTCACGGACCAGCACGTCGAGGTGCTCGCGGTGTGCCGCCTGGTCGGCCAGCTGCGGGTTCTCCAGGTCGTGGAGCGTGTAGACGAGCGGGCGGCCGGCGGCGCGCAGCGCGCGGACGAGCGCGCGCAGGTGCGCGGTGGGGTAGGACTCGGTCCCGAAGTGGACGTGCATCACGTCGAAGCGGTGCACGTTCGCGGTGACCCAGCCGGCGTCGCACATCACCGGCGGCCACCAGCGCCCGTCCACGGCGCCCGGCGGCGGCGGATCGGGCAGCACCCGGAAGCCGGTGCCGTCCAGCACCTGCCGTACGTAGGTGTGGCCGGCCGGGATCGAAGCCACCCGGACAGCGGAAACGACGGATGCGGCGAGCGTCATGGACACGTCCTCGAGGTCGGTCGGGCGGAAACGACCGACGCGAACCAGCAGGCGTGTCGAGAGGGCCAGGAACGCTATTCCCTTGCCGCGGGGAAAATATCGCTCCGGATCACAAGATCACTGAGACGTGTACGACCCCATCGAGCGGCGGCCACCGGGGTATAGGGAGGTCATGGCAGCAGCGCACCCTGATCCGCGTACTCGGCACTTCGGGAATTTCTACGGTCTCGAGGGCCTGGACGGCGATGAGCGGAACGACCCGGTCGTCCTCGTCGTCGGCAACTGCCAGGCGGAGTCGCTGCGCCTGATGCTCGACGGCGGAGGACTGCGCACCGTACGGATGCCGCCGGTCCACGAGCTCGTCGCCGCCGACCTCCCGCACCTCGCCCGCTGGCTGGCCCGGGCCGCCCTGCTGATCACCCAGCCGATCCGCGACGACTACCACGGGCTGCCGATCGGCTCGGCCCAGCTGACCGAGCGCCTCGGTCGCGGCACCCCGGTCCTGCGGGTGCCGGTGATCCGCTTCGCCGGCCTGTACCCGGCGCACGCCATCGTCCGCTCCCCCGCCGACCCGAGCCTGGTCCCGCCCGTGGTCGCCTACCACGACCTGCGGGTCCTCGCCGAGGCTGCCGGGCTCCGCTCACGCGCGCGGCTGGATCCGCCGGTCGTCCGGGCGATCGCCGAGCACTCCCTCGAGCAGCTCCGCTCGCGGGAGGACCGGCACGGCACGGTGGTCGTCTCCGACCTGTTCGCGATGCCGTCGTTCGCGCAGATGCGCACCCTCAACCACCCCGGCAACCCGATCTGGACGGCGCTGGCCGCGCGGGTCCGGGCGGCGTCCGGCCTGCCCGCGTACACCGTCGACCCGGGCCGGCCGTTGCTCGACGCCGTCCACGCGCCGCGCGAGGCGGCGGTCATCGACGCGTGGGGCATCGACGAACCGGAACGCCCGCACTGGATCGTGGACGGTCACGTCGTCGAGACCGGAGCCGTCCGCGAGGCGCATCTGGCCTGGTACGCCCGGTACCCCGACGCGGTGCGGGCCGGCCTGACCCGGCACGCGCACGCCCTGACCGTGCTGGGCCTCGTATGAGCGGGCTGCCGGCCCTGGTCGTCACCGCCGACCGGCGCCACGGTGTCACCGTCGCCGCACGGGACCTGGCCACCGCGGTGGAGGCGGCCACCGGCACCCGGCTCGGAGTGGCCGCCGGGACGCTGCTCGGCGATCACCCGCCGGGGCGCGCCCACCTGCACTTCACCGACCGGCTCTGGGCCGGGTCGCCGGAGGACGCGGCCGCGCTCGTGGAGCGGATCGCGGGCCGGACGGCGCTCACCGTCACCCTGCACGACGTCCCGCAGGACTCCGACGGCCCGCGCAACCTGCCGCGTCGCACCGACTGCTACGCCCGGGTCGCGGCGGCCGCCCGCGGCGTGGTCGTCAACAGCCGGCACGAGGCGGCACACCTCGCCGACGCCGGCATCGTGCCCCGGGCGCTCGGCGTCGTGCCCCTGCCGGTCACCCCGGTGCCCACCGGGCCGCGACCGCAGCCGGGTGACCCCGACGTGGCCGTGCTCGGCTTCTTCTATCCGGGCAAGGGCCACGCCGAGGTGGTCGGCGCGCTCGCCACGCTCGGCGACCGGCCGCGGATGACCGTGCTGGGTGGTGCGTCCGCCGGGCACGAGACCGACCTGCTGACCTTCGCCGAGCAGGCCGGGGCTCGGGGAGTCGCTGTCGACGTGACCGGATTCGTACCCGAAAAAGATCTTGTGGAACGGTGCCGGGCAGCCACCGTGCCGGTCGTGGCGCACCGCCACTTCTCCGCGTCCGGATCCCTGGCCACCTGGATCGCCGCCGGACGCCGGCCTCTGGTCGCCGACGGGCGCTACGGCCGGGAGATGGCGGCACTGCGACCCGGAACCGTCCACCTGGTCGCCCCGGACGACCTCCCGGCGGCGATCGCCGGCGCGCTCGCCGACCCCGCTTCGACCTGGCTCACGGCCGACGCGGTCACCCGCCCGCACCTCGACGACACCGCCGCGGCCTACCTGCGCTGGTGGACAGGAGACATCACATGGTGACCACGCCACCGCCCGGCCGTTCCGTGCCCGGCAACCGGTGGGACCTGCTCGACGGGATCGTGCCCGCGCGGCCGCCCGCCGTGTCGGTCGTCGTCGTGCACTACCGGCAGCAGGCCGAGCTCGATCGCACGCTGGCGGCGCTGCACCGCCAGACGCACCCGGCCGACCGTACCGAAATCATCGTGGTCGACGACGGGTCACCGGAGCCGCCACGGGTTCCGGACGGGGTCCGGCTGCTGTGCCAGGCCGACGAGGGGTTCCGCGTGGCGGCGGCCCGCAACCTCGGCGCGTCGGCCGCGACCGGGGACGTGCTCTGCTTCCTCGACGCCGACACCGTGCCCGAACCCGGCTACCTGACCGCCATCACCCGGCTTCCCGCGCTCGCCCCGGAAGCCGTCGTCGCCGGCCGGCGCCGGCACGCCGACCTCGCCGGGCTCCCGGTCGACGCACCGGTCGACGTGGCCGGCCCGGCCGGCGCGCTACCCGAACCGCAGTGGCTCCGCGACGCCTACCGGCTCAACCACGACCTGCTCGACGCCGACGACCGGTCCTACCGGTACGTGATCGGGGCCGCGCTCGCCTGTTCCCGCTGGTTCTTCCACCGGGTCGGCGGGTTCGACGAGCAGTTCCGCACGTACGGCGGCGAGGACTGGGAGTGGGTGTACCGCGCCTGGCTCGCCGGCGCCGTCCTCGCGCACGCCGCCGACGCGGTGGCCTGGCACGATGGGCCGGACTGGGCCGGTCGCGACGTCGACGACCCGGCCCGCCGGGCCCGCAAGGACGCCGAGACGCTGCTGCTCGCCGACCGCATCCCGGTCGCCGGATCCCGGGGGTACGGCCTGCGCAGCACCGGCCCGGACGTCGTCATCCGGCTCGGCGCGGCACCCTCGCCGGTGGCGGCGTACGTCTGCGTCGACTCCCTGCTCGCCGCCCTGCCCGCGGCGACCGTGCACGTGCCCGCGGAGTTCGCCGGCCTGTTCACCGCGGACCAGCGGGTGACCAGCGGCCCGGCCGGACCGGACCCCCGCACCCGCGTCGTGATCGACGTACCGGCGGCGGTGCGTGCCGACCGGGTGGCGGACCTCCTGCGCGACGCGGTGTCGGCGGTCGGCGTCGGCACCCTCGGCACCGTCCTTCTCGGACCGTCCCCGGCGCCCGCGATCCGCGTCGACTCCGCACGGGCCCGGGCCCGCCGCGACACGTGGGGCGAGGAGATGTTCGAGACCCACGTGCACGCGGACGCCGGCCCTGCGGTGCTCGACGCCGACCCCGGGCTCGCCGGCTACCTCGGAGGCTGGGCCTGAACCGCCGTACCGGCTGGCACGAACGGGTGAGACGCGTCCTCGGCGGGTCCTGCAATGATCGCTGTGTGAGATCACCTCGTCACGGCATTCTGGTCGGCATCGCCGTCCTTGCACTGCTCGGCTCGGCCGCGGCCTGCTCGAGCGACAACACCGACACCGCATCGGGCGGCACCGCCGCCGGTGGGACCACGGCCGGCTCCACGAAGACCAAGACCAAGGACAAGCCCGCCGTCGACGCCTGCACGCTGCTCGAGAAGGACGAGGTCGAGGGGATCATCGGCGCCAACGACGGCGGCAAGCCCGGTGGCGGCGTCGGCGAGAGCACCTGCACGTGGGAGAACGAGGACAACTACCACTCGATCACGGTGGCCATCGGCAACAAGGACACCGCCGCCGGCGGCACGCTGCCGCCGTCCGAGGACCTGGCCGGTCCCGTCGAGGAGGGACCGGACGGCATCCAGTTCACCAGCGACAACACCGGCTCCTTCGTGATCGCCGAGCGGGCCTGCTACGTCCAGGTCGTCACCGACCCGAGCAGCAAGAAGGACCGCACCAAGGCGGCCCGGCTGGTCAAGCTGATCCGCGCCCGAACGGACGGAAAGCTCTGACCTGGTGATCGACTTTGACCGCGGGTGGTGCTTGGGTGTAGCGCGTGAGCACCACCGAACGGCACCGCCGACCCGCCAGCCCGCTGCGATCGTTCCTGGCCACTGAGGCGGGCAGTGCCGGTGTGCTGCTCGCCGCGATCGTCGCCGCGCTGATCTGGGCGAACGTCGCCGACGGCTCCTACGAGCAGTTCTGGGCCACCGAGCTGTCGATCCGGCTCGGTGACATGAGCGTCGACCTGACCCTGCGCGAGTGGGTCAACAGCGGCCTGATGACGTTCTTCTTCCTGGTCGTCGGGTTGGAGGCGCGCCGCGAGTTCGACCTGGGCGACCTGCGTGACCGCCGCCGGTTCGTGCTGCCCGCCGCGGCCGGCATCGCCGGGATGATCGTGCCGGTCGGCATCTTCCTGGCGGTCAACCACGGCGGGCCGGGCACGGCCGGCTGGGGTGTGGCGATGTCCACCGACACCGCGCTGGCGCTCGGGCTGCTCGCGCTGGTCGGCCGGCGGGTGCCGGACCAGGCACGGCTGTTCCTGGTCACCGTGTCGGTGGTGGACGACCTGTTCGCGCTGCTGGTGATCGCGGTGGCCTACACCGAACACGTCCGGGCGATGCCGCTGATCCTGGCCGGTGTGCTGTTCGCCGGCGCGTTCCTGCTGGTCCGGCTGAAGGTGCGGTCCGGGTACGCGTACCTGCCGGTCGGGATCGCGATCTGGTTCGCCATGCTGGCCAGTGGCGTGGATCCGGTGGTGGCCGGGCTGGCGCTCGGGCTGATCGCGCCCGCGTACACCCCGGTCCGCAACGCGCTCGAGCAGGCGAGTGATCTGTTCCGGTCGTTCCGGGAGCAGCCGACAGTGGAGTTCGCCCGCTCGGCCCGGGTCAGCCTGGTGCAGACGCTGTCACCCAACGACCGGCTGCAGCGCACCTATCAGGGGTGGACCAGCTATCTCATCGTGCCGTTGTTCGGGCTGGCCAACGCGGGCATCGCGATCGACGGCCACTTCCTCACCCGAGCGCTGGTCTCGCCGGTCACGATCGGCGTCTTCCTCGCGTACACCTTGGGAAAACCGATCGCGGTGACCGGAGTATCGGTCCTGGTCACCTGGTTGAGCCGAGGCCGCGTGCGGCCGATGGCGGGGTGGTCGTCGGTGCTCGGGACCGGGACCATCGCCGGGATCGGGTTCACCGTGTCGTTCCTGATCGCGAACCTGGCCTTCGAGGGCGACGCGCTCGCCGAGGCGAAACTGGGCGTGCTGCTCGCCGCGGCCGCCGCCTCCGTGCTGACCTGGGCGGTGTTCCGGGTGACGTTCCTGCTGCCGCCGGGCCGGCGCGCCGTGCTGCTCCTCGGTGACGCGGAGCAGCTGACGGATCTGCTGCCGGACGTCGACGACGAGCGCGACCACGTCCGCGGGCCGGCCGAGGCGACGGTCACCGTGGTGGAGTACGGCGACTATCAATGTCCGTACTGTGGCCTCGCCGAGCCCGCGGTCCGCGAGCTGCTCGCCGACGCTGACCTGCGCTACGTCTGGCGCAACCTGCCGCTGACCGACGTGCATCCGCAGGCCCAGCTGGCCGCGCAGGCCGCCGAGGCGGCCGCGGCGCAGGGGTCCTTCTGGGCGATGCACGACCTGTTGCTGGCCCATCAGGACCGATTGAAAATCATGGACCTGCTTTCGTACGCCGAGCAGCTCGGCCTGGACCGTGACCGCTTCCACCAGGACATGACCGCCACCGGCACCCTCACCCGGATCAGCGCGGACGTGGAGTCGGCGGATCTGAGCGGGGTGTCGGGCACACCGACGTTCTTCATCAACGGCCGCCGCCACTACGGCGCCTACGACGCACAGACGTTGCGCCAGGCGGTCAAGGAGGCCCGGGTGCGCGCAAAGATCGCCGCCCGTCACCAGGCTTGAGCGTTCACGCGCTGGCCACCCATAATCGAACGATGGCGAGCAGGTGGTGGCGGCGGTGGGCCTGGCTGGCGGTGCTGGTGGTCGGGGTCGTGCTCTACGTGCTGGTGCTCGCCACCCTGATCGCCACCCAGAACATCAACTTCGTGCCGTCGATGATCCTGCTCGGGGCGGTCATCATCCCCGCCACGTTCCTGACGTTCGCGCAGGGCCGGTCCGGGCGGTGGCAGGTGCCCGGCACCACGATCGGGCTGACCGCGTTCCTCGGCGGGGTGATCGGCGTGGTCGCGGCCGGCTGGCTGGAGTACGACACGCTGCGGCGCCTCGGCACCGTCCCGATGGTGCTGGTCGGGCTGATCGAGGAGAGCGCCAAACTGCTCGTCCCGATCGTGGTCCTGGTCGTCTTCCGGCGCCGGCTCAGCCCCAGCGACGGCCTGGTCATCGGGGTGGCCAGCGGCATGGGTTTCGCCGCGCTGGAGACGATGGGCTACGCGTTCACCGCCCTGATCTCGTCGAACGGCAACATCGGCGACGTCGAGCAGACCCTTTTCGTACGAGCACTGACCTCCCCGGCCGCGCACCCGGCGTGGACCGGGCTGACCGCCGGCGCTCTGTTCGCGCTCGCCGCCGCACCCGGCGCCCGGGCACTGCTCGTCTTCGCCGGCACCTTCGTCGGCGCGGTCACCCTGCACGCGCTCTGGGACTCGATCGGCAGCGGGGTCGCCTACGTCGTGCTGAGCGTCGTCAGCCTCACCTGGCTGATGATCGTCCTGCGCCGCTATCGCACGTTCAACGCCGCGCACCCCGTCACCTGACTAGAGAGACACCGCCTGCACGGCGGCGTGCTCGGTCACCTCGACGGGACCGGACGTGCCGGGTGCTCCCGTCGCGGTGCAGCATCCGGGCGTACTGGTTCTGCCAGCCACCGGTGGCCAGCGCGGCCTCGGCGGCGGCGACTCGCAGCGGGAACAGGGGCAGACCGCCATCATCGGCCGCCGGCGGAAAGCCTGAGGACACCGCAGGACAACCCCCAGATCAACAACTTTTCGGTACGCGGGGAAAGCCGCCCGCGGAAGCCCCGGCACCGAACCAGTTCCGGAACCGGAAGCTATTGACCGTTCTCTATCGTGCCGGTGAGGATCACTCGGAGCCGCCAGCCCCATGGCGTGACGACACGAAGGGTCGACGATTCATGCGTCGCAACCGCTCCCTCGCCCGGATCGGGGCCGCGTCCGGCCTCGCCGTGCTCCTGCTCGCCGTATCGGCCGCACCGGCCTTCGCCGACCCGCCCCACAACCTCCCGCAGAACGCGGGCGGCTGGGAGCAGTCGTTCTCCCCCGCGTACGACTACGACACCGACGGCTGTTACGCCACCGCCGCGATCAGCCCGGACGGCACGCTCGCGCCCGGGCTGAAGACCACCGGCGCGGTCAACGGCAGCTGCCGTGACCAGTCCGATCTGGACAACTCACAGACCTACGCCCGCTCGAAGTGCAACAACGGCTGGTGCGCGATCGTCTACGCCAGCTACTTCGAGAAGGACCAGGCGGTCGCCGGCAGCGGTCTCGGCGGCCACCGGCACGACTGGGAACACGTCATCTCCTGGGTCAGCCAGTCGTCCAACCAGGTCGAGTACGTCACCACCACGCAGCACAGCTCCCAGGTGACCTACACCCGGGCGCAGGTGCGTTTCGACGGCAGCCACCCGAAGACCGTCTACCACAAGGACGGCCTGTCCACGCACTTCTTCCGGCTGGCCAACAGCAACGACGAGCCGCCGGAGAACCACTACCACAACTGGCGCTACCCCCCGCTGGTCGACTGGAACGGCTACCCCAGCCTGGAACTGCGCGACAAGCTGATGGCCGCCGATTTCGGCTCGGCCACCATCAAGATCAAGGACGGCTCGTTCGAGTACCTGCTCAACGTCTCGAAGCCGGCCGGCATCACCTTCGACCCCTACGCCTGACCCACCAGCACCCTCCGCACGACCGACGCGCGGCGCGCCTGCCCCCAGGCCGCCGCGCGTCTCACGTCCCCGGCTGGTTCGCAGGGGTGTCTCGCGTACCGCGAGGCACCCCTGCGAACCAGCCACTGCCTGGAGGCGCGCTTGTGGTCCGGGCCGGCGCCGGTCAGGCGGGCCAGAGCGGCAGGGCGAGGGCGGAGGGGCGGAACTCGGCGTGCGAGATCTGCTGCTCGGCGCGGTGCAGGGTCGCCGCCTCCGCGGCCGGCTCGCCCGAGCCGGGGTTGCGGGCATACCGCGGGTGGGCGCCCGAGCTGACCTGCACGCTGATCCGGTGCCCGGCGGCGAACCGGTGGAACGCCGGCCACAGCGGCACGGTCACCTCCCGGAAGCCGTCCTCGTCGGGTTCCGGGTCGGTGGCGCTCGCCGCGACACCCCCGATCCGGCGGATGCCGTCGCAGACGGTCATCGAGCGGCCGTCCGGGTGCACGTCGCAGATCCGGACGAAGACGTCCGCGCTCGGCTGCGACGACCGGAACCGGATCCGGGCCACCGGCTCGCCGGCGATCGTGACCGGCGCGGGCAGCGGGTCGCCGCGGAACACCGCCACGTCGGCCCGGGTCTCGTGCGCGACATTGTCGACCGGCCCGGAGTTCGGCAGCAGGCTGGGGCCGCCGACGGCCGGTGTCGGGTCGGCCGGGTCGTACACATAGGTGGTCACGCCCCCGGCCGGTGGCTCCGGGGCGAGCCGGCCGCTCTCGTGCAGGTTCCACTGCTGGGCCGTGACACCCGGTGGCGGCCAGGACGGCAGGTCGTGCCACCGGTCGGCGCCGGTCAGGTATGCCCGGACCAGCGCGGACCGCTCGCCCGGCGCCCCGGCGAACTGCTCCTTGAGGAACGCCACCGCCTCGCCGACGGCCGGCCCGCCCATGCCCCGGGACGTGTGCCCCCACGGCCCGACGGTGAGCCGCGGCGGCCGCCCGGCCGCGGTGAGCTGGGCGTGGTTGCGCAGCTGCCAGGGCAGGAAGATGTCGTACCAGCCGGTGATCATGTAGATCGGGGCGGTGACGGCGGGGACCACGGCGGTGTGTGACTGCTGGGTCCAGTACTCGTCGGTGAGCCGCTCGTGGCCGACCCAGTCCTGGTACCAGTGCACGGCCCGGCCGGTCGCCGCGGTGTCGCCGGCGCTGAGCGGGAGCGCGCCGAAGGCCCGGCCCAGCTTGGGGTCGGGGCGCACCATGGCCAGGCCGAGCGGGATCATGTCCCGGCGGATCATCCGGTCCATCATCTGCGTCCAGCCGAGCGCGTTGCGCAGCGCGAACGCGCCGTTGTCCCAGGTGATCGCGCCGAAGTCGGGCATCGTCACCAGCAGGCAGAGCGCGTCCGGCGCCAGCTCAGGGTCCGCGGACACCGCCCACTGGGTGTAACCCATGTAGCTGGGCCCGAACGTGGCGACCGCGCCGGTGAACCACGGCTGCCGGCGCACCCAGCGGTGGGTGGCCAGGCCGTCGCGCTGCTCGTCGACCTGCGGGGTGAAGACCCCTCCGGAGCCCCAGGTGCCCCGGCAGCTCTGGAACAGCACCGGAAAACCCTCCCGGGCCAGGGCACGCGCTTCACCCGCGACCGGACCACTGCGACCGTACGGCCCACGGATCACGATCGTCGGCAACCGTGGATCGGTATCGCCGATCGGAGTGATCAGGTCGGCGAGCAGCTCGACGCCGTCGTCCATCGGGACGCGCAGGTCCTTCCGGACGGTGATGTCGCAGGGGCCGGGGGTCAGGCCGGGCAGCATCCGTGCCTGCACCCAGCGGCCGAACCGCTGTCGCACCGTGCTCATGGGACCTCCTCGGGACGGGTGAGCGCCTCGCGCAGGCGTTCCAGCGCGGGCAGCGCGGCGGCGAGCGCGGACCGGTCCGCCGCGGACAGGGTGGCCGCGGCGCCGCCGAGCAGCGTCCCGCTCGCCAGGTCGAAACGGTCGAACAGGTCGAGGGCCTTCGCGGTGGCGAGCACCTCGACGTGACGGCGGTTGCCGGGGCGCGGACGGCGCTCGACGAGCCCGTTCGCCTCCATCGTGGTAAGCAGGTTGCTGACCGTGGGGCGGCTCATCCCGAGGCGTCCGGCCAGCTCACCGGGCCCGGCAACGGTCCCCCGGGGCAACGCCCGGATGATCTCGATCTGCGGGTCCGGTATCTCCGGCAGGCGCTCGGCGGCCCGCGCGGCGGCGAGCAGTGTCCGGCGCAGCGGCGAGATCACCGCCGCCAGCCGGGCCGCATCGAGATCGGTCCCTGCCATCCACACAGTTTTGTGACAAACATGTTGCCCGTCAAGGGTGCTCCGCGGCCCATGGTCATAATCTTCGAGGTTTCTGATATCCGGCCGCCGGTCGGCGCCCTCCCCCTGGTGTGACCGAGAATTTCGAGGAGAGGCCCGGCATGGCGGACGTGGCAGCGGCCCGCGCGGGCGACCAGCGGGCCCTGGACGACCTGGTGGCCGAGTACCTGCCGCTGATCTACAACATCGTCGGGCGGGCGCTGGCCTCACCGGCCGACGTCGACGACGTGGTCCAGGACGTCATGCTGGAGATGGTCCGCGACCTGCGCACCCTGCGCGACCCGGCGGCGCTGCGCTCCTGGCTGGTGGCGATCGCCATGCGCCACGTGCGGCGCCACTGGCGGCAGCGCCGAGCCGCGCCACCGCGGGCGGCCGTCGCGGACGCCGAGCTGACCGCCGATCCGGGGGCGGACTTCGCCGACCTGACCGTCTCCGCGTTGCACCTGACCGGCCAGCGCCGGGAGGTGGCGCAGGCCACCCGCTGGCTGGACGCCGACGACCGGGAGCTGCTGTCGCTGTGGTGGCTGGAAGCGGCCGGGCAGCTCAGCCGGGCCGAGCTGGCCGCCGCGCTACAGCTCAGCGGCGCGCAGGCGGCGGTGCGGGTGCAGCGGATGAAGGCACAGCTCGACACGGCTCGGATCGTGGTCCGGGCGATGCGGGCCACGCCGCCGTGCCCGATCCTGGGCGCGGTGACGCGCGAGTGGGACGGCCGCCCGGACGGCCTGTGGCGCAAACGGATCGCCCGGCACGTCCGCGAGTGCCAGGTCTGCGACCGGGTCCTGGCCGACGTGATCCCGGCCGAACGGCTGCTGGCCGGCCTGCCGCTGGTCCTCCCGGCGCCCGGGCACGCCGCTGTCGCGGTCCCCCGGGCCACCCGCCACCGGTGGTTATCCGGCAAGGCGGTGACCGTGCCCGCCGCGGCGCTGGTGCTGGTCGCGGCGCTGGCCGCGGTCGTGCTGAACCGCTCGCCGGAGCCGGCACCGGTCACCGAGTCGCAGGCCCAGCCGGTCAGCCCGGCCGCGGCCTCCACCGCACCGGCCTCGGTCGCACCGTCCGCCCCGGCATCGCCGTCCCGCCCGGCGCCGAGCACCACGCCGTCGAAGAAGCCCGCGCCACCGGCCGCGGCCGACGCGACGTTCCCGGTCCGGGCCGCGTTCTACTACCCGTGGTACGGCGAGAACTTCACCGAGGTGGGCAGCCACTTCCACCCCTCGGCGGGCCGGTACTCGGTCGACGACCCGGCCACCGTCGACCGCCAGATCAAGGACATGCGGTACGCGGGCCTGCAAGCCGGCATCTCCTCGTGGTGGGGCCGCGGCAAACGGGAGGACAAGCGGCTCCCGCTGCTGCTGGAACGCGGCGCGAAGCTGGACTTCAGCTGGTCGGTCTACTACGAGCCGGAGGGCTACGGCGACCCGACCCCCGCACAGATCCGTTCCGACCTGGCGTATCTCGGCAGGTACACGTCGAGCCCGGCGTTCCTGCACGTCGACGGCAAGCCGGTGATCTTCGTCTGGGCCGGTGACGGCGACTCCCGCTGTGCCGTGGCCGACCGCTGGCGCCAGGCGAGCCAGACGTTCTACGTGGTGCTCAAGGTGTTCGGCGGCTACACCGACTGCCGGCACCAGCCGGACAGCTGGCACCAGTACGGCGTGGGCGTCGACGTGCAGAAGGGCTATTCCGCCATCGCCGGCCCCGGCTTCTGGCTCTACAGCGCCGCCACTCCCACGCTGGACCGCGATCCGGCGCGCTTCCGCAAGCAGGTCACCGAGGTGGCCGCGTCGGGCGAGCCGTGGCAGCTGATCATCAGTTACAACGAGTGGGGCGAGGGCACCGCGATCGAGTCGGCCACCGAGTGGAAGAGCGCGAGCGGTCACGGCGTGTACGCCGACATCCTGCACGACGTATTCAACGGCGGGTGACCGAAAAAGATCAAAGAACGGTTGATCCGCTGATGGGAGCGCTCCCGTATTGCTGTCCGTAACGAAGCTCGAACGGCAGAAGGTGCGGGATACCAATGTACAGATCACGGTTGCAGAAAGCCCGCACCCGGGTCCGCCGGTGGCAGGTCGTGGCGGTGGCCGGTGTCGCCGTGGTCGCGGCGGGAGTCGGGATCGGCGTCGCCTCGGCCGGCCAGGCGGTGCCGACGGTGAACTGCCCGCAGGTGAAGGTCACCGTCGCGGTACCCGCCCAGCAGCGTGCCGACGTGCAGCGCAACCTGCAGCTGCTCAACACACAGATCACCGAGGCGAACAACCGGCTGCGCAGCACCGTCGGGCAGGGCGGCAAGAACTTCATCCAGAACGCGATCCTCGGGCCGCTGCGGGACAAGCGGGTCGCCACCATCGACCGGATCGAGATCGCGATCGGGCGGAACGCGGCGCGGCCCAACCTGAACGCCGCCAAGGTGGCCACCTGCACGCTGAACACCAGCGGCGGCGCCTCGGCACAGCAGCCCACCGCGATGCCGACCGCCACCAGGACGGTGGCGCCGACCGTCAAACCGACCACCCCGGCGACGAAGGCGCCGACCACCGCGCCGGCCACCAAGGCGCCGACCGTCGCTCCCCCGGCCGCCACCGCCACGGCCGTGCCGACCGGGACACCGGTCGCGGTCAACGGCCAGCTCAGCGTGTGCGGGACGAAGCTGTGCAACAAGAACGGCACCGCGATCCAGCTGCGCGGCATGAGCAGCCACGGCCTGCAGTTCTTCCCGAACTGCGTTAACGCCGGCTCCCTCGACGCGATCCGCAACGACTGGAACGCCGACTTCATCCGGCTTTCGATGTACGTCCAGGAGGGCGGCCTGGCCAGCGACCCGGCCGGGTTCACCGCCAAGGTCAACGGGCTGGTGGACACCGCCACCAAGCTCGGCCTCTACGTGATCGTCGACTTCCACATCCTCACGCCCGGTGACCCCAACTTCAACCTGGCCCTGGCCAAGACGTTCTTCGCCGACGTGACCGCCAAGCACGCGGGCAACAACAACGTCATCTACGAGGTCGCCAACGAGCCGAACGGGGTCAGCTGGGACGCCATCAAGTCCTACGCCGACCAGGTCATCCCGGTGATCCGCAAGAACGCGCCGAACAGCGTGGTGCTCGTCGGCACCCGCGGCTTCTCGTCGCTGGGCCTGACCGACGGCGCGACCGAGCAGGAGATCATCGACGACCCGGTGACCTTCAAGAACGTGATGTACACGTTCCACTTCTACGCCGCGTCGCACGGCGCGGACCGGCGGGCCGCGGTGGCCCGGGCGGCGAAGAGCCTGCCGCTGTTCGTCAGCGAGTTCGGCACCCAGACGTTCACCGGTGACGGCGGCAACGACTTCACCAGCACCACCGCCTGGCTCGACCTGCTGAAGAGCCTGAAGATCAGCTACGCGATGTGGAGCCTGTCGGACGGGCGGGAGACCAACTCCGCGTTCAAGCAGGGCACCTGCGCCGGCACCACGTTCAAGGGCACCGGCGTGCTGACCGAATCCGGCCGCTACATCCGCAGCCGGATCCTGACCGGCGTCGGTTCCCCCAACTGACGCCGACCGCCCGGCTGCTTCTCCCCCCAAGGAGCAGCCGGGCACCGGCTCTTTTTCGTACGAAAAATCGCCCTTGAAAACCGCGGTCAGTTCCCGATCGGAACCGGTCTGTCGACCTGGACCGCGGTGCCGTAGTCGGCGAACGTGATCACGGTCCGCCAGCTCAGCGGCTGACGGTCGGCCACGGACGGATTCGCACCCGTCGTCGTGGTCTCCTGGACGATCCTGGCCAGCAGCTGCGAGTCCACCCCCACCTCGACAACGCCGGTGACCTGGTGCGCGGCGGTCGAGGCGTCAGCGGCCACCGGATAGCTGAACGTGTACGTGTCGACCGCCGCACTCCCGCTGCCCGACCGCCCCGCCGGAGTGGTGCTGCCGAGAGTCCGCAACGTCTCCAGCAGCACTCGCGGATCCACCGTCAGGTCATTGACCAGCGACGACGTCGCCGGCGTCGCGGTGCCGAGCACGGCGGCCAGATCCGATCGCTTGACCTGTCGTTTCCAGACATTGGTGTCCGGGCGCCCCAGGAACACGTCGTCGCCGATGATCCGCACCTCGATCGGGACCGGGGTGCCCACCGCCTTGCCGCGGACCATGGTCGGCCCGATCCGCAGGTATCCCCGGTCGGCGCCCGCGTCGAACGCCCCCTGATACTCCGAGCTCTCGGTGTACCCCTTGAGCCGGCCGGTCTCGTAGGAGCGCGTGACGGTGATCCCCAGCCCGAAGCTGGACCGCGTCGTGGCCTGCACGGCCGCGGCCAGTTGCAGCGCCGGGGCCGACGCTCCGGACGCGACCGGCCGGTCACCGGCCCGCGGCGGCTGCCCGGTACCGCCGAGCACCAGAACCCCGCTCACCACCGCCGCCACGCTGAGCACCCCGCCCGCGGTCACCGCCCGGCGCACGTTCGTCCGCCGATGATGACGGGACGCGGCGGCCCCCAGGACGTCCGTGTCGAGGCGGACGCCGGCCGCGTACTCGTGGAACTCGTCGGTGAGCCGCTGCTGCAGTCGTTCCGTCATCTGCTCTGCTCCGTTTCGGTCAGAAGTTCGTCGAGCGCCCACACGCCGGCGGTCAGCTCACGCAGGCGGGCCAGCCCTCGTGAGGCCGAGGACTTGACCGTCCCCGCCGAGCACCCCAGCGCCGCCGCGATCTCGGCCTCGCTGAGCTCCTCCCAGTACCGCAGCACCAGCACCACCCGTTGCCGCGGTGGCAACGCCGCCAGGGCCTGGAGGAGCACCTCCCGCAGATGCAAGTCCTCGGTACCGTCCGGGTGACTGCCCGGATCGACGTCCATCAGCACTTCCGGCTGACGGCGGCGGACCCGCCACCGGTCCACCGCCAGGTGGTACAACATCCGGCGCAGGTAGCCCTCCGGATCACCGCGCACCCGGTGCCACTTGCGCATGAGCCGCTCCAGCGCAGCCTGCAGCAGGTCCTCGCCCGCGACCCGGCTGCCGGTCAGAAACACCGCGGTGGCCAGCAACGCGCTGCCGCGTTCCGCGACGAACACGTCGAGACCGTCGAAGTTCTTCGCCCGCACTCGCTCTCCTTCCGTCAATCCAAGTACGCCCGGGGACGTGCGTGGGTTGTCAGCGAGTGCCCGCGAATTTCGGCGAGTCCGAGCGGGCTCGCACAGCAGGGTTATCGTCGGATGATCCGGACCGCATCCCGAATGATCGGAGCACGCAGCTAATGGAACCTCATGAGCATCCCGCGCAGCCGGCCGACGCCAAGCCGGCCGAAGGCCTGGAGAACTGGCTGCAGGACCTCCGCACCGACGTGGCGGCGGACCCGTTCGCCTGGGCCGACACCGCCGAGGAGACACCTCCCTCCCCGACCGTTCCCGATCAGATCCACAGCGGTGGCGGCGGGCGGCACCGCGCCGCCGACTGAGGAGCAGGCCCAGGCCGACGTGGCCTATACCTTGGTCGGTCCGGCCTGAACCATCGGCCGTCGCCGGGGTGCCGGGCCGCGCACCAGGCTGGGCGCATGACCTTCACCCGAGCACAGTTTCTCGGCCTGGCCGCGGCGGCGAGCGGCGCGGTGCTGCTGCCGGCGTCGGCGGCGGCCACGTCACGGCGCGGCCTGGCCCTGCGAGGCGTCGTCTACGAGGTCGGTGAGACCTGGAGCGTCCACCGCATGCGCCGCGACATCCGGGCCATCCGGCACGACCTGCACGCCGATTCCGTCAAGGTCACCGGCTCCGGTGTCGGGAAACTCACCGCCACCGCGGCCGAGGCCGTGGAGCGCGGCCTGCACGTCTGGCTGGAGCCGACGCTCGGCGACCGGCCCGAGGCGGAGATCCTCGACCACCTCGCGGAGACCGGCCGGTTCGCCGAACGCCTGCGCCGCCAGGGCGCCGGCGTGCACCTGAGCGTCGGATGCGAGTTCCTGCTGTTCGTTCCGGGCATCGTCCCCGGTGACACGATCCTGGAGCGGATCGAGAACCTGCAGAACGGCAACGTCGACCCGGTAGAGATGATCGCGCGGCTGCGCCGCTTCACCGCGCGGGCCGCCGGCGTGGGCCGGTCGGTCTTCCGGGGAAGGCTGACCTACGCGGCCGCCGAGGACGAGGACGTCGACTGGGAGCTCTTCGACATCGTCGGGCTCGACTACTACGGATACTTCCCGAGCCAGGCCGGCTATCTGCGCGACCTCAGGCGCCACATCCGTCCCGGCAAGCCCTTGGCCATCATGGAGTTCGGGACCTGCACGTTCGAGGGTGCGCCGGAGCGGGGCGGGATGGGGTGGGACGTCGTCGACTACACCAAGGAACCGCCCGAGATCATCGGCGATCTGCAGCGCAGCGAGCGGACGCAGGCCCGCTATCTGGCGAGCGCGCTCGCGGCCTTCGAGGCGCTGAACCTGTACTCGGCGCTGGCGTTCACCTTCGTCACCCCGGAGTCCGAGCACCGCCCCGAGCCCCGCTACGACCTCGACATGGCCAGCTACGCCCTGGTCAAGCCGATCCGGGACCGTCCCGGCGACCCGGCGTCGGACTGGCACTGGGAACCGAAGGAATCGTTCCACACGCTGGCCCGGGCGTACCGCAGGATGAACCCATGACGAGCATGGGTGTGGTGCGCAGCTTCGACCCGGACGAGGGCTGGGGCGTGATCGACGGCCCTGACGTGCCGGGCGGCTGCTGGGTGCACTTCTCCGCCATCGCGGTGGAGGGATTCCGCGAGTTGACGCCCGGCCAGCAGGTCTCCTTCCACGCGGAGCAGGGCGATCAGGACGGGTTCGGCTACCGGGCGCTGAAGGCCTGGCCGGGCGTCGGCGCCGAACCACCGGACCAGGTCGCCACCCCGCACAGCCCGGCCGCCTACCAGAGCACGCTCACGCTGACCTTCGACCCACCCGGCGACGACCACCCGGTTCAGACGCGCCACTGAGCGGCGCGCGGCAGCTCGGCTGGTGCTCAGGGGTGCCTCAAGGGCGTTGAGGCACCACTGAGCACCAGCCGGACACCCGCGCCGCGCCCGAGGCCCGCGGTACGGCGCGGCCGGGGACGGTGGACAGGATGGCGGCGGGTCAGCGCGGTTGCGCAGCTTCCGGGAGGCGGGGCACACCGGCGAGCAAGGCTTTCGTGTACGGATGAGCCGGCGCCCGCAGCACCTCCCGCGTCGCCCCCTGCTCCACGATCCGCCCCCGCTGCAGCACCGCCGTGTGCTCGCACAGCTCCGCCACCACCCCGAGATCGTGGGAGATCAGCAGGATGGTCAGGTCCCGTTCGGCGCACAGCGACGCCAGCAGGTCCACGATCCGCACCCGGGTGGTCAGGTCCAGCGCGCTGACCGGCTCGTCGGCCAGCAGCAGCCGCGGGTGACACACGATCGCCCGCGCGATGGCGATCCGCTGCCGCTGCCCGCCGGAGAACTCGTGCGGATACCGCCGCCCGGCGTCCTCGGGCAGCCCCACCGCCGTCAGCGCCTCGGCCACCCGCACCGGGTCCGCGCCCAGGCCCAGCCCCCGCAGCGGTTCCGCGACGATCCGCGCGATCCGCTGCCGGGGGTCCAGCGACGAGTACGGGTCCTGGAACACCGCCTGCACCGCCCGCCGATACCCGGGCAGCCGGTCGCGGGTCAGCGGCTCCCCCGCGTGCCGGATCACGCCGCTGGTCGGCCGGGTCAGGCCGAGCAGCAGCCGCAACAGGGTGGTCTTGCCCGCCCCCGACTCCCCGACCAGTGCGACGTTCCGGCCCGCGTGCACCGCGAGGGAGACGTCGGTCAGGGCCGCGGGACCTTTTCCGTACGCGTAGCCGACCTGGTCGGCCTCGATGATCGGTTCAGTCACGGGTGAGTCCCTCCAGGGCGGCGTCGAAGCGGCGGGCCGCGGCGACGAGCGTGCGGGTGTACTCGTGAACCGGCGCGGTGATCAGCTCGGCGATCGGCCCCGACTCGACGATCCGGCCGGAGCGCAGCACGTGGGTGTGCCGGGCGACCCGGGCGGCCACCGGCAGGTCGTGCGTGATGAACAGCAGCGCGCTGCCGTGCGCGGCGACCAGGCTGTCCAGCAGGTCGAGGATCTCGGCCTGGACGGTGACGTCGAGCGCGGTGGTCGGCTCGTCGGCGATCAGCAGCCGGGGCCGGCAGGCCAGCGCCATCGCGATCGCCACCCGCTGGCGCTGCCCGCCGGAGAGCTGGTGCGGATAGGAGCCGGCGATCCGATCGGTGTCGGTCAGCCGCACCTCGTCCAGGGCCG
This sequence comes from Actinoplanes palleronii, assembly GCF_016862315.1. Lineage (GTDB taxonomy): Bacteria > Actinomycetota > Actinomycetes > Mycobacteriales > Micromonosporaceae > Actinoplanes > Actinoplanes palleronii. Next base: position 23,338 of record NZ_BOMS01000162.1, on the reverse strand, counting down.
CGCCCACCGCCGCGCGCAGCGCGCTGCCGCGCAGACCACGGAACCGGCGCAGCGGCACGGCGATCTGCCGGCCCGCGGTCATCAGCGGGTCGAGAGCGGTCAGCGGCTCCTGGAAGACCGTGCTCACGATCTTTCCGCGGACGCCGGTGCGGGCCTTCTCCGACGCCGAGATCATGTCGACAGGCGCCGCGATGATGTCGACGCCGTCGATCAGGGCCGTGCCGGTGGCGGTGATGCCGGGCGGGAGCAGGCCGGCGACGGCGAGCGCGGTCAGCGACTTGCCCGACCCGGACTCGCCGATCAACCCGATCCGCTCACCGGCCTCGACGGTGAACGAGACGTCCTCCACCAGCACCGTCCCGGCTTGGTCACGCACGGTGAGTCCGGAAACCACGAGCAGGGTCATCGGCTCCTCCTGCGGGTCGGATCGGTCAGGTCGCGCAGCCCGTCGGCGCTCAGGTTCACCCCGACCACCAGCACCACCAGGGCCAGCCCCGGCGCGAGCGCGGCGACCGGCGCGGTCAGCACGGTGGCCTGCGCCTCGAAGAGCATCCGGCCCCACGACGCGTTCGGCGGCGGTGTGCCCAGGCCCAGATAGGACAGGCTCGCCTCGGCCAGCACCGCGAGCCCGGCCTGCAGCGCCAGGTTCACCAGCACCACCGGCCCGATGTTGGGCAGCACGTGGCCGAGCACGATCCGCGGCCAGGAGATGCCGGCGATCCGGGCCGCGGTGATGTAGTCGCGGGTCAGCACCTGCTTGACCAGCACCCGGGTCAGCCGGGCCACGATCGCGGCCATCGCCAGCCCGATCGCCAGGATCGCGGTGCCCAGCGACGCACCCGCGCCGGCCACGATCAGCATGGCCAGCAGCAGGGTCGGGAACGCGATCAGGATGTCCAGCGTCACCGCGGCGACGTCGTCGCGCCAGCGGGTGGCGAACCCGGCCAGCAGCCCCGCGCCGACCCCGAGCACCCCGCCGACGGCCACCGCACCGAGCGCGGTGCCGAGCGCGATCCGCCCGCCGATCAGCAGCTGGGTGAACAGGTCCCGGCCGAGCTTGTCGGTGCCGAGCAGGTGGTCGCCCCCGGGCGCGGTCAGCCGCCCACCCGAGGTGTCATCAGGAGCAAAGGGCAACCATAGGTACGACATGAGCACCGCCCCGACGACCAGCCCCACGAGCGCGAGCCCGATCGCCAGGTGGACCGAACGACGGCGGCTCACGACGCGCTCCGCAGCCGCAGACGCGGGTCGACGAGGCGCTGGGCGACGTCGCCGAGGAACCCGACGACCAGCACGGTGGCCGTGCTGACCAGCATCACGCCCTGGATCACCGGGTAGTCGTGCTGGCTGATCCCGCGAACCAGGAGGCTGCCCAGGCCGGGCAGGGCGAACACGCTCTCCACCACGACCGCGCCCAGGAACGTGGTGGCCAGTTCCATGGCCAGGACCGCGATCACCGGCACCGCGGCGTTGCGCAGCCCGTGCCGCCACATCGCCTCCCGGGCGCCCGCGCCGAGCGCCCGCGCGGTGCGCAGATAGTCCGCGCCGAGCACGTCGAGGGTGGCTGCTCGTACGTACCGAATCATCGAAGCGGCCATGACCAGAGCGACAGTGAGACACGGCAGGATCAGTGACTGAAGGGCGAGGCCGGGATCGGCCCAGCCGTCCGGCGGAAAACCGCCGGCCGGAAGAACGTGGAGGTTGAGCGCGAAGCCCGCGATCAGCAGCAGACCGAGCCAGAAGGCCGGGACCGCGATGCCGAGCTGCGCGACCGCGTTGATCACCGGGCCGTACCAGCGGTCGGCGCGGGCCGCGGCCAGCACCCCGACCGGGACCGCGACCAGCACCGCGAGCACAAAAGCGGTAAGGGTCAGCGGCACCGTGACCGGCAGCCGCGCGGTGATCTCCGGGCCGACCGGCAGCGTGCTGATCAGCGACTTGCCCAGGTCGAGGCGGGCGATGCCGGCCAGCCAGCTGAGGAACTGCGACGGCAGCGACGCGTCGGTGCCCAGCTCACGGCGGGCCGCGTCGATCTGGTCCGGGGTGGCGCCGACCGGCAGCAGGGCGTTCGCCGGGTCGCCGGGCAGCAGGCGCAGCAGCGCGAACAACGCCACCGCGGCGAGGAACAGCGACCCCAGAAGGATCGCTGTCCGCCGCACGAGGTAGTGACTCATCAGCTCTTGGTGATGCCGTACGCGAAGAACTGGGCGTTGAGGCCGTTGACCGGGTAACCGGTGAGCTTCGCGGAAGCCACCACGATCTGCGGGTAGAGGTAGAGCCAGTCGCTGGCCGCCTCCGTCGCGATGGTCTTGTTGGCCTGCTTGAGCAGCGCGGTCTGCTCGTCGGTGGTCTTCGCCTGCTCGGCCGCGGTGATCTGCTCGGTGACCTGCTTGTTGCTGTAGCCCCAGTAGAAGTCCGGGTTGCCGTACCAGACCACGTCGCGGTCGTTGACGTGCTCCTGCAGCGTCGCCACGAAGTCACGCTTCTGGTAGACCTTCGTGTACCACTCGTCGGCCGTGATGGTGTTGATGGTCACGGTGATGCCGACCTTGGCCAGCTCCGACTTGATGAACGTGGCCGCGGTGGGGTGCGGGTCGTAACTCGGGGTGTCCAGCGTGAAGGTGAACCCGTTCGGGAAGCCGGCCGTGGCGAGCAGCTGCTTGGCACTGTCCACGTTGTAGGCGTTGACCGAGGTCAGGTCCTCGTACCAGGGGTCGCTGGGCGGGACCATCGAGCCGATCGGAGTGCCGTACTCGCCCCAGATCGAGGTGAGCAGCTTCGTGTCGTCGATGGCCTGGCTGACTGCCTGACGCACCTGCACGTTGTCGAACGGCGCGACCTTGTCGTTGAACGCCAGCAAAAGCTTCGTCGTGCCCTTGCCATTGGACACTTGGTACGCCGAGTTGCCGCTGAACTGGGCGAGCGCGTCCGGGCTCTGCTCGCTGGTGACCACGTCGACCGCGTTGGTCAGCAGCGCGTTGTTCAGCGCGGTCGCGTCGGTGAAGTAGTGGAAGACCACACCGGCGTTCGCCGCCTTGGTGCCCCAGTAGCCGTCGAAGCGGGTCAGGCTCAGCGTCGAGCCGCGCTTCCAGTCGCCGAGCTGGTAGGGGCCGGTGCCGTCGGCCTTCGTGGTGCGGTCGGTCGCCGCGGAGTTGACGATCCAGACGTAGCTCAGGTTGTAGACGAACGAGATCGACCGGCTGGACAGCGTGACCACCACGGTGGCGTCGTCCGGCGTGGCGATCGACTTGATCACCGCGAGGTTGCTCTTGCGGGCCGACTTGGAGTTCTCCGCGGTCACGGCCTCGATGCTGGCCTTGACGTCGGCCGAGGTCAGCGCCTTGCCGGACTGGAACTTCACGCCCGGCTGCAGGGTGAACGTGTAGGTCAGGCCGTCGTCGCTGACCTTCTGGTCCTTGGCCAGCAGCGGCTCGACGGCACCGGTGTCGGTGAGCTTGAACAGGCCCTCGTAGACGTTGCCGTTCAGCGCCTCGGTGACGCCCTGCCCGCCGCCGGCGGTGTTGTCCAGGTTCTGCGGCTCGTAGACCGAGCCGATCTGGATGATCGCGTCGGCCTTCGGTGTGGTGCTCTCGCTCTTGCTGTCACCGCAGGCGGCCAGCACGCCGGCCAGGCTCAGTGCGGTGACGACGGCAAGTATCTTACGCACGACTATTTCTCCAGTTTGTTACGGAATACGGGAAGCTTCTCGCCCGCTTCGACCGGCACGGCAAGGCGGTTCTGCGGCGGCGGGAGCGGACAGTTGTAGTGCTCCGAGAACCCGCACGGCGGCACGAAGGCCCGGTTGAAGTCCAGGACGACCCGATCGGTTCCGGTCGTCCGTTCGACGAACAAAAACCGACCTGATCCGTACGTGCTGGAGCGGTTCGTCGGGTCGCCGAAGACGAGCAGCAGAGTGCCGTCATCGTCGAACGCGCTCAGCGTGTAGTCCCGGCCGTCGAGCGTGAGGTGCAGGTCACCGGGCACCGGCAGGTCACGGGTGAAACCGGCGTCCTGGGCGTGCTCGAACGCCACCTTCCGGTCCTCGGCCACGTCGGTGTAGCGCGCCTCGAGGACCCAGGCCGGGTCGTACGGATGAGTGTCGATCCGGTCGAAGTCCCGGATCGCCGGCGACGCCGCGTCCCAGAGCCGGACGCCGTGCTCGACGGCCTTGGTCAACGGGTTCAGCCGGCGCAGCCGGGTGGCGGTGACGGTCGCGGGCTGTCCGGCGAGCGCGGCGTCCGGGTCGTCGGCGCCCCAGCGCGTCTCGATCAGAGCGAGGTTGCCGGTGGGCGCGGTGACTGCGGCCCGGCGGCCCTCCTGCCAGGCGACATGCTCCTGAGACATCGGCCGACCCTCCAGAGTTGATCTTGTTGGCAACGCGGCCAACCCTACAACTCCAGTAGGTTTTAAAGCATCGTCACGGTGATCACACCGGTAGTGACCCACCAGGCATTCGGTGACGTCACGGCGCCTCAGGCACCGCCGTTGATCGCGCCGGTGCGCAGCGCCCCTTCGGTGACCTTCCACGTGGTCAGCAGCGCGTCGTAGGTGCCGTCGTCGATCAACGAGTACAGCGCGACCTGGATCGCCGCGGTCAGCCCTCGCCGTCAGCGTGGGGACTTACGGCGCGCTCCGCACCCAAACTCCCCACGCAAGCATCACAACACGTCAGCGTGGGGACTTACGGCGCGCTCCGCACCCAAACTCCCCACGCGAGCACCGCCAGGCTGGGGGCGATGCCGGCGGCCGCGGGTCAGCCAGACCGCGCTCGTCAGCGTCAGCACCGCCATGACGGCGATCGCGTCGCTCACCCGCAGCTGCTGCGCGATCGTTCCGGCCAGCGACGCGCCCACCGCCTGCATGGTGAACATCCCGGCCGAGTGCAGCCCGAGCGCCTGACCGCGCAGCTCCTCGGGTGTCGCATCCACGATCCGCTGCTGGAGGATCAGTCCACCGGCGAAACCCGCCGACGCCGCAGCGATCGCGACCGCTGCGGCCGGCAGGGTCAGCGGCAGCGCAAAGACCAGATACGGTACGCCCAGCAGCAGTTGCAGCGGCATCAGCAGCCGCGCCCGCCACCGCGCCGGCACCCACCGCCCGACCGTCGCGTCGCCGGCCAGCATGCCCGCCGCACCCGCGATGAACAGCACACTCGCGCCCGCCGGACGGTACGGAACGAACAGCGCCTCGTTGCCCACCGCCAGCCCACCCGGAATCCACGCCGCGAGGTAGAGGTAGCGCCGCTCCGGCGACCGCAGCAGCTCGACGTTGACCCGCCACGTCGCGGCGACCGACGCCCGCCCGGTGGCCCGCGGCGGCCGGGCGCTCAACCCGAACCCGGCGATCAGCGCCGCCGTCAGCGACACCCCGGCCGCCGCCAGCAACGCGTCACCCGCACCGACCAGCGCGATCAGCGCACCACCGGCCGCGAAGCCGGCGATCTGCGTCGCGCCGACGGCCATGTTGAACACCGACCGTCCAGTCAGGTAGTCGCGCTCCGGCAGGATCTCACCGAGCAGGCCCCACCGCACCCCGCCGTGCACCGAGCCGATCAGTCCACTCACGCCGATCACCACGAACATCGCGGCGAGCGGGATGCCGGGCACGGCCAGCACCGCCGATCCGAGCGCGGTCAGCAGGTGGATGACGACCAGCGCGCCCCGGGGCGGCACCCGGTCGGCCGCCGACAACAGCGTCATGGCGCCCACGACCTGCGCGAAGTGCGAGCCGAACAGGCTCAGCGCGGCCAGCAGCGGTGAGGCGGTGGCGTGGTAGACGACGACGGCGAGGGCGAGCCCGCGCAGGGTTCCGGCGGCCACGTTCGCCGAGGTGGCGACGAACAGCGGCGTGAATTGCGGCGTGGCGAAACAGTCCCGGTAGGTTGGCACGAGCGCGAGTCTGCGACCGCCCGGCGGGGCGGCCACAGCTTTTCGTGTCCACACGAAGGATCACGTCCGCCGGGGGTACGGATGGGAGTCTGGATCGTCGGCGCCGACGTGCTGGCGGCCGGCCGGTTCGCCGTCTCACCGCTGACCGAGACGGTCGCCGCGATGAAGGCGTTCGCCGGCAAGGGCACCCACCCCGCGCAGCGCGCCTGGCTCGACGCGTGGGCGCCGGTCTACCGGCAGCGGCTGCGCGACGACCCGTTCGCCGCCGCGCTGGCCGAGGCCACGTTGCGCCCGCGCTGGGTCGCCGACTTCCTGGTCACCCCGCCGGTCGACGCGGACGGCACGTTCGACGGCGACCTGGCCCGGCTGCGGGCCACCACACCGGACGACGCCCGCGCCCAGCTGCGCGCCGAGGGTGTGCCGGTGCCGGACATCCTCGGCGGCCCGGACCTGATCGACCGTACGGCCGACGTGCTCACCTGGGTGTGGGACCTGGCGTTGCGCCCGGACTGGCCGCACCGGCGCCGGCTGCTGCAGGCGGACATCGTGGCCCGCTCCCACCAGCTCGCGACCGGCGGCTGGGCGGCCGCGCTGCTCGGCATGCGACCGGACATGCACTGGGCCGGCGACGGGCGACTGCAGGTCAACGCGTACGACCACCCGCCGGTGGACCTGACCGGGGCCCAGCTGTCGTTCGTGCCGACGCTGTCCCGGGACGGCTGGATCTGCCTGGACGCCCCGCACCGCTACGTCGTGGTCTACCCGTGCGCGGGCTTCCTCGCCGACCCCGCCGTGGTGGTCGCGCCGGCGGCGCTGAGCCGGTTGCTCGGCCCGGTACGGGCGCTGGTCCTCGCGCACCTGAACACGTCGAAGACACCGACCCAGCTGTGCGCGGTCACCGGGTACGGCCTCGGCACCGTCGGCGGTCACCTGCGGGTGCTGCTCGACTCCGGCCTGGTCCAGCGCCGGCGGACCGGCCGCGCGGTCCTCTACTACCGCACGCCGCGTGGCGAGGACCTCGTCACCGAGGGCTGATCGATGACAAAACGGTCACACTGTTAAACTACTATCCCTACTTGCAATGTAGGTATTGTGGGACGAGTGGACGCACCCCCGTCGAAGTGGAGCAACACGATGACGACCTCTGTCCGTAACCCGGGCGACGTCACCCGCGGCACCGCCCGGCCGATCCGGCAGAGCGCCGAGGACCGCACGTTCCGGCGCCAGTTCGAGAGCTCGGCGATCTGGAACCGGATGGTCGCCGTCGGCGACCGGCTGCCCGACGTGCCCCTGCTCGAAGTGGACCTCGGCCCGGTGCACCTGAACCGGATGCGGCAGACCGGCCCGGTCGTGCTCGTCTTCGTCCGGCACGCCGGCTCCACCGCGTGCGACGACCTGCTGCGGTCCTACCGGGACTCGCTCGCGCCGTCGCTGCTGGAGCTGGGCGCGCACCTGGTCGCGGTCAGCCCGCAGGCGCCCGATCGCCTCGAAGCCGTCAAGCGCCGCCACGACCTCGACTTCTTCGTCACCTCCGATCCACGGCACGTCCTGATCGACGCGTTCAACATCGGTTTCAGCAGCCCGGACGCCAAGCGGGTGCTCGGCACGGGCCGCTCGGTCCTGCCTTTCGCCGCGGTCGTCGTCGCCGACCGCTCCGGCCTGATCAGACTGGCCGACGTGCACGCCGACTGGTCCACCGGCACGGCGCCGGACCGGATTCTCGACGCCGTCCACGGAGCCTAACCAGCCTCGCCGGGGCCGGGCAGTAACGCTGGCACTACGTTTTTCCGGGACCTGGCACTACTGCGTCGCCCCGGGCGGAAAAGCCATCCTCACCCCAGTCGGTTCGCCGGACGGCGGCCGGCACACGGGGAGGAAGACGATGTCGAACCTGGGAAATCGCGCCATCAGCCGGCGGATCGTGCTGGGCGGGATCGGCGGCGCGGCCGGGGCGCTGCTCGTCCCGGCCACGGGCGCCCGTTCCACCATCAGCGAGACCCGGCACCTGATCGAGCTGCGCCGGGAGATCCACCGCCACCCCGAGGTGTCCGGCCAGGAGGTGCGGACGTCCGCCCTGGTCGCGGAGCAGCTGCGCGCGGCCGGGCTGGACGTCACCACCGGTGTCGGCGGCCACGGCGTGGTCGGTGTCCTCACCGGAGGCCGCCCCGGCCGGACGGTCGCCTACCGCGCCGACATGGACGCGGTGCCGCCGGACGAGCAGATCGAGGGCGGTTCCGAGGCGGCCCACGTGTGCGGGCACGACCTGCACACCACGATCGGGGTGGGCGTCGCGCTGACCCTGGCCCGGCGGCGCGACGGGCTGGCCGGCACGCTGGTCTTCGTCTTCCAGCCCGGTGAGGAGTCCCTCGCCGGCGCCGGTGCGATGCTCGACGACGGCGTGTTCGACCGGGTCCGCCCCGAGGAGATCCACGCGCTGCACTGCGGGCCGTTCCCGGTGGGGACGTTCGCCACCACGGCCGGGTTCGGCCTGCCCGGTCAGGACCACGGCGCGGTCACGCTGACCGGCCCGGACGCCGCCGCGGCGGCGACCGCGCTCGCCGCCGCCATCACCGCGCTCGGCACGGTCGGCCGCCCGGCCACCTCCGGCGACCTCGAACACCTGGTCGCCGAGCTGCTGCGGCCGGGCACGGCGCTGTCCCGGTTCGTCTTCATGCAGGCCCAGCCGACCGGCGCCGGCGTGCGCTTCTCCTACCGCTGCTGGCCGCAGGACCGGCACGCCGAGGTGCGCGAGGCCGTGCGGCGACTGGCTCTGTCGTACGGTGCGGCCGCGGTCACGTTCCCGGCCGACCCGTTCCCGGCGATGGTCACCCCGCAGCGCGAGGGCCGGGCGCTCCACCGCTACCTGCGGCGCACCGTCGGCGAAACCAGGACCCTGCCGACGTACGCCGCGATCCCGTACAGCGGCGAGGACTTCGCGCTGTTCCTGAACCGGATGCCCGGCACGTTCACGTATCTCGGCGTCCGCCGCCCCGGCTCCGACATCAAGACCAGCTACCCGCACTTCGGCGCGTTCGACCCGGACGAGCGCGCCATCGGCCACGGCGTCCGAGTGATGTCCAGCTGGCTGACCCACCGCACCCACCCCTGACCCCGGCGCGCCCGGGTCCCTCGGCGGCCGCACGCGACACCGCTGCCACTCCCGACCGCGGCGCGCCTCCGGTTCCCGGCTGGTGCTCAGGGGTGTCTCACGGCGCGTGAGACACCCCTGAGCACCAGCCACCACCAGCCCACCGCCACCGACGCCGACGCCGGGGTCAGCGTTGCAGCGAATGCAGCGCGTCCACCACGACATCGGGCGCCCGCAGCGGCACGAAGTGATCAGCGCCGGGGATCCGCACCAGCCGGCACCCGGGCAGGCGCCGCGCGGCCTCGACGCAGGCTGGCACGAACGACGGCCGCTCGAGGTCACCGAGCAGCAGCACGCTGGGCACGGTGACGTCCTCCAGCCGGGACCACGCGTCGCCGTCCTCGGCGAGGCTGTCACCCCAGTGGAGCCAGAACCGGACCGACGAGCGCAACTGCTCGACGACCACCGGGTCGCGGCCGGCCTGAGCCCACCGCGCGATGCCCTGCTCAAGGAAGATCGCCGGGTCATCGCTGTCCGGCGCGTCGGCGAGGTCGCGGCCAGCCGCGGCGCCGCCGGCATCGCGCGAGGTCGCAGTATCACCGGGATCACGCGCGGCCTCGGCACCACCGGGATCACGCGCGACCGCGGCGCCGCCGGAACCACGCGCGACCGCAGCGCCACCGGGATTCTGGGCAGGTGGGGCGCCGGAGATACCGGGGCAGGCCAGCACCATCCCCCGGACCCGATCAGGATCGGCCAGGGCCAGATCAAGCGCGCTGCCGCCGCCCATGCTGCACCCGACGAACAACGCCGACCCCACCGCGAGTCCGTCCAGCACCCGTCGCAGATCGGCCAGCGGGGAGAACCGGCCGTCCGGGGGCGCGGAGCGACCGAAGCCCCGCACGTCATAACGGATCAGGCGGTGCCGTCCGGCAAGCCGCGCCCAGACCAGGTCCCAGATCCGGGAGTCACCGACCCCCGGATGCAGCAGCACCACCGGCGGCAGAGCACCCCCGGTGTCCTCACACCAGACCGACCCGTCCCCCACATCGATCATTCGCTGCACGGCCGCGAGCCTGCCACACCGGCCCTGATCCGGCGCGGAATATGACGCCGTCCCGCTCCGCGGATGACGATCGCTCCGGGTATCGCTGTTCCGGCTGGTGCTGAGGGGTGTCTCGACGTCGTTGAGACACCCCTCAGCACCAGCCGGAGCACGGAGGCGCGCTGCGGTCGGGAGTGGCAGCGGTCCCCGCGGCGCGCGATCGGGACCGTGGGCGATCAGCGGTGCGAACTCGGGACGGGCAGGCTTGTGGCCAGGTGCTCGGTGACGGCGCGGGCGTCGTCCTCGATGCCGTTGAGGAACGTGGAGCGGCGGCGGCGCAGCACCGGCAGGCCGAGCGCGTAGAGACCCGGGCTGTCGACGACGCCGCCCTCGTGCCGCAGCCGGCCCTTCTCGTCGACCACCGGCACGTCGAGCCAGCCGTAGTCGGGCCGGAACCCGGTCGCCCACACCACCGTGCTGATCTCCCCGTGACCGAGATCGATCTGCCACCGCGGTGCCGCCGGGACCCTCGTCGGCGGCAGCTCGACCTCCGGTTGCGAGAGACCCGCCCACTGATCAAAACCCGCCAGCATCCGCTTCATCTTCAGGTCCGCCAGCGCGCAGACGTTCGTGAGACCTCCGGAGAAGAGCAGGACCCCATCGCGTACGGCGGAAAGCCGCCCCACGAGCTCCACCCCGAGATCGGTCAGCGCGTTCAGGTCGAGCGTGGCCCGTTCCGGGGTGCCGACCAGCTGCGGTGACGGCAGCCGCCGGGCCCGGGTGAGATCGTCGACCTGGTCGTAGCGCTGGTCCCACACTCCGGTCGCGTCCATCCACCACAGCACGTCCCGGTCCCGGTGCAACCGTGGCATCCGCACGTGCTCCCCGGTCGACAGGATCACCGGCCGGCCGGAGCGGCGCAGCTCGGCCGCGATCTGCACCCCGGTCGCCGACCCGCCGACCACGAGCACCCCGCCCTCGGCCAGCCCGTCGGGCCCGCGGTAGTCGAACGGCGTCAGCTGCCGCACGCCGGGCGGCAGGCCGGCGGCCAGCGCCGGCACGGTCGGCACGTTGCAGGCGCCGCCGGCCAGCACCACCGACCGGGCGCGCAGCTCACCTCCGCTGGTGACCAGCCGGTAGCCGTCGTCGTCGCGGCGCACCGAGGTGACCGCCGTGTTCGTACGGACCGGCGCCGCGGTGACACCGGCGAACTGCTCGATGAACGCGACCACCTCGCCGGACGTCATGTACCCGTCCGGGTCCGGGCCGTCGTAGTGGTGGCCGGGCAGCCGGCTCAGCCAGTTCGGGGTGAGCAGCCGCAGCGAGTCCCAGCGTTCCCGGCGCCACGAGTTGGCGACCTCGCCGCGTTCGAGCACGACGTGGTCGATCGACCGGGCGGTGAGGAAGTGGCTGGCGGCCAGGCCGGCGTGTCCCGCGCCGACGACGACCGTGGTGACCTGTTCGATGACTCAGGCCACCTCGACCGTGACGTTCGTCGGGTTGGTCAGCGCGTCGTAGACCGCCGAGCGCTTCTGCGACTGGGCGACCAGCGCTTCGATCTCCTCCTGGGACGCGTCCGCGTCGATGTGGAAGGTCACCTTGATGTCGTTGAAGCCGTTGCGTACGTCGCTGTCGGCCCCGAGGATGCCCCGGATGTCGTGCGCGCCCTCGACGGTGGACTCGACCGAGCGCAGCTGGATCCCGCGGTTCTGCGCGACCGACGCGACACCGGCGGTGAGGCAGCCAGCCAGGCCGACCAGCAGGTACTCGATCGGGGTGATGCCGTTGTCCTCAGCCGCGAACACGGCCGGGTGATCCGCGGCGAACGTGGTCTCGTTCTTGTGGGTCTGCTCCTGGCCGAGCCCGAAGAACTTCTCGATCGTGGTGGTGCTGTGCACCCCGTGCTGCCACTTGCTGGACGCGCGCCAGGTGAACTGGGCGGCGTCCGGAGCGCCCTTGAGGACTTCGCGCGCGTCGAGCAGCGCTTGGACGTTGACTCCGTTATCAATGGTGGTCATACCGAGGAATCCTTCCGTGCCGGCGACGCCTCTACAAGGCCCATCGGGATACTAGACATAAGCTCCGACCTGGCCTAACTTCCGAGGGTCAACTACCGGGCTCTGAGGGGCCTGGCTTGCAGATCGTGAGGCTCGTAGTAATGGGTACGAGGTCACGCCGCGTTCGGCCGGTTGACGGCTGCCCGGCGACCAATGTTGATCGCCGCGTTGTGGTCGGCGGGGCCGGCGTGCCCGCACCGGAGACAGCGGAACTCATCGCGGGTGCGGCGGTTGCGTTTGTCGGTGTGTCCGCAGCGGGAGCATTCCCGGGAGGTGTTGCGCGGGTCGACCGGCCGCACCGGCACGCCAGCGAGGGCTGCCTTGTAGCTGACGAACGTGCGCAACTGTCGGAATGCCCAGGAGCGCAGGTCGGAGCGCTGAGCCTTCGTGACCGTTACCCGGTCGCGGATCCCGCTCAAGTCTTCGAGCTTGATCCCGCGCCGGGTGCCTTTGGCTACCCCGACCAGTGCCTTGGAGATGCGGTGGTTGACGTCCCGCGCGTAGCGGGACTCCTTGCGGCGGCGCTTCTTCAGCAGCCGCTTGGCGCTCTCGGTCCCCAGGGCCTGCAGCCTCGCGCGCAATCGATTGTTGCGGCGGCGCACCACTCGCACGACCTTGCCGCTGTGGTTGGTGCCGTCGGAATCGGTGGCCAGGTTGACCACACCGAGGTCGACCCCGAGCCAGCCCTCCGGTTCATCACCACCGGACGGCTCGGGTACCGCTGGTCGTACTGCACGGCACCGCCACCCGGTCAGAAGCGGCATTACAGGCGCGCATGGTGGTTTCGAGCAGCGTCGCCTGCTCCACCGTCGGAGCAAGCTTCAACAGCTCCGTCACCAGCACACATCGACCGTAGTCCTCAGTGGGGAGATGCCCAAGATGTTGTTGACGTATAGGTTGCAGCCGGGCTTCCTCCCGGCCCTGAGGGACCAGGCTTCCGTCCCTTACGCCGGGTGAGAAACACCCGCTCGGTCGGCACCGTGGAGACGCGGTACCTGGATCTGCCGGCGCCGCTGCCGCTCGACTCGGGCCGGGAGCTGCGCGGGGTCCGGGTGGCGTACGAGACCTACGGCACCCTGGCACCGGCCCGCGACAACGTCATCCTGGTCTGCCACGCGCTCAGCGGGGACGCGCACGCCGCCGGGATCGCCGCCACCGCGCCGGCCGAAAGCACCCGGGACGGGTTCGCGGCGGTCGGCAGCCCGAAAGGGATCGGCTGGTGGGACGGCATGATCGGGCCGGGCAAGGCGTTCGACACCGACCGGTTCTTCGTGGTCTCCACCAACCTGCTCGGTGGCTGCCGGGGCACCACCGGACCGTCCTCGGCCGACCCGGCGACCGGCCGGCCGTACGGTAAGGATTTTCCGGTCCTGACCGTCGCGGACATGGTCCGGTGCGAGCGGGCCTTCCTGGACGTGCTCGGCATCGAGCGGCTGGCCGCCGTGGCGGGCGGCTCGCTCGGCGGGATGCAGGCGCTGCAGTGGGCGGTGGACCACCCCGATCAGGTGAACGCGATCGTGGTGATCGCGTCCACGCACGGGCTGCAGCCGCAGGGGGTGGCCTGGAACGCGATCGCCCGCGAGGCGATCATGCGCGACCCGGACTGGCAGGGCGGCGACTACTACGGCACCGGACGCTCGCCGGACGCCGGGATGGGCGTGGCCCGGATGGTCGGGCACGTCACCTATCTCTCCGCGCCCGCGCTGGCCGGGAAGTTCGGGCGGCGGCTGCAGTCCGGCGGGGACATCCGGTACACGCTCAGCGAGCCGGAGTTCGAGGTGGAGAGCTACCTGCAGCACCAGGCCGGCTCGTTCGTGCGGCGCTTCGACGCGAATACCTACCTGCACCTGTCCCGCGCGCTGACCTATTTTGATCTGTCCCGCGAGCACGGCTCGCTGCAGGCTGCCGCCGAGCAAATCCAAGCGCGGACCCTGCTGATCGCGTTCAGCTCGGACTGGCTCTACCCGCCGGCGGCGTCCGAAGAGATCGAGGAGGCGTTGCGCAAGGCCGGGAAGCCGGTCGAGTATCACCTGATCGAGGCGCCCTACGGACACGACTGCTTCCTGCTGGAAGAGGCCCGGCAGACTCCCATCGTCCGCGAGTTCCTGAACGGAAGCCGAGCATGAGCGAAGACCACGAGTTCGGGTTCGAGACCCGGCAGCTGCACGCCGGGCAACGGCCCGATCCGAACACCGGCGCCCGCGCCGTGCCGATCTTCCAGACCACCAGCTACGTGTTCGAGGACCCGGAGTCCGCGGCCGCCTACTTCAACCTGCAGGAGTACGGCAACACGTACTCCCGGATCATGAACCCGACGGTCGCGGTCTTCGAGGAGCGGATCGCGAACCTGGAGGGTGGCGCCGGCGCGGTCGCGTTCGCCAGCGGGATCGCCGCGCAGGCCGCCGCGCTGTTCACGCTGCTGCAGCCGGGTGACCACGTGGTCGCCTCGTCGGCGCTCTACGGCGGCACGGTCAACCAGTTCAAGCACCTGTTCGGCAAGCTGAACGTCGAGCTGACCTGGGTGGACCCGGACGACCCGGAGGCCTGGCGCAAGGCGGTGCGGGCGAACACCAAGGCGTTCTTCGGCGAGACGATCGGCAACCCCGGCGGGAACGTGCTGGACATCGCGACCGTGGCGGCCATCGCGCACGAGCACGAGCTGCCGCTGATCGTGGACAACACGTTCGCGACGCCGTACCTGTGCCGGCCGATCGAGCACGGCGCCGACATCGTCATCCACTCGGCGACGAAGTTCATCGGCGGGCACGGCACCAGCATCGGCGGGGTGGTCACCGAGGCCGGCACGTTCAACTGGTCCAACGGGCGGTTCCCGGTGATCGCCGAGCCCTCACCGGCCTACCACGGGCTGCAGTTCCACGAGACGTTCGGCACGTACGGCTACCTGATGAAGCTGCGCGCCGAGACGCTGCGGGACCTGGGTGGCACGCTCTCGCCGTTCAACGCGTTCCTGCTGCTGCAGGGCCTGGAGACGCTGTCGCTGCGGATGGACCGGCACGTCGCGAACGCCGGTACGGTCGCCGCGTTCCTGGACGCGCACCCCCTCGCGTCGAACGTCACCTACGCCGGGCTGCCCGGCAGCCGGTTCCAGCCGCTGGTCGAGAAGTACCTGCCGCTCGGGGCGGGCGCGGTGTTCTCGTTCGACGTCGCCGGGGGCCGCGAGGCCGGGCAGGACCTGATCCGCGGGGTGACGCTCTGGTCGCACCTGGCCAACGTCGGCGACGCGAAGAGCCTGATCATCCACCCGGCCAG
Source organism: Actinoplanes palleronii (assembly GCF_016862315.1). Lineage (GTDB taxonomy): Bacteria > Actinomycetota > Actinomycetes > Mycobacteriales > Micromonosporaceae > Actinoplanes > Actinoplanes palleronii. The sequence continues at coordinate 7,990 of NZ_BOMS01000162.1, read as the reverse complement.
CACCACGCACCGGCAGCTCAGCGACGACGAGCTGCGCGCCGCCGGGGTCCGGCCCGGGACCGTACGGCTGTCGGTCGGCATCGAGTCGGTCGACGATCTGATCTGGGACCTGAAGCAGGCGTTGGAGGCACAGCGATGACCGATTCCGGCGCGTACCAGGACGTCACCACCATCCAGCGGATCCTGCACACCGCGAAGACCGTCGCGATCGTCGGGCTGTCCAGCAACGAGCTGCGGGCCAGCTATTTCGTCGGCTACTACCTGAAACGGCACGGCTATCAGGTGATCCCGGTCAACCCGAGGGAGACCGAGATCCTGGGTGAGCGCAGCTACCCGAGCCTGACCGACCTGCCCGGGCCGGTCGACGTGGTGAACGTGTTCCGGGCGCCGGCAGCGCTGCCGCAGATCGCCCGGGACGCGGTGGCGATCGGCGCGGGCGCGCTCTGGTGCCAGTTCGGGGTGCTCAACGACGAGGGCAACCGGATCGCCGCCGACGGCGGGCTGGACCTGGTCGTCGACCGCTGCCTCAAGATCGAACACGCCCGGTACATCGGCCGGATGCACTGGCTGGGCTTCAACACCCAGCGGATCACGTCGGTGCGCACCGGGTTGCAGTGAACGACGCTTCCCGTCGTACACAATCGGGATTTTGATCTTGATTTGGGGTCGCCGGGGTCGCCGGGGTCGCCGGGTTCACTCAGCCGCGGTGTGACGGTGACGCCGGCTGCCGGCCGGCCACCCGACCGGCCCGGGCGCACGCGGCCGGCACCTCGTCGGCCGGTACCGGGCGGCTCAGCACAAAACCCTGGGCGAGATCGCAGCCCAGGTCCCGCAGCACGGCCAGCGCCTCGAGCTCCTCGACGCCCTTCGCGACGACCGACATGCCCAGGTTGTGCCCCAGGTCGATGGCGCTGCGCATCATCACCACGTCGTCGGCGTCGTAGGCGAGGCCCCGCACGAACGACCGGTCGATCTTGAATTCGTCGGCCGGCAGCTGGCGCAGCTGGGACAGCGAGCTGGAGCCGCTGCCGAAGTCGTCGACCGAGATCATGATCCCCTGTTCGCGGGCCTGCCGCAGGACCGTGCGGGCCCGCTCCGATTCGGCCAGCACGCCGCTCTCGGTCAGCTCCAGCCGCAGCATGCCGCGCGGCAGCCCGGCGGCGGCGATCGCCGCGCAGACCCGGGCCAGGAAGCCGTCGTGCAGCAGGCACCGCGGCGAGACGTTCACCGACACCACCAGCGGCTCGGCCGTGGCAGACCAGCGGGCCGCCTGCGCCACCGCGATGTCCAGCAGGTGGTATGTCAACGGCGTCGCCAGACCCCGGGACGCGGCGATGTCGAGGAAAGCCGCGGGCAGCAGCAGCCCCCGGGCCGGATGACACCAGCGCACCAACGCCTCGACGGCGGTCACCGTGCCGTCCGTGAGCCGGACCTGCGGCTGGAAGTACAACGTCAGCTGCCCGTCCGGGTCACCGGTCTCCAGCAGCGCGCGGAGCTCACCGAACAGAGCCATCTCGTCGGGCGCCACGGCGTCCAGGATCGGGTCGTGGACGGCGACGCCGCCGCCCGCGGACTTCGCCCGGTACATCGCCGCGTCGGCTTGGCGCAGCAGTTCGTCGTCGTCGGCGCCCGCCCCGCCGATGGTGAGGCCGATGCTGGCACTGACCGAGGCGGGGCCGACGTCCAGCAGGAAGTCGTGCCGGATCTCGTCGACGAGCCGGTCGGCCACCTCGGCGGCGGCCGCCAGATCGGCGACGCCGGGCAGCAGCACCGCGAACTCGTCGCCACCCAGCCGGGCGGCCAGGTCACCGTCGCGCACGCCGGTCAGCAACCGGCCTCCGACAGCCTGCAGGAGCTGATCGCCGGCCTGGTGGCCGAGCGTGTCGTTCACCGCCTTGAAGCCGTCCAAGTCGATGATCATGATGCCCACCTGGTCGTCCGGCCCACCGGAGGACACCGCCCGGGCCAGGCGCTCGTGGAACATCCGCCGGTTCGGCAGCCCGGTCAGCGGGTCGTGCAGGGACCGGTACTCGCTGGCGTCGGCGTCCAGGACCAGCCGGCGCTGATAGCTCAGCACCAGCCGCCAGATCACGCCGACCAGGGTGAGGCCCACCCCGAAGCCGACCGACGTGCCGATCAGCATGCGCACCTCGGCGCCCTGCATCTCGGCGGCCTGCCGTTGCGCACTGGCGTGGTACGCCCGGCTCACGGTGTCCACATCCTGCTGCAGGGTGTAGTAGGACGGCGTCACGCTGAGGCCGTCGAAGCTGAGGCTGGCCGGATCGCCGTCCGCGACCAGTGCCATCAGCTGTTCGGCGTTCGCCCGGTACTCCCGCTGCCGGCCGAGCAGCCGGGTCGCCTCGCTGTCGGCGCCGGGCAGCCCGTGCCGGACGGCGAGCTGGAGCGCGCTGTCCACCAGATCGGCGGCCTGCACGAACCGGCTGCGCACCGCCGAGGACGGCTCCACCTGGTAGTGGCGCAGGTTGACCTCTTCGAGCGTGATCGCGCCGCGGGCCTCGCTGAAGTCCGCGTCCACGTGCAGGGCCCGGCTGTGGTCGCGGGCCGCCCGGGTGGTGAGCCACGTGCCGATGATGGTGTAGGAGCCGAGCGCCAGCAGCACACTCGCCAGCGCGGCCGTGGTGGTCAGACTGTGTCGCCGGCGTGCCCGGGAGTCATCGCGGCTCCGCTTCACGACGCCTCCTTCACTCCATGACCACTGACCACCATCGGCCGCCCGCTGCCAGACCTGAACAAAGTGCTCAGCACCCGCCGCCCGGCCGCCGAAGGGAAAGGTGGCCATGTGGCTCGGCGGAAGGCACGGCATGGGCGTCGGCCCACGGTTCAGAACGTTGCTCACGGTCCTCGTGCTGGCCGGCGCGGCCGTACTCGGTGGCTGCGGCGACGACCCGGCCGATCCCGGCGCCGGACCGGCGGCCACCATCCGGCTGGGCGCCCTGGTCCCGCTCTCCGGCACCAACGCGCAGTCCGGTCGCGAGATGCGTGACGCGGCGCAGATGGCGGTCGACGAGGCCAACGCGGCCGGCGGCGTGCTCGGCCGTCAGGTGGAACTGCTGGTGCTCGACGACGCCTGCGACCCCGGCACCGCCGTGGCGAGCGCCAACGACCTGGTGGCGAAGGACATCACCGTCTCGGTCGGCGGCTACTGCAGCAGCGCCACCGTGCCCACCCTGAAGGTCTTCCGGGACGCCGGCGTGCCGATGGTGATCGCGCTGGCCACCTCCACCGACCTGCTGGTACCGAAGTACGACAGCATCTTCCTGATCAGTGGCACGGTCGCCGACGAGGGCACCTTCGCGATCGCCGGCATGCGCCGGATGGGCAGCAAGCGGCTGATCATCGTCAACGACGGCACCAGCTTCCCGGTGACGCTCGGCAAACAGACCGTCGCCGCGGCCGGCCTTCCCGGCACCGGCATCCGGGTGGTCGCCACCCACGCGCTCAGCCAGGGCGCGCCGTCCTACGACCGGCTGGCCGAGCAGATCCTCGGCGAGAAGGCCGACACGGTGTACTTCACCGGCTACTACGGCGAGGCCAACCAGCTCATCAAGGACCTGCGGACCGCCGGTTTCACCGGCAAGATCTTCGTCGGTGACGGCGCGACCGACGGCCCGCTGCTCACCGACCTCACCGCCGCGCAGACCAAGAATGTGTACGGGACCGCGCTGATGGTGCCGGCGCTCATGTCGTCACTGGCCGACTGGTCGGCGAAGTTCACGGCGGCGACCGGCCGGGCGCCCAGCCCCAGCGGCCCGGAGGCCTTCGACGCGGTCACGGTGGCCCTGGACGCGATCACACGGGCCGGTTCGGTCGAGCACGCCGCGGTACGTGCCGCGATCGCCGCCACCGCCGGCCTGCCGCTGCTGTCCGGACCGGCCACGTTCAAACCCGACGGCACCAGGACGCAGCCGGCCTTCCTGCTGCTGGAGGTCCGGGACGGCAAGCTCGTGGAGGTGTCGTAGCGGTTCGCAGGGGTCCCGCCGCGGTTCGCAGGGGTCCCGCCGCAGTGTGGCCTCAGCGGCGCAGGGCCTTGCGGGCCAGGTAGTTGCCGAGGAACTGCCCGGCCTGGACGATCACGATGATCGTGGCGACCGTGATGTAGACGACCGGCCAGTTGTACCGCTGCGAGCCGTAGGTGACCGCGAAGTCACCCAGTCCCCCGCCGCCGAACAGCCCGGCCTGCGCGGACATGTCCACCACGCCGACGAAGATGAACGTGTAACCCAGGATCACCGGCCCGAGCGCCTCGGGGACGACCACGGTCAGCAGGATGCTCAACGGCCGCGCGCCGGCCGCCCGGGCCGCCTCGATCACCCCCGGCTCGACCGCCAGCAGGTTCTGCTCGATGATCCGGCTGACCGCGAACGCCGCGGCCAGCGACAGTGCGAAGGTGACCGCGTCGGTGCCGATCGTGGTGCCGATGGCGACCAGCATGAGCGGCTGGATCGCGGTCAAGAAGATCACGAATGGAATCGGCCGGACCAGGTTGACCAGGATGTTCACCACGACGTAGACGAACCGGTTGGCCATCAGGCTGCCCGGGCGGGTGGCGTAGAGGACCAGGCCGAGGGCGAGACCGAGCAGGCCGCCGGCCACCACCGAGATCAGTACGATGTAGAACGTCTGCCCGATCGCCTCGCGGAAGACCGGCAGGTTCGTGAGGAACTCGTCCACGTCAGTTCTCCTCGGTCACGTCGACGCCGTCGGCGCGCAGCGCGGCGAGGGCCGCGCCGATCCCGTCGTCCGGGCCGGTCAGCTCGAAGGTCAGGCTGCCGACCGCGCGCTCCTGCAGCTCGCTGATGCCGCCGAAGATGATCCCGGCCGCCACGCTGTGCTCCAGGAACGTCGTGGCCAGCGCGGTCTGGAACCCGGTCTGGTCGCGGATCGCCACGGTGACGATCCGCCCGCGGTGCGTCCGGCGCAGCCGCTCCAGCGTTTCCGGCGAGGGCCGGTCCCGCAGTGCGCCGCGCACGAAGTCGGCGGCCGCCGCGCTCTTCGGCCGGGCGAAGACGTCGTAGAGCGTGCCGGACTCGGCGATCCTGCCGCCCTCCATCACCGCGACCCGGTTCGCCACCGCGCGGATCACGTCCAGCTCGTGGGTGATCAGCACGATGGTCACGCCGAGTTCCCGGTTGACCCGGCCGAGCAGGGCGAGCACCTCGGCGGTGGTCTTCGGGTCCAGGGCGCTGGTGGCCTCGTCGGCGAGCAGCAGCGACGGTTCGGTGGCCAGCGCGCGGGCGATGCCGACGCGCTGCTTCTGCCCGCCGGAGAGCTGCTCGGGGTGGTCGTGGGCGCGGTCGAGCAGCCCGACGAAGTCCAGCAGCCGGGCCACCCTGCGGTCCCGTTCCTCGCGGGCGACGCCGGCCACCTTGAGCGGGTAGGCGACGTTGCCCGCGACGGTCCGGGACCGGAACAGGTTGAACTGCTGGAAGATCATGCCGATGTCGCGGCGGACGCCTCTCTGATCACGTTCGGACAGCGCGGTGATCTCCCGGCCGCCGACGTGCACCCGGCCGCTGGTCGGCCGCTCCAGCCCGTTGATCAGCCGGATCAGGGTGCTCTTGCCGGCGCCGGAGTGGCCGATGACGCCGAACACCTCGCCCTCGGCGACCTCCAGGCTGACGTCGTCGAGGGCGACGACGCGGTCGCCGTTACGACCGCGGGTGAACGACTTGGTGACGTGCTCCAGGCGTACGTGCGACACGGCGGCCGGTGCTCTACTTCTTGCCCGCGGCGACGGCCTGGTCCTGCACCGTGGTGAGCAGCGCCTGCAGGTCGGCGGCGGACACCGTGCGCAGCACCGCGACGTTGCCGTTGGCCTCCTGGACGCCCTTCTCCACGGCCGGGTCGTGGTAGAGCTCGGCGAGCTTCAGGTACGTCGCGTTGTCCTTGTCGGCCTTGCGCGCGGTGAAGATGTTCACGTACGGCGCGGCGCTGGCACTGGCCGGGTCGTCCTGGAAGATCGCGTTGTCCCGGGGCAGCTTCGCGCTGGTGGCGTAGTTGTTGTTGACGATCGCGCCGGCCACCGAGCCGGCCTGCAGCGCGCCCGCGGTCTGCGACGCGTCGAGGGTCACCACGTCGACCTTCTTGCTCTCGACGTCGGCGGTGCTGGAGAACGCGGTGCCGCCGCCCTTCAGCGTGACCAGCCCGGCCGCCTGCAGCACCAGCAGCCCGCGGGCCTGGTTGATGGCGTCGTTCGGGATGGCGACCTTGGCGCCCGCCGGCAACTCCTGCGGGGTCTTGAACTTCAGCGAGTACAGCGGCAGCGGGTAGACCGCGGTGGCGCCGATCGGCTGCAGGTCGTCGCCCGAGGTGGCGTTGTAGTTGGCAAGGTACTGAATGTGCTGGAACTGGTTGAGCTCCAGCTGCTTCTCCTTCAACGCCGGGTTCGGCTGGCTGTAGTCGCTGAAGTTGACCAGGTTCACGGTCACGTTCAGCCGCTGCTTAGCCAGGTCCTGATACGTCTTCCAGTACGGCGCGGACGCGTCGGCGACCCCGATCCGCACCGTCGTGGCGTCGCCGCCGTCGTCGTCGCCGGACGTGGTGATCGCGATGACCGCACCGGCCGCGACCACCACCGCCGCGGCGGCCGCGATCCAGGGCCAGCGGCTGCGGCGGCGGGCGGGCAGTTGCGGTGCATCGGGGGATTCAGACATGTGGATCACGATAACCTATCTCTCCGATAGGTTAAATGCCGACCGCCGGTCAGAAGGCGCGCAGGGCGATCCCGATGCCGATGCAGTGGGTGCCGAAGGCCGCGATGGTCAGCGCGTGGAAGACCTCGTGGAAGCCGAACCAGCGCAGGTTCGGGTTGGGCCGCTGCAGACCGTAGACGACCGCGCCGAGGGTGTAGAGCACACCGCCGAGGATCAGGAGCGCGACGACCAGAGCGCCGCCGGTGCGCCAGAACCCGGGCAGGTAGAACACCGCGAACCAGCCCAGCGCGATGTACACCGGCACGTACAGCCAGCGCGGGGCATCGGTCCACAGCACCCGGAAGGCGACGCCGGCCAGCGCGACGCACCACACGATCCACAGCAGGGTCCGGGCCTGCCCGGGCGGCAGCAGGAGCACGCAGAACGGCGTGTAGCTACCGGCGATGATCAAGAAGATGTTGGCGTGGTCGAATCCCCGCAGCCGCTTGTGGGCCCGCTCGCTCCATCGGCCCCGATGGAAGAGCGCGCTGATGCCGAACAGCAGCGCCGCCGACACCGTGAACAGCGCCAGCGCCACCCGGGTACGGGCGTCCGGGCACAGCGCCGTCAAAAAACCGCCGACCACGACGGCGACAGGAAACGTGCCGGCGTGCAGCCACCCGCGAAGGTGGGGCTTGATCACGGTCGTCAAAGCAGTCGTGTCCTCACTGAGCGCCACCGGGTGAGGAGTGCCAGGCCGCGTCACCGAGAACGATAGCGGCCAACCGGCCCGTGAAACGATTCCGGGATGTGCGCATCCACGATGATGAACCGATTGGCCGAGGTCATCGACGCCCAGAGCTGGGACGAACTGCCCACACTGCTGCACGACGACTTCACCTGCCGCTATGTGCACACCGGTGAGACCTTCGATCGCGCGACCTGGGTGCGGCTGAACGCCGAGTACCCGGGCTTCGATCACCTCATCCTCGAGGACTGCATCGGCACCGAGCTCCGCGCGGCGGGCCGATCGCACGTCACCGGCTACAGCGGCGGCGAGCTCCACCACTTCGAGGTGGCCACGTTCATCACGCTGCGCGACGGGCTGATCGCCGACATGACGGAGGTCTGGACCGACGTCAACGCGGTCGCCCCAGCCGGGACCCGTCCCGCCTAGGTCGTGTTTCGGAACCCGGCTGAGTGCGAGGCGAGGTCAGGAGTGTGGCTGGCATCGGGCGCGAAGCGCCCGCATACCGGTGTTGTATGTGGGCGCTTCGCGGACGCTGCCAGGCGCGCTCCTGGCCACGCCGCAGCCCCGGCCGGGTTCCGAAACACGA
>NZ_BOMS01000161.1 GCF_016862315.1 Actinoplanes palleronii | reverse complement strand
GACCTTTAGCCCCCAGCGCAGCCCAGGCTCTGGAGCAGCCTTTCCCCGGCGCCGCCGTGCCCCCGCCGTCCTGGCTCCGGCACTGCCCTGAACGCGGCGCACCTTTGATCCCAGCGCAGCGCTGATCCTGGCGCGCGCCCGGCCATCAGCACCCGACCCGCCGCCCGGCCATCAGCGCCCGGACTGCCCACCAGCACGGCACCTGCCCCACCGGCCAGGCGCACGCTGGCCTCATCCATCGCCAGCCCAGCCTTCCGCGGTCGCCGCGCCCCTAGCCCACCGGACGAACCGCGATTTCAATGACAATCGAATACTTGCAGAACCGCATCATGATCGCCATTAAATCGCACTGCCAAATAATGCGTACTCTTGCCGCCCCTAAGACGCGGAACATGATTGCGGAAACCTAGAGAATGGCATGATCGAATACTGACATGACGCATTGACGGTCCGGAAGAATGAACGCATGACACAGCTATCGTTGTTCACCAGGGCCGAAATCACCGAGATGCGCGACCGCACCGCCTCGCGCAACTACTCAGCTGCCAGCGAGAAGTTCCGGCGCGACCACGAGCGACACCGCGAGTGGGGTCTGCAGCGCCGCCACGCCGAGCGCCTGCGCCTCATAGAGCTGTCCCGCGCCGCGCCCGGCCCAGCGGCCACGTCAAGGCCGGCTCCAACTCGACCGCCGTCCCCTCCATCACCGGGCACCACACAGCTTCGGGCTCCCCGACCGGCGGAAGACCGGCCAGTCCCCCGCACCGAGAAACCCCGCGCCCGGCCCCGCTCCCACGGCCGCACCTGCGCGGGCGACCACGACCGCCCGCGCACAAGCGAGCCTGACCCGACGCTGCCGCCCGACGCGATCGGCATGCCGCCCGACGCGATCGGCATGCCGGCAGACACGATCGACGAAGGAAACCACGCCTCCTCTCACCGGCCTGCGCCCACCGACCCGGCCTCGGTTCCGGCTCATCCCAGACCACCACTCAACACATTCCGACCAGCTCGGACCCACCGGCAGCGCCCCGATCCTGGACGCCTCGGCCCGGCAAGCATCTGTCAGGTCCGGTTCCAGCCGAAATGTCGCGGGCCGACCCGGTGCCGCCGTCGCGACCCGGCGCAACAACGGACAGCCAGGCCGCCGCCTTCCCCGTCAGCTCGCCGCCGCCGCCTTCCCCGTCAGCTCGCCGCCGCCTCCCCTCAGCTCGCCGCCGTCGACCGGCCAGTCGAGCAGGTTCTTCAGGCTGCCGGGCCAGGACATGAAAGGCAGGTGGGCGGCACGAGTCCGCCTTTCGGTGACCGACTCTGCCTTTTTCATATTTGCGGATTTGACATTCAGAGGCGTCGCTCGTCACCGGGTTACACAGGAGATAAGGGAAGCAGCTTCACCACTTGTGCGCCGCCGCGAGAATGGTGGGTGGCGAAGATCGCGGGCAGCTGTGGATAAAAGCAAGTCTGCCGCCAGCAACGGGTGTGTTGACGACAGACCTGCGAACGAGCTGCAGCCGCGGGAAGCGGAGACCGGAGGGGTGTCAGGTGGCGGGTGGTTGTCAGGGCCCAGGCGCCGGCGAGGACCGCCACCCCGGCGAGGACCGCTACCAGGATCAGGCCGATCAGGATGAGGAAGGTATGGGAACCGAGGTTGTCGGCGGCGGCAGCCGGGTTGGGGTGGCCCAGGCGGTCGGCCAGCCAACCTCCGGAGGTCAGGGCGGCCAACAGGGCGCCGGTCAGGCGCAGGAAGGGCTGGACAGGAGCATGGCGGACAGCAGCAGGGCCGGCAGGGCCAGAGTGACCAGGAGCAGTTGGATGGCTCTTCGATGCCCAGGTTGAAGCCGAGCAGGCTCAGGGCCAGCCGCAGGCCGTCACCGCGCCGAGCACCAGCACCGTGGCGCCGGCGAGACCGGCCCAGCAACGGCAGGCAAGAGAGGGGGTCACGTGATCACTCCGTTCACCGAAGGAGGTCACGTTAAGTCGCTCAAAAGCCTATTAAACTGGAATATCAGCGCTTTCTCCACGAAGGAGACGCAGCGACTCGTCCAGCAGTTGCGGACTGCTGGCGAACACGAAGGCCCCCGCGCCCGGTCGTTCCTGGCCGTTGAGCCCGCGGTACACCCCGCCCGCCTCCGGGATGATCACCGAGCTGGCCGCGAAGTCCCAGATCTGCCCACTGGTCTGCACCGCCACGTCCAGGTCACCCTGCGCCACCAGCAGCGGCGGGTGCACCGGCCACGGCTGCTCGGCGGCCACCCCGAGCAGCGGCTCGGCCACCTCCCGCCCCCAGTCCAGCGGCACCACCCCGAGCCGGCTCCCGGCCACCCCGTCGCGCGCGGCCGCCACGTGGATCCGCTCCACGTCGACCAGCCGCTCGGCAGCACCAACCCCGCCCCAACCCGCGGGAGGAACGCCCGGCGAGGAGGAATGGGAATCGGCAGAAATCGAAGAAGGGATGAAAGGGGTAAGGGACCCGGCCGCAGCAACGGCGGGAGCGAGGTGGGCAGCGCCAGAGGCGGCAGGGGAGGAAGGGGCTGCGGTGTTGAACAGGGCTCGGGCGCGGAAGGCGCCTCGGCCGCGCTCCGCCCACCAGGCGAGGCCCTGCGCTGGGACCACCTGGACCCCCACCGTGACCTCACCGTCCACCTCGAGGGCGATCAGCACCAGCCAGCGGTTGTCGCCGCGGACGAACAGTGCCGTTCCGTCGATCGGGTCGATGATCCAGCGGCGGCCGTTGCCGCTCGCCGTCTCGCCGTGTTCCTCGCCGAGGATCGCGTCGGCCGGGCGGGCGGCGGTCAGCACGGCACGGATGGTGTCCTCGACGGCACGGTCGGCCATGGTCACCACGCTGCCGTCCTTCTTGCGCTCCTGCGGCAGGTCGGCGATCACCGCGAAGTGGCGGAGCGCCTCGGTCGCGCCGATCAGTGCGGCCCGCTGGGCCAGTTCCAGGTCCGTCTCCACCAGCCCATCCTGCCGGGTCCGGAGCAGGACTTGTCGGGTGACGGCAGAACGGCGTGGGAAGGTTGGAGTAACAACGCGTACTCAGATGGGACCCAGCATGCCGGACCGGATCGCCAGTGGCGTCGTCTTCACGACCCCGCCGTCGCTGCCCCGGGGCCGGCACGAGCTCACCCGCGAGCAGGTCAGCACCGCGCAGCGCGAGAAGATGCTGATCGCCGCGACCGAGCTGCTGGCCGGCGAGGGCTACCGGGGCTTCGGCGTCCGGGAGATCTGCGCGCGGGCGGCGGTGTCACGGGCCGCTTTCTACGAGAGCTTCGCCGACAAGGACGCCTGCGTCTACGCGGCCTACGACCGGTTCATCGAGGTGTTCCTGGCCCGGCTCGCCGCGGACGCCGGGACCGCCCGGGACTGGGCCGGGGTGGTGGGCGGGTTCGTCACGGCCTACCTCGGGACGCTGGAATGGGATCGGGTCGCGGCCCGGGCGTTCCAGGTGGAGATGGACGCCCTCGGGCGGCCGGCGCGGCAGCGCCGTCGCCAAGCCGTCGAGCGTCTCGCCGGATTCATCCGTGACCTGCGGGAACAACAGTTCCCCGGCGACGGTCCGGCCGCACCGCTGAGCGCCTTCGTCGGCGCGATCTACGCCCTCCGCCAGATCGCCTCGGACGCCTTGGACAGTGGAAGCAGCACGACCGGAAGCAGCGACAGCGCGACCGGAAACAGCACGACCGGAAACAGCACGACCGGAAACAGCACGACCCGAAACGGCACGAGCGGAAGCGACGACAGAAACGGCGGCGACCCGCGCGGAAACGACGCCGCGCCCGACGACAGGGCGACCGGAAGCGACCACCAAGACACCACAGACCTACTAGCCCTGGCACCGGAACTGACGATCTGGCTGACCCGGATGGTGGAGGAGCCCAGATGACCGAGACCTGCACCGCGCCGGCCGCCGAGCAGGACCTGCTGAAGCGGCTGCGCGAGCACGAGCCCGCCTCGTTCGGCGCCATGTTCCTGGAGCGGGCCGCCGCGCAGCCGCAAGCCGTCGCCTACCTGCGCCCCGGCCCGGACGGCTGGCAGCCGCAGAGCTGGTCACAGACCGCGCAGACGGTCACCGAGATCGCCGCCGGCCTGATCGATCTCGGACTGCAGCCGGAGGACCGGGTCGCGATCGCCAGCGGCACCCGGGTCGAGTGGATCGAGGCGGACTTCGGCGTGATGTGCGCCGGAGGCGCGACCACCACGGTCTACCCGTCGTCGTCGGCCGAGGAGGTCGCCCACATCCTGACCGATTCCGGCAGCCGGTTCGCGATCGTCGAGAGCGCCGCGCACCTCCCGAAGATCCTCTTCGAGGGCACGCCGGTCGAGCGGGTGGTGCTGATCGACGGCGACGCGGACGATCCGCGGGTGCAGACCCTCGCCGCGCTGCGCGCGCTCGGCCGCACGCTCCTGGAGGGCGATCCGGACCGGGTCACATCGACAACCTCTCGGGTACGACCTGACGACCTGGCCACCCTGATCTACACGTCCGGCACCACCGGCCTGCCCAAGGGTGTCCGGGTCGCCCACTCCGCGTGGATCTACCAGGGCCTGGCGATCGAGGCGATGGGCATCGTGCACCCGGACGACCTGGGTTACCTCTGGCTGCCGCTGTCGCACGCGTTCGGCAAGGCGCTGCTGAGCTGCCAGCTGTCGGTCGGCTTCCCGTTCGCGGTGGACGGTGACGTCAGCAGGATCGTGCAGCGGCTGGGCGAGGTCCGGCCGACCATCATGCCGGCCGTCCCGCGGATCTTCGAGAAGGTGTACGCCGCGGTCAGCGCGTCCACCGGCGTACAAAAACTGCTCTTGAACTGGGCCGTCGGGGTCGCGGACCGCAAGAAATCCGGCCTCCGGTTCCGGGTGGCGGACCGCCTGGTCCTGGCGAAGGTCCGGGCGCGGTTCGGCGGCCGGATGCGCTACTTCATCTCCGGCGCCGCCGCGCTCTCGCCGGACATCGCCCGCTGGTTCGACGCGATCGGCCTGCCGATCGCGGAGGGTTACGGCCTCACCGAGTCGTGTGCGACGACCATCTTCAACCGGCCGGACCGCCCGGAGTACGGCACGGTCGGCATGCCGCTGCCCGGCACCCGGGTGAAGATCGCCGAGGACGGCGAGATCCTGCTCAACGGCCCCGGCATCATGCAGGGCTACCACGGCCTCGACACGAAAGGCGTGCTCAGCGACGGCTGGCTGCACACCGGGGACATCGGCGAGATCACCGAGCGTGGCTCGCTGCGCATCACCGACCGTAAGAAAGACCTGATCAAGACGTCGAACGGCAAGTACGTCGCACCCCAGGCGATCGAGGCCCGGTTCAAGGCGATCTGCCCCCTGGCCGGCCAGTTCGTGGTGCACGGCGAGAAGCGCAAGTTCATCACCGCGCTGATCGACCTGGACCCGGACGAGGCCACGACGTGGGCCGCCGCGCACGGCCTCGCCGACGCGCCCTACGCCGAGATCGCCGGGTCCGCCGCACTCCGCGCGGATCTTCAAACATGTGTCGACCGGTTGAACGAGACGCTCAACTCCTGGGAGACGATCAAGAAGTTCGCCGTGTTGGACCGCAATCTGACCGTCGAGACCGGCGAGTTGACGTCGTCGCTGAAGCTGCGCCGCCGGGTGGTCGAGGAGCAGTACCAGGCCGAATTGGACAGTCTCTACAACTAAGGTCGACGGCATGCATCGAAGCCGGTTGTACGGACTGTTCATGGACACCCCGGAGGGCGAGGCGGCCGCCGCGAGCACCTTCTGGGCCTCGGCGCTCGGTGGCGCCGTCGAGCCGATCCCCGAGGAGCCGGAGTTCACCCGGATCGCCGGGGTGTTCCCGGGCCTGGCGGTGGACGTGCAGGCGGTGCACGACACGGCCCGCTACCACGTCGACATCGAGACCGACGACGTCGACGCGGAGACCGCCCGGCTGCTGAGCCTGGGCGCCGAGCTCTCCACCGACCACGGCGGCCACAAGATCCTGCGGGCGCCGGGCGGGCACCTGCTCTGCGTGGTGCCGGTGCAGAGCTCGGGTGATCTGTTCGCCACCGAGGCGAAGACCTGGCCGTAGCCGGGACGGCGGTGACGCGCGAGACCACCACGGGCTCCCGAGCGACAACGGTCAGTCGACCTTGAAGATCAGCAGACCGTTGGCGGGGATGGTCATGGCGGCCCACGGATCGGCCGTGATCATCCCGGCGTTGCCGGCGACCTGCGGGTTCGGGAAGTGGTCGAAGTAGTCGCTGTTGAAGACCTCCCGCCAGCGGCCCGGGCGCGGGAAGGCGAGCCGGTAGTCATACAGCGTCGACTCGCTGAACGTCAGCACCACCGTCACCTCCTCGCCGCGGAGGAAGCCGCGGCGGAAGGCCAGGACCCGGTTCGCCTCGTCGACGTGCAGGATCTCCAGGCCCTCGGAGCGCAGGGCGGGCAGCGCGCGCCGCAGCCGGATCAGCTCGCGGGTGCAGCGCAGGAAGTCGGCCATGTGCCGGTCCGCGCCGAGCGCGCCGTCCCACCAGATCAGCCGGTCGCTGCGGCCCGGGCTGTCCGACCAGAGCTTGTCCTCGAGGAACTCCTGGCCCATGAAGATCATCGGGAGGCCGGGCGCGGTCAGCAGCAGGCCGGTGGCGACCCGGGAGCGGCTGCGGGCATACCAGGACCGCGGATTCGACCCGTCGGCGAGCCGGGCGATCCGCGGCGCCCGGTGATCGTCCATGTCCAGCACCAGATCGTGGTTCTCCAGGCAGTTGTACGAGCGCCAGGTCTCCCCCTCGACGCGCAGCCCGTCCGCGATCCGCCCGACCCCGGCGCCCCGGTCGGCGACCACGCCGCGCACCGCGTCCCGCAGCCGGTCGGCGTAGTGCACGTCGAAGCCCATCCCGCCGGGCGGCGGCTGCACGGCCAACCGGCGGTACTGCCCCCAGTACTCGGCGATCTGCACGGCCTGCGGTTTGGCCGCCCGCAGCGTCCCGGTCAGCTCCTGGCAGAACCCCCAGCCGCCCATCGCGTCGATCACCGTGACCTCGTCGAAGCGCAGCCCGTCGCCGTGGTACTCGTCGAGGAACATCAGCGCGTTGGCGGTCAGGAACTCGCGCACCGGCGCCCGGTCGAAGGCGAACACCCGCCCACCGGCCCAGTCCCGCGCGGAGAAGTACGCGTTGTTGTCCGGCCCCGGCCCGGCCGGCAGGTCGATGTAGTCCAGGCTCTGCGGGTCGAGGCCGCCACCGGCGTGGTTGTAGACCACGTCGAAGATCACCGCGAGTCCGTAGAGGTGGCAGATGTCGACGAACGCCTTGAGCTGGCTGGCCTGCCCGGCGAGCTGCTCGTGCTTGAGCGGCCCGGCGCCGCGGGCGGCGAGCAGCTCGTTGACCACGTCCAGGTAGGGCGCCAGCGCCTGCGGGTCGACGCAGTAGTCCATCTCCGGGGAGAACAGGTCGGTGCCGTTGTAGCCGAGGCTCCACTCCCCCTGGAACTCGTTGACCGGCAGCGGCTGCACCGCGGTCACCCCGAGGTCGGCGAGGTAGGGCACCCGCTGCACCGCGTCGAGCAGCTTCGCGGTGCGGTGCGCCCGCCGGTCGCGCCCGGACCGGTCACTCGCCGCGAACACGCCGACATGGAACTGGTAGACGATCAGGTCGGCGAAGTCCGGCGGCCGCCAGTCCCGGTCGTGCCACGGGTAGACGCGGTCGTCGACGACGAGGGCGTCGCACTCGGGGTAGCCGTACAACTCCAGCTCACGGGCCTGCGGGTCGCGTTTGAAGCCCTCGCCGCCGGTGCCGAGCACGTAGAAGCGGTATTTCGTGCCGGCCTCCACGCCGGGGAAGAACCCGGTCCAGTCACCGGTCGCCGGATCCTTGACCAGCTCGTCGTCCGGGTCGGGCAGGTAGGTGAAGACGCCGTCGAGCGCCACGTACACCCGCTGCGCGGCCGGCGCCCAGAACCGGAACGCCGCGCCACCGTCCACCAAGGTCGCACCGCGCGGCGTGCCGGCGGTGATGTGCTCCTGCGATGCCGCCATTCCCCCACGCTAGAAGCCGGCCCGCGAAACCTCCGTCAGCTGCCCGACAACCCCATTTTTTCCGGTACGCACGCGGAGCGCCCGACCGCAGGCTACGAGCCGGGTCCCGGGCTGGTCTCGCGCGGGACCGCGGCCGCCCCGGACCGCGGCGCGCGTTCGGGTCCCGGCTGGTGCTCAGGGGTGCTTCACACCCTCTGAGACACCCCTGGAGACCAGCCGGCGGCGGCGAGAAGCGCGGCGGTCCGGGCCACCCGCGACGGTCGCGCGGGACCAGCCCGGGGCACGGCTCGAACGGGCGCTCCGCCGGCGTACCGGAAAGGGGTCAGTCGAGGCGGAAGAGGTCGGTGGCCTGGGTGGCGCGGAGCAGCCAGCGCAGGTGTGGCTGGGGGTTGCGCAGGTGGCAGGTGGCGTTGCGGGCGCCGGCCACGCAGCGGGCCGCCACCAGCATCCGCAGGCCGGCCGCGTCGCAGAAGTCCACCTCGGCCACGTCGATGTGGACCTGGCGGACCGGGGCGGCCAGGCCGAGCACGTCGTAAACCCTGGTCAGATCGTAGAGCTGGGTCTGCAGGGCGGTCACCGACATGGCGTCCAGACTGCCCTGCAACTGGATCATCAACCGGTCGCCCTGGCGGGCGCCGGCGATCCGGGTGCCCGCGAAAGCGGGCGGATCAGGGCTCATGTCGCCCTCCCTCCGAGCGGTCGCGGAGGATCGCCCAGACCAGTTTGCCGCCACGGGCCGGCATCGCGCCCCACGCCGAGGCCGCCGCTCCCACGATCCGCAAGCCGAGACCGCGGTCGGTGAGCGACGGCCCGAGTGGGCCCGGCACCGGGTCGCGGATCTCTGGCAGCGCCGGGTGACCGTCGTAGATCGCGAGGTGCAGGGCCGCCGTGCCGCCGGTGCCTCGCGGCGACACGATCACCTCGATGTCGGTGCCGGCGTGTTCGGCGGCGTTGACCACCAGCTCGGACGCCACCAGCAGGCCGCGCTGGCGCAGGTGGGCGAGGTCCCAGCCCCGGCAGGCGTCGCTGACCAGGGACCGGGCCAGGGCCGCGGCGGCCGGGTCGGGCGGCAGGGCCAGGTGCATCCGGTCGATCAGCGGGCGCCGGTCGGCCAGCGCGGCGTGGGCCTGCTGGACCGACGCGTACGTCACCAGGAAGTCGCGGGCGCCGAGACGCCGCAGCCGGCGGGCGAGCGGGATCGGCGCCGGCAGGCACACCGCGATCGCGATCGGCGGCTGCATGGCGGCGCCCTGCGCGCACAGGGTGAGCCAGAGCGGCACGCTGACCGCGCGCGGGTCGGCGAGCCGGTGCAGGTCGACGATCATGCCGGTCGGGTGTTCGGCCAGGCACTTGTCCAGCACGGTACGGGCCTTCCAGGACAGTTGCCGGTCCCAGTGCCCGTCCAGCGTCACCTCGATGATCGCGGTGTCCGGGTCGATGACGGCCATCACCGACGTGTCGGTCACGGGCTCGGACCACCCGATCAGATGTGGCGAGTCCGCTGCCATGTCACCTTCTTCCGGCAGACGCGCTCCAACGACATCCATCACTGTCGCCCGCTATTCTTGATTTGTCCCAAAGACCCCGTCAACGCAGATTCATCATGCGCGGATGATCCTGGGGCCCGGTCCGGCTCCGGGCCCCCGGATCGTCAGAGGCCGCTGTGGTACGCCAGCACGCCCCGGTTGATCGCGGTGATCGCCTTGCGGGCGGTGTCCTTGACGCTCGGCGACGCCGCGGACGCCTCCCGGATCTGGCCGAGCAGGTCGAGCACCTGGCGCGCCCACCGGACGAAGTCACCGGCCGGCATGTCCGCGTCGTACTGGTGGCCACTGGCCAGGACCTTGGCGAGCGGCTCGCCCCGGGCCCAGCGGACGATCGGCCAGACGAAGCCCGGGTCGGGCTCACGGGTCAGGGTCAGCCCGTGCTCGGCCTCGTCGGCCGCGATCTCGCCCCACAGCTTGGCGCAGGCGTCGACGGCCGCGGCGATCGGGCCCTTCGGCACCGAGGCGCGGTCCTCACCCTCGCGGCGGGACTCGTAGAGCACCATGGACACCGCGGCGGCCAGCTCGTCGGGCTCGAGGCCGTCCCAGGCGCCCTGGCGCAGGCACTCGGCGACCAGCAGGTCGGCCTCGGACCAGATCCGGCCCAGCATCCGGCCGGCCTCGGTGACCTCGCCGTCGGCGGAGAGATAGCCCCGGGCCGCGAGCACCGCGCAGACCTGGTCGAACGTGCGGGCCAGCGAACCGGTCCGCCCGGCCACCTTGTCACGCAGCGCGTCGGTGTCACGCAGCAGGCGGTGCCGGCGCTCGGCCCAGCGGGCGTGGTCCTCCCGCTCCGGGCAGCCGTGGCACGGGTGCTGGCGCATCTGCACCCGCAGCAGCGCGATCTCGGCGTCCTCGCCCGGGGCCGGACGGTTGCGGCCGCCCCTGCGGCGGTCGGTGTGCCGGTCCAGGCCGGTCGCGCTGATCTGGGCGGCCAGGTCGCGGCGGGCGCCCGGGGAGCGGTGGTTGAAGTTCTTCGGCACCCGGAGCCGGGCCAGCACCTCGGCCTCGCCGCCGAACTCGGCCGGGCTGACCCGGCCGGCCCAGCGGTCCTGGGTGAGCACCAGCGGGCGGGGCTCGCCGAACCCGCTGGCGGCCGGCTCGAGCACGACGGCCAGCCCGGCCCGGCGGCCGTTCGGCACCCGGATGACGTCGCCGGCGCGGAGTTTCTCCAGCGAGTCGACGGCGGCCGAGCGGCGTTGCGCCACACCCTGCCGGGCCATCGACTTCTCCCGGTCGGCGATCGCGACCCGGAGCCCGAAATACTCGTCGAAGTCGCCGTGGTGGCAGGCGGCGTCCTCGCCGTACGTCTGCATGGTCTCGACGTTGCGCTGCACCTGCCGCGCCAGGCCGACCACCGAGCGGTCCGCCTGGAACTGGGCGAACGACGACTCGAGCAGCTCGCGGGACTTGTCCGCGCCGACCGTGCCGACCAGGTTGACCGCCATGTTGTAGGACGGGCGGAACGAGGACCGCAGCGGATAGGTGCGCGTGGAGGCCAGCCCGGCCACGTGCCGCGGGTCGACCTCGGGGCTCCAGAGCACCACGGCGTGACCCTCGATGTCGATGCCGCGACGCCCGGCCCGGCCGGTGAGCTGGGTGTACTCCCCAGGGGTCAGGTCGACGTGCGCCTCGCCGTTGAACTTGACCAGGCGCTCCAGCACCACGCAGCGGGCCGGCATGTTGATGCCCAGCGCCAGCGTCTCGGTGGCGA
Source organism: Actinoplanes palleronii (assembly GCF_016862315.1). Taxonomy (GTDB): domain Bacteria; phylum Actinomycetota; class Actinomycetes; order Mycobacteriales; family Micromonosporaceae; genus Actinoplanes; species Actinoplanes palleronii. Next base: position 44,283 of record NZ_BOMS01000161.1, on the reverse strand, counting down.
AGACCGCCTTGACCAGGCCGTTGAGGAAGCACTCCTCGACCGCCTCCTTGAAGGCGGGCAGCATGCCGGCGTGGTGCGCGGCGACACCCCGCTCGAGGCCGTCGAGCCACTCCCAATAGCCCAGCACCGACAGGTCCTCGGCCGGGATGCTGGCCACCTTGGCCTGGGCGATCTGCCGGATCGCGGCGCGCTCCTCGTTGTTGGTCAGGCGCATGCCGGCGTTGAGGCACTGCTGGACCGCGGCGTCACAGCCGGCCCGGCTGAAGATGAACAGGATGGCCGGCAGCAACCCGGCCTTGTCCAGCCGGTCGACCACCTCGTGGCGCGGCGGCGGCTGCCAGCGGCGGCCCCGGTTGCCGCCGCCCTTCCACCCGGTGTTGGCGCGCTCGCCGAGCTCCATCCGGCGTTCCATCTCGCGGGTGTAGCGCAGCAGCTCCGGGTGCACGTCGTGTTTCTTCGCCGCGTCGGCGTCGTGGAACAGGTCGAACATCCGCCGGCCGACGAGCATGTGCTGCCAGAGCGGGACCGGCCGGTGCTCGCTGACCACCACCTCGGTCTCGCCGCGGACGGTGACCAGCCAGTCGGCGAACTCCTCGTAGTTGCTCACCGTGGCGGAGAGCGACACCAGGGTGACCGAGGACGGCAGGTGGATGATCACCTCTTCCCAGACCGCGCCGCGGAACCGGTCGGCGAGGTAGTGCACCTCGTCCATCACCACATACGCCAGATTCTTCAGCGCCGACGAGCCCGAGTAGAGCATGTTGCGCAGCACCTCGGTGGTCATCACCACCACCGGGGCGTCACCGTTGATCGCGTTGTCGCCGGTGAGCAGGCCGACCTTGTCGGCGCCGTAGCGGTCGACCAGGTCGTGGTATTTCTGGTTGGAGAGCGCTTTGATCGGCGTGGTGTAGAAGCACTTGCGCTGCCCCGAGGCGAGCGCCAGGTGCACCGCGAACTCGCCGACGACCGTCTTGCCGGCGCCGGTCGGCGCGCAGACCAGCACGCCGTTGCCGCGCTCGAGCACCTCACAGGCCGCCCGCTGGAAGTCGTCGAGGTCGAAGCCGACATCGAGCATGAAGTCGGTGAGCTCCGGGAATTCGGCGACTCGCGCCGCCCGCCGCTTGGATTCCGCATACCGTTCGGCGGGACTAGTCATGAACACCAGGTTAGTTCGCCCGTATGACAAAGTGCAGCACGGTGGTGGCCGTCGGGCGGAGATCCGGGCATCGGTAAGGTGCACGAGTGCCGCATGCCACCGAACCTCCCCAGTCCGCGCGGCTCGTGGAGGCCGTGCTGTTCGACTTCCACGGCACTCTCGCCCAGGTGGAAGACGCGGTGACCTGGGTCGTCGCGGCTGCCGCGGCCTGTGGCGCGCAGCTCGAACGAGCGAAGGCCACCATCCTGGCCGACCGTCTGGTGACCGCCGGGCGCGCCGGTGGGCCGCTGCCCTATCGGGTCCCGCCGCACCTGGCCGAGCACTGGGCCGATCGTGATCTCTACGAGCACAGCCACCGGGCCGCGTACACCGGGCTGGCCTCGACCGTGCAGACCGACGTCGTGGGCCTCGCCGAGGCGCTCTACGCCCGGCTGCTGGTCGCCGACGGCTGGTTGCCGTATGCGGACACCGAGCCCACACTGCGCACGCTGCACGGCGCCGGGATCAAGGTGGCGGTGGTCAGCAACGTCGGGTTCGACATCCGGCCGCACTTCGCGCACTGGGGCCTGGACTCGCTGGTCGACACGTTCGTGCTGAGCTATGAGGTGGGCCGGACGAAACCGGACCCGGCGATCTTCCTGCGCGCCTGCGGTCTGCTCGGCGCTGATCCGGACCGGACACTGATGGTGGGCGATTCGGCGGCGGACGCCGGTGCGGTCCAGGCCGGCTGCGCCACCCTCGTGCTGCCGGCCGCGGAGCCGGGCCGCAGCAACGGGCTGGGCGCGTCGCTCGCGCTCGCCGGTTGTGTCTAGCCGTCAGAGGTAGTTGTGTCCCGTCGTCAGAGGTAGCGGTCGAGGACGGTGCCGCGGCGGCCCTTGCCGCCCGTCACCGGGGTGGCCGCGTCGGTGCCGGACTCCGCGTTGGTCGCCGCGGTGGCCATCGCCTTGAGCGCCTCGCGGGCGCTGCCGAGCACCGAGTTCGCCATGGCCGACATCGAGGAGTTGCCGCTGCGGGCGATCGTGTTCGTCGTCATGCCCTCAGATTCGGGTCGTCCCCGGGGAACCTGACCCCGACGTCAACAGAGCAACCGGATCGCACCCGGGACAACTTTCATGTCCAGCGGCAGCGGGCCGAGCCGTTCGCCGTCCGCGTACCCGATGATCCCCTCGGCCGCGACCCGCACGTGCCGGCCGCGCAGCAGGTGGACCCGTGGATCGGTGACGTGGGTGCCGCCGCGCAGGCGGGGTTTGAGCCGGGTCAGCCCGGTGCGCCCGAGCGGGCTCGCCCAGATCACGTCGAGCAGCCCGTCGGCCGGGTCGGCGTCCGGCAGGATCCGCATCCCGCCGCCGTAGCTGGCCGCGTTACCGACCGCGACGATCTCGGCCCGCACGGTCCGCACCTCGCCGTCGACCTCGAGGGTGTAGGTGCGGGCCCGCAGCCGGGCGAGCTCGAGGAGGATCGCCAGGTCGTAGCGGCGCGGGCCGCGGGGCCAGACCATCCGGTTGGCGCGGTCGTTGACCAGGGCGTCGAAGCCGGCCGCCAGGACCGCGCAGAACCAGCGTTCGCGTCCGGCGGCGTCGGCGGTCCGGACCGCGTCGATCCGGTGGTCCCGGTCCGCGACCAGGGCCGCGGCGATCCCCTCCGCAGATTGCAGCGGATCATTTGGTACGCCCACAGCGCTCGCGAAGTCGTTCCCGGTCCCGCCCGGCACCACCCCGAACCCGACCGCCCGTCCCGCGACGGCCTGCAGCACCCGGTGCACGGTGCCGTCCCCGCCGACCGCGACCAGCGCCACCGCCCCGCCGTCCACGGCCCGGTGGCAGGCCTGCTCGGCAGCGGTCCCGCTGTCCGCCTCGAGGAGCCGCACCGGATGCCCGGCCGCCCCGAGCGCCTGCACCACCCCGGGAAGCACACCGCGGTGCCGGCCGCGCCCCGCATGGGGGTTGGCCAGCACCGCGATGAACTTGCTACTCACAGCCGAGAAGGTAACAGCCGGCGGCGTTTTCTTGCGAAGCGAAGCGGAGCCAGCTGGCTAGGTCATGTCGTCGAAGCGGCGCTCCAGCGAGGCAGGGCGTTCCACCGGGGTGGGACCCTCGACCGGCGTGGGCGTCTCGATCGGGTCGGAGGCGCCGACCGGGACACGCTCCTCCTCGAGGGTGGAGATCGCGTCGTCGTCGAGGCCCGCGTAGATCTCCTTACCGACACCCTTGCGCTTGTCGTTCAGGAACGCGACGCCGACCGCGATGAAGTAGAGGAACACCATGCAACCGGCCAGCAGCGTCATACCGAACGGGCCCGGGTCGGGGGTCGCGATCGCGGCGAACGCGAACGACAAGAAGACCACCGCGCGCCACCAGCTGAGCAGGCGCTTGGCCGACACCACGCCGGTGAAGTTCAGCATCAGCAGGACCAGCGGGAACTCGAACGCCACACCGAACAGCAGGATCATCGTGGTGACGAACCCGATGTACGCGGTGACCTCGAGCTGCTGAGAATCCTGCAGCACGCCGGACTTCATGATGAATTCCAGGCTGTGCTGGACCACGAAGTAGGCCAGCACAGCGCCGCCGGCGAACAGGGGGGCGGCGATGCCGACGAAGACGTAGGCCCACTTGCGCTCGTGCCGGTGCAGACCCGGCGCGATGAACGCCCAGAGCTGATAGAGCCAGACCGGGGCGCCACAGATCAGACCGACCCAGAGTGCGATCTTCAGTCGGATGATCAGACCGTCAGTGGCAGCGAGCGTCAGGAACTTGCACTCGCGGACGCCCTCGGTGTTGAGCACGTAGGAGCTGTCGAGCGCACAGTACGGCCCGCTGAGCAGATGGAAAACATGATCGGAGACGAGGAAGCCGACGATCAGGCCGAGCACCACCGCGATCGAGGCGATGAAGAGCCGGTTGCGCAGCTCCCGGACGTGCTCGATGAGCGTCATCGAGCCGTCGGAAGCCTGCTCGAACTTGCTCGGCCCCTTGTTACGGCGCAGGCTCAGAGAAGCCATCGCCCGGGGTCAGCGGTCGTTGGTGCGCTGCACCGGGTCGACGTAGGGCTGTGCCGGCGGCGGCTGCGGCGGCTGGTAACCCTGCGGCGCCGGCGGGGGCTGCTGCTGGTACCCCGGCTGCTGGTACCCCGGCTGGTAACCGGGCTGCTGCACATCACCCTGGATCGGCTGGCGCGAATACTGCGCGTCGGCCTTCTCCGCCAGGTTGTCGGTGCTGCCGTCATCAACGAGACCCTTGGTCTCCGCCTTGATGATCCGCAGCGAGCGCCCGAGGGAACGCGCCGCATCCGGCAGCCGCTTCGCGCCGAACAGCAGCACAAGCACGACGACGAGAATGATGATGTGCCATGGCTTGAGGGCGCCCATGGGATTGACTCCAAGTCGGTCGGATCAGGTTGCGGGGTCCATCGTACGTGTCAATTCCGGCGATCCGGCATGCCGGAACCTGCGAGATTCTTACGGATCCGCTTTGCGGCCCGGACAACGGGGCGCTAACGACGCACTTCACTTGCCGCGGTTGGCCTTGATCTGTTCGAGGTGGTCCTGTGCCTGCTCAGCGCGCTGCTGCAGGCCGAGCACGGTCTGCTGCAGTTTCTCCGCGCCGGACTGCACGCGCAGCGCCTCCTCCTGACGCAGCTGCAACCGGCGAGCCGCCCGGTTCAGCCCGGACAGCCGGCCGAGCAGCCGCAGACCGGCGAGGACGAGCACGAGCACAGCGATGACCACGACGGCGATCCAGACCCACATCAGCACCGCGTCACCCTATCGGCCGGTGGCCGGGTCCGCTTCGAGGGCATGCGGCGCGGCGTACTGGCCGAGGGCCGCGTGTGCCGCCGCGCGGATCTGTTCGACCAGCTCGGGCGGGCCGGTGACGGTCACGTCGCGGCCCAGGCCGACCAGGAACCGCTGCGCCCAGCCCAGGTCGGTGACCCGCATGGTGACCAGCCACTCGCCGGGCTCCTCGACCACGTCCTCGACCGGGTAGTACTCGGTGATCCACCGGCCGCCGCGGCTGACCCGCAGGGTGACCAGGGGAAGCTCCGGTCCGGGCCGGAAGACGCCGTCGCTCATGTCGTGCGGCACCGCCCCGACCGGCGGCCGGGACGGCTCGTCGAGCACGGTGAACGCGTCGATCCGGTCGATCCGGAACATCCGGGTCGCCTCGGCCCGCCGGCACCACGCCTCCAGGTACGCGAACGTGCCCACGGTCAGCATCCGCATCGGGTCGACCACCCGCTCGGTGGTCTCGTCCCGGGCGGCCGTGTAATACGTCAGCCGCAGCGCGTTGCCGGAGTCGACCGCCGCCCGGACCGCGGTGAGCCGCTCCTGGTTGGCCGGCAGCTTGACCGCCACCGGGGCGCCGGCCAGGTCACCGGCGGCGCTCTCGATCTTGGCGAGGGCCCGCTCGATGGCGTCCCGGGAGCCGATCCCGGGGGTCTCGGCGAGCATCCGCAGCGCCACCACCAGGGCGAGCGCCTCGTCCGGGTTGAGACGCAGCGGCTTGTCGATGCCGGCGTCGTGGCTGATCGTCACGGTGTCGCCGTCGAACGCCATGTCGATCAGGTCGCCGGGGCCGTACCCGGGCAGCCCGCACACCCAGAGCAGCTCCAGGTCCTCGCGGAGCTGGCGCTCGGTGACGGCCAGGTCGGCGGCCGCCTCGGCGACCCGGATACCGGGCCGGGCCAGCAGGTAGGGCACCAGGTTGAGCAGCCGGCCGAGCCGGTCCGCCGACGGAGTGCGCAGGGTGCTCATCGCGTCACCTCCGCGACGCTGCGGTCGTGCCGGGACGCCAGCTCCTTGAGCTGCTGGATCACGGCGTCGCGCAGCTCCGGCGGGCTGTCCGCGCGGGCGTCCGGGCCGTACCCGGCGATGCGAGCGGCGAGCCACTCCGGATCGCCGTACGAAATGGTCAAGATGTCGCCCTCCGGAGCGGTGACCACGGCGCTGGCCAGCCGGCGCAGGCCGGCGGCCCGGCCCTGGCGGACGGTGACCGTGGCGCGGCCGTTGCGGGCGATCGGCCCGGAGCTGCGGGCCACGTGCTTGATCAGGTCGAGGTCGGCGGGCGGGGTGAACGCCTCCGGGCGGCCGACCGCGCGGACGTCACCGACGATCCGGGACAGCCGGAAGCAGCGCGCCGCGTTGCGGTCCTTGTCGTGGCCGACCACATACCACCGGCCGCGCCAGCAGACCACGCCCCACGGTTCCAGCCGGCGGGCGCTGGGCTCGTCGACCTCGGGGACGCGGTACTTGAAGCTGACCGCGCGGCGGTCCCGGGCAGCCGTGGTCAGCGGGCCGAACGACGGGTCGACGGTGACCACCGGCTCCACCCCGAGGGTGGCCTGCGGATCCACCTCGACACCGGCGGCGCGCAGCTTGGCCAGCCCGGACGACGCGGCGGCGGCCAGACCGGCGTGCTGCCAGAGCCGCGCGGCGATGCCGACCGCGGCGGCCTCGTCCGGTTCGAGCAGGATGTCGGGCAGCGCGTACTCGCGCTGCGCGATCCGGTACCCCGGCTCCTGGTCGAAGATGCTCGCGGTGCCGGTCTCCAGGGGCACGCCGAGCTCACGCAGCTCGGCCTTGTCCCGTTCGAACTTGCGTTGGAAGGCTTCGTGGTCCCGGGGGTCCGACGGGTCGTGCTCGTAACCGGGCACGGTCGCAGCGATCTGCGCGGCGGTCAGGAACCGCCGCGTGGACAGGAGGCAGATCACCAGGTTCACCAGGCGCTCGGTACGAGTGCGCGACACGACAGGAAACCTAGCAGCCCGCACCCGCCGACTGTTATTCGTGACCGGTGCGGGGAACGATGCCGTCGTGACGATCGCACCCGAACCCGAGACCGCACCCACCGGCCTGCCCGACACCGGGCCGCCCGCCGAGACCGAGAGTGTCGGCACCGTGGTCCTGGCCGGTGCGGCGAACCTGGTGATCGCGGTCGCCAAGCTGGTGGCGGGCATGCTCTCCGGGTCCGCGGCGATGCTCTCCGAGGCCGCCCACTCGTTCGCCGACACGGTCACCGAGGTGTTCCTCTACGTGGCGTTGCGCCGGGGAGGAAAACCGGCGGACGAGGAACACCCGTTCGGGTACGGCAAGGAGAGCTACGTCTGGGCGTTCATCGCCGCCCTGTTCACCTTCGTCGGCGGCGCCGGCTTCTCCGTCTACCACGGCGTGGCCACCATCGTCAGCGGCGAGCACAGCGGCCACTACCTGATCGCCTACGCCGTGCTGGCGGTCTCGTTCCTGGCCGAGGGCACCTCGTTCCTGAAGGCCCGCCGCCAGGTCCGCGACGAGTCCCGCCGGTGGAAGGTCAGCTCGGCCCGCTTCCTGCGCCTCACCCCGGACACCACGGTCAAGGCGGTGTACTTCGAGGACGCGGCCGCCCTGATCGGCCTGCTCGTCGCGGCGGCCGGGCTGGGCCTGGCCCAGCTGACCGGCTCGGAGGTCTGGGACGGGCTGGCCTCGATCGTGATCGGCCTGCTGCTGCTGGTGGTCGCGTTCGTGCTGGCCCGCAGCAACGTGTCGCTGCTGGTCGGCCGCGCGGTGCCCCGCAAGATCCACAACCAGATCGCCGCCGACCTGCGGTCGATCCCGGTGGTCACCGCGGTGCCGACGCTGCTGACCATGCAGATCGGGCCGGGCGACATCCTGGTCGCCGCCAAGGTCGACTTCGACGACAACGCGCCGGGGCGCGAGATCGAGGCCGCGTCGGACGAGGCCGAGCGCCGGCTGCGGGAGCGGTTCCCGGAGATCCGGTACGTCTTCCTCGACCCGACCCGCGGCGTGCCGGGACGCGACCACGTCGACGGTGGCCTGGACCGATAGGGTCGCCTGCATGGTGCGGTGGCGGTCGGGGACGGTTCTGTCGGTACGGCGCAGCTGGCGCGGAGCCATCGAACTCGACGTCGAGACCGGTGACGGGCTGCTGCGCGCGCTCGCCTACCCGGCGCTGGTCGGTGACCCGGCGCCCGGCGACCGGGTGCTGCTCAACGTCGGCGCGCTGGTGATGGGCCTGGGCACCGGCGGGTACGCCCTGGTGGTCGCCCTGCCGGACCGGCTGCCCCCGGACCCGGCCGACGACGGCGCCACCCGCGACGCCGGTCACCTGGTCAAGGCCCGGTACACCCCGCTGCAGCCGATCCTGCTCGGTGTCGACGAGGAAGCCTCGGTTTTCAGAGAAGTCATGGAAACCGCCGAGTCCCTGGACGGCATGCCGGTGGTCACCGCGGACCTGCACTCGGCGCTGCCGGCGATCCTGGCCGGGGTGCACGCCGACCGGCCGTCGGCCCGGGTGGCGTACGTGATGACCGACGGCGGGGCGCTGCCGGCCTGGTTCTCCCGCACGCTGGACGGGCTGGCCGGGCGGCTGGCCGGGACGGTCACCACCGGGCAGGCGTTCGGCGGGGACCTGGAGGCGAGCACGGTGCACGTCGGGCTGCTCGCCGCGCGGCACGTGCTCGGCGCGGACGTCACGATCGTGGCGCAGGGGCCGGGCAATCTGGGCACCGGCACCACCTGGGGGTTCTCCGGGGTGGCGCTGGGCGAGGCGGTCAACGCGATCGGGGTGCTCGGCGGGCGCCCGGTCGGCTCGCTGCGGATCTCCGACGGCGACGGGCGGGCGCGGCACCGCGGCGTGTCGCACCACAGCCTCACCGCGTACGGGAAAGTCGCCCTGACCCGGGCGGACCTGCCGGTGCCGGAGGGTCTCGAAGCGGCCCTGGCCGCCGAGGTCGACGCGGCGCTGGTGCCGCTCGCCGCGCGCCACCACCTGGTCCGCGTCCCGGTGGACGGCCTGGACGCGGCGCTGCGGGCCAGCCCGGTGCCGCTCTCCACGATGGGCCGCAAGCTGGACGAGGACCACGGCTACTTCCTGGCCGCCGCGGCCGCCGGCCGGCACGCCGCGGCCCTGCTCGACCGGTAGCTCCCGGGCCGGAACCGCACAGACATTCCGGGCCGGCGCCGATAGGACCGGTATGGCGGATCTCGACGCGATGGCCCTCGTCCTCGACGAGTACGAGGACGCGCTCACCTTCGACGTCGACGCGGCCGGACGGCAGGCGGCCGCGATCGAGGACGCGGCCGGGGCGACCGAGCTGGGCTGGCGCGCCCGGCTGCTGCGGGCCGACGTGATCGAACGGCGCGGCGAGCTGGCCGTGGCCGCCCGGACGCTCTCCGAGATCCTGGACTGGGCGACCCTGCACGAGTGCCGCCGGGTGGTGGCGCGCACCCACCGGATCCTGGCCCGGCTCTACCGCGCGATGGGTGACCTGGCCGCGAACCTCGACCACATGCTGCAGTGCGTGACCGCGCTCGACGACACCACGCCGGTGTCCGGGCGGATCGCCTGCGTGATCAAGCTGGCCGACGCGTACGCCGAGACCGGCTCGATGCCGGCCGCCCGGGAACGCTACGAGCAGGCGGTCGCGCTGGCGCAGGCAAACGGCTCGACCCGCCGGCTGCTGATGGCGCTGAACAACTACGCGTACGCCGAGTACGACCGCGGCGAGCCGGAACTGTCCCGGGCCGTGCTGGCCCGGCTGCGCAGCGCCGGCGGCACACTGGACTTCTCCGCCCTGGACACGGTGGCCCGGGTGGAGTCGCTGCTGGGCGAGCACCACGCGGCCGAGACGGCGGCCCGGGAGGCGCTGCGGGCGTACGACACCGACAGCGCGGACGAGGCGGACGCCCTCGCCGACCTGCTGCTCACGCTGGCGTTCGTGCAGCGCCGGGCCGGTGACCGGACGGCCGCGCAGGGATCGCTGGACAAGGTCCGGGAGCTGTGCGCGGAGCGGAGCCTGGTCCTGGTCGGGGTGCAGGCCCGGCTCGAGCAGGCCGAGCTGTACGCCGACGGCGCGGACTTCGAGCGGGCCTACCACGCGCTGCGCGACTTCCAGGACGCGCAGGAGCGGCTGCGGTCGGCGCAGCGGGACGCGCAGGCCCGCAACCGGCAGGCGCTGTTCGAGGTGGCCGAGGCGCGGCGGCAGGCCGAGTGGTTCCGGGAACAGGCGTACCGGGATCCGCTGACCGGGCTGCGCAACCGCCGTTACGTGGACGAGCACCTGCCACCGCTGCTGCGCCGGGCCGCCGCGGAGGGCTCCCCGGTGACCGTGGCGATGCTCGACCTGGACCACTTCAAACGGATCAACGACACGCTGTCGCACGAGGCCGGGGACCGGGTGCTGGTCGCGGTGGCCGGTCTGCTGGCGGGTTTCCATCCCGGGGTACGGGACGCGGCCGGCTTCGCGGCGCGCCTCGGTGGCGAGGAGTTCCTGCTGGTGGTGACCGGGGTGGGGGTGGCCGAGGCGGCGTTCCGGCTGGACGAGCTGCGGCAGGCGGTCGGCGGGCACCCGTGGCGGCCGGTCACCGGGGAGCTGCCGGTGACGGTCAGCGTGGGTGTCTCGGCGACGGTCACCGAGATCACCCAGGTGGCCCTGCTGGCCCGCGCCGACGCGGCCCTCTACCAGGCCAAGCACGACGGCCGGGACCGGCTGTGCCTGGACCCGGACGTCTCGGTCCCGCAGCGCCGCCGGGTCCGTGACCTGATCTAGGCCGAGCCGCCCGTCACGCGGCCGTGTGATGCTCCTCGGCGGACTCGATCCGGTTGCGGCCGCCGGCCTTCGCGCGGTAGAGCGCATCGTCGGCCCGTTGCAGCAGCTCGTCCGAGGTCTCCTCGCCGTCCCACACCGCCAGCCCGGCCGAGAACGTCTGCTCCTGCGGGGTCACCGCCAGCATCCGGCCCAGCACCGCGTGGCCCTCCGCCCCGTCCGCGCCGGGCAGCAGCACCACGAACTCCTCGCCGCCGAACCGGGCGATCAGGTCCACGTCGCGCAGCGTGCCGTGCCAGGCCGCGCTGGCCGCCTTGAGCAGCCGGTCCCCGGCCGGGTGACCGTACGTGTCGTTGAACAGCTTGAAGCGGTCCAGGTCGACGATCCCGACGGCGATCACCTGCTGGTCGCGGCGGGCGCGTTCCAGGGCGCGGGGCAGTTCGTCGTTCCAGGCCCGGCGGTTCGGCAGCCCGGTCAGCTCGTCCGAGCGGGCCAGCGCCCGGACCTGGCTGGCCTGCCGCTCCACCTCCCGGACCAGCCCGGACATCCGCGCCACCACCAGCAGGAACACCGAGGTGGAGCAGAGCACGATGCTCCAGCCGTTGACCACGTGACCGGCCTGGACCTGGCTCGCGAGCAGGGCCGGCGCGATCAGGGCGGCGCCGGTGAGCAGGACCAGCAGCCCGGGGCCGAGCCGGGCGGCCGGCTGGTCCTGCGCGGTCCGGCCCAGGCGGGCCGCGTCCGGGTCGAGCGCGGCGACCGCGAACAGCGCGAACGACGTCAGGAACACCGATTCGAGGACCCGGCCGAGCCAGGGCAGTTCGGCCAGGATGGAGTCGGCGCCACCCAGGTTGTCCAGCACCACCCACGAGCTGTCGCCGATCAGCAGCACGCCCAGCGCGGCGGCCATCGTCCAGAGCGCCGTGCCACGGCCGCCCCCGCCGCGCAGCAGCCGCGCCATCAGGGCGATCAGCAGCAGGTCACCGAGCGGGTAGGCGGCCTGGGTGGCGTGCGCCAGCCGGTCCATCTGCGACCCGATGTGCACCGGCTCGATCACGTAGACCCAGGCGAGCAGGCCGACCCCGGTGGTGATGGTGGCCGCGTCGATCACCGCGGTCCAGTTGCGCCACTCGTCGCGGCGGCGGATCAGCAGGGCGATCCCGGCGGCGCAGGCCGGGTAGAGCCCGAGGAAGAACGGGTCGGCCGGGGTGGGCAGCGAGACCAGGCCCCAGACGTCCTGGGCGACCCGGGCCACCCCGATGCCGGTGGCGTTGCAGAACACGCCGGCGGCGAAGAACCACCACGGCGTACGGTCGCGGCGCGACAGCCGGCGCGCGCCGAGCAGGATCGCGGCGGCGGCGGACCAGCCGACGCCGACCTGCCAGCCGGCCGACCACCAGCCGGTGTCCGGCAGGAACTGGTAGGCCACGATCGCGACGGCAGCCAGCAGGGCGAACCGCCCCCGGGTGATGCTCACCGGTCCAGCAGACGGCATCGGAGTTGCAGCCCGGGGGTAATCCGATGCGCGTTTCGGAGCTCCGGGTCGTCATGCGGCTACCGGGGGTGACCGCAACCACCCGCGGACGTCGCCCCGGAGGGCTTCGCGTTCTGGACGCGCCAGCGGCCAGCGAAGCCCGCAGGGGTCCCGGCGGGAGCGGCGGTCCGCACCACAGCGGACGCACGACATCCTGAATTTGATCTTGGTCGTGCTACGTCGTGATGATCAGGTACAGCCAACCGGCCACGAGCAGGCCGAGCACCGTGGCCATCAGCCAGGTCGGGACGATGTGCCGGCCGCGGCGGGCCTGCTGGACGCCGTAGCGGATGCGTTCCCGGCGGCGGTCGGCACGGTTCGGGCGGGCGCCGCTCCCGGGGCCGGGCGGGCCGGACTGGTCAGGGTGGGTCGATGTCATAGCCCGGCCAGCGTAGCTCTCACCGGCCGCCGGACGATCAGCCGGTCGGGGCCCGCCGACGAGATGATCGGCGGGCCACTCCCGTCACATGCTGGCGATCAGGCGTTCCACCCGCTCGTCGTAGGCGCGGAACGGGTCCTTGCAGAGGACCGTGCGCTGCGCCTGGTCGTTGAGCTTCAGGTGCACCCAGTCGACGGTGAAGTCGCGGCGCTTCTCCTGGGCGTGCTTGATGAACTCGCCGCGCAGCCGCGCCCGCGTGGTCTGCGGCGGGGTCTCCTTGGCCTCGTAGATCTGCAGGTCGTTGGCGATCCGGTCGACCTGCTTACGCTTCTCCATCAGCGCGTAGAGGCCGCGGCCGCGGCGGACGTCGTGGTAGGCCAGGTCCAGCTGGGCGACCCGCGGGTGCGACATCGGGATGTCGTGTTTCGCCTGGTAGCGCTCGATCAGCTTGTACTTCGACACCCAGTCGATCTCCCGGGAGACCGCGTCCAGGTTGCCGGACTCGACCGCGTTGAGCACCCGGCCCCACAGCTCGACGACCCGCTTGGCGACCGGGTCACCGCCGCGGCGCTCGACGAACTCGGTGGCCTTCGACAGGTACTCCTGCTGGATCTCCAGCGCGGAGACCTCCTTGTTGTTCGCCAGGCGGATCTTGCGGCGCCCGGTGATGTCGTGGCTGACCTCGCGGATCGCCCGGATCGGGTTCTCCAGGGTCAGGTCGCGCATCACCACGCCCGCCTCGATCATCCGCAGCACGATGTCGGCGGCGCCGACCTTGAGCAGCGTGGTGACCTCGTTCATGTTCGAGTCGCCGACGATCACGTGCAGGCGGCGGTACCGCTCGGCGTCGGCGTGCGGCTCGTCGCGGGTGTTGATGATCGGGCGGCTGCGGGTGGTCGCGCTGGAGACGCCCTCCCAGATGTGCTCGGCACGCTGCGAGAGGCAGAAGACCGCGCCGCGCGGGGTCTGCAGCACCTTGCCGGCCCCGCAGATGAGTTGCCGGGTCACCAGGAACGGGATGAGCACGTCGGCCAGGCGGCCGAACTCACCGTGGCGACTGACCAGGTAGTTCTCGTGGCAGCCGTAGGAGTTGCCGGCGGAGTCGGTGTTGTTCTTGAAGAGGTAGATCTCGCCCGCGATGCCCTCGTCGTGCAGACGCTTCTCCGCGTCGACGAGCAGGCCCTCCAGGATCCGCTCGCCGGCCCGGTCGTGGGCGACCAGGTCGGTGACCGAGTCACATTCGGGGGTGGCGTACTCCGGGTGGGAGCCGACATCGAGGTAGAGGCGGGCGCCGTTGCGGAGGAACACATTGCTGCTGCGTCCCCAGGACACCACTCGGCGGAACAGGTAGCGGGCCACCTCGTCCGGGGACAGCCGCCGCTGGCCCTTATAGGTACACGTGACTCCGTACTCGGTCTCGAGGCCGAAAATTCGCCGTTCCATGACGAAACACTAGCCGCATCCGAGTCGCATTGGCAGCCACCACGGGGCCTCAGTAATCGGGCCCGGCATCACGGGTGGTACGCGCGGGCACACCGATAGCCACGATCGAGACCCGCGGACGTCAGCGGTTCCCTGCCGGGCGAAACGGCGGTGGGCGCGGCTTTTGCGGCCGCGCCCGTCGCCTGAATCGTTACTCGGTGTCTTCCGAGGCGGCCGACTCGGTCGGCTTGCTGTCGCCGTGCGCGGGCGGTGCCGCGTCGGTCTCGCCGAGGTCGGCCTCGGGCACCTGCTCGTGCCCGAGCAGCGTGGTCAGCACCGAGTCGGCGAGCCGCCGGAACGTCCGGCCGGTCCGCCGCCGGTCCAGCACCGCGACCTCGAGCGAGGAGGCCCCGAGGGTGCGGGTCTGCCCGTTCTCCCCGCCGACACTGCCCAGGGCCTCGGCGGCCAGGGCGAGCGCGGTGGGCAGGTCGGCGTTGACGTCGTGCCGTTCCTTCAGCACGGTGGAGATCGCCTCGGCCTGCCCGCCCATGGCCATGAAGCCGGGCTCGTCGAGCGCCGAGCCGTCGTACATGATCCGGTAGAGCTCGTCCTGCTCCGGGGCCGCGCCGACCTGCGCGATGCAGATCTCCACCTCGTACGGCTTCTGCGTCTCCGAGAAGATCGCACCGAGCGTCTGGGTGTACGCGTTCGCCAGCGCCCGCCCGGTGACGTCGCGCCGGTCGTAGGTCAGACCGGTCATGTCCGCCATCCGCACGCCGGCCCGGCGCAGGTTCTCGAACTCGTTGTACCGGCCGACCGCGGCGAACGCGATCCGGTCGTAGATCTCGCTGATCTTGCGAAGGGTGGTGATGTTCTCGGCGACCAGCAGGATGCCGCCCTCGTAGGAGAGCACCACGGCCGAGCGGCCGCGGGCGATGCCCTTGCGGGCGTACTCCGAGCGGTCCCGCTGGACCTGCTCGGGCGATGCGTAGAACTGCATGGCCACGGGTGGCTACTCCTTCTCGTCCGTAGAGCGGATCAACCGCCCGGGTTCTCCATGCGTCCGGTGACGACCTGCTCGGCCACCGCACCGATCTCCGCGTCGCTGAGCCGGGTGGTGCCGTTCGCGGTCGCCGACATGACCACTGGGAAGATCTTGCGGATCAGGTCGGGGCCACCGGTGGCGGTGTCGTCGTCCGCGGCGTCGTAGAGCGCCTCGACCGCGAGCCGGACCGCGTCCTCGGTGCTGACGCCCACGCGGTACTTCTTCTTCAGCGCGGACTTGGCGAACAGCGAGCCGGAGCCGATCGCCTCGTAGCCGGTCTCCTCGTAGAGGCCACCGGCCACGTCGAAGCTGAAGATCCGGCCGGGGGCGATCCCGTCGGCCGGCGCGAGGTCGAAGCCGGCGAACAGCGGGACCACGGCCAGGCCCTGCATGGCCGCGCCCAGGTTGCCGCGGACCATCGAGGCCAGCCGGTTCGCCTTGCCGTCGAGCGAGAGCATGGCGCCCTCGGTCTTCTCGTAGTGCTCCAGCTCGACCTGGAACAACCGGATCAGCTCGATGCCGATGCCGGCCGTCCCGGCGATGCCGATCAGGGAGTAGGCATCCGCGGGGTGGACCTTCTTGATGTCCCGGCTGGCGATCAGGTTGCCCATGGTCGCCCGGCGGTCACCGGCCATCACGACGCCCTCGGCCGTCGCGATGGCGACGATCGTGGTGCCGTGCGGCGCGACGTCGCCGGCGGACAGGCCCGGCGGCAACGGGCGCCGGCCGGGCAACAGCTCCGGGGCGGCCGCGCTCAGGAATTGCACGAAGGAGGACGTCCCCGTGTTCAGAAAGATATCCGGTAGCCGCCCGGATGGATCAAAACCCGTCGCCACGTGGTTCCTTTCAAATGCGTCATCGCCGCGGCGCGGAAGACCGCCGCATGCGGGTTACAGCACCTTATCGCGATCTTGGATGTCGTCCGCAATGCTGCAACGGGCGCCCTCGCAGGCGCCCGGCAGGGTGTGGCTAAACGGACACAACCGTCACTGGCCGCCCTTTTGGACATAGCCCCTGACGAATTCTTCCGCGTTCTCCTCGAGCACGGAGTCGATCTCGTCCAGCAGATCGTCGACGTCCTCGGTGATCTCCGCGTGCCGCTCGGCTACCTCGGGGTTGGCCTCAACGGTGACGTCCTCGATCTCCTGATCGCCAGAGCTCCGGTTGCTCTGCGACTGACCACCTGTGTCGCGGGTTGCCATGGGTGTCCCCCTTCAATGCCGGCCAACGGCTCAAGCCACCCGAAGTCCTGCAACATCGGGTACGAAAAACCTACCTCGCCCCTGTGACGAAACGCGCCGCCGCAACGGGTGTTTTATTACCGACTCGTGATCACCTCGAGCAGGTCCTTCGCACTCTCACAGGTGTCGAAGAGCCCGCCGACGTGCTTCTTGGTGCCACGCTCCGGTTCCATCATCGGCACCCGGACCAGCGACTCCCGGCCGATATCGAAGATCACCGAGTCCCAGCTGGCCGCGACCACCTCGGAGGCGTACTGCGCCAGGCAGCGGCCGCGGAAGTAGGCCCGGGTGTCCTCCGGCGGCTCGTACATCGCGCGCTGGGTGTCGTCCGGGTCGAGCAGGGTCTGCATCGAGCCCCGGGCCACCAGGCGGTGGTAGAGGCCCTTCTCCGGCCGGACGTCGGCGTACTGCAGGTCGACGAGCTGCAGTTTCGGCGAGGACCAGGTCAGGCTCTCGCGGTCCCGGTACCCCTCCAGCAGGCGCAGCTTGGCCACCCAGTCGAGCTGGTCGGAGAGCAGCATCGGGTCGCGGCCGAGCTTGTCGAGCACGTCCTCCCAGCGCTGCAGCACGTCGACGGTCTGCTCGTCGGCGTCGTCGCCGTACCGCTCCTGGACGAACGCGTGGGCCCGCTCGTAGTACGCCCACTGCAGGTCCAGCGCGGTGAGCTTGCGGCCGTCGCGCAGCCGCATCAGGTGCTTGAGCGACGGGTCGTGGCTGACCGCCTTGAGCTCGCTGACCGGGTCGGCGATGCCCAGCTCGCCGGTGAACACCTTCTCCTCGATCATGTTGAGCACCAGCGCGGTGGTGCCCATCTTGAGGTAGGAGGCGATCTCCGACAGGTTCGCGTCGCCGATGATCACGTGCAGGCGGCGGTACTTGTCGGCGTCGGCGTGCGGCTCGTCGCGGGTGTTGATGATCGGGCGCTTGAGCGTGGTCTCCAGGCCGACCTCGACCTCGAAGAAGTCGGCGCGCGACGACATCTGGAAGCCCGAGCCGCTGCCGTCCTGGCCCAGGCCGACCCGGCCGACCCCGGTGAAGATCGTCCGGGTGACGAAGAACGGGGTCAGGTGCGAGACGATGTCGGCGAACGCGGTCTGCCGGCGCATCAGGTAGTTCTCGTGCGACCCGTACGACGCGCCCTTGTTGTCGGTGTTGTTCTTGTAGAGCTGGATCCGGTGCGCGCCGGGGATGGTGGCGGCCCGCCGGGACGCCTCGGCCATCACCCGCTCGCCGGCCTTGTCCCACTTGACCACGTCGAGCGGGTTGGTGCACTCGGGAGTGCTGTACTCCGGGTGCGCGTGGTCCACGTAGAGCCGCGCGCCGTTGGTCAGTATCACGTTGGCCAGGCCCAGATCCTCGTCGGCCAGGGCCTCGGCCGGATCGTAGGCGGCGCCGGAATAGGTGAACCCGCGCGCGTCGCGCAGCGGGGACTCCTCCTCGTAGTCCCAGCGGGCCCGGCCGTTCCGGTTGAGCTCCGGACGGGCGCCGTAGGCGTTGACCACCTGGGAGGACGTGACCATCGGGTTGGCGCCGGGCTGGCCGGGCACCGAAATACCGTACTCGACCTCGGTGCCCATAATCCGTCGAACGCTCATGCGACCACCCTGTCCGCCACGAAGCTACGCCTGCTCATGAATCGAGACTAGACGCTCTCACGTTGCATTCCGAAGCTGCCCGTGCGCGGAATGCCACCTTCCGTGGTCGTGTCGATCATCGGAGTGTCCGGGCCGAACCGGGTGTCCAGGTGTCGCTGCACCCGTCGGCCCAGCTCCTGCCCGGGACGTTCGACGAGGTGGTGGGCGGTCCAGGCGACCACCAGGGTGCCCGCGACGAACACGCCGCCGATCGCCGCCGGGTGACCGGGCAGCAGCCGGGACGCCACCACGAGCACCGGCATGTGCAAGAGGTAGACCGGAAAACTCACCACGCCGAGCCAGGTCAGGAAGCTCGGCGCGGCCCGGTTCCGGAGCAGGAAGGCGATCGCGAAGGTGGCGGCGACGGCGGCCGCGACCGTACCGTTGCGCAGCAGCGACGTCCCGTCCCGCAGCCACTGGTCGATCCCGACGGTGACCAGCACCAGGGTCAGCGCGGCCGCGGCGCCCGGGCGGCCGATCTGCCCGTACTGCACCCGGTACACGACCGTGCCGGCGAACATCACCGCCAGCAGCAGCACCGCACCGCCGGAGCTGCCGGCGCTCGCCCACTTCGTCGGCTGGCCGTTGAGCAGCGGCAGCAGCACCGTCGCCACCCCGGCCACGCCGACGATCAAAACCGGCGAGCGACGACCCCGGAGGTACGCCAGCAGGCTGCCGGCCAGCACCAGCACGAGCAGCCCGGCGGCGATCCGGCGCTCGTGGAATCCACCGGTCAGCAGGCCGGCCGGCAGGTGCCCGCCGAGCACCAGCACGGTCAGCGCCAGCCCGGCGGCCCACCCCGCGCTGTCCCGGTGCCGCCGCCAGGCGAACAGACCCGCCACGATCAGGTAGAACACCATCTCGTACGAGAGTGTCCAGAACGGACGCACCACCCCGCGCAGCCCGAGCAGGTCGGTCAGCATGGTGGCGTGCCCGAGCGCCGACGCGACGGTCTCGTCGTGCACGGTGGCGTGCAGCCGCTGCCAGCCGCACGCCGCCAGGAGCAGCCCGATCCCGATGGCCAGCAGGTACGCCGGGTAGATCCGGAACACCCGGCCGACCCAGAACCGGCGCAGCGACCCGTGCCGTTCCAGCGACATCGGGATGACGTACCCGCTGACCAGGAAGAACAGCAGGACGCCGTACCGGCCGAGGTCGAAGTGCCGGAAGACCGCCATGTGCCGGTCCTGCCCGATCAGCACGGGACTGAGGTGGAACAGGGCGACCACCGCGGCGGCGTAACCCCGGAGCGCGTCGAGCCAGGTCAGGCGGTTTCGGATCACAACCGGTCAAACGAGGACCGCCCCGGCGGGCAACGTCAGGTCGCCGCGGGGACCGGGGCCGTGCTCTCCGCCCGGGGCGCGGGCACCGCCGGGCTCGCCGGGGGCCGGCGCCACTGCTCCGGGCCGAGCCGGGCGTCCAGGTAGCGCTGTACCCGTCGGCCGAGCTGCTGACCGGGCAGTTCGACGTACCGATAGGACAGCCACGCCGCACCGAGCGCGACCGCGAGAATCAGGACGACCGTGCCGGCCCTTCCCGGCAGACTGTCCAGCGCCGTGTCCGGCAGCACGTTCACGACCGCGTTCACCGCGAGCTTGTGCAGCAGGTAGAGCGAGTAGCTGACCGCGCCGAGCCAGGTCATCACGTGCGGCACCGGCCGGTGCCGCACCGCGAACGCGATGCCGAAGGCGACCGCGACCGCCACCGCGGTGGTGCACCATTTGTACAATTCGAACCGTCCGCCGACCTGCAGCCAGGTGTTCAGCCCGACGCCGACGGTGATCGCCGTGAGCAGCGGGAACGCCACCCACCGGCTGATCTGCCCGTGCTGGGTGCGGTAGATGACGGTGCCGGCGAACATCACCGCGAGCATGAAGGCGGCCTGCCACGACGAGTTCGTCGAGGCGCCCTTCGACGGGTGGCCGTTGAGCAGCGGCAGCGCCACGAAGCAGAGCCCGGCCAGACCGGCCGCCAGGACCGCCCAGCGCAGCCCGGAGAGGTACGCCACCAGGCTCGCGCCGACCAGCAGGGCCAGCACCAGGGCCAGCATCCGGTGGTCGGCCATGCCGGACCCGAACAGGTTCTTCGGCAGCGCCGTGCCGACCAGCACCGACGTCAGCAGCAGCCCGGCCGCCCACAGGGCGCTGAGCCGGTGCAGACCCCAGACGAACAGGCCGACCACGACCAGGTAGAACGTCATCTCGTAGGACAGCGTCCAGAACGGCCGGAGCAGGCCACGCCCGCCGACGAACTCCTGCAGCATGGTGGCGTGCCCGAGCACCCCGGTGACCGTCTCCCGGCGCAACGCGCCCGGCACGGTGGTCATCCCGGCCAGCACGAAGCCGGCGAAGACCACGATGCTCAGCAGGTACGCCGGGTAGATCCGGAACACCCGGCCGACCCAGAACCGGCGCGGTGAGCCGTGCCGCTCCAGCGACATCGGGATGACGTAGCCACTGACCAGAAAGAACAGCAGGACGCCGAACTTGCCCATGTCGAAGTAGTGGCCCAGGACCGCGTGGTTCGCCGCGCCGATCGCGTACGGGCTGACGTGGAACAGCACGACGACGAGGGCAGCGAAACCACGGAGAGCGTCCAACCAGCCCAGACGCGGCGCCGCAGGGGGAGTGTTCACCGGCGCGTTCATGATCGTTGAAGTCATAGCCGACACACAGTAACCGGGGGCGGGCGAATACTCGCCCGCCCCCGCCGATCACTTTCTGACTACAAAATGACCGTTACAGATACTGGCCGGTGTTGCTCGCGGTCTCGATCGACCGTCCGGCCTCCGCGCCCTTGCCGCCGGAGACGAGCGTGCGGATGTAGACGATCCGCTCGCCCTTCTTGCCGGAGATGCGGGCCCAGTCGTCCGGGTTGGTGGTGTTCGGCAGGTCCTCGTTCTCCCGGAACTCGTCGACGCAGCTGTCCAGCAGGTGCTGGAGTCGCAGGCCCTTCGTCCCGGAGGTGAGGAACTCCTTGATCGCCATCTTCTTGCCGCGGTCCACGATGTTCTGGATCATCGCGCCGGAGTTGAAGTCCTTGAAGTACAGGACCTCCTTGTCACCGTTGGCGTAGGTGACCTCGAGGAAGCGGTTCTCCTCGGTCTCCGTGTACATCCGCAGCACGGTCGCCTCGATCATCGCGGCGACGGTCGCAGCCCGGTTGTTGTCGTGCTCCTTGAGGTCGTCCTCACTGAGCGGCAGCTCCGCCAGGATGTACTTGGCGAAGATGTCCTTCGCCGCCTCGGCGTCCGGACGCTCGATCTTGATCTTCACATCGAGACGGCCGGGGCGCAGGATCGCCGGGTCGATCATGTCTTCCCGGTTCGACGCGCCGATGACGATCACGTTCTCCAGGCCCTCGACACCGTCGATCTCGCTGAGCAACTGGGGAACGATGGTGTTCTCCACGTCGCTGGAGACGCCGGAGCCACGAGTCCGGAAGATCGAGTCCATCTCGTCGAAGAACACGATCACCGGGGTGCCCTCGCTGGCCTTCTCCCGGGCCCGCTGGAAGACCAGGCGGATGTGCCGCTCGGTCTCACCCACGTACTTGTTCAGCAGCTCCGGGCCCTTGATGTTGAGGAAGTAGCTGGTGTGCTTCTCCTCGCCACGCCGCTCGGCGATCTTCTTGGCCAACGAGTTGGCCACCGCCTTCGCGATCAGGGTCTTGCCGCAGCCGGGCGGGCCGTAGAGCAGGATGCCCTTCGGCGGGCGCAGCTGGTGCTCCCGGAACAGATCGGCGTGCAGGAAGGGCAGCTCCACCGCGTCGCGGATCTGCTCGATCTGCGAGTGCAGGCCACCGATGTCGGAGTAGTCGACGTCGGGGACCTCCTCCAGGACGAGCTCCTCGACCTCACTCTTCGGGATCCGCTCGTACGCGTACGCCGAACGGGGCTCGATCATGAGCGAGTCACCGGCGCGCAACTTGGCGACCTCGAGCGAGTCGGCGAGGAAGACGATCCGTTCCTCGTCGGCGTGCGAGACCACCAGCGCCCGGTCGCGGATGCCACCGGACGGGTTGTCCAGGACCTCCTTGAGCAGGACGACCTCGCCGGTGCGTTCGAACCCGAACGCGTCGACGACGTTGAGCGCGTCGTTCAGCAGGACCTCCTGGCCCCGCTGCAACTCGTCGGTCGCGAGCGACGGCGAGACCGCCACCCGCAACTTACGGCCGCCGGTGAACACGTCCACCGTGCCGTCCTCGTGGGCCGACAGGAACACGCCGTAGCCGCTGGGCGGCTGGGCGAGCCGGTCAATCTCTTCCTTGAGAGTGACGATCTGAGCTCGGGCTTCCTTGAGGGTCGCCACGAGCCGCTCGTTGTTCTCGGTCACTCGGGAGAGCTGCGCCTGCGTTGCCGCGAGCCGTTCCTCGAGCTGCCGGACGTGTCGGGGGCTCTCGGTCAACTTCCTCCGCACCAGAGCGAGTTCCTCTTGCAGGAACGCGACCTGACTTGAGAGATCGTTGGCTTCCTTCTCCCATCGTGCGGCGCGGGAGTCCGCTTCGTCGCTACGTGCCACGTCCCACCTCCCCGGGGGGCTCGAACGTTATGGCTCAACACTAGCTGTTGCGGAGCGGATTTCATCCCATGCAACACCCTCGTCACCGACTCTTGATCGATTGGTGCGACCACCCATGAGCCGGTCGGCCAGGGTTCGGGTACGTTTCCGGGCAACCAGTTGTGGGAGGTAGGAGTGTCAGCAGACACTGATGAGCTGCAGGTCTGGATCGATCAGGACTTGTGCACCGGTGACGGACTCTGCGTCCAATACGCTCCGGAGGTCTTCGAGCTGGACATCGACGGCCTGGCGTATGTCAAAGACGACACCGGTGAGTTGTTGCAAACCACGGGCGTGCGGGCCGGCGTTCCGCGCCATTTGCTTCTCGAAGTCATCGACTCCGCGAAGGAATGCCCGGGTGATTGCATCCACGTCGTCCGCACCGCGGACGACGTGGAAGTCGCCGGCCCTGAGGCGGTGTGAAGCACATCGCCGCCGATGAATGAAAGTGAATGATTCTCAGAGGGTGGGGCGGCCCACGAGGGACGCCACCACCCGGGAGAATTCCTCCAACCGGGCGATCTGACCCGGCCCTCCGTCGTCCAGGGTCTTGCCGAACCGCAGCGCGTCGTGCCGCAGCGGGGCCCGGCCGTCGTCCTCGGCCAGCCCGGGCGGCGGCACCGCGTCGTCCACCGAGCTGAGCAGCAGGTAGACGTCGATGCTGTCGACCCGGGCCTGCCCGGTGGTGGTCCGGGTGAGCCGCCGCCGGCAGCCCACCTCGGTGATCGTGGACAGCGGCACCACCCGCAGCGACGAGGTCATCGAGCCGACCGGCCCGTCGCCGGGCGCCACGTCCTCACCGTGCCAGAGCACCAGCCGGCTGCCGTCGCAGACGACGACCTCCTGCCAGACCCCGTTCACCTCGTTGACGAAGCGTTCCAGCGTGAAACAGAGCACCGAGGCCCCGCGCAGCACCCCGAACAGCGCCTCCAGAGCCACCTCGGGGTCGCGCAGGTAGGCGCGTGCCGCCGAGTCCAGATCGGGATAGGGCGACCAGTCCGGGAACACCGCCGGCATCTCGTTGCTGCCACCGAACGGCGGAGAACTCATCGCGCCCACTCCCCTGTCCTCCCATCGACGTCCTCGGAGGAAGTTACCGGACTCGGCGAGCCCGGTCACTCCCCGGAGGTGTCGTCCTGATCCACGCCTGCCACTGCCTGCGGTTCCTCGTCCGCCTTCGCCGCCTCGCGCTCGGCGGTCGCGGCGAGCGCGGCCTGCGCGGCCCGCTTCAGCTGGTACGCCTCGGCGCCCTTGCTCGGCTTGCGGCGCCGCACCGGCGCGGTGACACCGGGTGCCAGCTTGCGCGACGACACCAGGAACGCGGTGTGCGCGATCATCCGGTGGTCCGGGCGGACCGCCAGGCCGTCGGCGTGCCAGTCCCGGATCAGCGACTCCCAGGCCCGCGGCTCGGTCCAGCCACCGCGCTCGCGCAGCGCCTCGACCAGCTCGGACAGCTGCGGCGTGGTGGCCACGTAGCCGAGGAACACGCCACCGGGGATCAGCGAGCGCTCGACCATCGCGAGCGCCTCCCACGGGGTCAGCATGTCCAGCACGATCCGGTCGAAGCCGGTGATGTCGTTGTCCGCGACGTCGCCGTCGTGCAGGTGCCAGGCCGGGTGCGGGCCGCCGAAGAACGCTTCCACGTTCTTGCGGGCGATCGCCGCGAAGTCCGGGCGCAGCTCGTAGCTGTGCACCTCGCCGCCGGCGCCGACCGCGCGCAGCAGCGAGCAGGTCAGCGCGCCGGAGCCGGCGCCGGCCTCGAGCACCTTGGCACCCGGGAAGATGTCGCCCATCGCGACGATCTGCGCCGCGTCCTTCGGGTAGATCACCTGTGCGCCGCGCGGCATGCTCAGCACGTAGTCGCTGAGCAGCGGGCGCAGCGCCAGGTACTGGGTGCCGCTGGTCGCGGTGATCACACTGCCGTCCGGCAGGCCGATCAGCGCGTCGTGCTCCAGCGCGCCGCGGTGCGTGTGGAACGCCTTGCCGGGCTCGAGCACGATCGTGTGCATCCGGCCCTTCGGGTCGGTGAGCTGGACGCGGTCACCCGTACGGAACGGGCCGCCGTGTGCCGGCACCTGCTCGTCGACGGCAGCGGTGTCGGGGATCGTGGTCAATGACTCTCTCTCAGTTCAGGTCCGTTGCGCCCGTCGCGGTTCGAGGACGGCCGCGACGTCGGCGACCCGCAGGACGCCGATGACATCCTCGCCTGCCGTCACCAGGTACTGCGCACCCGGGTGGGCCTGCAGCGCGCGGACCACCTGTTCACCGGTGAGTCCCACCGGCAGGGTGGTCAGCGCGTCACGGGAGCGCGACACGCTGTCCACGCTCACCCAGGGCCGCCGGTCGACCGGCACGCGCTCGGCGGCGACCGGGTCGACCAGCGCGGTGAGGCTACCCGCCGAGTCGGCGACCGCGAGCACCACGTCCGGCCGGGGGTCCTCGGCCCGGCGCCGCTGCGCCTCACCGAGCGGCGTGCCGGCCGGCACCGACAGCAGCGGCCGGGCCAGCTCACCCAGGTCGATCAGCGGGAACCGCCCGGTCATCCGGCCGAGCCGGATCGACTGCCCGGCGCCGTGCCACAGGGTCAGCGTGACCAGCAGCACGAACACCATCCCGAACAGGGTGAGGATGCCCAGCTGGAACAGCAGCAGCACGACCACGGCGGTGCTGAAGGCGATCACCCGGCCGGCCCAGCCGGCCACCACCGTCGCCCGGTTGCGGTCCCTGAACAGCGCCCACAGCCCGGCACGCAGCGCCCGCCCGCCGTCCAGCGGGAGCCCGGGCAGCACGTTGAAGACCGCCACCAGCACGTTGCTGACCGCCAGCTGGAACGCGATCTGCCCGGGCACGGTGTCCTCCGGCAGCGCCAGCGCCGCACCGGTGGCCACGCCGCCGAGCAACAGCGACACGGCCGGACCGGCCAGCGAGACCAGCGCGTCGACCCGCGGGGTCGGCGCGTCCCGATCCATTTCGGTCCAGCCGCTGAGCAGCTCCAGGGTGATCCGCCGCACGCCGATGCCGTTGCGCCGGGCGATCAGCGCGTGGCCCAGCTCGTGCAGCAGCACCGAACCGAGCAGGCACACCACGAACCCGAGGCCGACCAGGTAGGCCCAGGGCTGCCCGAGACCCAGCTCGGCCTGCGCGTAGTTGCCGTAGACCACCGTGACCAGCGCCGCGAGCAGTAGCATCGAGGCGTTCGCGTGCACCGGGATGCCCAGCACGTGACCCACCGGCCGGCCGCCGCCGGGCGCCGGGGGCCGCTGCGTCGCACTGTCGTCCATCCGGTGAATGCTACGGATCCCGCGCCTGTCGTGTGGATCACGATGCCGGCGTCCACCGGGCGCCCGGTGGCGTGCGAGGTTTTCGTCGTACCTCTGGCCTAGCCTGGCTGGCATGACGGCACAGACGGTGTTCCCTCCCCCACAGCCCGGCCCCGGCGGTCCGGGCCCCTCCCCCGCGACGTCGGCGGGGCGTCCGGGCCTGGGAGATCGGCCGGCCGGGCCGTCGCTGTCACCGTCACGGGCCGCCGATTTCAAGACCTGCCCGCTGCTGTTCCGCTTCCGCACCATCGACAAGCTGCCCGAGCAGCCCTCCGCCGACCAGGTCCGCGGCACGCTGGTGCACGCCGTCCTGGAGCGCCTGTTCGACCTGCCCGCCGCCGACCGGACCCCACAGGCCGCGGCCGCCCTCGTCGCGCCGGAGTGGGACCGCCTGCTCGCCCACGACCCGCGCCTGGTCTCGCTGTTCGCCACCGAGCCCGCCCCACGCCCCTCCGCCGCTCCCGGCCCGCTGTCCACTTCCGGTCAGCCCACCTCCTCCGCTTCCGGCCCGCTGTCCACTTCCGGTCAGCCCACCTCCTCCGCTTCCGGCCCGCTGCCCGCATCCGGTCCGCTGTCCTCCGGCGCCGCCGCTTCCGGTACGCCTTCGTCAGCCCCCGCCGGTGAGCCCGCGGCTGTGTCGTCTCCCCTCGGCGACCCCGCGGCCGGGGCGGCTCCCGCCGGTGGCCCCGCGGCCGGGGTGGTGAGCGCCGGTGACGTGGCGGCCGTTGCGTCGCAGGGTGCCGTCACGGCTGTCCCGCCGCTGGTCCGTGACCCGGCGGCGGTGGCGGCGGAGGTGGACGCGACCGGGCAGCTCGCGCTCGTCGACGCCCCGCCCGGCGCCGCCGAGGCCGCGCGGCTGGCCGCCTTCCTGTCCAGCGCCGGCGACCTGCTCCCGGGCTATTTCGCCGTCGAGGACCCGCAGCGCCTCGAGCCCGCCGAGCGGGAGACCCTGATCTCCACGATGATCGGCGACGAGCTGCTGATCCGCGGCTACATCGACCGCCTCGACATCTCCCCGGCCGGCGACCTGCGCGTGGTCGACTACAAGACCGGCGGCGCCCCGCGCGAGGCGTTCGAGGGCCGCGCCCTGTTCCAGCTGAAGTTCTACGCCCTGGTGCTCTGGCGCACCCGCGGCGTCGTCCCCCGCGTGCTGCGCCTGCTGTACCTGAAGGACGCCGAGGTCCTCGACTACAGCCCGGAGGCCGACGAGCTGGAGCGTTTCGAGCGCACCCTGGTCGCCCTCTCCCAGGCCGTCGAACGCGCCAAGAGCACCCAGGACTTCCGCCCCAAACCCAGCCGCCTCTGCGGCTGGTGCAACCACCAGGCGTTCTGCCCCGAGTTCGGCGGCACCCCACCGCCGTTCCCCCAGTCACCCACCGCCGGCCTCCCCGCCGACTCCGAACCCGACCGCCTCTCCCCCGCCGTCCTCTCCCTCACCCCCGTGCCCCCGTCAGCCCCCACCCCCACCACGCTGCCCCCCGCAGCCCCTTCCCCCTCCTCCACGGACGACCCCGTTGCCTGACCACCCGCCCCACCCCCGCACCCCGCCCCCACCCCGGCGGCACATCCCGGCGCACCCTCATCCCCCGGGCACCCACACCCCCGCGCCGCACCCGCCCCAGGCCGGGCGCCCGCGAGTCGCACGGCTGGTCCGCGCTCGATGAGACCGATTCGGCTGCTGCTCGCAGACGCCTCGGCCCTGCAGCGAGCCGGGCTGCGAGCCGCCCTCGCCGAAGCCACCGCCGGTGGCACACCGCTCCCGAACCCCCCGACCGCCACCAAGGTCGACACAGCTGGCAGCACCACGGCAGGCGGCAGAGACCCCGCCGGCATCGGCGACCCGGCCGGCAGCAGCAACCCGACCGATCGCACGAACCCGACAATCGACCCGAAACCGGCAGGCAGCGGCGGCCGCGCAGGCGCTGGTGGCCCGGCGGGTGACACCAGCCCGGCAGGGGTTGGCAGCCCAGCGGGGGTTGGCAGCCCAGCGAGCCTCGGCAACCCGGCAGGGGTTGGCAACCCGGAGGCGGTTGGCAACCTGACCGGCATTGCCAACCCGGCGGTGGCCGGGAGCCCGGCAGGCGTTGGCCGCCCGGCGGACGGTGGGGTCTGGGGTGATGGCGAGCGCCGGGCCGAACTGATCGTCGCGGGTGAGACCGGCGACGGGGCGGAAGCGCTGGAACTCGCCCGGCGGCTCTCGCCGGACGTGCTCATCGCCGACGTGGCGCTGCCCCGGATGGACGGTATCGCGGTCGCCCGGGCGATCGCCGGGGCGCGACTGCCGGTGCGGGTGCTGCTGCTGACCGCGCGGGACAGCGACGAGCAACTGTTCGAGGCGATCACCGCGGGCGCCGCCGGTTACCTCTGCAAGGACGCACCGCAGGAGGAGCTGATCGCGGCGATCCGGGCGGTCGCGGCGGGCGGCGCGGTGGTCACCCCGCAGGTACTGGCCCGGGTCCTGCCCCGCTTCGCGGCGACCCTGCCCGCCGTCGCCGACACCAGCACCATCGTCGCTCTCCGCACGCTGACCGGCCGCGAACGCGAAGTGCTGATCCACGTCGCCCGCGGCCGCACCAACGCCGAGATCGCCGCACTGCTGCAGGTCAGCGAGACCACGGTGAAAACCCACGTGGGTCACATGCTGGCCAAACTACGCCTACGCGACCGAACCCAGGCCGTCGTCCTGGCCTACGAAACCGGCCTGATCAAACCCGGCACCTGACCAACCCCACCCCAGCCTGACCCGGCTCAACCCCAACCGGCTCAACCCCAACCGGCTCAACCAGCCCGGCCCAGTCCGGCGTGGTCCAGCCCGGCCCAGTCCGGCGTGGTCCAGCCCGGCCCAGTCCGGCCGCTGCTCGGGTTCGCTCGTAGCCGCCGTCGGCCCCGGCCGGACGCCAGGCCGGCGGGGCGCTGATGTCGCCACCGAGGGCCGTCGTGCCGGTCAGGCCGGGATCGGGACCGGGCGGCGGAAGACCGCCCTCGGCACCGGCAGGACTGCAGAAGCACTCACTCCGCACCGGCAGAGCGGCAAAACACACGCTCGGCCGGCTTCAAATTCGGTTGCAGCACGCGACCGGGGTCACGTGTGCGTCCGCCGCCCGCACAGGGACGGCAGCAGGACGCGATACCGCAACGCGGACCCCCACCGCCCGCCCGGGGGCGACGAACGCACGCGATCGGTCATCGCGCACCCATGCCGCCCCTCCCCGCCGGGAAGGAGCACGCATCGCGCCCAAACCCCCACGCAAGCGCCAACCCCCGATGCGTGTGAAGTTCGGGTGCGGACCGCACCGTTACTTAACACACAAACCCCCAACCCACGACACGTGTGAAGTTTCGGCGCGGACCGCACCACTACTTCACACACAAACCCCCGACCCCCGATGCGTGTGAAGTTCGGGTGCGGAGCGCACCGTTACTTCACACACAAGCGCCCGGCCCGCGAGGCGTGGGGAGTTTGGGTGCGGAGCGCGCCACTACTTCACACACAAGCCGCCGGCCCGCGAGGCGTGGGGAGTTTGGGTGCGGCGCTGGCTGTCGGGTCGGTGGTGGCCGAGACACAGCGGGGGTCGCCCGGGCCAGGGCGGGTGGGCGTGGGCTGACTGGGGTCAGGCTGCGATCGGGGTGGTGGCGCGGTGGATGCGGATGTCGCCGCTTGCGGTGCGGACCCGCAGTTCCAGGCCCGGGCCGCCGGCTGCCGGGGTGGTGTCGCCGTGTGACGGGAGGTCCGTGCTGCTGCGGCCGGCCGCGGTGTTCAAGTCGAGCCACACCCCCGTGCCCGGCGCGACGCCGACCGTGACGTCACCGGAGGCCGTACGAATGCGGGCCCGCCCCTGAGACAGCGAGCCGACAGCGATCGCGCCGCTCGCCGTGCCGGCCTCGAGCGAACCGCCCCCGGAACCCACGGTGATGTCGCCGCTCGCCGTGCCCGCGGTGACGTCACCGATGACGTCGCCGGCGCGGATCCGGCCCGAGGCGGACTTGAGGAACGCCGAACCACCGACCCGGCCGACCGAGAGGTCACCGCTGGCCGTGCTCAGGCGCACGTCCCCGGCGGCGTCGGCGACGTGCCCGGCTGCCGAGGCGAGCTTCAGGTTCACGTCGTGGAACCGGCCGGCGGCCCGGACGTCCGCGGCCGCGCTCTCGCCGGTCAGGGTGCTGCCGGCCGGGATCCGGGCGGTGATCCGCAGCGCCGGGGTCCGCCGCAGGCGCCAGCGGTCCTGGTGCGGAACGGCCACCACCAGGGTGTCGCCCTCCAGGACGACCCGGGTGTTCTCGGCGGCGTGGCGACCCGCTTCGGAGTCGTCGATCGGGATCACTTCGACGCGGATCGTCTCGTGATGGCCGGCGTCGATCTCGACGGTGCCGGCCATGGCGCGCAGGGCGACGGTGACCGGCTCGGCACGGTCGAACTCATAGTTCATGATCTTCTCCTGACAGTGGAACCGAGGAAGGAAAGAGCAGCTCAGGCCTGGAAATAGCCGGTAACGCGCTTGCCCGACCACGCACCGCCCACCGGCGGCACCGGCGTCGCGGGCCGTGGGGTGATCGCCGTGGTGACCGCCCGGACCAGCCAGGCGTTGACCGAGACACCCTCGGCCGCGGCGGTCTGCTCGACGTGTGTCTTCAACGCCTCGGGCATCCGCAGGGTGAGCCGGGCCAGATCGCCACCCTCGACCGGCGGCAGCGGCAGATCCGGGACGGCGGGTTCGGTGAGATCCGGAGCGGGCGCGGCGATCCGGGTGACGACCAGGTCGGCGTCGCGACCGCGCAGGCGCACCTCGACGGTGGCGTCGGTGAGCCGGGTGGTGATCTCCGCGGCGGCGTCGGAGAGCGCTTCGAGCAGCGCCAGCCGCGCGGACGGTTCGAGGGAATGACTCAGCAGCTCGGCGGCCCGGAGAATCTCCGGGCCGCCTGGCGCGGCGGTTGCGGCGAGATCGGCCCGCAACCCTTCGAGGTACGGCGTCAGGTCCATGACTCCACTATGACGTCATTGATGACGTCACGCAAGGAGAAAATGACGCCAGGAGCGGAAGGAGAAATGACCCAGGAACGTCAGGCGCGCAACGAAGCGAGGAACGGCACGTCGACCCCACCCAGCGACGACCGCAGGTGCACCCCGGCAGTCGGCGGCAGCGCGACATCCGACGGCACCGCCAGCACGATCGCCCCCGCCGCCACCGCACTGCCCACCCCGCTCGGCGAGTCCTCGATCACCACGCACTCCCCGATCGGCACGCCGAGCAGCCCGGCCGCCGTCAGATAGGGCTCCGGATCCGGCTTCTGCCGCGCCACCTCGTCACCGCAGACCACCACGTCGAAGTTCTCCGCGCCGAGCGTCTTGAGCGCCAGCTCGGCCAGCCGCCGCTCGGTCGAGGTGACCAGCGCGGTCGGCACGCCGGCCGCCCGCACCGCGTGCAGCAGCTCGCGCGCGCCCGGCCGCCACTCCAGGCCGTCGGCGAACAGGTCGGCGACCCGATCGGTGAGCCAGGCGACGTCCTCGGCGTAGGGCCGGTCCGGCTGCCCCAGGTCGTCCCGGAACAGCGCCATGCTGATCGGCATGCTGGTGCCGACCATCGCGAGCCGTGCGGACGCCGAGAGCCGGCCGCCGGCGCGCGCGGCCAGGTCGTCCAGCGCCACACCCCACAGCTTCTCGCTGTCGACCAGCGTTCCGTCCATGTCGAAGAGCACTGCGGTGGGTCGTGTCGCGCTCAGCGGAATCTCCCGGGGTCGAGGGGTCGGATGAGCCCTCATTCTCCGGGTGCCGCCCGGACCGGTCGACGCAACGTTTCACAGGTCACAGGACTTGAGCGAGTTGTTGTACCCGTTGGCGAACGCGTTGATCCGCTGCTGCGCCGAGCCGTGCGAGCCCTCGGCGAACCAGGGCTGGCCGGGCGCGTCCCCGACCGACTCCAGCCCCGAGGCGAGTTCCTCGGTGTCGCCCTTGGCCAGTTCCAGCGCCCCGCCGCGCGCCTCGTCACCGATGTACGCCCCGGCCATGCAGTCGGCCTGCAGCTCCTGCTGGATGGTGAACTCCTTGTTGATGCCGAGCCGGGCCTGGATGCCGTGCGCGTACTCGTGGCCGAGCAGGTAGAACAGGAACGCGTCACCGATCTGGCGGAACACCCCGAACGCCCAGTTCACGTCGTACGCGATGAAGTCACCACGGGAGCAGTACGCCGCGTTGTTCAGCGGCAGCGGGTCACTGCCGCACGCCACCTCGCCCTCCCGTTCGTACGGAATGAGCTCCCGCACCGGCTGGAACGTCTCGCCCATCTGGTCGAAGACCTGCTTCCAGTACTGCTCGGCGACCGCCTGGGCGGACTTGATGTCCTTGGCGAACTCCTCGGGCGTGTCGGTGCCGTCCAGGTCGACAGTGGCTGAGGTCGCCGGGGCCGGCCCGGAGGTCGGGTCGTCGTCGACGGGTGGGAGCGCCCCGCACCCCGCGAGGAGGAGCAGTACCAGGAAAGCGGCGATCCGAGCGGTCATGACGGTCCTCCAGAGGGCCGGGGATTCCACGGTAGACGCCAAGTCCCCCCGAGCGACGGTCGGCAAAACGTCACTAGCACTCAGGGACAACCCTGAATCGACCTAAGTGGCCTCCCCCAGCGGAAACTCCGCGTCGGACTACTCCACAGGGCGGACGCCGGCCGCCGGATCCGCCGAGAGACTGAGCGGGCCGGCCGATGAAGCAGGCCGGAACGACACAGGGGGAGACGATCGTGACTGCGACGAATGCCGGCGGCCCGGCGGCACGCGCGGAAGAGGTCTGGAAGGTCTACGGCTCGGGTGAGGCCCAGGTGACCGCGTTGCGCGGGGTGACCGCCGAGTTCGGCCGCGGCCGGTACACGGCGATCATGGGGCCGTCCGGCAGTGGCAAGTCGACGCTCATGCACTGCCTGGCCGGCCTGGACACGGTCGACAAGGGCACCGTGCACGTCGGCGGCACCGAGGTGAGCAAGCTCGGCGACAAGGCGCTGACCCGGCTGCGCCGCGACCGGATCGGCTTCATCTTCCAGCAGTTCAACCTGCTGCCGACGCTGAGCGCGGCGGAGAACATCCGGCTGCCGCTGGACATCGCCGGCCGCAAGGCCGACCCGCAGTGGTGGGACACCGTGATCGACACGGTCGGTCTGCGGGACCGGCTCGGGCACCGGCCCAGCCAGCTCTCCGGCGGCCAGCAGCAGCGGGTCGCCTGCGCCCGGGCGCTGATGGGCCGCCCCGACGTGATCTTCGCGGACGAGCCGACCGGCAACCTGGACTCCCGGTCCGGCGCCGAGGTGCTGTCGTTCCTGCGCTCCTCGGTCCGCGAGCACGGCCAGACCATCGTGATGGTCACCCACGACCCGGTCGCCGCCAGCTACGCCGACCGGGTGGTCTTCCTGGCCGACGGCAGCATCGTCGACGAGCTGCTGGACCCGACCGCCGACACCGTCCTGGACACCATGAAGCGCCTGGACACGCACGCCGACCCGGTGATGCTCTGATGCTGCGCGCCACGCTGAAGAGCCTGCTCGCCCGCAAGCTGCGCCTGGTGCTGTCCGGCCTGGCCGTGGTGCTGGGCGTGATGTTCGTGTCCGGATCGTTCGTGGTCACCGACACGCTCAACCGCACGTTCGACGCGATCTTCGCCGACGCGTTCTCGGCGACCGACGTCTCGGTCAGCGCCACGCCCAAGGTCGCGGTCTCCGAGATGGAGGGCGAGGAGGTCGCCGCACCGCTCCCGGCCGCGACCGTCGACAAAATCAAAGACCTTTCCGGGGTACGCAGTGCCACCGGCCGGGTCGACGCCGACGGCGCCCGAGTCATCGGCAGCGACGGCAAGGTCCTCACCTCGATGGGCCCGCCCCGCCTCGGCGGCAACTGGACCGGCGCGGACGGGCTGATGGAGCTGCGCTCCGGCCGGGGCCCGACGGCCGCCGACGAGATCGCGGTCAACGCGACGACGGCGGAGCTGGGCGGCCTGAAACTCGGCGACCGGGTCGGCGTGCTCACCCTCGAACCCAAGAAGCAGTTCACCCTGGTCGGCATCTGGGGCTACTCCGGCGGCCGCAGCAGCATCGGCGGCACCCAGGAGGTCGCGTTCACCACCCCGGTCGCGCAGCAGCTGATGCTCGGGGCGACCGGGTCGTTCTCGTCGGTGGTCGTCGAGGCGGCCGACGGGGTCAGCCCGGAGGTCCTGCGGGACCGGGTGGCCGCCGCGCTCGGCGACGGCTTCCAGGTCAAGACCGGTCAGCAGCTCGCCGAGGAGAGCGCCGACAGCATCCAGGAGGGGTTGAGCTTCTTCAACCAGATCCTGCTCGGCTTCGCCGGGGTGGCGCTGTTCGTCGGGATCTTCCTGATCCTCAACACCTTCTCGATCATCGTGGCCCAGCGGACCAAGGAGCTGGCCCTGCTGCGCGCGATGGGCGCCAGCCGCCGCCAGGTGATCGGCTCGGTGCTCGTCGAGGCGGTCGCGATCGGCCTGGTCGCGGCGGTGCTCGGGCTGGCCGCCGGGGTCGGCGCGGGCGCCGGGCTGGCCGCGCTGTTCGGCGCGTTCGCCGACCTGACCCTGGCCTCGGTCGGTGTCCCGCTCTCCGCGGTGCTCAGCGCGTTCGTGGTCGGCCTGGTGGTGACCGTGGTGGCCGCCGTGCTGCCCGCGCTGCGCGCCTCCCGGATCGCCCCGATCGCCGCGATGCAGGAGGTCAGCATCCCGGACCGGCCGCTGACCCGGCTCAGCGTCGCCGGCGGCCTGGTGCTGTCGGCCGGCGCGGCCGCGCTCGGCGTCGGGCTGTTCGCCGACGCCGGCGACGCGACCCTGTGGCTGATCCTCGGCGGCGTGCTGGTGTCGTTCATCGGGGTCGCCCTGCTCACCCCGCTGATCAGCAAGCCGGTGATCAGCGCGCTCGGCCGGGTGTTCGCCTGGTCGGTGCCGGGCCGGCTGGGACGGCTCAACTCGGGGCGCAACCCGCGCCGGACCGCGATCACGGCAGCCGCGCTGATGGTCGGCATCGCCCTGGTCACCGGCGTGACAGTGGTGATGGACTCGGCGAAGAGCAGCCTCAAGGCGTCCGCCTCGGAGATCCTCAAGGCCGAGATCATGATCAGCGGGGACGACAACGGGGCGCGGCCGCCGACGTACGATCCGGCGGTCCTCGACAAGACCAAGACCATCCCCGGGGTACGGGCGGCGGCCGGCCTCTACCGCGACCTGGTGCTGGCCGACGGCAAGCAGGAGTACGCCAGCGCCACCGACGACTTCCACGGGCTGACCGAGGCGTACCGGACCACCGGGGCCGCCGCGACCCTGACCGACCTGCGCGCCGACCAGATCGCGATCGGCGAGCCGAACGCCACCGAGCACGGCTGGCACACGGGCTCCCAGGTGACCGTGCAGACCTCGCGCGGTGAGCCGCACACCTACACGGTCGCGGTCGTCTACCCGGACGACGCGCTGCCCGGCAACCTGTTCCTGCCGACCGCGGCGATCAAGGACTTCGGCATCGCGCAGCCGACCGTCGGTTTCGTCCGGCTCGACGACGGTGTCGCGGTCTCGGCGGTGCTGCCGCAGGTCAAGGCGCTGCTGGCGGACAGCCCTGAGGTGTCCGCGACCGACTCGGCGACGTTCGTGGACCAGCAGGCCGCACAGTTCGACCAGATCATCACGATGATCCAGATCCTGCTCGGACTGGCCATCCTGATCGCGGTCCTCGGCGTGGTCAACACCCTGGCCCTGTCGGTGCTGGAGCGCACCCGCGAGCTGGGCCTGCTCCGCGCGGTCGGCCTGGGCCGGGCACAGACCATGCGGATGATCACCGTGGAGGCCGTGGTGATCTCGGTCTTCGGCGCACTGCTCGGCGTCGTGGTCGGCGCCGGCATGGGCGCGGCGGTCACCCGGGCCCTGAAGGACGACGGCATCACCGCCCTGGTGCTGCCGTGGGGCCGGATGGGCACCTACCTGGCGCTGGCCGCCCTGGTCGGCATCATCGCCGCGGTGGTACCGGCCATCCGAGCCGCCCGCCTCAACGTCCTGGCCGCCATCGCCCACGACTGACCCGCGAGCGTGTGAAGTTGCGGCGCGCTCCGCACCCCAACTCCCCACGCAACGGGCGTCAACCACGAGCGTGTGAAGTTACGGCGCGCTCCGCACCCCAAGTCCCCACGCAAGGGGGTCACACCGCGAGCGTGGGGAGTTTGGGTGCGGAGCGCGCCCTTACTCCCCACACAGGGTTGGATTTAGGCGAGGAGCTTGTCGAGCTTGGTGAAGCTGCTGCCCCAGCCTTCGCGGGCGCCGGTCTCCATCTCGGCCGGGAACGGGCTCTGGGTGAGCACCAGGCGGGTGCGGCCGCCCTCCTCGTCGTGGAACTCCAGGCGCATGACCAGCTTGGCGGCGCCGAAGTCCGGGATGTGGCTGACGTCCTCCTCGCCGACCAGCAGCTCGTTCTCGACCACCGCGGTGAAGACCGCGTTGACCGGCGAGGCCATCGACGGGTCCGCGTCGTTGACCATGGTGAAGACCTGCTTGCCACCGACCCGGGCATCCACGTCGACGGTGTCGCGGGGCACCGACCAGCCGACCGGGCCGAACCACGCGGCGAGCTGGTCCGGGTCGGTGAAGGCGCGGTAGACCATCGGGCGGGGGGCGTCGAAGATCCGGGTGATCACTAGCTCGCTCATGGTTTCTCCTCCTGCAGGCGCTTGAGATGGGCGTCCAGGCGTGCGAAGTTCGCGTCCCAGAACCGGCGGTACCGCTCCATCCAGGCCGTCGCCTCGCGCAACGGCTCGGCCTCGAGGCGGCTGGAGCGCCACTGCGCGGAACGGCTGCGCGAGATCAGACCGGCGTTCTCCAGGACCTTGAGGTGACGGGAGATCGCCGGGAGGCTGATGTCGAACGGCTCGGCGAGCTCGGTCACGGTCGCCTCACCCTCGGCGAGCCGGGCCAGGATGGCGCGACGCGTCGGATCGGCCAGGGCCGCGAAGATCACGCTGAGCCGGTCGGTCATTTAACCCTCCCGTTAATTAACGGAGCGGTTAATGACCTTAGACGGCGCCTGCGGCGCGCGTCAAACCTTCGAGGGAATCCGGCGGTGCAGCTCCGCGAGAAGGACTTCCGGTCCCGGCGACATCAGGCCGACATCGATCACGTACGACGTCTCCGCGCCCCGGTGCCGCATCCGCACGGCCAGCCCCGGGCCCTCGATCACCTGGGCGTAGTCCGCATCGATCGGTGTGATCACCAGCTCGGTGAACGGCCCCCACCCGTGCAGGCCCACCGACGCGATCCCGGACCAGGGCAGATGCACCGCCTTGCGCCCGGTCGCCGCGAAGTCGATGCCGTGCACCGAGGTGTGCAGCCAGCCCAGCCGCCGATAGAGCACCAGCAGCACCGCCGCCGCCACGATCACCGGGACGATCAGTGCCGACTCGGCGTAGAAGGCGATGTCGGCGGCGCCCGGACGGGCCCCGAAGAGCAGCGAACAGAGCAGGTAGACGGCGAGCACCACGGTCCACCCTGCGGCCGCCACCCAGAGAGTGGTCACGTAGACCATGCCGCGCGGCTGGATGAACGAGACGGTGTCGTCGGCCGGACCGAGCACCTGATCCACGTGGCTGGTCATGCCCGGAATTATGCGCGGATTCACCCGGCTTCATGCCGAAAACCCGTCACGAGCTGGGACGCGACGGACCCGCGTCACGGCGCGGCCGCCGGGTGCGCTTCCGGCACCGCACGTAGGCTGTCTCTCATGACTGAGTTCGACGGCCTACCGCTGCTCCGCTCCCCCGTGGCCATCGCCGCCTTCGAGGGCTGGAACGATGCTGCGGATGCTTCCACCGCGGCCGTGGAACATCTCGAGACGGTGTGGGAGGCCCGCGAGGTCACCTCCATCGACCCGGAGGACTTCTACGACTTCCAGGTGAGCCGCCCGACGATCACGATGGCCGAGGGCGAGACCCGGAAGATCGAGTGGCCGACCACCCGGTTCACCGTGGCCAGCCCGCCCGGCAGCGACCGGGACGTGGTGCTGATCCGCGGCATCGAGCCGAGCATGCGCTGGCGCACGTTCTGCGAGTCGGTGCTGGAGATCTGCCACAGCCTCGAGGTCACCCAGATCGTGCTGCTCGGCGCGCTGCTGGCCGACGTGCCGTACACCCGGCCGCTGCCGATCAGCGGCAGCGCCACCGACCGGGACATCGCCGACAAGTACAAGGTGGTGCCGACCCGCTACGACGGGCCGACCGGCATCGTCGGCGTGCTGCAGGAGGCGTCGTCCCGCGCCGAGCTGGACGCGCTGTCGTTCTGGGTGCACGTGCCGCACTACGCCAACAACCCGCCGTGCCCGAAGGCGACGCTCTCGCTGCTCAGCCGGATCGAGGACGTGCTCGACCTGCCGGTGCCGATGGCCGACCTGGCCGAGCAGGCCGACGAGTGGGAGAAGCGGGTCCGCACCGCGGCCGAGCAGGACGCCGAGCTCGGCGAATACGTTCGTGAGCTGGAGGAACGGGTCGGCGACGAGGGGATCCAGCCGCTGACCGGCGACGAGATCGCCAGCGAGTTCGAGAAGTACCTGCGCCGCCGGGGCGGCTCGGCCGGCCCCACCGCCGGCTCCTGGTGATCTTCTGAAGTGGGCCGCCCCGGCCGGGGCGGCCCACTTCATTTCCGGCCCGCGCGTGTCGCGCCCGCGACGCCGACGCCCGGCACGCCCACGCGTGCCGCGGTCCCGATGCCGATGCCCCGGCACGCTCATGCGTGTCGCGCTCGCCACGCCGCCACCCGTGAGGCATCCTAGGAACCTAGCCGCTTGCCGCTGGAGGTTCCTCATGACGATCAATCCGGGCGCTGCCGAGTTCCCGCATCGGCAGATCGCATCTCAGCTGCGTGAGCGCGTCCGCCGGGGCGAGTGGCAGCCGGGTGAGCGGCTGCCGTCCATCCCCGGTATCGCCGAGATGTTCGGCGTCGCCAAGCAGACCGTGCAACGCGCCGTCGACCAGCTCCGGGTCGAGGGCGTCCTGATCACCAAACCGGGCTCCGGCACGTACGTCCGGGGCACCCGCCGCCGCCTCAACCGCCTGTCCCGCGGCCGGTACGGCGCCCACCGCGGCTACCACGCCGACCTGGCCGCCCGGTACCGCCAGCAGCTCGTCGGCGTCGGCCGGGAGCCCGCGCCGCCGGAGGTCGCCGACGCGTTCGGCGTCCGGGACGGCACCGAACTGCTGGTCCGGCGGCACATCGTCCGGGCCGACGACGCCACCGTGGAGCTCGGCGCGTCCTGGTTCCGGGTCACCGACGCGAGCGGCACCAGCCTGGAACGCCCGGAGTCGTTCGGCCGGCCGCTCTACCAGGAGGCCGAGGACGTGCTCGACCGGCGCTACGCGTCCGCGACCGACACGATCACCGCGCGGCAGCCCAGTCGTGAGGAGGCGGAGATCCTGCAGATCCGCCCGGACACCCCGGTCCTGCACCTGCTGCACGTCGCGTTCGACGAGACCCGCAAGCCGATCGAGGTGGCCCAGGCGACCTGGCCCGGGCCGATGACCACGCTGACCGAGGAGTACAAGATCCCGGGCCCGACCCCGGAGCCCGACCCGGATCCGGGTCTCGCCCTGGTCTGACCAGCCGCGCCCGGCCGCTCACCCCGCGCCCGGAGCGGCTCTGGTCAGGGCCGCGCCCGGGCGCGGGCGCGGGGTGAGCGTCACGCGGCCAGCAGGCCGGTCAGGGCGGTCACGAAGCGGTCCGGCTCCTCGAACATCACCCGGTGGCCCGCGCCCGGGATCACCACCAGCCGCTTGGCGGGTGCCCGCAGCGCGGCATACCACTGGTCGAAGAGCACGGTCAGG
Source organism: Actinoplanes palleronii (assembly GCF_016862315.1). GTDB lineage: Bacteria > Actinomycetota > Actinomycetes > Mycobacteriales > Micromonosporaceae > Actinoplanes > Actinoplanes palleronii. Next base: position 4,635 of record NZ_BOMS01000161.1, on the reverse strand, counting down.
CCGCGCATCTCCCGCTCGCCCTGGACGAAATAGGCCGGCACCGCCAGCTCGGGCACGTCCCGCCGCAGGTCCAGGCCCTGCTCCCGGGGATACAGCGCCGACCAGGTGTCCATCATCGCGGTCAGCGTGTGCACCTTCTGCAGCAGCGTGAACTCCGGGCCGGCGATCTCCAGGGGCGCGGACCGCTGACCGTAGACCTCGTTCTCGTGCAGCAGGAACGGCTCGTAGGACCAGAAGTCCCGGTACGGCGGCCGGCCCTGCCGCTGAAGCGTCCGCACCGTGCCGGAGTCCCCGGTGGACTTCGCCCAGGCCAGGATGTCGTCGTAGAAGAGCTGGTCGCTGGCCTCGACGTCGACGCCCTGGCCGGTGCCGACGTAGGCGGAATACTTCTCCGGGTGCTGCCGGACCGCGAGCGCGCCGAGCAGCGAACCACCGGAGTGCGCCAGCAGCACGATCCTGTCGCGGGCGAAGCGGGTCCGTAAATGATCGGTGACCGCCAGGATGTCCGCGACCTCGTCCTGCGGGGAGACGGTCGAGGTCGGGTCGAGGGCCGGGTAGGACGCGCCGCCACCCCGCCGGTCCAGGGTGGCCACCACGAAGTGCGACTCCAGGGCGGGCAGGTGGGCCCGCATCGCGACGGCCTCCGAGCCGCCCGGGGCGCCCGGCACGAACAGCAGCACCGGCCGGTTCAGATCACGACCGCGGATCATCAGGCCGAGGCGGTGCCCGTTCACCTCCACCCGGGTCAGTTCGGCGATGCCCCCGGGGATGGCCGCGGTGCGCGCCGGGAGGGCCACCCCCACCGCGAGAAGCAGCAGCGCCAGGATCGCCACGCGGCCCAGGATCCGGCCGCGTCGCCGGCGAAGACCGCATCCGTACGCCGCGGCGAGCGCCATCGGGGCCACCGCGAGCAGCGCGTGCACACCCCGGCCGGTGATCAGCGCGAGCACGCCGAAGAGGCTGGCGTGCGGCAGGTCGACGGAGGGACCGGTGACCGGGAGGCGCGTCAGTTCGAGGCTCACGACGTACACAAGTGGGGTTGTCAGAATCGGCCACCGGGAGCGCAGCAGCCGCCCGGCGCCGAAGCCGACGCCGGCGCTGATCACGATCGAGCAGAGAGCCTGGGTGGCGGTCAGGGGGCCGCGCGGGGTCCACAGCGCGGCGAGCGCGCCCCAGACTGCCGCGGGAAGCAGGGCGACGACGATTTTCAGCATGCCGCCGACGGTCGTCCACGCGGGAGGGACCGGGCATCCGGCTCAGGGAGGCGCGGCGACCCTACTTTGGAAGGTTCCGTGCGGCGGGCGGTGCGTCCTAGGCTCGCGGGCATGCTCCTGCGCCTGCTCGTCCCGGAGGCCGGCAGCCCCCGGGGCCTCGCGGACACGATCGCGATCGTCCTGGCTCTCGGCTACGGCACGGTCATGATGACGCTCGGTGACGCGGCCCGGCCGGACGCGGCGATACCGTGGCAGGCCGACCTGGCGCTCGGGGTGGCCGGCGCCGGCGCGCTGCTGGTCCGCCGGCGGCATCCGCTGCTGGTGACCGGGCTGCTGCTGCCGTTCGGGGCGATCTCGGTGGCGGTGACCGGGCCGATCCTGGTCGCGCTGTTCACCGCGGCGATCCGGCTCCCGTTCCGGCCGGTGCTGCTGCTCGGCGCGGTCAACGTGGCCACCGGCGGGATCTACTTCCTGCTGCAGGACCGGCCGGCCCGGGATATCTGGGTCGACTTCGTGGTCCGGGGCGTGGTCACGATGGCCGCGCTGGGGTGGGGGTCGTTCGTGCGGGCGTATCGACGGCTGACCACGTCGCTGCGTGAGCACGCGGCGCGGCTGGAGGCGGAGCAGGAACTGCGCGAGGAGCAGGCCCGGTTGGGGGAACGGGCGCGGATCGCCCGGGAGATGCACGACGTGATCGCGCACCGGATGTCGCTGATCAGCCTGCACGCGGGGGCGCTGGAGGTGCGGGCCGCGGTGGGGCCGGCTTCATCGGGGGCGGCTTCATTCGGGACGGCTTCATCGGGGGCGGCTTCTTTGGGGGCGGACGAGTTGGCGGTGGCGGCGGGGGCGATCCGGCGGAGTGCCCGGGAGGCGCTGGAGGAGCTGCGGGCGGTGGTGGGCGCGGGATCCGGCCGGGATGCGGGGGCGGGCCTTGGGGCGGGACAGTCGGCTGGGCTCGGCGCGCCGGGCGGCCCGGGTGAGTTGTCCGGGTCGGGGATGCCGGCTGGGTTGGTGGAGCCGCCGCAGCCGGGGATCGGCGATCTGGACGACCTGGTCGGCAGTGTGCGGGCGGCGGGGATGGCGGTGGATTTCGACAGCGTGCTGCCGGGCGGCGGGCCGCCGGTGGTGGTGGGACGGGCGGTCTACCGGATCGTCCAGGAGGGTCTGACCAACGCGGGCAAGCACGGTTCGGCGCCGGCCGCGACGGTGCGGGTGGAGGGCGTTCCGGGCCGGGACCTGCGGATCACGATCAGCAACCCGGTGTCCGGCGGGCCCGCCGCCGGTGCCGGTGGCCTGGGCCTGGTCGGGATCGGGGAACGGGTGGCACTGGCGGGAGGCACGTACCGGTACGGCGCGGAGCACGGCGTGTTCCGCCTGGAGGCGGCGCTGCCCTGGCCGGCGGATCCCGCCGATCTGCCCGCGGAGCAGCGGTGACCGGGCCGGCCTCGAGTGCCGGAGCCGCCTCGGGTGCCGGAGCCGCCTCGGATCCACGGCTCACCTCGGGTGCCGGGGGTTCGGGGAGCGATCCGGTGCGGCCGGGGCGGCCGATTCGGCTGGCGGTCGTGGATGACGATCCGCTGGTGCGGGCCGGGTTGCGGATCCTGACCGGTGGGTCGCCGGACATCGAGGTGGTGGCCGAGGCCGGCGACGGCGCCGAGGCGGTCCGGGTCGCCGAGGCGCACTGGCCGGACGTGATGCTGATGGACGTGCGGATGCCGCGCGTCGACGGGCTCGTCGCCACCCGGCGGATCCGCGAGCGGCCGCACGCGCCGCAGGTGATCGTGCTGACCACGTTCGACGTCGACGAGTATGTGCTGGAGGCGCTGCGCGGCGGCGCCAGCGGGTTCCTGCTCAAGGACACCCCGCCGCTGGAGATCCTGGCAGCGGTCCGGACGGTCGCCGCCGGCGCCGCGATCCTCTCCCCCACCGCGATCCGGCGGCTGATCGACCACGTCGCCGACCCGGCCGCGAGCACCCGCCGGGCCGGCGCCCGGACCAGGCTGGCCGCCCTGACCGACCGGGAGACCGAGGTCGCCGTGCTGGTCGGCGGCGGCCGGTCCAACGCGGAGATCGCCACCGGGCTGCGGATGAGCCTGCCGACGGTGAAGGGGCACGTGTCCCGGCTGCTGACCAAGCTGGACCTGAACAACCGGGTCCAGATCGCCCTGCTGGTGCACGACGCGGAGCTGCTCTGAGAGCCCGCGCCCGGCCGGGCGGAGGCTCGGCGGGCCGGTCGATCGCCGCCCGGATCAGTCGTGGAGCTGCTGGTGGACGGCGGCGGTGGTGCGGGCGAGGTCGCCGGTGGCCAGGAGGTCGAGCAGCGCGCCGCGGAGCACGGCCAGCACGGCGGTGCGACGGGCCAGCGCCGCCGGGGTGTCGCGGTCCGCGGCGGGCTGGGCCGCGGCCAGGACGTCGAGCCAGTCGGTGACGGTGTCCGCGGCGAACCGGGACCACGGGCCGGACGGCTCGACCAGGGACCGGGCGTAGGCCTCCAGCCACAGGACCAGCAGCGTGCGGTGGACCGGATCGCTGAGCCAGGCCCAGATCCGTACGCCGGCAGCCGGCAACCCGGACAGCGGCGGAGTCTGTTCGCGCACCCGGCGCAGCAGATCCAGCTCGTCGGCCCGGGCCCGCGCGAGCAGAGCCCGGACCAGCCCGTCCTTGCTGCCGAAGAGGAACAGCAGCACCCGCGGACTGGACCCGATCGCGGCGGCCAGCGGGCGCAGCGACAGGTCGGTCAGGCCGTGCCCGCGGACGTACGCGTAGGCGAGTTCGAGCAGTTCGGTGTGGCGTGCCGAGGGCGCTGCCGTGGTGTCCGCCATCGGGCTAGTATCCGACTGAAACGAGTGTTTCAGTGGCGGAGGTGGCGTGATGGACACGACGATTCGGCGGCTCGGGGTGCCCGGTGACCTCGGCTGGGTGGTGCAGGCGCACGGCGAGCTCTACGCCGCGGAGTACGGGTGGGACGCCGGCTTCGAGCGGATGGTCGTCCGGATCGTCGCGGACTTCGCCGACCGGCACGACCCCGGGCGGGAGGCCGGGTGGATCGCCGAGCGGGACGGCCGCCGGGTCGGGTCGGTGATGTGCACGGCGGCGGACGAGCCGGGCACCGCGCTGCTGCGGGTGCTACTGGTGCATCCGGACGCGCGCGGGCTCGGGCTGGGCGGCCGCCTCGCCGACACCTGCATGGAGTTCGCGGTGAACGCCGGGTACGAGCGGATGCGGCTGTGGACGACGGACCCCCTGGTCGGCGCCCGGCACATCTACCTGCGGCGCGGATTCCAGCTGATCAAGGAAGAGCCGCAGCACATCTTCGGAGCGGCGATGGCCGGCCAGACCTACCTCCGGGAGTTCACCCCGGGCCCGGCTCCACTCGCGGAGCGCTGAACACTCACGGCGCGTGGCTGGTTCTCAGGGGTGA
>NZ_BOMS01000160.1 GCF_016862315.1 Actinoplanes palleronii | reverse complement strand
GTATAGGCGGTCGTTATTTCGAGAACGGCAACGAAGCAGAGGTCGTCGACGAGATGCAAGGCTGGGTGGGCGTGATGCGATACGCGCTCGACCCGGCTGATGCGGGCTTGTTGTGGACCGTGTCGGAGGATCTGCTCGCCGCCGCGCGGTCCACGAGCTCCTGACCCGCCCGGAGCGCTTCAGCGTGGGGAGCTGGGATAGTTTCGCTGGGTACACCGACGCGGGGCGGTCCAGCGAAAGGGCGAGTCAACCTATGGGAGCACGCCCGGTGTCGTCGGATCCGCGATCGAAGAGGTCTCGTCAGCAGATTCTCGACGCTGTGCATCGTCAGGCGCGCGCCGGGGAACTCACCAGCATCTCGTCCCTGAGCGCGGCCGCGGGGGTGACCAGGGCGACCTTCTACAACCACTTCGACACCATCGAGGAGGCGGCCTGGTTTGCGATTCACGACAATTTCGATCACATTCTGGAACGTGCCTTCGAGGACCGCCGGCGGGGAATCTCCTTCGAAGCCGCCGGGGTCGAGAGCCTCCGTCTGATCGTTGAGGTGTTTCGGTCCGCGCCGCAGCTCGTGCGGCTTGCCGATGCCTATGACAACGGTGCGGACCTGACCGGGATCGCGGAGATCTTCCGCGCACAGACCGCCATCGTCTGGGTGGACAGCGGGAGAGAGTCGGCCACGGCCGAGGTCGAGATCACCTACGCCGCCGCCGGCCTGTACGCCGTGTTGGCGATCGGCGCACGGGGCGAGGACGACCCCCAGGACATCGCGCGCGTGGCGCACGCCCAGTTGCCGGAGTGGATGCGTCAACCTGACCGCGGCTGACGCGTCACCACGATCCGCTACCGAGGCCGCAGGGCGGCGGTGGTGAGCTGCTGCGAGCGTTCCCACAGGCCGCGGGCGAGCGCTTCGTCGAAGGCCTGTGCGTTGCTCGGTTTGGTGATGGCGCGCCGGTAGTAGTACGCGCCGGACTCCCAGTCGGCGCCGGGTGTGCCCTGTGCCAGCCACACCAGTTGGTCGGCGCCCTGCTCGGGGGTGGAGAACAGGCGGCGGCCGAGCGGGTTGGCCGCGACCCGGCGGACCAGCCGGATGATCGGTTTGGTGGCTTCGGCGCCGAAGCCGGTGAGGACGTTGCCGGGGTAGAACGAGGCCGCCGCGATGCCCTCGGCGTGGTAGCGCCGGTGCAGTTCCTGGGTGAACAGGATGTTCTCGAGTTTGGCCGCGCCGTAGGCGTGCACCGCGTCGAAATGCCGGTCGTGATCGAGGTCGGTCAGATCGATCGTCTTCGTGAAGCGCACCGTGCTCGAGGTCTGGATCACCGAGGCGCGCGAGGCGATCAGGGTGTCCAGCAGGAGCCGCGTGAGCAGGAAGGGCGCGAGGTGGTTGACCTGGAACGTCTTCTCGAAACCGTCGACGGTCCTGGTCTGCGTGCCGAACATGCCGCCGGCGTTGTTGGCCAGGACGTCGATGCGGGGGTAGGCGCCGGTGATCTCGGCCGCGAGCCGGGCGACGTCGTCGAGCCGGGTGAAGTCGGCGACGTAGCTGTCGACGCCCAGCTCGGTGGCGATGGCGCGGGTCTTCTCCGGCGAGCGTCCGGTGAGCACCTCCCCGCCGGGAGATGCGCGTGCAGGTGAGCGCCATCGCGGTGGGCCTGTTCCTCCAGCAGGGCTACGACGCGACGACGGTGGAGGACATCTGCGCCGCCGCGGACATCTCACGCAGCACGTTCTTCCGGTACTTCCCCACCAAGGAGGCCGCCCTGTTCGGCCTCACCGGCGACACCGGCGCGCGGCTGGTCGCGGCGCTGGCTGCCCGGCCCGCCGAGGAGACGCCGTGGACCGCGCTGCGGCTGTTCATCATCCGCGGCCCCTGGCGCCGGGATCGCTGCCGGTGCGGTCCGCGGAAGTTCGACGCCGGGTCACCGTCTCTGGTGGCGGCTGTCGCTGGCGGGAGCGTCGGCGAGGTCGGCGCGCAACTGGGTGCGGGTGCGCACCAGGATCCGGCCGAGCATGTTCTTGCCGGTCCCGGTCCCGGTCCGGCCCCGGCCCCAGTAGTGATCGGTGGTGGTGTCCTCGACGATCCCTTCGTCACCGGTGGACACCAAGATGGCACGGATGTCGGCGTGCGCGCGGAACTTGGTGGTCACCGCGCGGCGCATCACGTCGTCCTTGACCTGTTCCCAGTCCCTGCGCAGCGGTAGTGACGGGTCGCGGCCCAGCTCCGCGGCCCGCAGCGGTGTGCGAGCACGCCGGATGCGATCCGCGTGACGTGTGCCCTTGAATTTCTGCGCCTGGAAGTAGTGCTCCGAGGTCGGCCACCAGACCCCGTCCAGGTCGAAGCCGTGGTCGGAGAAGTTCGAGAAGCATCCGTAGGGGACTTCGTCGGCGCCGTAGAAGTAGATCGTCACGGGGACCTCACCGGGGTTTCGGAACCCGCACCATCTCAGGCCTGATCCGGTGCCGCAATCAGATTTTGCTGGTCAGGCCGGATCGGTGAACGAGACCGGCTTGCCGGTGGCGTGGGCGTAGGCGATCTCCCGGCTCGTGGACTCGCCGATGTATCCGCCGGGGTTGACGACCAGCACCCGGTCGGCCAGGTCGATCTTGCGCAGGTGCAGGGCGTCCAGCGTGGCCTTCTGGTCGTCGGTGATCCACTCGGCTGCCCCGTGCTCCTCGGTGCGCAGGAAGACGCCGGGCGCGACGACGATGACGCCGGCGAAGGTCAGATCACGGTTCGCCGCGTTCATCTCGTCCACGAATCGGGTGGAGCCGCAGATGCAGACGATCTCCGGGCGGTCGGGCACGGCTCAGTCCTTCCGGGTCGAACGGGAACCAGAGGAGCCATCAAACCATGATCGACGGGGATCCGTTTCCGGTGGTTACCATCCGGGCACAGCGATCTTTTATGGAGAGCGGGCGGCTGATAGCGGGGCGGTACCGGCTGCGGGAGCGGCTCGGGCACGGCGGCATGTCGGTGGTCTGGCGCGCCGACGACGACGTGCTGGGCCGGCAGGTGGCGCTCAAGGTGCTCTCGGCAGCCCTCGCCGGCGATCCGGAGCTGCGGCGGCAGATCCGCGCCGAGGCCAGGGCGGCCGCCGGGCTGCGGCACGCCAACGTGGTGGCCGTTTTTGACTACGGCGAGTTCACCGACGCGGGGCGCACGCTTTCGTACGTCGTGATGGAACTCGTCGAAGGCCGCTCCCTGGCCGACATGCTGACCGCCGCCGAGCTGCCGTGGCGGCTGGCGGTGCTGATCGGCGCCCAGGTGGGTGCCGCGCTCGCCGCCGCGCACAGCGCCGGGATCGTGCACCGCGATGTCAAACCGGCGAACGTCATGGTGACGGCGGCCGGCGTGAAGCTCGTCGACTTCGGTATCTCGGCGCCCGTCGGTGAGCTCGACGGCCGCGACGGTCACCTGCTCGGCACGCCCGCCTATCTGGCCCCGGAACGGCTCAAGGGGGCGCCGGTGCGACCGGCGACCGACGTCTACGCCCTCGGTCTGCTGCTCTACCGCGCGCTGTCCGGGCGGATGCCGTGGAACGCGCCGACCGTCACGCAGATGCTCAAAGCCCATGTGTACGCGAGCCCGGCGCCGATGCCGGCCGTGCCCGGGCTGCCCGGCGAGGTCAGCCGGCTGGTGACGCGCTGCCTGGCGAAGAACCCCGGCGAGCGGCCGTCCGCGACCGAGGTGGCGGAGGTGCTCGGCGAGATCGCCGGCCTGCCCCCGTCGACGCTGCTGCGCACGGCGTCCGAGCCGACCGTCGCCCTGTCGTGGACCGGTGTTCGCCGTGACCGCCGGGCGGTGGCCGTGGCCGGGGTGGCGGTGGCGCTGCTGACGGTGGGCGGCTCCTGGTGGGCGCTGGCCGATCCGGCGGTGAGCCCGCCGGCGGCCGCCTGCGCCACCGCTACCTGCCCGGCCACCACGCCGTCATCAGCATCGTCATCAGCCTCGGCGCCGCCGGTCACCGCGCGGCAGCCGGGCCCGGGCACCGCCCCGGTGCCGCCGGTGGGAGTGCCGCCCGCGGGGTTACCGGCCGTGATCCGGGATGCCGCGACCGCGCCGGCGGTGACACCGTCCGTGGTCGGCCCGGCGGCACCGAAGACCGCCAAGCCGAAGAAGCCGAAGCCGGTGAAGTCCAAGAAGAAGTGAACCGCTACCTCGGCCGCGGCGCCGGGAGGCATTGACGAAAGAACGTTAGTTAACTTTACTAACAGAATGTCTCCCATCAATGTCTGGCGAGCCCTGCTCGCCGGCGCCCTCGCTGTCGGTGCCGCGGCGGTCGCGCTGCCCGCCCACGCGGCCGGGGCCGCGCTGACCGCTACCTTCGTGCAGACCTCCACCTGGAACTCCGGCTACGGCGCCGACTACGCCATCACCAACACCGGTGACGCGGCGAGCTCCGGGTGGGCCGTCGACTTCGATCTGCCGGCCGGCACAACCGTCACCAGCTCGTGGAGCTCGGTGCGCACCACCACCGGCAACCACTACCGCTTCACGAACGTGGCGTGGAACGGCGCCATCGCGCCCGGCGCCACGGTGCGGTTCGGCTTCAACGTCGCCAACCTCGGCGTACCGGCGAACTGCCTGGTCAACGGCGCACCCTGCGCCGGCGGCAGCACGCCGACCACGCCGACCACGCCGCCCGTGACGACGTCGCCCACCAGCACACCGCCCACCAGCGCGCCGCCCACGACCACGCCGCCGACCGGTTCGATCGTCGATGTCAGCACGGCCGTGGAGCTCTCCGCGGCGCTGGCCGCCGCGCGGCCCGGCCAGACGATCCGGATGGCTCCCGGCACCTACAACGGCGCGTTCCTCGCCCGCACGCCCGGCACGGCGACCGCGCCCATCACCCTGACCGGTCCGGTCACGGCCGTCCTGACAAATCCAGAATCCTCGGGTACGAATCCGGGCTGCTCGGTCCCGGCCGCCGGTTTCGATCCCGGGTACGGGGTCTGGCTCTACGAGGCCGCGTACTGGAAACTCAGCGGTTTCACCGTCGCCGGCGCGGCCAAGGGCATCATGATCGACGCCTCGCCACACGTCACCATCGACGGCGTGTACGTCCACGACATCGGCGACGAGGGCGTGCACTTCCGGCGCTCCTCCGCCGACGGCGTGATCCAGAACTCCCGGATCGAGCGCACCGGCACCGGCCAGCCGCAGTACGGCGAGGGCATCTACCTCGGCTCGGCCAACGCGAACTGGTCCTGCTACGGCAACACCGGTGGTATCGACGCCTCGGACCGGGTGCAGGTGCTGAACAATGTGGTCGGCCCGGACGTGGCCGCCGAGCACGTGGACGTCAAAGAGGGCACGGTCGCCGGCCTGATCCGCGGCAACACCTGGAACGGCACCGGCATCGCCGGGCAGAACTCGGCCGACTCCTGGCTGGACGTCAAGGGCAGCAACTACGTGATCGCCGACAACACCGGCACGTTCCGCGCCCCGGGCGTGTTCGCCAACGGATACGAGACGCACAATCCGACCGCGGGCTCCGGGTGCGGCAACATCTTCCGTGGCAACCGCAGCGACCTGGGCGGTGTCGGCGCCTGGGCGATCAACGTGACCTCCACGTCCAAGTGCGCCGGCAACCTCAACGTCGTGTACGGCTCGAACACCGTCACGAACGCCACGAGCGGCCTGACCAACATTGCCGTCACCCCGGGGCAGTAGGCGCTGGGCGGTTCGTAGTGCCGCCTGACCAGCGGTTCTACGAATCTGCCTGGCAACTGCGCGAAGGTCAACCTATGGTGGTCGGATGCCAACGGTGGGTTCATCCACGCGGGCCGTCACCACGGTGACGGCCATGCGTGCTGCCCACCGGCCGGTTGCCGGCGTCGCCGGTGTCCACGCTCTCCGGAGCCCGGCACCCACCGACCGAGGCCCCCCGGTTGATCCCGTTCCACGATCGACCGCCAGGGCGAAGCTTCTCAGCTTCGGCCTTTTTTGTTTCCCGGATCACCTGTGAAAGGCACCTTCATGGACAACCCTGCTGAGCCCACCCGCCCGAAGCCGGCCACGGCCGTCGCTGTCGACCTCGGCAGCGGCACCACCGGCGTGTGGACGAGTCACCGCGGCGTCGTCAGCGGCTCCAGCGACCGCAACCTGGTGCACCGCGGCCGGATCGTCGACGTCGACGGCTGCACCGCGCTGCTCAAGCGGATCGTTCAGCAGTATCCGCAGCCGGTGCCCGCCGCCGACATGGTCGTCGCCTGCCGGCCGGTGCTGTCCACCGATGCTGACGAGGCGCTGATGCGCCGCGTTCTCGACGAGGTGTTCACGCCCCGGCGCATCCTGTTCGTCGACTCCGTCCGGGCCGCCGCGATCGGTGCCGGTGCGGCCGCCGGCAGCCTGCTGATCGCCGACGTCGGCACGCAGCTCACCGAGACCGCCCTGCTCGAGAACGGCCGGGTCGTCGAAGCCCGCCGCGCCGACCTCGGTACCCGGGATCTCGGCAGCGGCACCACGGTGGGCCTGCTCGGCGACGTGGTCGCCCGGCACGTCGACCAGCTCAGAGCCGCCTGTCCGGACGCTGATCTGGCCGCGGCCACCGCCCGCGGGCTCCTGCTGGTCGGCGACGGGGCGCTGCATCCCGACCTGCCCGCGGCGCTGGCCGCCGAGCTGGGGATGCGCGTGCACGTGGCTGCCGCGCCGCGCCAGGCCGCACTCACCGGCGCGGGCTTGGCCGTGTCGTCCGCTCTGCGCCACCCCGCCCTGTCCGGGCGTGTGCTCCGGCCGTACCAAAAATCGGTTTTGATCGAAGATTGAGTTTTTCTAGAACGGGCTGGGCGGGAAGAGGTCGTGCCCAGCCCACGGATCGACCGGTTCCTGGTACCCGGACGGTGCCGGGACCGGCGCGGGTTTTGCCGCCACGGGCTCGGCGGGAACGGCCGCGGTGAAGACGGTCGGCTCGACGGCGACCGGCGGTGCGAGCATCGTGGGTTCTTCCGGGGCGGGTGTCGCCAGCAGGTTCGCCGCGGCGGTGCGTTCCTGGTTGAGCCGGGCGCGTGCGGACTCGAACACCGGGCCGGTCAGCCCGGCCAGCGGCTCGTCCTGCCACAGGCGAAACGCCTGGTGCACCTCACCGGTCGCCTCCTGCAGGTTGCCCGTCTGGTGCGCGTCGCGCGCCCGGGCCAGCGAGGCGCGAAAGACGCTGGCGTCCACGGCCGAGGTCCCGGCGCTCAGCATGTAACCGTCCGGGGTCAGCGCGAGCAGTGACGTCCGGTCCGGGTCGAGGGCCCGTCTCAGCCCGCCCACGTAGCGCTGCACGATGTCGACGGCGTTCTCCGGCGGGTCGTCGTCCCAGAGCGTGTGGATGATCTTGTTGATCGGGACCGGGGAACGGGCGTGCAGCAGCAGGACGGCGAGGACCGCCCGCTGATTGAGCGAGCCGATGTCGACGGGTTCGTCGTTGCGATACGCGCGAACCTGGCCGAGGATCTCGAACCGCAGCGCCTGAGTGGCCGAGTTGTCGGTCATTCGGCGATTCCTCCAGCAGCAGCAGCGGTCCCGCCGGCGGCAACACCGCGATCGGCAGTCGCATCATAACGGCGTTGCTGCTGGTGGGCCACGAGCGCCAGCCATCAGGGGGAAGGCGCCTCCTGGTGTCGTGGTGGCTGTCAGGATCGGGAGATGGATGACTTCCAGGAAGCTGCGGCAGCCGGCAAGGATGCGGGGCTCAGAGCGCTGGAAGCGTGGCTGCTCGCGGAGGACGCCTACGGGCGTGGCGGAGTGCCTGACGAGGTGCTCACCTACCTTCAGGATCGCGTCGGTGATCTGCTGGGGCCGCGGGCGACGTTCGCGGCCCAGGAGTTCCTGGAGAAGTACGCCGGCGAGGGTCCGGCCGGGCTGGCCCGGGACCGGTCAGCGCTGACCGAGCTGCTCACGGTGATCGAGGGGAAGAGGCGGCCGGGCTTCGAGTTCGAGTGGCGCGCGTTCCCGCCGGACGGTGCGGACGAGCGGCCGGAGACGCTGCTGGTCATGGCGGAATACAGCGCCGACGAGCCGGTGTGGGAACGGCCTCGGGGCAGCGGTTCGCTGGTGTCGCTGACGGAACTTGGTGTCTCGGAGTCGTTGAGGCAGCGGCTGCGAGCCTGGAACGAGACGTTCGAGCGGCACGGGGCCAGCCGCAAGCCCTGGGCGAGCGAGGGCTGGGCTGCCGAGGGCCTGGCCCTGGCGCATGAGCTGCAGCGGGAGCTGCCGGACGTGGAGGTCCGCTATTTCCACACCGACGACGATCGCCCGCTGCGAAGCTGGTGAGGCATGCCAGCGCGAACCGGACCGGGAACGATTCTCGGCTGTTTCCTCGCCGGTCACACCGGGTGGCCCACGGGCGCCGGGTTGTCGTAGGTCGCGGTGTCACCGGCGATCTGCTGGACGGTCCGTACGAAGGTGGCCACGGCGGCGAGGCGTGACCGGGCCGGCCAGGCGACCGTCAGGGTGGCCGGCTCCAGGCCTTCCACTGGACGGTAGGCGATACCGGGCCGGTCGAAGCGTTCGGCGAGCCAGACCGGGAGGAACCAGACAGCGGCGCCCACCTCGATCAGGCTGAAGATCTGTGAGTGGTCCAACGGCTCGTGGTGATCGAAGGGTGGCGTCGGAAGGCCCTTCTCGGCGGGCGTGCCGTAGGGGAGAAGCCGACCGGTCAAGTCGACCAGCCGCAGACCGGTTCTCGCCGCCAGCGGGTCCGACGCGGCCATAGCCACCAGGCGCGGCCCGGTGACCAGTGGCTCGCTGTCGATCCCGCGCTCGTCGAACGGCGTCGTCAGCAGCGCCACGTCGGCACGTCCGTCATGCAGAGCCGCCAGTTGCTCGCCGTATCCGCCCAGCAACAATTCCACCGGCAGGACGTCGTAGGCGTCAAGGATCCTCGGGAGCAGTCCAGCGTCGTGGTCGGCTTTGAGCGCCAGCCGCAACGCGGGCACCTCTTGTCCGGCGTGGCGGGTCCGGTTCCCGGCCGTGGCCACGGCATCCAGGGCGATCCGGGCCTCATCCAGCAGGACCTGACCGGCTGGGGTGAGAGCGACCCGGCGGCTGGTCCGGACCAGCAACTGCACGCCGAGATGCCGTTCGAGATCGCGGATCGCGCGAGACAGCGGCGGCTGGGCCATGCCGAGCCGGTGCGCGGCCCGCCCGAAATGCTGTTCCTCGGCCACCGCCACGAAGTATCGGAGCTGCCGCGTCTCCAGATGATCCATATCAGCAGGGTATCGGTCGATAGGCAGGTCGCCCTTCCCCCGCGGCAGCAACCGTCGTTGACTGGATGCCGGTCCCGCCGCGATGCGGGTCTACCTCTGGATCGACAACACCAGGAGCCAGCACGTGAACGAATCCCTGAACGGCAAGGTCGTCATCGTCACCGGAGCATCGTCCGGCATCGGTACAGCGACGGCGCGGCTCCTTCACGAGGCCGGTGCATTCCCGGTCCTGGCCGCGCGCCGCGCCGACCGGCTCGAGGTGCTGAGCAAGGAACTCGACGGGGCGCTCGCCGTCCCCACCGACGTCACCGTCCCGGAACAGGTCAGGGCGCTCGTGCAGGCCACGATCGACCGGTTCGGGCGGGTGGACGGCCTGGTCAACAACGCCGGGGCGGGCGCCGGGTCCACGATCGACGGCACGACACCGGAGGCGTTCCTGGCCTTGTTGAACCTGAACGTGGTGGGCGTCGTGACCAGCATTCAGGCGGTGCTGCCGCACATGCGGGCGGCCGGCCACGGGCGCATCGTCAACATCAGTTCGGGCGCCACCGGGATGCCGATGGCGGGCAATGCCATCTACCCGGCGACCAAGACGGCAGTGAACTGGCTCAGCCAGGTGGGCCGCATGGAACTGGCAGGCGACAACATCCAGGTCACGCTCCTGCTGCCGTCGCTCACCGACACCGAGTTCTACCCCGCGGGCAGCCTCCCAGCCGGGCTGGTCGCGCATTCCCCCGAATACGTCGGCCGGGTGATCCTGCGAGCCCTGCGCACCGGCGAGGAACGGATCGACATCCCGCACGGCCCGGAGCAACCGGACTTTCCCCGGGCTGGCTGAGCGGCGACCCTGCGGTCAGAAGCGATGGCTACGACCGGACCGGACGGACGAGGTCCACGAGGCTCTCCCACTGCTGCTTGGTGATTTCGTAACGGACGCCGCCGTGTTCGGCGCCCTCGACCATCAGCATGTCGGGCGGGGTTTCGAGGGTGCCCGTCATCGTCATCCCGACCTTTGCCATCACCTTGCGGGAACGGTCGTTCTTCACCATCGTGTCGGCCCAGACCCTGCGCACGCCGAGCTCGGTGAACCCCTTGGCCAGCAAAGCCCTCGAACCCTCGGTGGCGTAGCCCTTGTCCCACGCCGCCTGGCGCAGCCGGTAGCCGAGTTCGGCCTCGTCCAGCGGGCCGTCCCGGTCGGGACGCAGGTGGAACCAGCCGATGAAGGCGCCGCTCGCCTTCTCGTGCGCCGCGAACAGCCCGAAGGTGCCGCCCGACCGCTCGTAGCCGGCGATGATGTTGCGCAGGCCGCGCTCGCTGTAGTGCTCCGGGGGAGTCGCCTCGCCGCCGGTGAGGTAGCGCATGACCGCCGGGTCGCTGTCCAGCTCGATCAACAGGTCCGCGTCGTCCAGGGTGAAGTGCCGCAGGGTCAGGCGCTCGGTGTCCAGGTAGGCATGCACGAGCGCATCCTGGTCCATGCCGGCGGGGAAAGACCACCGGTTTTCCGGCCATGGGTACGACCAGGGCGTTGAACTCGCCCCTGCCGCTCGGCGTGTACCACAGTGGGCGGTCGGGGAGAGGGGAGTTCCGGTGCAGCTGCGGGTTGATGTCGAGGCGTTGCACGGTGCCGGGCAGGACGTGACAGCCGCGGCCGCCACCTTGCGGGCGACGCTCACGACGGCCGGCTCCGGTCTGGCGCCCGCGCCGCGGCCGGACTCCACCGCTGCCGCCGCCGCGCAGAAGGCCGAGAAGGCGTGGCTCGCCGACCTGCGGCGGCTCGCCGGGCAGGTCGACGAGTACGGCCGCAGCCTGACCGCCGCGGCGACGACGTACCGGGCCACGGACCAGGCGAGTGCTGACGGGCTGCGCGGCAGCGGGCCGGGGGCGACCCGGTGAGTGGCCTGACCCTGCCGGATCTGCTCGAGTTCGACGCCGGGCCGTGGCACTCCGCGGCCGATGGCTGGAGCCGGGTGGCCCGGGGTCTCGACACCGCGGCGGACCAGCTGATCACGGGCACTCGTGATCTGGGTGCGGTGTGGCCGGACGGCACCGGATCCACCGCGGCGCAGCAGAAGGCGGCCACGCTGCGGGCCGAGCTGGACAACACCTATCCGCCGGCGAAGCGCTTGGCCGATGCTTTCGACCAGCATGCGTACGCCATGAAAGGTCTGCGAAGCCAAGCGGAGGGCATCGTCGCGTCGGCGCGGGCGGCCGGCTACACCGTGGACACGACGGCTGTCACGATCACCGCGCCCGCGTCGGCCTACCTGGGCGGCAACCTGGACCGGACCGGCCGGGAGACCGGTGTTCTGCTCAACGATCTGCGCTCGGTCGTGGAGTACGCGCGGGCGCAGGACGACGCGACGGCCGCCACCATCAACGGCAACGTGCCGTCGCCGCAGACCGGGTTCGGGGCCAGCCCGCCCGGCGCGACCGCCCGGGCCGAGGAACTGGCGAGAAAGCTGATGGACCCGGCCTACCAGCCCACCGCGGCCGAGCTCGACGAGCTGCGGAAACTGGTCACGCTCTACGGACGGGACAAAATTTTCGCGTACGACCTCCTCACCGCTCTGGGCCCCCGGGGCCTGCTGCAGCTCTCCGGCACGCTGGCGACCTACCAGCTCGACCACCCGGGCGTCGACGCCGACGACGTACTGTTCAGCAACGACACCGCCGCCATGGTGCGGGACCTGCAGAACGGTCTCGGGTTGACGCTGGCCACCGCGACCCAGGAGACCGGTACGACGAGCGGGCTGCGCGGCGAGACCTACCTTCCGGGTGATCACGAGCTGCCCAGTCAGTGGACCACCGACCTGATGGCCGCCGGGCGCAGCACGATGGACATCGGCGACCCGGCCAGCCCGGCGCGGTACGCGGAGGACGTCTACGGCTACCAGCTGCTGAGCCCGCTGCTGCACAACGGCGACTTCGACGCCGGGTTCCTGAGCAGCGTCGGCGGAGACATGGTCGACTTCGAGATGGCGCACGGGGAGAACAGTGCGCTGTGGACCGGGGCGCGCGGGGAGAACCTGCGCCTGGACTGGACCCAGGGCCACGACGACAACACCGTGCCGGCCGGCTACGACCCGATGAACGGCCTGATGGACGCGCTGTCGCGCAACGGCGACGCGACCCGGGACCTGCTCACCGGCACCACCGAGTTCACCGCCGACGGCCCGGCCGGCGGGCGGTTGCCCCGGCTCGACTACCTGCTCACCGACCGCAACTGGGACGCGACCGCGGACGTCCCCGGCGGGCCGGGCTGGACGACCGAACTGCTGCAGCACGGCGGCGACTACCACAACGGCGCCCTCGACGACTTCGGCACCGCTCTGGAACACGCCACCACCGACCAGCCCGGGCCGCAGGCCCGGCACATCGTCGAGTCGATCATCTACGAGAGCAACGTCGACGAACAGGCCATGGGATACCCGAACGGCACGATCCCGGGCCACGGCACGACCGGCGACTTCGCGGCCACCCACGTGATCAACCCGCAGCTGCGCCAGCCCCTGGCGAACGTCACGTCGGCGTACATCTTCGACGTGAACCTCAACATCGCCGATTCGCACGGCGCCGTCCCCGGCCAGACCCTCGACGTCGACCGCAACCATCTGGTGCGCTACCTGGCCGACCTCGGCAAGGACCCGGGCGCGCACGACACCATCGCCAAGGCCGAGGCCGCGTACGCCACCGGCAGCTACGACAGCATCCTGTCCGGCCGGCAGAACCCGCACGACGACATCAACGGTCACCTGCGCGCCATGGAGAACGTCTCGCACAACTACGGCAGTGTGCTGGGTGCTCTCGACCACGGGGCCGCCCAGGCCGGTCACACGACCAGCGCCGCGCAGGACGCGACCTACAACCAGCACGTCGAGGACCGGTACAAGGTCGCCGGCCGCCTGGTCGACGAGGTGATGGGCAAGGTGACCGCGCGGATCCCGGTGCCGGTCGTCGGTGACCTGGCCGGCGAGTACGTCACCGACCTGATGGCGCAGGCCGAGGAACAGGCCAAGGTCGACAACCATGGCCTGGCCACCTATGAGGTCGGCGCCGCGCTCGGTGCCGGCCGCAGCACCGCGGTCAGCCTCAGCGAACAGGCCCTCTACAGCAGCGGCAGACTCGAGGACCTGCCGAGCACACTTGTCGAGAACGGGGACCCGAAACCGGTGAGCGGATGGAACGAGGCGGACTATCAGGCCTGGCAGCAGTACAAGGCCGGCCACGGCCAGAGCACGGTCGGCAACGCCGCCGCCGACGCCGGTGATTCCTATCAGAACGGCTACGAGTGGGCAGGAGATGTTCTCGGATGAGAAGTACCAGGGGCGCGTTCTGCACCGCAGCGATCGTCGCCGCGAGCGTGGGTCTGGGTACCGCGGCGTGCACCGGTGACGATCCGAGCGGGGACCGGGCCGCGCCGTCGTCCAGCAGCGCTGCCGCTCCGTCGCTGACGTTCGACGAGGCGTACCGGAAGCTTCCGATGGACGGGACGAAGGACGTGCCGATCACCTGGGATCTGGCAGGGGTGCCGGACACCGACGAGGTCCTGGCCGCCCGGCGTGGTCTCGCGTTCATGTACTGGGAGCGGCAGTCGACCGACTGGACTCCGGTCATCCCGATCGGACGATTCGTCTTCACCGAGGCGTACTACGAGAAGTTCCTGGCTCCGTTCGCGATGTCCTCGGCGGTCGAGGACCCGCTGATCGGCCCGATCTGGGTCAAGGTGATGGGCGTCGAACCGGCCGGGGCCGGCCAGGCGACGGTCACGTTCTGCACCGATCTGGGCTATTGGCACCACGTCGAGGAGAAGAACTTCACGGTCCGCCAGGACCGGGCAAACCTCGAGTCGTACGTACTGAAGAACGTCGAATCCGGCGACGGCGAGCACCACTGGCTCACCGACCAGCTGACCGACAACGACGGCAGCCGCAAGGCGACGTACGGCCCGGCGTGCACGAAGTGGGCCCGTCACCAGCACTGACGCCGTGATTGCCGAACGTACAAGAATGGTGGTGGCCTCGCCGAGAAGCGGCCGTGAGAGGCGGCGTGGTGGTACACCACCTGCCGGGCGGCTTGCTTCTCGGCGATCGCGGCCGACTACAGGTTGTTGATGCGGGCCAGCAGTTCTGCCTCGGTCAGGTTTTCCAGGACCGCGTCCTGCTTGCGGCCCAGGACCGTCAGCAGCTTCTCCTTCTCCAGCTTCTTGGCGGCCGCCGCCTTCGCCGCCTGGTCCTCCGCGATGCGGATGGCGATGACGTGCTTGACGACCTCCAGCTTGGTCTCCAAGGTCGCCGTGGCCGGGTTGGCCTCGGTGGCCACGAACGACTCGGTCGCGACGGCCTTGAGTTCGGCGTTGACGGCCTTGGCCACGTCGTCGAGGCTGAAGCCGGACTTGGCGGTCAGTGGAAGCTCCCACAGCTGTTCGGTGCTCAGCAGGCCCTTGGTCGACGGGTAGCGGAACTTCTCCCGCGTGGCCTTCTCAAAAATGGTCACGGTGACCTCTCTCGGATGTCGGGGTGGGGATCAGAACTGGATGCTGATGAGCTGACGCCGGCCGCCGGTCATGGTCACCTTGGCGAGCACGGAGCTGCGGACCGTGGAGCTGAAACCGAGGCCGGACAGCTGGTCGGCGGACGGCTCGCACTTGGTGCGGTCGCCGAGGACCTCGAACACCTTGCGGTGCGGCTGCAGGTCACGGCGGAGGAACTCGTTGTAGATCCCCCGGGTCGGCTGGTCGTTCACGCACCCTTTCAGCATGAAGAAGTAGTGGCGGTTGCCGACTTCGCTGCCGTCGAAGTAGTTCGGCGAGTACATGAGGGTGGACACCGGCACGAACTGTTCGGTGGTGATGCCCCACAGGTCCTTGCCGGCGCTGCCCGACTGCATGTCCTTACCCGGCCGGAAAGCGGTGATCACCTCGCCGGCGACCGTCATCCGGCCCACCTCGACGGTTTCCTTCTGGCTGACCGCCCGCTCGTAGCTGTAGTGCTCGATCTTCCCGTTGCTCTCCGTCTCGATCACGAAGCCGGCCCGGGTGCTTTCGCGCTTGTTGAACTGGTTCACCGCGATCCGGTACTCGCCGTCGGGGACCTTGCCGGTCCAGGTGACGTTCTCCACCGGCTCGCGGGAGTACGGCCCGCTCGCGTTCATGTCGACGTCTAGTTTGTTGCGCTTCTCCTGGTACCAGATGTGGGTGCCGTCGGGTTCGTACACGTGCAGGTCGAGGTCGTCGTGGTTGAACCAGGACAGGCTCACCCGCAGCTTGCCGGTGACGTTGCCGCCGGCCCGCTTGACCTTCTCCTTGATCGAGTCGGTGACGTTGCCGCCGTAGGACCAGGCGAAGTCGTTGTCCCAGGTGAACAGCCGCGGTGCGTCCGGGTGCCGGCCGGTGGTGAGGCTGACGAAGTGCGGTTCGTGGCTGTTGGCGACCCACAGGTCGATGCTCGCGGCGCCGGGCAGGATGTCCTTCATGAAGGTGAGCACGGGAACCTCCTCCGGCTTCGCGTCACGAAGGCGCGCGCCCGAGGACCTGGTGGTGGCCGCCTGCATGAGCAGTCCTTCGATGCCGTCCTTCATCCGCGACTGGGTGTCGTTGTCGACCCACAGCACGTTGGTGACCGACACGTCGGACAGCCGGGCGAACCGTCGCTGCAGCGACTCCTCGATGCCCAGCTCGTCGATGGTCTTCATGGCGGCCTTGACCATGGCCGGGGTGATCAACGCGGTGGGGCGCTGGTAGTTCTGCGGTGCGACCTTCGCCTCGAACGACCGGACCGCCTGCTCCAGGTCGACGCCCGCGGAGAGATCCTGGACGAGGGTGCCGATCACCGTGTTGCGGAACCGGGCCGCCGGGTTCATGGCGTTGGCGAACACGAAGGCCCGCGCGTCGGCCGCCTGCGTCCATCCGTTCTGCAGCGACCGGAACTCGGCCACCGCCCGGCCGTGCTCCTCGCCGCGGTAGAGGGCGTTGTCGTCGATGAGGTCGACGACGGTGTCCAGCGCCTGCCGGGTCAGCTCGGTCAGGCCGCGCTGGAACACCTGGACCGTGGCGTCGAAGGTGCCCCGCGCCACGCCGACGTCCTCGGTGCGGTGCCGCTGCGCCACCTGTCCGTGCAGGTGGTGCCACACCTCGACCTGGCCGTCGCGCAGCGTCCGGGTCGTCTTCGCCCCGTACTGCGCCTCGGTGGACCGGAAAACGCCGGACAACGGCAGCGTGCCGACGAATTCGTCCAGTGCGCCGGCGACGACGGAGAAGACCGGGTCGGCTGCCGACACTCCGGACCAGACGGTGCGGACCTGCCCGTCGTGGATCTCGACGACGTTGCCGAAGTTCTTGATGAACCCGCGGCAGGTCGAGCAGTCGTACTCGGACCGCTCGCGGAACCGGGGATTGGTGCCGGCCGGGAAGGATTCGAGAAAGGTGAGCCAGAGCGAATCCCGGTCGAGACTGTCGCCGGCGACGTACAACTCGCCCTTGGCCATTGCGGACAGCCGGGTGGTCACATCCGTCACGAACTGCTGGTAATCGCCCACCGTGTCATCTCCTTGATCACCGAAGATCCTAGGGAATGCCGGCTGCCGGAGAAACGTATTTCCGCCCGTCCGCGGGGTTCACGGACGAGCGGCGGTGGCCGGCTATGCGGTCAGTTGCTGGAGGAACTGCGGGACGCTCACCTCGGCCCAGTGCTCGACGATCTGGTCGCCGGCGATGCGGTCGACGGTGGTGCCGGTCAGGGTGGCGGTGTGCCCGGCCGACGGCACGCCGAAGAACGGCGCCTTCTGCGTGGCGGTCACCGACCAGCGGGTGGCGACCCTGTCGGCCTCGGCGACCTGGTCGAGGATCGTGACGCTGACGTCGTCGAACGCCTCCAGGAGCTGTTTCTCGGCGGCCAGCCAGGTCTCGCGGGTGAACTCGTAGCCCGAGGACGGGTGGATGCGCAGCGCGGGGGAGACCCAGCGTGCCCAGGTGGCGTCGAGGTCACCGCTCTCGTAACCGGCCCAGAACTGTCGTACGACGGTCTTCGTGTCCATGATTTTCTGCTTTCGGTATGTGGTGGTCATCGTCGATCAGATCCAAGAATCCAACCGGTTGGTTGGGAACACCGTAGGCGCTGTCCCGCCACGATTGCAACCATCCGGTTGGTTTTAATTCCGGGCCGTGCTTTGCAACCAGGTGGTTGGTTGCTTACTGTGGGTTCTATGCCGTACGACTCCGCCGCCACCCGCGTCCGCCTGCTCGACGCGGCCTACCGGGAGTTCTCCGAGCGTGGTCTGGCCGGCGCCCGCGTCGACCGCATCGCCGCCGCCGCGAAGGCCAACAAGCAGGCCATCTACGCCTACTTCGGCTCCAAGGAAGACCTGTTCGACGCGGTGCTCGGCGACCGGCTGGGTGTGCTCGCCGACGCGGCGCCCTACACCCCCGACGACCTGCCCGGCTATGCGGGCGCGCTGTTCGACGCGCTCAGCGCCGCCCCGGACCTGCTGCGGCTGACCCACTGGCGTGGCCTGGAGCGCAACGACGCCACCCCCGGCGAGATCGCCTCACACCTGGAAAAAGCACAGGCTTTGCGTACGACGATGAGCCTGCCCGACGACCGCACCGCCATCGACATCCTGGAGATCGTCGTGGCGATCAGCACCGCCTGGCACGCCGTCCCGGACGGCCTGCGCGCGGTCGGCGGCCTGGACCTGCGGGCGCGCCAGCGAGCCCACCGCGACGTCGTGGTGCGAGCGGTCACCGCCCTGTGCGCCGTGGCATCGGGGACCTGACGTGGACAACCGTGCCGAGGTGAAGGCGTTCCTCAGCTCGCGCCGCGCCCGGCTCACCCCCG
This sequence comes from Actinoplanes palleronii, assembly GCF_016862315.1. Lineage (GTDB taxonomy): Bacteria > Actinomycetota > Actinomycetes > Mycobacteriales > Micromonosporaceae > Actinoplanes > Actinoplanes palleronii. The sequence goes on along the minus strand of NZ_BOMS01000160.1, from coordinate 20,587 downwards.
AGCAGGCCGGTCTGACCAGCTACAACCGCAACCGGCGGGTGCCGGGCCTGCGCCGCAGCGAGGTCGCCGATCTCGCCGGGGTCAGCGTCGAGTACTACGCCCAGCTCGAACGCGGTGACCTCGCCGGCGTCTCGGACAGCGTCCTGGACGCCCTGGCCCGCGCCCTGCACCTCGACGAGGCCGAACAGCAGCACCTCGCCGACCTGGCCCGCGCCGCCGGGCCGGCCACCCGCACCCGTCGCCGGCCGGCCGCACCGCAGATCCGGCCCGGCGTGGCCCGGGTCCTGGAGCTGATGACCGACGTGCCGGCGTTCGTCGGCAACGGCCGCGGGGACGTGCTCGCCGCCAACGCCCTCGCGCAGGCGCTCTACGCGCCGATGTTCGAGGACCCGGCCCGCCCGGCGAACCACGTCCGTTTCGCGTTCCTCGACCCGCGGGCCCGGGACTTCTGGCGCGACTGGGAGCGGATCGCCGCCGACACCGTCGCGATGCTGCGCACCGAGGCCGGACGCGATCCGTACGACAAGGCGCTCACCGACCTGGTCGGCGAGCTGAGCACCCGCAGCGAGGAGTTCCGCACCCGCTGGGCGGCGCACGACGTACGCCTGCACCGCACCGGGATCAAACAGTTCCACCACCCGGTCGTCGGCGACTTCGACCTGCACTTCGAGAACCTGCACCTGGCCGCGGACCCCGGCCTGACCCTGACCCTGCTCAGCGCCCCGGCCGGCTCGACCGGTGACGACGCGCTGCGCCTGCTGTCGAGCTGGGCCGCCAGCCGTGACCAGGCACCCGAGCGCCGCTGAGTGGTGGGCTGGCGGTACACCCTCCAGCAGTGACTTCTCCGCTGCCCGCGGTGGCGGTTCCCTGGGTACTGCCCACCGATCAGGCCGGGCCACCCGCAACGACAGGGAAGACCATCGTGAAGAACGCACACCTCGGCGGCCTGGAAGTCTCCCGCATCGGCCTCGGCGCGATGACCATGGCCGGCGTCTACACCAGCGAAGGCGCTCTCGACCACGCCGAGTCCATTCGTACGATAAATCGTGCTCTTGATCTTGGGGTGACCCACATCGACACGGCGGAGATCTACGGCCCGTTCCTGAGCGAACAGCTCGTCGGCGAAGCGATCAAGGGCCGCCGCGACCAGGTGCGGATCGCCACCAAGTTCGGCATCGTCTCGCACGCGGGCGGCGGGCCCGGGGTGAACGACAGCACCGCCGCCAACATCAGGACCGCGGTCGAAGGGTCGCTCACCCGGCTCGGCACCGATCACATCGACCTGTACTACCAGCACCGGGTCGACCGCACCACGCCGATCGAGGAGACCGCCGGCGCGGTCGCCGAGCTGATCAAGCAGGGCAAGGTGCTGCACTTCGGCCTGTCCGAGGCGTCGCCGGACACCATCCGCCGCGCCCACGCCGTGCAGCCGGTGTCCGCCCTGCAGACCGAGTACTCGCTGTGGACCCGTGACGTGGAGGCCGAGATCCTGCCGCTGCTGCGCGAGCTCGGCATCGGCCTCGTGCCGTATTCGCCACTGGGGCACGGCCTGCTGACCGGGCAGATCCGCTCGGTCGACGACTTCGCCGACGACGACTGGCGCACAACCAACCCACGGTTCACCGGCGAGAACTTCCGGCGCAACCTGGCCATCGTCGACGAGGTCACCGCGATCGGCGCGGAGATCGGCGCCACGCCCGCGCAGACCGCCCTGGCCTGGTTGCTCACTCGCGGCACCGACATCGCCCCGATCCCCGGCACCCGCCGGGTCGCCCGCGTCGAGGAGAACACCGCCGCCGACACCGTCGAGCTCACCGCCGGCCAGCTCGAGCGCCTCGACGCCCTCGAACCCGCGGCCGGCGCCCGCCACGACGAGGCCAACATGGCCGCGATCGACCGGTGAGCACGGTCATCGACGACAACGCCGGCACCGCGGGCAAGCGCCGCGAGGAAAAGGAACTGCCGGACGCTCACCTCGGCCCGTCGGCGTTGATGCGCCGGGCGAGGGCGGGGTTCAGTGCGTAGACGCGTTCCGCGGGTAGCAGTCGTTCCGCCTTGGCGCTGTGGCCTGCCCGGATCAGTCCGGCGGCCCGGTGCACCGTGGGTGTGATGTCCGCCAGGCCGACGATCCATTCATCGACATAGGTGCGGATCAGCTCGCGGCCCACGCCGACCTGAATGCTGTAGTGGTTGAGCGGCGCCCCTCGGAGCGTCCGCTCCGGGTCCCATTGCACATGCACCGCCGCGCGTTCGAATGCGCTGTTCCAGGCGGCCGCGTTGCCGTACACCGAGGACTCCGGGGCGGTGAGGACCGCCTGTGCGAGCGCCTGCTCCCAGCCTGCGCGGGTGATGCGGACGGCGAGGATTCTTTCCTGGGCGGGCTTGCGGGCCCAGTTGCTGCGATGCATCAGCCAGAGCAGCGATGGCTTGATCCACGTCATCCTGGTGAACGAGAACGGCGTCACGAACCGCCCGGCGCCAAGCGATTTCTGCGGGCGGGCGACATCGGCCGCTACCGGGCCCAGGGCCCCATCACTGCGCATCGGCCGGTCAGCCCTCTCGGACACCCGGGTCGGGCGGGCAACAGGAGCCCGCCGCATCCCCTTTGCGGCGCCACTATGACGTACGAAAGGATGGTTTTGACCTGGTTTGGTGATGGGTATCGCTGGAGAGCCGCAGTTGACGACGGTGTGGGGGATACTGAGCCGCCTCACGGGTCGAGCGACGCGCGGCTGTTGTGTTGGCTGAGCGCGAGGAGCACCCCGATGACCGTCACCGTTGACACCGCCGCCCCGGTCGACGCCGCCACGAGCGCTGACCCGGCCAGCGAGCTGATCAACGCGATGGCGGCCATGCCGGCCGGTCACCCGTCCCGGCCCGGCCTGCGCGACCGGGCGATCGAGGCGTGGCTGCCGCTGGCCCGGCACCTGGCCAACCGTTACGCCAACCGCGGCGAGCCCCGCGACGACCTGCACCAGGTCGCGATCATGGGGCTGATCAAGGCGGTCGACAGGTTCGATGCCGAGCGCGGCGTCGACTTCGCCGGGTTCGCGGTCCCGACCATCGTCGGTGAGCTCAAGCGGCACTTCCGGGACAAGACCTGGTCGATCCGCGTGCCGCGCCGGCTGCAGGAGCTGCGGCTGGCCATCACCGGTGCCAACAACACGCTCAGCAACACCCTGGGCCGCTCGCCGACCGTCGCCGACATCGCCACCCACCTGGGCATCAGCGAGGACGAGGTGATCGAGGGTCTCGAAGGCGCCCGCGCCTACAACGCGACAAGCCTCTCCACCCCGATCACCGAAGGCGGCACCGAGCTCGGTGACACCCTCGGTGGCGAGGACGCCGGCTACGGGCACGCCGAGCTGCGCATCACCCTCGGCCCGGCGATGGCCGGTCTCGACGAGCGCGAGCAGAAGATCGTCAGCCTGCGGTTCTACGACAACCTGACCCAGCAGCAGATCGCCGAGCAGATCGGCATCTCCCAGATGCACGTCTCCCGGCTGCTGACCAAGGCCCTCACCAAGCTGCGGCGCCGGCTCGACGGCGCCACGGTCTGAGCGACCCGCCCTGGCCCGCGGCGGGTGCATGGCGCCGGCGCCGCCGGTCAGGTGCGCCGCCGAGACCGGCGCAGCGCCAGCCCACCCGACACTGCGGCGATGAGCCCGAGCACCACGCCGGCGCAGCCGCCGACGACGCCATTACCGGTGCCGGGTCCACCGTCGGCGGTGGCCAGCACCACGATGCCGGTGAGCGCGCCGATCACGCCGGCCGCCAGCGCGACGACCGCCCTGCGCGGGACCGCGCCGGCAGCGGGCCGGGCCAGGGCGTACCCGCCGGCGATGGCGCCGGCGAGGGCTGTCACCGCGGCTGCGGTGGCCACCGCCCGGTCGACGGTGAAGGTGGCCGCATCCACGGCCGGTGCGGCGAACAGCATCAGGTCGGACATCACGTTCTCCTCGGTGGACAGGATGGACGTCATCGATCCTGGCCGTCCGGTCCGCGCCGGGCATCGTGCCGGCGTCGGCACTTCGCGCTGCCACGAGCGCCGGACCCGGACTGCTGCCGGCGTGGCAGGAGGCCGGCGACGTACGACGTCCGCGGTAGTCGGCTGCGCTGCGCCGGCAGGATTCGCGCACCCGGCCGTCCCGTTAGGGTGCCTTCATGGGCAGTGCACGGGTCGGTGTCCGGGACGCGATCATCGCTGCCGGGGTGACAGCGATCATGGTGGCGGCCGGGCTTGCCGCGCGCGGTTCGCCATCCGGCTCCGAGCAGCTCGGCCTCGCGCTGCTGGCCGTCGGCGGTCTCGCGCTGGCCGCACGCCGGCGCGCCCCGGTCGCGGTCCTGGTCGTCACCGGGCTGTGCGCGGTCGGCTATGAGGCTGCCGGTCTTGCCGTGTTCGCGACCGCGTACCTGGTAGCCGTGTACTCGGCGATGCGAGCCGGGCGCCGGGTCGCCACCGCGGTCACCAGCCTGATGGTGCTGGTGGCCCTGCCCGCCGCCGCCATGGTCTCCGGCCGCGACGCGTCGGCGAGGCGTTCGCCCAGGCCCGCGGGGTGCTCGAACTGGCCTGGCTGATCGCCGCCGCCGCGGCGGGCGAGGCGCTGCGCCAAGCCGAACGCCGGGCGGACGAGGCCGAACGCACCCGCGAGGAGAACGCGCTGCGCCGCGCCGACGAGGAACGGCTGCACATCGCCCGCGAGCTGCACGACTCGCTCACCCACCAGATCTCCGTGATCAAGGTGCAGGCCGAGGCCGCCGTGCACGTGGCGCAGAAACGCGGCGAACCGGTGCCGGACGCTCTGCTGGCGATCCGGGACGCCGGCCGCGAAGCGGCACGGGAACTGCGCGCCACCCTGGAAGCGCTGCGCGACGATGACACCTCCCCGCCGTTGGGCCTCGACCACCTTCCCGACCTGGTGAAGCGGGCCGCCGCGACCGGCCTGCGGGCGTCGCTGTCGGTCGAGGGAGAACGTGCCGCCGTTCCGGTCGCGGTGGACCGGACCGCCTACCGCATCGTGCAGGAGTCGCTGACCAACGTTGCCCGCCATGCCCGGGCCGGCACCGCGTCCGTCCGGGTCGCCTACCACCCCGGCGCAGTGGTCATCCAGGTCGACGACGACGGGATCGCCATGCCGCGGACGCCGTCGGTGCCGGGTGTCGGTCTGCTCGGTATGCGTGAACGTGTCACCGCCCTCGGTGGCGAACTGCGTGCCGAGCCCCGCGACGAAGGCGGCTTCACCGTCCACGCCGAACTCCCCGTGGACGGCACGTCGTGATCCGGATCCTGCTGGTCGACGACCAGCCTCTGATCCGCAGCGGCTTCCGAGCTCTGCTCGACGCCGAGGACGACCTCGAGGTCGTGGCCGAGGCGGGCGACGGCCACGACGGAGTCGCGCTGACCCGGCAACATCGGCCCGACGTCGTTCTCCTCGACATCCGGATGCCGCGCGTCGACGGCATCGAGGCCACCCGGCGCATCACCGCGGACCCGGCTCTGGACGGGGTGCACATCGTCGTCCTGACCAACTACGGGCTGGACGAGTACGTGTTCGAGGCGCTCCGTGCCGGAGCGGCCGGCTTCCTCGTCAAGGACATCCTGCCGGAGGACTTTCTGCACGCCGTCCGCGTCGCGGCCCGCGGCGACGCGTTGCTGGCACCGTCGATCACCCGCAAACTGATCGACCGGTACGTCACCCAGCCCCCGCAGGCCGATGGGCACACCGTGCTGACCCGGTTGACCGCCCGCGAACGCCAGGCCGTGACGCTGGCCGCGCGTGGGCTGTCCAACGATCAGATCGCCGCCGACATGGTGATCAGCCCGGTGACCGCCAAGACGCACGTCAACCGGGCCATGACCAAACTGCACGCCCGCGACCGCGTGGTTGTTGGAGCCCCAGCAATAGGCTTTGCTGTCGTTGCCCAGGCCGCACGTCTGGGTCCAGCCGGCGGTGAGCTGGGTGAAGGTCACGCCGGCCGGTGCGCTGACCGCCACCGGAATCGAGCGATTCGTGGTGTCGCCGACGCCCAGCTGGCTGTATCCGTTGGCGCCCCAGCAGTAGGCCTTGGCGTCGTCGCCCAGGCCGCACGTGTGGAACCAGCCGGCGGTGAGCTGGGTGAAGGTCACTCCGGCCGGTGCGCTGACCGCCACCGGGACCGAGCGAGGCGCCGTGTCACCGACGCCCAGCTCACCGCGGGTGTTGGGACCCCAGCAGTAGGCCGTGGTGTCGCTGCCCAGCCCGCACGTGTGGTCTTCGCGGGTGGTGACCTGAGTGAAGGTCACTCCGGCTGGAGCGCTGACCGCCGCCGGAGTCAAGCGATTCGTGGCGCCCTCCACGCCCAGCTCGCCGCGGAGGTTCGAGCCCCAGCAGTAGGCCGCGTCGTCGCTGCCCAGTCCGCAGGTGTGGGTCCAGCCGGCGGTGAGCTGGGTGAAGGTCACTCCGGCCGGTGCGCTGACTGCTACCGGATGCGAGCGGGACACGGTGGCACCGTCGCCCAGCTGACCGCTCGTGCCGGCGCCCCAGCAGTACGCCTGGTCGTCGTCGCTCAGCGCACAGGTGTGGTAGTCGCCGGCAGCGAGCTGGGCGACCGGCGGGGACACGCTGCCGCCCGGCGCGGGGCTGGGAGTTGCCGACGGCGACGGGCTGGGGGTTGGCGACGGGGACGAGGCCGGCGCGAACAGCGGCACCGCCACCGGGCTTGACTGGTTCGTGGTGCCACCGTCACCCAACTGACCATGGTCGTTCGTACCCCAGCAGTAGACCGCGTCGTCGCTGCCCAGCCCGCACGCGTTGGTGTAGCCGGCGTCGAGCTGGGTGAAGGTCACCCCGCTCGGGGCGTCCACCGCCACCGGGCTCAGCTTGTCCGCGGTGCTGCCGTCACCCAACTGGCCGCTGTCGTTGGATCCCCAGCAGTACGCCCCACCGTCGCCGGCCAGCCCGCACGAGTAGTTGGACGCGGCGGAGACATGGGTGAACGTCACCCCCGCCGGAGCGTTCACCGCCATCGGGCTGTACTGAGTCTCCGTGTCACCGTTGCCCAACTGGCCGGCGGCATTGAAGCCCCAGCAGTACGCCTGACCGTCGTCGCCCACGCCACACGTGGGGCCGCCGCTGCCGGCGGATAGTTGGGTGAAGGTCACCCCGGCCGGGGCGTCCACCGCGACGGGACTCGCCTGGGTGGTGGAGCCGCCGCCGATTCCCAGTTGACCGTCACCGCTCTGGCCCCAGCAGTAGGCCGTACTGTCGCTGCCCAGCCCGCATGTGTAGGTGGACCCGGCGGTGAGCTGGGTGAACGTCACCCCCGCGGCTGGGGCGTTCACCAGGACCGGCGTCGGCAGGGTGTAGGAACCGCCGGCGCCGAGCTGGCCGCCGTTGCCGAGCTGGTAGTTGCTGTTGTTGCCCCAGCAGTAGGCGCTGCCGTCGTCGCCCAGCCCGCAGGAGTGGTTGGTGGCGGCGGTGAGCTGGGTGAAGGTCACGCCGGCCGGAGCGTCCACTGCTACCGGAGTCAGCCGGTCCGCGGTGCCGCCGTTGCCCAGCTGGCCGAACAAACCCTGTCCCCAGCAGTAGGCCGTGCCGTCGTCGCCCAGCCCGCACGTGTGGTTGGAGGCGGCGGTGAGCCGGGTGAAGGTCACGCCGGCCGGACCGTCCACGGCTACCGGAGCCAGCTGGTCCGCGGTGTCGCCGTTGCCCAGCTGCCCGTTGGCCCCCTGCCCCCAGCAGTAGGCCGTGCCGTCGCTGCCCAGCCCGCAGGAGTGGCTCCCGCCGACGGTGACCTGCACGATCCGGCCGGCCAGCGCCCGAGCGACGACCGGCTGGGCGGACACTGCCGCCGCCAGCACCACTGCCGCGGACACTGCCCACACGATCCTTCTCGGCACACAGCGACACCACCACGGCGCTGTCGACACGCGATCGCGTGCCGCCAAGCTTCACCATTTCGGGTGACTTCCGGCCAATCGGCAGACGATCTTGCTGATCGGGGCTATGTCGACCGCTTCCCGCCCACCCGGAAACGTTTTGACGGTAGATGGCGGCCTTGCTGCATGATCTGGCGTTGTGGATTCCGTCGCGATCCTGATGCGGCTCAGGAAGCTGCTCGCCGTCACCTGGCAGATCGGCGTATTGCGCGAACTGCTGGCCGCCCAGCCGATCCTCGCCGTCGAGGGCGGCCACCCGCCCGCTCTCCACCACCAGCTGGAGCACTCCGCGGACCTACGGTCCTATCTGTTCTACGACGCACAGGGAAAACTCGAACCGCTATGGCCCGACGGGTGGAGGTCCGGCCATGGTGGTCTCGATCGCGGCTACGGTGCTCCCACCGCAGCCGGCGGCACTGCACCCGCTGACATCGAATCCACCCGATAGGGATCCGTCCCAGTGGCGCTCAAACGTGGTAACAGATCCGAGGTCAACCAGCAGGCACAAGATCAAGAAGACCTATGATCTCTCCGCGTGGGAACCGATATCTACGACGTGATCGAGGTCCGCGAACCTTTCAACGCCTTCTGGCCGGACCAAGAGCGCCCGTGGCTCGAATGCATGAATAGTCTCTACCCCGTCCTACGCGACGGCTACGACGGCTACGGATGCCTGTTCGGCGAACGTAACTGGGCCGGCTGGGAACCAGTCGCCGAAGACCGCGGCCTGCCGGCCGACGTCTCCGAGACCGTGCGCAGGGACTACACGTACAACGCCGAAGTCGACCGGGCGGTCCATGGCAGCACCTGGATCTCCTGGCCTGAACTGCGCGACCTCGACATGACAGCCGAACTCCCAGCCCGCGGCGTTCTCGGCTTCGGCGACAGCCCCGGCGACGGAGTCTGGGTGCAATGCCGCATCGACGACCAGTGGCCGAACGAGTTCATCACCGAGTACGGCCTGTCACCGATCAGCGGATCACCGGCCGACACCCCTTATGGCACCTGGTGGCAAGACGGCACTGGGCGGGAAGGCGGCATCTTGGGGAAACGCAAGACCATGTTCCAGTACAAGCCCGCCATCTCCCGACACGACGTGCTCGGACCCGGAACCGGATGGGAACACGTCTTCGCCGTCATGCAGACGCTGGCGCATCGCTTCGGGGACGAGGGCGTACGGCTCGTCGCCTGGTTCGACTGACGGCTCACGCTTCCGCACCCGTGGCTGGCGCTTGGCTTCGTTCGCGCGATGTGGGCACCAGATGTTCGCGACTTTCGGCACCACGTTGACGGCGTCGCGCGCCGAGATGTCGGTGAGAACCGGCACCACTTGCGGATATTGATATTGCCGGTGGCGCCTCGAAGCTTGTTCACCCTGCGTGCAAGTGGTCACGAAGCACGTGCGCCAGCCGACGAAGCGCGGCCAATATTGCAGTCAAATGCAATATTGCAGGGCACTGCAAGATTGGCTATGGTTGATGCATGAGCCAACCCGGACTGCGTGAGCGCAAGAAGCAAGCCACCCGCGACGCCCTGCGGCTGGCCGCCCTTCGACTGGCCGCCCTGCGCGGCTGGGACCAGGTGCGCGTCGAGGACATTGCCGCCGAGGCGGGCGTCTCCGTCCGCACGTTCAGCAACTACTTCGCCACCAAGGAAGAAGCGCTGCTGGCCACCGGCCACCAGCGCGCCGAGCAGATCATCGAGGCGCTGGCCGCTCGCCCGGTCGGCGAGCCGCTGTGGGCGGCGCTGACGGATGCTGTCGTGGACGGCTTCGCCGGGGACGAGAGCGACATGCGTCAGGTGGTGCGGCTCCAGAGCGCCCCGCTGCTCACCGACGAGCACCTCAAGACGTACGCGGTGATCGAATCCGGCGTCGCTGCGGCCGTCGCGTCCCGGATCGGCGCGGACGCCGACCGCGACCTCTATCCCCGGCTGGTTGCCGGCGCCGTGCTGAGCGCGATCCGGGTGACGATGGAGCACTGGCGGCAGAACGGGGCAACCCAGCCCTTGCCGGCCGTGCTGCGGGACGCTCTCGGTCAGGTCGCCGCCGGCCTGCCCGTTCCGGCCGAGCTGCGCAAATGAGCCCGGTCGACGTGGTGATCGTCGGTGGCGGCCCCACCGGCCTTCTGCTCGCCGGCGAGTTGCGGCTCGGCGGCGTCCAGGTGATCGTGCTGGAACGGCTGGCTGCCCCGACTGATCTCTCCAAGGCGCCCGGCATCGCCGGTCGCGGCGCGCAGACCCTGAACTACCGCGGCCTGCTCGACCGTTTCGACGGCGCGGCCCGGGGCTGGGCCCGGTTCACCCACTTCGGCGGCATCCCGCTGGATCTCACGCCGCTGCTGGAGTCGGTGCCGCCCGAGCACCTCCCGCCCCTGCTGATGGCGCCGCAGGCGCAGGTCGAGCGGGTGCTGCGGGAGTGGGCCGTCGAGCTCGGCGCGCAGCTGCGCCGCGGTCATCAAGTGACCGAGGTGACCCAGTCGACGGAGCAGGTCACCCTCCAGGTCGACGGACCGGACGGCGGCTACCGGCTGGATGCCCGCTACGTGGTCGGCTGTGACGGCGCCCGCAGCCTGGTCCGCCGGGCGGCCGGCATCGGCTTCACCGGTACCGAGGCCACCCAGATCTCCCGCTTCGGCGACGTCACACTGACCGACCCGGACGCGGTGCCGCCCGGCATGCGACGTACCCCGACCGGCCTGTTCACCGCGTTCCCGCTCGGCAACGGCGTCCACCGGGTGGTCGTCTCCGAATGGCGGACCGGCGGGGACCGGGACGCCCCGGTGACCCTCGACGACTTGCGCGGGGCCACCCGCCGGGTGCTCGGCACCGAGGTGGGGATGAGCGAGTCACGCTGGCTGTCCCGGTTCACCGACGCGGCCCGCCAAGCCGACCGGTACCGGGCCGGGCGGGTCCTGCTCGCCGGGGACGCGGCACACATTCAGCTGCCCGCCGGCGGCCCGGGCATGACGACCGGCATCCAGGACGCCGCCAACCTCGGCTGGAAACTCGCCGCGCAGGTCCGCGGCGACGCCCCGGCCGGGCTGCTGGACACCTACCACAGTGAACGGCATCCGGTCGCCGAGCGGATGCTCACCTCCGTCCGCGCCCAGGGCCTGCTGCTCTCACCCGGCCCGCACGTCGACGCCCTGCGCGACGTCTTCGCCGAGCTGCTCACCGAGCCCACCACGCTGCGGGCCGTCGCCGACCGGCTGACCGGCCTGGACATCCGCTACCAGCCAGGCCCCCACCCGCTGATCGGCGGCTGGGCACCCGACCTGAAACTGGACCGCGGCACGACCCTCGGCACCCTCCTGCACACCGGCCGGCCGGTGCTGCTGGACCTGACCACGGACCGGCGCCTGCGGGACATCGCCGCCGGCTGGCAGGACCGGGTCGACATCGTCCCCGCCGTCGCCACCGAGCCGCTGACCGGTCTGCTGGTCCGCCCCGATGGCTACGTCGCCTGGGCGCACGAGAACGGCGGCGACGGCCTCACGCACGCGCTGACCACCTGGTTCGGTCCGGCCGGCTAGCGAGGGTTTCACCACCTTCCGGCTTACCCGAATATCTGCGGCGAGCGTCCAAGGCAACACTTGACCGCGCAGACGCCCAGCGGGTCGGTCACGCGCGTGGGCGGACAGCGCGGGCCCGGGCCGGCTCGCGCTGTCCGCCACGCTACCGGCCCGGTGGCTGCCCGGGGCTTCCCGCGGTGTTCGGCGGCAGGACGACGCAGTGGGACCAGCCCGACTTCTGTTCGCCGTTGTACGCCCGCACGCAGTACTCGTAGTTCCAGTACCCGGGGAACAGGTACGCGATGCCGTGCGTGGTGGTGCCGCTGTCCTCGTACGATGTGGTGTTGTCGTTGATGTTGCGGATCCGGACCTCATAGCCGCCGGCCCCGGCGGCCGCGGTCCACGCCAGCTGGACGGTGGTCGGATCGCTCGCGGTGACCGTCAGACCGGTGGGGTCGGCGGGTTTTCCCGCGCCGACGACGATGGCGTGTCCGGTGGAGGGGAAACCACCGCCGGCGGCGTTCCAGCTCTGGATCGCGACCACGTAGCGGTGTCCCGAGATGAGCCCGCCGATGTGCGCCCGCTGCCCCTTGATCCCGACGGCGTTGAGCCACGCGCCCGGGGTGTCCTGGTCGTAGGTGAGCACGCTGTACCGCTCGATGCCGGCCGTGTAGTTGCCGGTCGGCGGGTCCCAGGCGATGTCGAGGCCGTCGAGCGCGGCGAGGGTGAGGATGTTGGACGCGCCGGCGGCGGTCTGCGGACGCACGGTCGTGCCGACCACACCTGACCAGCCGGACGCCTGGTCGCCGTAGTTCGCCCGGACCTGGGCCTCCCACTGCTGGCCGTCGAGGACCCAGCCGTTGTCGTAACGGGCGGCCGACGCGGGCATCTCGCTCCAGGCGGACTGGCCGACGAGCCGGGAACGCACGGTGTAGCCGGACGCGCCGAAGACCGGATCCCAGGTGACGGTCAAGCCGCCCGGGCTGGCGATGGCGCTGACCCGGGCTGGTGTCGACAGGGCCCGGCCCGGTGCGGTGGCGGGCGCCGCGGGGACGTTCGCGCCGAGGCCGTAGCCGTCGTGCAGGGTCTGCTCGAAGGCGTGCGCGATCTGGTACTCGCCGAGCGCGTTGGGGTGCAGGCCGTCGTATCCGGCGGGGCAGCCGCCGACCTCGCAGCGGTAGTTGCCGCGCCAGTCGACGAGCCGGACCGGTGACTGAGCGGTGCTCCAGCCCGGGATCGCGGTGGCGAGCTTCCGGTTGTAGGTGTCGGTGTTCACCGGCAGGTCGTCCCGGCCGTCGATCTTGGTGCGTTGCGGCACGTTGGCCAGTGCGAACTTGAGGTTCGGTTTGGCGGCGCGGGCGTTGTCGACCAGCGACTTCATGCTGGCCAGGGTGCCGTCCGGGCCGCTGACGAACCAGCCGAGGTCGTTGAAGCCGAGGCCGACGAGCAGCAGGTCCGGTTGCCAGGCCGCGACCTGCTCCCTGATCAGCTGTTGGTCCTGGGCCGCCTGCCGCCCCCAGACCGCGAAGTGGTTGCTGTCAAAAGGCACAACCCCATTTGCGTACGATCCGGAAGTCCGCGGCCTGCTGCCCGCCTCGGTCTCGCCCTGCAGCAGCGGCGGGCGGGGTGGCGCGGCCTCGTCGGGCGGCTGCGTCCCGGAGTAGGGGCCGACGAAGTCGACGGCGATGTGCTGGTTCTGGAACCACTGCCACAGCCGGTACCGCCAGGTGTAGTCGCCCTCCCGGCCGTGGCTCATCGAGTCGCCGACCACCATCACCTTGACGGTGCCCACGCCGGCACTCTCGAACAGCGCACGATAGGCGGCGCTCATCTTGTCGGAGATGTACTGCGACAGCTCGCCGAGCCGATCACCCAGCCAGGTGAACCCGTCACCGACGGCTCTCTTGATCCAGGGGCCGGCCTTCTTGGCCAGCTCGTAGGTGGCGTCCCGCAGTTTCTCGAACAGCGGTCGCATCTTGGTCTTCGCGAAGTCGTTGAGCCCGCTCTCCCACGCCACCGCGCCGGCCGCGGCGACCACCGCGAACGCGAGCGCCTGCGCCCACTGCTCCGGATCGGCCTGCTTGTGGTCCACGAAGATGACGATCGCCTGGTAGACCATCACGCCGGTGAAGGCGCCCAGACCGGCGCAGACCGGGCCGGCGACCGCCGAGCCCACGTTGAAGGCGGCGTAGCAGGAGATGCGGATCGACAGCTGACTCAGGTAGCCGACGGCCGAGGCGACCAGCTTCATCCACCAGCTCGCCTCGGTGTGCGCCTCGTCCATCGGCAGCACGATGGAGATGCTGTTGCCGACGCTCGAGATCGACAGTTCCGCGTCGGAGGTGCTCCACGGCTCCCGGTCGGCCGCGGACAGGCCCATGTCGAGGGGGTGGGCGTCGAACGACACCTTGATCGCGTCGGTGAGCACCGGCGCCGCGGTGGTGAGCTCGTCCATCCAGGTCAGCAGCAGACCGCTGTCGACGCGGGCGATGTCGTCGTTCTCCAGGGTGACCGTGACGCTGTCCTCGGTCTCGGTGACCGTCACACCCTCGACCGATGCATGCCCGTGCCATCGGGCCGGTTCCGCCGCGATCGCCCGGGCCGGGATGCCGGCGACCACCAGTACCAGGGCACACAGGGCCGCAACGATGTGGCCCGGCAGCCGCCACGTCTTCTCCACCGCAACTCCTCAGTAGACAGTCGATTGATGATCGACTATGAAGGTCACGGCCGGGCTTCCCCGGAATGAACAGTGGGCGTGCCGCTCGGCTCAGCCCTGCTGAGCGGGGGCGGGCCAGACCGGTTGCAGCACGTGCCAGTCGTGGGGATGCCGGCGAACGGCGTCGGTGAAGACGTCGGCCAGTTCCTGCGTCATCGCCGCCACCCGGGCCCGGGTGGTGCCGTCCCGGCCGGGGACGATCTCCGGGTGGATCCGGACCCGTAGCTGCGGACCGTCGTACCAGAGTGTTGCGGGCATCAGGGCGGCTCCGGCGCGCAGGGCCAGCTGCGCGGGTCCGGCCGGGAAGGTCGTCGGGGCGTCGCAGAACCGTACGCCGATGCCGGCCGCGGACGTGTCCCGGTCGGCGACCAGGCACACCACCTCGCCGGCCCGGAGCCGCTGGGTGATCGTGGTGATCGCCCGCCGGGTCTCGTCGGCGGGGAGCACCTCGATGCCGAGCGCCGCACGGTGGCTCACGAACCGCTGGTAGAGCCGTTCCGGGCGCAGGCGTTCCGCGACGGTGGTGAACCGGTGCCCGTTCAGCACCAGCGCGGCGCCGGCCAGGTCCCAGTTGCCGCTGTGCGGCAGCGCCAGCACGACGCCACGGCCGGCGTCGCGGGCGGCGGCCACCCGGTCCAGCGACTCGAAGACCACGGTGTCGCGGATCCGGTCCGGGCTCCATCCGGCAAGCCCGAAGAACTCCCGCCAGTACCGCAGATAGGAGTGCACGCCCTGGTCGGCCGTGGCGGTCACTGCGGTGCTGTCCGCCGGCTGGCCGAGCACCTGGGCCAGGTTGACCCGCAGCTGGTGCACCCCGCCCACGCCGGACCGGCGCATCACGGCGGCGACCGCGTCGAAGGCGAGCGCGGCGACCGGGCCCGGCAACCGCGGCGTGACCCACCACGCAACACCGTAGAGCCGTCCGGAAAGGTCCTCTCCCACGCCGGGATGATAACGGTCCCGGGCTGGTCGCGGATGGGCTACGGGTCGTGGTCGGACCTCGCCGCGGTGCGGGAACGGCTCGCGACCGGCGCTGACCCGAACATGCTGGTCCCCACCTGAAGCGGAGCGTGCCCCCTGCGATGCTGCGCAGGCTCCTTGGCCCGGCCGGTCCGTGGTGTCCTTCCCGGTGCCGGAACTGCGCCTGCCGGCGGCTTGACAGACGAAAACCATTCGGGGGTACGACCACAGCGGCGCCGCTGCGGTGGGAGGCCGCGCCGGCCGCCCGGAAACCTACGAGAACCTCATCCGGACCCGGGGATGGTGGCCGGAAGCTGAAGGCACGTCACGAGGCGTATTCGTTCGAGATCTCGGTGGCGTAGTTCTTCCACAGCGGCTTCATGGTCTCGGCGTTGACCGGCTGGCCGGAATCGATCATGGCCTTGAAGTCGCGGAAATACTGCACGTACCGGTCCGGTGTGAACGTGTTCAGCATGACCGCGTTCTCGTCGCCGATGTTGGCGAACGTGTGCGGAGCCCCGGTCGGCACGATGACCCAGGTGCCCGGCCCGGCGTCGTGGTGGTCGTCGCCGACGGTGAACCGGAATGTTCCCGCCAGCACGTAGAAGCCCTCGTCGTGCTGGGCATGGCGGTGCTGCAACGGGCTCGGGGTGCCCGGCGGAATGGTGACCTCGGCGAACCCCAGCCGGTGGTCGGTGTGCTCGCCGTTCTCCAGGATCCGGATCTGGTGCGCCCCGCTGCCGAGGATCTCGCCCTCACCCGGGCGGACGATGTTCACCTTCGCCACGACTTCTCTCCTTGCTGTCGCCTGCCTTGATCACCACCATCCTGTTCCGGGCCGGCCGTGCGCGTCTTGGTCGTCAGCGCACGGTTGCTGGTCACCAGTGCGCGGGCGGTGTAGCCGAACGTCGTCTTGAAGAGCTTGCTGAAATGGGTGGCGTCGGAGAACCCCCACCGGGCGGCCACGGCGGTGACCGTACGTCCGCCTCCGGTCAGCTCGGCCCGGCAGCGCTCGAGGCGGCGACGCCGGATCAGGGCCGCGACGGTGAGCGGCTGGTCCTCGAACAGCTTGTGCAGCCGGCGTACGGAGAGGTGATGGGCGGCCGCGATGCCCAGCGGGGACAGGTCGGGATCGGCCAGCCGGGCCTCGATGTAGCCGGCGATCCGGTTCCGCAGCCACTCGTCCGGGGCCGGTTGCTCGTCGCCCAGCCGGGCCTCCAGCGCGACCGTGATCAGCTCGATGACGGCCGCCGCCGACCGCAGCGCCTCCGCCTCGCGGAACCCGGTCGCCGACCGCACTGATTGGCGAGCCAGCACGGAGACCAGAGCGCCCGGACCGTGGCTGCCGTCGATGCGTTTGCCGATCAGCCGGTCGAGCTGCGCGGGCCGGATCCGCAGCTCCCGGCGCGGCACCAGGATGGTGACGTGCGCCCCGGCGGTGCTCTCGAACCGCAGCGCACGCGTGGGATCGAGCAGCACCAGGTCGGCCGGCCCGAGTTCGGCGTCGCCGCGGCCCTGCTCGATCCGCGTCCGGCCCCGGGTCATCACCTTGACCGCCAGGTTCTCGCCGTCGGAGGCGTCGCGCTCGCGTCCGGTACAGGCGCTCTCGGGCGTGTCGAGGGAGACCAGCCGCAGCGGCCCGAGGTCGTGGGTGGTGATCCGGCCCCGGAAGCAGGCCCCGGCCAGCTTGTTGACCAGCGGCGGAAACCCGCTGGCGGCCAGCTCGTCCTGGAACGTCTCAAGGTTGCCGATCACCCGGTCAACGGTAGCGGCGACCCTTCCGGCAGGGCTGGACACCTACCGGCTCGGCGACCCGGCGTTCTGCATCTGGTGCAGCACGGCCTCGATCAGGGTGCGCTTGAACCCGATCGTGATCAGCGCCATCGGTGCCGAGCCGTGCCGGTGGAGTTCGAGCCGGTAGAAGTTGGACACCAGCGACTGGCCGGATATCTCCCTCAACCCGGTCACCTCGTCCCACGTCACCGCGTCCGCCTGCTGGCCGAACAGGTTCGTCGCGTACACGCCGTTCTCGTGGAGAAAGATCCGCCGGATGCCGAACCTGGCGGTGACCGCACGCCAGGCCAGGTGCAGTCCGAACAGCGAGCCCAGGACGATTGAGGCGACGCCGGTCCGGGTGAGATCGATGCCTTCGTCGCTCATCACGCCGAGGATGATGAGGGCGACGACGGACGCCAGAGCGAGCCGCCGGAACAGCTGCGTCAGCGTGGCGCCGACACTTCCGGCCGGGTAGTCACCGATCCGCTTACCGAGCCTGCTGTAGTCCATCTCGGGATCCTCTTCTCATCGCTTCGGTCTACATCGGAGCGGCCGCATCGACAACGCTAGGGCGGCGCGAGGTATCCCACCAGCGACTGGTTCGCATAGGATCGATGCGTTTCAGGAATGGGAGGGTCGTGTTCGACATCGATGCGCTGCGGCTGCTCGTCGCCGTGGCCGACGCCGGATCGTTCACCAGGGCGGCCACGGCGCTGAACTACACGCAGTCCGCGGTGTCCCGGCGGATCGCCACCCTCGAACAGCAGGCCGGCGGCCCACTCTTCGAACGGCTGCCCCGCGGCGTCCGGCTGAACCCGGCCGGGCGGGCGTTGCATCGCACCGCCGCCGAGGTCCTCGACCGGCTGGCCCGCGCCGAACACCAACTGGCCGTGCTGCACGCCGGGCACGGCGGGTTGCTGCACGTGGGAGCGTTCGGCACGGCCAACGTGGCACTGATGCCGACCGCGCTGCGCGCGTTCCGCGACGCCGAGCCGGATGTCGAGGTGGTCGCGTTCGAGGGCCCGACCGCGGCGTTGATGGCACGTCTCGAGGACGGCACGCTGGACCTGGCGGTCGTCAGCGACTATCCGTACGGGCTGCCGTCGGCCGACGGGGTCACCACCACCGTGCTGTGCGAGGACGAACTGCTGGTCGCGTTGCCCCGCCGGCACCGGCTGGCCGGCGCCGCGACGATCGGGCTCGGCGAGCTACGCGACGAGGCGTGGGTGCAGAACGCGTACGGCGACCGGCCCACCATGCTCGCCGACGCCTGCGCACGCGCCGGTTTCAGCCCCCGGAAGATCATCCGTATCGCGGAGTGGACCGGGAAGTTCGGCTGGGTCGCCGCCGGCCTGGGCGTGGCGCTGGTCCCGTCGCTGGCCGCGTGGGCCGTCCCCGCCGAGCTGGTGCTGCGCCGCCTCGACGATCCCGCGTTGCGCCGCACGATCCACGTGGCGTTACCGGCCGCACCCTTACCTGCCGCCCGGACCCTGGCGGCTGCGCTGAGCGACGCCGCGATTCCGGCCGGCTGACCCGCGCCCGATGCGCGTTGTGGCTGCACCTCGCCGCCCGCGCCTCCCAGCGGGAGATCTCCTCTTACGCAGCCGCCATGCGAGAGCACGCTCGCGGTTGTCGCGCACCTCGACGGAGCATCGCTGACCGAACTGGTCGACTGATGCGAAGGATTCGACCCGTGGCGGTTCGGTCGTCGCCAATACGACGATGCTCGCCGTTCACGCGGTGTTATCGGGGAAGGCACCAGCGGTGCGGATCATGGTAAACGTCATTCACGCATGAGCGGTCATCAATGGGATGCGGAGTGGCGAACGCGTTCTCCGGAACGTGCTCTGGGGCGTAATGCCGCAGGCGACGAGTGGGCGGGTTCACGGCGGACGGACCTCGTGCCCGCTCACGCGTGCTGTATCGTCCGGTCGCTCATCAGAAAGCAGTGGAGGAGACACCACGCGATGTACCAGGGAGCCACCGGGCTGGAACCGGGCGACGGGCCAGCCACGCCGGTAGGCCGTCCTCCGGTCGAGTGGGACCCGGACCTGACGGGCGGTCCGCGAGACGATCTCAGCGGGCTGGCCGTCGCCTCCTTGATCTTCGGCCTGATCGGCGGCTTCATCTTCAGCCCGCTGCTGGGCGCCGCCGCGCTGGTGAAGATCAAGCAAACCGGTCAGCGCGGCAAGGGCCTCGCCGTCGCGGGACTGGTGCTCAGCGGTGTCTGGGCAGTCGTTCTCGCCGTCGTCGTCGGAGTCAACCGGTACGTGACGCACCGCGCCGAGGACATGGTGGCGCTGCGGATCGGCCAGTGCTTGGACCTTCCGGCGTCCGGGCACGACGACCCGTTCGTGCCCGGGCAGATCGCGACGCTGCCGTGCACCGGGCCACACCGTGCCGAGATGGCCGGCTGGGTCGGTTTCGGGGACGGGCGGGGCAACGTCGGCGAGTACCCGGGGGCCGCGGCGCTCGTCCAACGCGCCCAGGAGGGTTGCCTCTCGGTGACTCGTAACTACGTCCTCGACCCGTTGTCGTTGCCGGCCGATGTGCACGCCCGCTGGTACGTCCCGCGGGACTCGGAGTGGTCGCGGGGGAGCCACAGCATCACCTGCTTCCTCGCGGCGGACCAGGCGCCGATCAGCCGGTCTCTCCGCGAGGACGCCGCGATCGTGAACACCGACCAGCTCCACTTCCTGCTGGCGATCCGGGACTGCGTTCAGCTAACGGCGCGCGTCGATGCGCTGCTGACGGCCGGCCCGCCGGCCGAGCTGCGGAGCGCGGTGGCGCAGACTGTCGACGCGTGCTCGGCCATGCGAGTGAAGGTGGACACGCAACCATGGCCGAGTGAGGCCGAGCCGGCAATGCTCCAACTCGTCGCCGACCTCGACGCGGCGCTGCCACTGTGGCAGTCCGCCGCCGGCGCGACCAGCGACAACGATCTGCGCCATCGGGTCCAGCAGGCCCAGCAGCGCCACGTTCCCACCCACATGCTGGCGGTACGTCGCGCCTTGAAGCTGTCGGCCACGCAGGGCGAGCCACTGCCCGAACAGTGATGGCGGGTCGGGGTGATCTCATCCGGACGCGGCTTAGGTTCGTGAGATGCAGCAGGTCGAGCGCGGGCTCGACATCGCTGCGCGGAAACGTCGCTGCGCTGCCGATGGCCATCCGCATCTCCCTGTCGTCACGGTGTCGAGGCACCGTCCGGCAGCGGTGAACCGGCATCGGCAGCCCCGGTGTGCGGCCGGTCCGCTATCGCTGCTCGGAGCCTTCTCGGACACGCGGTCACTTGATGATCAGTTGTTTGATCGTCAGCTCCGGAGCCGTGGTCGTGCCGTAGCCGAACACCGACGTCCGCCAGACGCCGGCTTTCTGCCCCTCGGCCGCCGGGACCTGCAGTTCGATCCTGGTCAGCAGGTCCTTCGCGTCCACCGTCGCGGTGAACGGCAACGGCGTGCCCGGTGTGACCAGCGCCAGCGGGACGGCGCCGGAGTGGTGTCGGATGTGTTCGGTGCAGGTGGGTGGGGGTCGTTGCGGGCCGGGAGGTTCGGCCGCCGTGTGGTGCTTCGCCGGGTGGGAGTGGGTGATCGATGCCGGTAGGGCGGCAGGGGTCCGTGCTCGGCATCGAAGGGGCGGCTGGGGTCCGTGCTCGGCATCGAAGGGGCGGCTGGGGTCCGCGGTGGGTCGGGTTGGGGGCGGTGG
>NZ_BOMS01000159.1 GCF_016862315.1 Actinoplanes palleronii | reverse complement strand
CCCCCCCGCCCCGCCCCGCCCGCCCAGCAGTGGCAGTGGCAGTGGCAGTGGCAGTGGCAGTGGCAGTGGCAGTGGCAGCGGCAGGCGCCGCCGATCGGGCATCGTGCACCCCCGCGCCGCGGGCAGAGTGATCGGGGACCGGGTAGCCGGTGATCATCGTGCCCGGCACTCGCCTGGGCAGACGCCGTGTTCATCCCGGCCGAAATCGTTGCACCCCGGCCCGGAAAGCGACCGTGCACTCGCCGGCACCCCGGTCACCCGCACTGCCGCCCGGACCGCCCGCACGCTAGGCGTTCCCGGCTGGTCCTCAGGGGTGTCTCGAGGACGGGCAGGCACCCCTGAGGACCAGCCGGGAACCGGAACGCACGCCGCGGCCGTCATCGTTCACGTCCGCGTCCGGTGGCAACGGCTGCACCGGCACCGGCACCGGCACCGGCACCGGCGCTGGCACTGGCCGGGAATGCGAGCCGATGCGCCTGCACCAGTTTTGATCATGGAGGTGACCGCTGCCCTGAAACGGCGTCCGCCGACTTGCACGGGGCGGACGGTGCCGGCCACCAACACCCAAGCAAGATCAACTTAAGCGAAGTGGCATTGAGCTAGGACCCGCCGGCGGCGCGGCACGGCGCCGCGGCCGGCGGTCCGCTGTGCCGCCTGAAGCTCGCCGCGACGCGCACCGGTTCTCCTGGCAGCTCTGGCAGTCCGCGGTCAAGGGCACGCCGGCCGCCCGTCCGTTCTGGATGTTCGTGGATCGGCATCGGGCCAACCCGGCCCGCTACGACCTGGAGCGGGCCCGCGCCGACTATCCGCATCGCGGTCAGCCGCGGCTGACCGCGACGCGGGTGTTCAACACGCTGCCGCACCGGCCGTTCGGGTTGCCGACCTCGCATCTGGAGGCGCTGCAGCTGGGCGCCGACGCCTCCAGTCATCTGGGCTGGTTGTCGGCGGTGGCGGAGTCAGCTCTGGTGAACCTGTTGTCCCGCGCCCAGCCCAGGGGCCGCCGCCCGCCCGTTCCCGGACAGGTCGAACGGCTTGTTCAGGCCGCCCCGCTGGTGGCCTGCCTGCGCAGCCGCTCGGCCAGCGGCGCCAGTTCCTGGCGGCCGAGCGGTTCGGCGAACTTCACGGCTCGGCCGTGACGGTTGACGATCCGGCACAGCACGCGCCGCCGCCCCAGACCGACGGTGATCAGCGGCCCGGTGGCTCCCTGGATCTCGGTCACGTCCGTCCACCGTGCCACGCGGGCCGCACGGCCCAGCGACGTCGTGACGACGTAACCTCTCTCGTAGAGATAGAAGGCGCGCCGGGTCAGGCTGCCGCTCATGCCCGCCGCGAGCCAGAAGATCAGCGCGATCAGCACCGCGAACAGCGGTATGGTGACCGCCCATACCGGCTTCGAGTCGCCGGCGACGAGAATCACGGTCAGGCCGATCACGTAGCTGCCGAGCAGCGCCAGCCACAGTCCGTAGGCGAACGCGTAGCCCTTGGCGTTGGGGTGACGCATCCGGACGATCAGCACTCCGAGCTGCGCGCCCTCTGCGCCGGTCTGCACCTTCACCGGAGTTGCCGTCATGTTCTCCCCCGAATCCGGTCCCGCCGATCGGGGACACAGCACCAAGAGATCACAGTGCACCTGCGAAGCGCCAGGCCGAGCGACGCCGTCAGAACCACGTTCGCCGGTTCATCAGCGGCGCAGGACCAGCACGCCTTCGTGCGCGGTCAGATACATCGAGGCGCGGTGCACGATCTGCCCGTCGCGGACGGCGGCGAGCATCGTCGCGCTGGTGGCGCACCGGCCGGCAGGTGATCACCACGGCCGGGGGCGTAGGAGGCGGTTACTCGCGGACAGGATCGCGGTTACTGTAAGTGGCGTTCCCACCTGGAAGTGCTGCTTTCCCGGGAGATCGGCGGTGGGCGGACCGCCCCGAGGCCGGTCCGCCCGCCGTGGTCGAGCAACGGTCAGCAGTTGTAGTACCAGCCGTGCGAGACGCCCTTGTCGCTGGACGCGGGCTTGCTCGCGAAGTACGTGCCGGCTTGCAGGCAGATGGTCATCGTGCCGGTCCGGTTGTAGTTGTCGTACACCCGCACGAAGGTCGGGCCGGACAGGATGCCGTGGTTGTACCAGGACGAGTCGTGCTTGAAGACCTTGGCCGAGCGGTTGCTGAACCAGTTGTCACCCCAGTCGTTGTCGTTGCCGGGGGTGCCCCAGACGCCGTTCTGGAAGTTGACGTCGTTGTAGACGCAGAACGACTCGGACGGGCACTGCTGGGGGGCGGCGGCCTGGGCGGGCGACGCGGCGACCGCGATGGTCGCGGCGGCGCCGGCGAAGCTGAGCGCGGCGGCCAGGAGGCGTTTCATCGTTGGTGCTCCTCGGTGGTGTCGGTGTGCACCCGGGTCGGTCCCGGGAATTCAGGAGCCCTCGCCGGCGAGCAGGCGGCGCGCGTACGGCAGCGCGGCCTGTTCCCGGCGGGACAGATCGGTGAGCGGGACACTCAGGTCGGCGAGGACCCGGCGCTGCGCGGCCGGAGTGAGCCGTCGTGCGGTTGCCGACAGTCCGGCCCGCCGGTTGCATCGGGCGGAGGTCACGGCGGCGGCCCGGGATCGCTCGGCCTGCTGATCGGGGGGAAGCGTCGCGCTGGTCTCGGCAACGCGCGCGGTGAGCTCGGCCGGGTCGGCGACGGCCCAGTGCCGCTTCGTCATGCAGGTCCGCCACCGGGCCTGGGCGGCGGTGAAGGCCGGATCGGTGGTGACGCGGGCCTGGACGAGCGGGTTGATGTTGTCCTTGGAGATCCGTGCGCGCACGTAGGCGTCGAGGTCGCCGTAGAGCAGCCGTAGCGCCTCGCTGCGACAACCGGCCCGGCTCTGCCGCACGGTGCCGCTGGGCAGGGTCACCTCCACCGCCGGGCCGGTCGTCGGATCGCCGTACAGGGCGGTGGCGAACGCCTCGTGGCGAGCCGGATCGAGTCCCTCGACGTAGCGGTTGAGGCGGGTCCGAGGCGGGGGCGGCTCCGCGGCCGTGCTCGGGCCGGCCGCCGCGGCGGCGGCACGTTTCTCGTCGTCCTCCGGCCACGCGGAGTCGAGGGACGTCGGGGGCGGGGGAGCGGCCAGCTCGGTCCGCAGCTCCGCGGGATCCAGGGGATAGCCGAAGCCGGCACGTCGCATGCAGCGGCCGATCAGGACCGTTTCGGCAAGCCGCAGGACTGCGGCGTCATCGGCGCCGCGCGCCAACGACCGTACGTCGGCCGGAAGCTCGGCCTGCGGGCTCCCGCAGGCCGCCGCCAGCAGGACGATGAACAGCAACAACCGGGTGGGCGGAACGACCATGCCGACCACGATGGAAGGCCGCAAACCGCCCGGACAAGGCCGTTCTGTCCCCCGAAGACAGATGGAACCCCAGGTCAGACAGATAGCCGGAGTGGTTCCCCGCGGCCTGTTCGCAGAGTGTCGTACCCACGTCGTAACGTGACCGGCATGGACTCGATCTCTCAACTTTCCACTCGGTGCGGGGACTTCGGGATGGTGAGGGTTCGCTGATGACGGTGCCGGCTGGAGAGGTTGTCAAGGTCACCGTCCGTGGGCTGACCACGGACTGCTGGAAGTGTCATCGGCCGACCACCGCGATCGTCGGTATGCACCTCGCCTCCGCTGTCGAGGGTGACCTGGTCACCTGCTCGGACGAGCAGGCTCTCGCGGTCGCGGCGCAGCTGCTGCGCGCCACCGGCAAGGTCGGGCTCGCCCAGCCGATCAAGGCCCGGACCAGCCGGACTACCGGAGGCACGGGGCTGACCAACGGCTGCCAGCACTGTGACGCCCTGCAGGGCAACTTCTTCCTTTATCACCAGGAGCTCATGGAGGTGCTGTCCACCAACGGTGTCGAGGGTCTGGAGCACCTCGCCGACGCCGACCTGCCCACCGAACGGTGGCATCAGCTGCATCGGCGCTGGGCTACCGGCGAACGGTGATCCGGCCCGGGCGTCGTGGTCCGGGTAGGCCGTAGCGGAGCAATATCGGTTCAGCCGGGAGGGCATCGGTGGTCTGCGATGGGGGAGAAGTGGTGACAATGGCGATTTCTCCCGTGTCCTACCTGCGCCGTAGGCTCGCTGCTGATGGGTACACGAGGTGTTGACGGTGCTTACCAGGGAGCGCTGCGGGCGTTTCAGAATCCGATGCTCGCGTTGCTGCATCAGACGCACGCGCCATTCGTGGTGACGGCGTTGGCGATGGTCTTCACCGCCGAACGCCCGACGGTGGCCGTGGCGGACGCGCACGCGGAGATCAACGACGCGCTTGACCAGTTGCGGGCTGCCGGTTACGGCGACGAGGACAGCCAGCCGCTGCCCGCGGGCACCGCGCGTGACCTGTGCCGGCAGTGGGTGCAGGCCGGGTGGTTGGTGCGGCAGGTCTCCGACGACGACGCCGAGGTGTATCGGCTCTCGGCGTACGGCGTCGGTGCACTCGAGGTCGCCGGCCGGGTCGGCGGCGCGCGGACGAGGGTGTCGAAGTCGCGGGTCAGGACGTTGCTGGAGGCGATCGAGCGACTGGCGCAGGACGCCGATCCGGATCTGATGTCGCGGATGGTGCGCCTTCACGAGGAGATCCAGCAGCGGCAGAAGGAGCTGACCCGGCTCGAGAAGGGTGGCGCCGTCGAGACCGTCGACGACGAGCAACTGCTCGAGGCGGCCGAGAACGTGCTGCATCTGGCGCGTGAGCTGCCGGCGGATTTCGCCCGGGTGGCAGAGTCGATCAAAGTCATTCAGCGTGACGTCGTCGCGGAGTTGCGGCACGACGTGCGGCCCACCGGTGAGGTGTTGCGCGAGTACCTCGCACGCGGCCAGCGGATCCTGGACGCGACACCGGAAGGCCGCGCGTTCGCGGGGGCGCTGCGCCTGATCGGCGATCCGGCGCAGATCGACGGTCTGTGGGGTCAGCTGCGTACCGTGCTGCGGCACCGGTTCACCGAGCTGTTGCCGCAGCAGCAGCGGCGCGAGCTCACCGACATCTCGCGGCGGATCGAGCAGGGGGTCAAGGAGGTGCTGGCCGCCCAGCGGCAGGCGTCGCACGTCATCACCAGCCAGGTCCGCAACCACGATCCGATGCGGGACCGCCAAGTGGATGAACTGTTGCGGGACGTGATGTCGGGCCTGCACAAATGGGTTCCCGACTCCCGCCGCGGCGAGGCCGTCGAGCCGCTGCGTCGCCTGCCGGTCGCCGATGTCGGACACCTGCGTCAGCGGATGAGCGACCCGCGGCCACCGCAGCCTCCCGCGCCGCTGCGGGACTGGGACGAGTCCGAGGACCTGACCGCCGCCGACACGCGGGCCTGGGGCGGCCCTCGGTACGCCGAGTTGCGTGCGCACCTGGAAGCGTTCGCGGGCCCGGCGGCGAGAGTGGACGTGGTGGCCGCGTTCCGCGCCGCCGGCGAGGAGATCCAGCGGCCGGTCGACCTGCTCGGCCTGCTGGAGATCACCCACGGCTTCGGGTTGACCGAGACGGCCGAGGTGGTGGTGGTCGACACGGTGCGACCTGATCGGAGCCGGCGACGGTTCGCGCTCGGCAATGTGGTGGCGGCGAATCCGGCGGGCGTGGACGGGAGTGGTGGCGATGAGTGAGCTCGACGGCGCGGGGGTGGTGGACGGGTTCATCGACCCCGTGTCGATGGAGGAGGACCCCGCCGAGCTGTTCGCCGGCGACGCGGGCACGTTGGACGCCGACGTGCGCCGGGTGCTGGTCCAGTTGTTGCGGCGCAAGTTCCTGCTCGCCGAGAAGAACCCGGCGCAGTGGCGCACGTTGCTGGAGAACCAGCAGATCGTCGAATCGCGGATGCACGACCTGTTCGTCCGCCTGGTGGTCGACCACGACCGGGGCGTCGCCTACAAGCAGCAGGTGCGGTCGGTGGAGCTGGACGTGCCGATCCTGCTCAAGGACGACCCCTACAACCGGGCCGAGACGCTGGTCCTGGTGCACCTGCGGACCGTCTTCCAGCGGGAACGCGGTACGGGGGAGACGTCCGCGCGGGTGGACATCGAGGAACTGGAGCAGACCGTGCTGACCTACTTCGACCCGTACGACCACAACCTGGCCCGGCGCCAGCAGGAAGTGCGAAACGCGGTGCAGCGGCTGGTCACCGAAGGTCTGCTGGCTGAGGAGTCCGCGGGCCGGTATCGGATCACCCCGATGGTGGAGGTCGTGATGAGCACGGAGAAGCTCGCCGAGCTGGACCAGTGGCTGCGCGAACAGAACGAGGCCACGGCGTGAGCATGATCGACACATTGTTCGGGCTGATCCCGGCGGCGTCACGAGGCCAGCAGTGGGTGGCGCGGGATCTGCAACTGGTCAACTGGGGCGGCTACGACGGATACCACCACCTGCGGCTCGCGCCGGGCGCGACCCTGCTCAGCGGCGGTTCCGGATCGGGCAAGTCGACGCTGATGGACTCGTACATCGCGCTGCTCATGCCGCACACCACCCCCTTCAACGGCGCGTCCAACGGCGGCGTGGTCGGCCGGCCACGGGGCAAGGACCAAAGAAACATCCTTTCGTACGCGCGCGGCAAACTCGACGAGTCCCGCAGCGACGGTGAGACGAAGTTGCGGGTACTGCGGGGCGACGGCCGCGACACCTGGTCCGCCATCGCGATGACGTGGATGGACCACACCGGTGCGGAGTTCACCGCGCTGCGCGCCTGGTACGTCCCGTCGTCGGCGCGCACCCTGGACGACGTCGTGGTGGTGCGTGCCACCTGCGACCACGGATATCAGCTGCGGGCGCTGGAGGGCCCGGCCAGCGCGAAATTCACCCGTACCGATGTGGTTGCAACGGGTTTGACCTGGAGTGACACCGACCGGGAGTTCACAGCGCGCCTGCACACCACGCTCGGTATCGGCGCCGCAGGCGACGGGCACAAGGCGATCGCGTTGCTGGGCCGGATCCAGGCCGGCCAGCAGATCACCACGGTCGACGCCCTTTACAAGACGATGGTCCTCGAGGAGCCGTCCACGCTGGCCACCGCGGACGCGGTGGTGCAGCAGTTCGACGAGCTGTCCGGCACCCGGACCCGGATGATCACCGCCCGCCAGCAGGTCAAGGCGTTGACCCCGATCCGCGACCACCGGCGCACCATCGACGAAGCGGCGAACCGGTTGCGCTCGATCGACGAGATCGGATCCTTCGCCGATGCGGCGTCGCCTGCCGCGCTGTGGCGTCATCACCGCCGGCTCGACCTGTTGCGCTCGGCGGAGGAGGACCTGGGCCTGCGCCACCGCCGCGCCCAGGACGACCTGGCGGAGACGAACTCCCTGGTCGCCGCGGCCGAGACGCAGCGTGACGGGGTGGCCGACACCATGCGCGCGTCCGGTGGCGACCGCATGGAGACCGCACACCGGGAGATCCGCGTCGTGCAGCAGCGGCTGGGCGACGTCGCACGCGCTCGCGAGCGACTGGACCGGGTGCTGGTCACGATCGGTACCGCCGTCCCGACCGGTGACGACTTCGCCGCGCTGGTCGAGACCGCGCATCGCTCGCTGGCCGATGTCGACGCCCGAAAGACCGCTCAGGGTACGTACGCCCAGGCAGCGGCGGCGAAGAACGAGGCCGAGCGGGAGCTGGACGGGCTGCGCGCCGAGCACAGGGCGGTCAAGGGTCGCCGGGGCAACATCCCGACCGACCTGCACGCGGCTCGCGCAGCGCTGGCCGAGGCCGCCGGGCTCAGCCCCGAGGACCTGCCGTTCGTCGGCGAGCTGATCGAGGTGCGCACGGAGTTCGAGCCGTGGCGTGAGGCGTTCAACCTGGCGCTCGGCGGGTTCGCCACCCGGATGCTGATCGACATCGGCAGGGTGAACGCGTTCCGTGAGGCGATCAACGCGGTGCCGACCGCACGCCGGATCCAGTTCGAGGGTGTACGCACCGGCCAGCGTGACGAGGTCGGACTCGACGGCAAGACGCTCCCCGGCAGGCTCGACTACCGGCCGTCGCCGTTCACCGCCTGGCTCAAGGCCGAACTCGCCCGTCGGTTCGCCTTCGTCTGCGTCGACACGCCCCGGCTGCTGCCGCAGTACACCAAGGCCCTCACGATCACCGGCCAGACGTCGGACGGTGGCCGCGGCGCGCACGGCGGCCACGGCCGGGCCAACGTTCTCGGTTTCACGAACAGCCGGACCCTCGACGAGCTCGACGAGCGGATCAACCTCGCCCGCCGGCGCCTCGACGATGCTGTCGCGAAGGCGTCGGGGGAGGAGGAGAACCTCAACTCGATGGAAGCCAGGCGCACGGCCTACCAGAGCTTGACCGAGTTGTCGTGGGATCAGGTGGATGTCGACGCGGTCCGGGCGGAACGGGACCGCTGGAACGGCGTCATCAACGAGATCCGCGCCGGTAACCCGGAGATCGATCAGCTGCAGCGCCAGCTGGACGACCTCAAGCGGCAGGTCCGGGATCTGACCGAGCGGGTCGGCCGGCAGAAGGACGTCGAGAAGGCGGTCGGGACGTCGTGGTCGTCGCTCGTCGACGAGGTGGATCGCGCCCAATCCGCGCTCGACACGGCCGCCGCGTCAGGCGTCGACCTCAGCCAGGACCATCGGGACTACCTGGAGACCCTGTTCGGCAGCGCCACGGACAGCACCAGCCCGGCGGAGGTGCTCGCGCAGTTCGACGCGGCCGTCAAACGCGCCACCGAGCGGCTCGACACCGAGCGGCGATCCGCGACGGAGTCGATCGGCCGGTCCAGGAAAGCGCTCAACGATACGTTCTCGACCTTCCTCGAGCGCTGGCCGAACCCGAACCTCGGCACCGACCCGGACGCCTCCTACCGCGACTTCGACCAGTTGCTCACCGACCTGGAGACCAGTGGCCTGCACGAGCTGGAGACGGAGTGGCGCGACAGCCTGCTCAACCTGTCCGGCAACGACCTGACCGGCCTGGACAGCGAGCTCGCCGCCGCTGTCCGCGAGATCCGCGACCGGATCGACCCGGTCAACCGCATCCTGGCCGCACTGCCGTTCGCCGACGACAAGCACCGGCTGCGCATCGACCCGCAGGAGAGCCACTCCACCACGCGCGCCCGCTTCCGCAAGGAGCTGCGTGACGTGCGCGCCGTCATCGACAAGGCGGCAACAGAGGACGACCGGGAACGCGCCTATCACCGGATGACCAAGGTGATCGACCGGATCCGCCGCTCCGCGCCGGACTTCGCCGACCTGGTCGACGTCCGCAACCACGTCCGGATCAGTGCCGAAAAGGTCGACCTCGACGGTACGCACGTCGCCGTCTACGACCACATCGGTGAGAAGTCCGGCGGGGAGTCGCAGGAGCTCGTCGCGTTCATCGTCGGCGCCGCACTGCGCTACCAACTGGGCGATGCGGGGGCCGCCCGTCCCCGCTACGCCCCCGTCTTCCTCGACGAGGCGCTGATCAAGGCGGATGCGCATTTCACCGGCCGGGCCATCGGCGCGTGGCGCGGCCTGGGCTTCCAGCTGGTCATCGGCGCCCCGAACGACAAGCACAGCGCGATCGAACCGCACGTCGAGGCGGAGTACGTGATCCTCAAGAACGCACACGGCCGATCCTGGGCGAAGCTCCTGGTCGGTGTTGCGGACGCATGAGCCCCCTGGGCACCCCGCACGACGCCGTCGCGGCGGTCCGCGGGTCATGTTCGTCGATGCCGTGCCGAGATATGACCCATCTGGGATGAATAACATCATTGAGGAGCGGAGGTGATCATATAGATTGAAAATCATTGATGTTTGTGCATCGACTCTCGTGCCCCCCATTCCCCCTGGAACACACACGAGATTCGATGGCCGAGAAAGGAAACCACGTGCGCATTTCTCGACGTCCGCTCTGGGCGGCGTTCCTCACTGCCGGGATCGCGATCCCGGCAGTCGCCGCCGTCGGAGCGAGCGCGGCATCGGCCGCCGGTACCGCGGGTCTCACCACGACCGTCCAGATCGGCGAGGTGACCAGCAGCGCCCTCACCGTGCGTGTCGCGGTGCGGAACACCTCGTCGTCGGCGGTCGACGTGCTCTCCCGGGACCTGCCGCAGGCCCGCGAGACCACCGCGGTCCTCGCCGTGACCAGGGACGGCGTGCCGGTGCCCTACCGCGGCAAGCTGGTGAAGCTCGGGGCTCCGACCGCGGCCGACTACACCCGCATCCCCGCCGGTGGCACCTACGCCGTGACCGTTGACCTGGCGGCCGACTACGACCTGTCCACGCCGGGAACGTTCACCGTCGCGCTGGCGTCGAGCCAGGTGCGGGCGCCTCAGCGCACGCTCCGGGTCGACACCGGTCGCGCCACCGTCCGCACCAGCGCCGGCATCCGCAGCGCCGCCAAGGTGGCCGGCGTCGCGCCCACGACCACGGAGCGGGTGAAGGTCTCCGCCGCCGCCGCGGTCACCATCACCTACCGCAGCTGCACCACGAGCGAGAAGACCGCGCTGAGCCTGGCCGTCACCAACGCCGCGACGTACTCGCAGAAGTCGCAGACCTGGCTGGCGGCGAACCCGTCCGGTGGCGGCGCGTACACCACCTGGTTCGGCACCTACAGCTCGTCGCGGTTCTCCCGGGTGACCTCGGCGTACAGCAAGATCACCACTGAGCTGACCACCAAGGCCCTGACGCTCGACTGCACCAGCAACGAGGACTACTACGCGTACGTCTACCCGGACCAGCCGTACATCATCTACCTCTGCAACGCGTTCTGGACCGCGCCGGCCACGGGTACCGACTCGAAGGCCGGAACGCTGATCCACGAGTCGAGTCACTTCACCGTCAACGGTGGCACCGACGACCACGCGTACGGCCAGACCGCGGCGAAGCAGCTCGCCATCTCGAGCCCGGCCAACGCCGTCGACAACGCCGACAACTACGAGTACTTCGCCGAGAGCCGCTGACCCACGACCGGTTCGCTGTGACGGGCAGTCCGTTCCCACCTTCGTGGCGGGGACGGACTGCCCTGTCGGCGATCACGGTCCGGCCGCGGCGCTGACCGTCACCTGCCGGAAGCGACCACCGCTGGCGGCATTGTTCGTACCCCAAAGGGTTTTGGTAGTGACCTGGAGGTCACCAGCCCACCGGACCGGCGGCGTCGAAGAAGCTGCCGCTGGGGCCGTCGGCGGGCAGCGTGGCGGCACGGACCACGACCTTCGCGCCTTCGGACGGGTGCTGTGTCCCCGTGTTGCCGTTCATGTCGGTGGCGTTGAATCCGGGGCACACCGCGTTCACCTTCACCGGCGTGTCTTTCAGCTCGACGGCGAACCAGCCGGTGAGCGTGCTCACGAGGGTCTTGGACGTGGCGTAGGCGTAGCTCATGCCGAACGGCGCCAGCGGCTGCCCGGGGGCGGTGAGCATGGTGAGCGAGCCCATCGAACTGCTCAGGTTCACGATGCGCCCGGCCTCGGCCTTGCGCACGAGCGGCAGGAACGCCTGGGTGACACGCAGCGTGCCGTAGAAGTTCACGTCCAGCGTCTTCTCGATCGTCTCGATCCCCACGGTGCTGGGCGGGCCCTCCTGGTCCCCGAGGGCGATGGCGGCGTTGTTGATCAGAACGTCCAGGGCGCCGCTCTGCTCGGCGATGTGCTCACTCGCGGCCCGGATGCCGGCGGTGTCGGTCACGTCGAGGCGGACGAAGCGCACGTCGCCGTCGGCGGCCAGCTCCTTCGCCGCCGCTTCGCCCCGGCCCTGGTCACGGCATCCCAGCCAGACGGTGAAGCCCTGCCGGGCGAGCTGGCGGGCGGTCTCGAACCCGATGCCCTTGTTGGCGCCGGTCACGAGCGCGGTCTTGTGCGTGGTGGTCATAAAAACAAGGATCAACCCCTTCGACTGTACGATCCATAACGTGGAATCCGTGATTTCTTACGTATCGTCCAAGGCTGGGCCGCCGCTGGGGTCCAGTGACCCGATCGCCGGCGCCATCGGCCTGCTCCGGCCACGCACCGAGGTCTATCCGGACTTCAGCGCGGCCGGGCCGTGGGCGCTGCGCTTCGACGCGTACGAGTACGTGAGGATCGGGGGCGTCGACCGGGGTGAGTGCTGGCTGGTGTTCGAGGATGGCAGCGAACCCGTGCGCCTGCGCGAGGGCGACCTCTTCCTGCTGGTCAACCCGCCGGCGTACCGGCTGGCAAGCTCACTCACCGCCGAACCGCTACCGGCGCGTGCCCTCGGGGACAGCGCCGCGGCGGACGCGGACTTCGGGCTGTGTGGCGGGCAGTTCTGGTTCGACGAGGCCAACGCCACGCTGCTGATCGACGTGCTCCCGCGGCTCGTGCACGTCAAAGCCGGCGATCGGCGCAACGAGCAGCTCGCCCAGGTGGCCCAGCTGCTCAGCACCGAGGTGAAGAACCGCACCGTCGGCAGCTCCCTGGTGCTGGACCACCTCGTGCAGATCCTCTTCGTGCACGTGCTGCGCGCGCACGTCGACCAGACCGACCACCCGGTCGGCTGGCTGGGTGCCCTGTGCGACGACGGTGTCGGTGCGGCCCTGCGCGCCCTGCACGCCGACGTCTCGCACCGCTGGAGCCTGCCGGAACTGGCCGGCATCGCCCGGATGTCGCGCTCGGCGTTCGCCGCCGCCTTCAAGAAGCAGCTCGGCGCCGCACCCGGGGAGTACCTGATCCAGTGGCGGATGAACCTGGCCCGCGACGCGCTGCGCCGCAACACCCGCTCGATCTCCGACCTCGCCGTCGCCACCGGCTACGAGTCGGAGAGCGCCTTCAGCACGGCCTTCCGGCGCGTGGTCGGCTCCTCACCCAAGCAGTACCGCGACGCCACGGGCGATCGGACGGCCCGGACCTAGCCGCAGGCCGGACTCGACAGTGGACACGTATCTCGGCACGGCGACCGTCACCCGGAGTGCGGGAGGAAGACATCGAGAACTGGTCCCTAGGACGCCAACGGCGCCCCGTACTACACCCAGGCCACCTTCTGACCCCGGCCGGCAACAACGTGTAAGGAGAGGATGCGACATGGCGGAGACGAGCGGCCGGCAGCGTGCCCAGGTCGATGTGCACCTGGTCCTGCGTCGCGGCGACGACATCCTGCTCGGCCAGCGGATCAACACCGGCTGGGGCGACGGCTGCTGGCACCTGCCGTCCGGCCACGGTGAGGACGACGAATCCGCGCTGGCCACCCTGGTCCGGGAAGCGCACGAGGAACTCGGCATCCGCCTCGACGCGTCCAGCGCCCGGCTCGTGCACGTACTGCACCATCTCACCGAATCCGGCCGCCTGGCCTTGTTTTTCGAGGTCAGCGACTGGTCCGGCGAACCGGCCAACGTCGAGCCGCACAAGTGCGCCGGCTGGCAATGGTTCCCGCTCAGCGACCTGCCGACGCCGATGATCCCCTACGCCCGCGTGGCCCTCGGCCACTACAGGCAAGGCCAGGCGTACGCCGAACTCGGCTGGAAGCAGGCCGCTTCATGACGCCCCGCCTGCCGTTACCCGCGCTGAACAAAGGAGATCGTGGATGAGCGTCACCGCCGGCAACTCGACAGCCGCGCGCGAGGCGGTGTGCTGACCGCGACGTGTATCGCGGGCATATCGAGAACCGCATACGCGGTGGCAACGCCGCAGCGGCTTGAGTGGAGTCACGGAGCACGGACCGGCACGGTTCGTGACCCGACCCACGAGAGGACCGTGATGGATTCTGTACGGGGCATCGATCGCCGGCGGCTGTTGCGATGGAGCGGCGTGGCGGCCGCCGGCGCGGTGGTGGCGGGGGCCGCACCGGCGAACGCCGCAGCGGGCACGTCCTACCGCATCCCGCCGGACACCCGGCCCGGCGGCGCCTACGACCGGTACGTGGCGGAGCTGGCCGCCGAGGGCCGGTTCTCCGGCGTCGTGCTGCTGTCCCACCGGGGCCGGACGGTGCTCTCGCGCAGCTACGGCATGGCCGACCGGGAGAACGCGATCCCGAACCGGGAGGACACCGCGTTCACGCTCAGTTCGGCGGGCAAGCCGTTCAACGCGATCGCCGTCCTGCAGCTCGCACAGCAGGGCCTGATCGACCTGCGGCAGCCGATCGGCCGGTACCTCGAGGACTTCGACCAGGACGTCGCCGGCAAGGTGACCATCGACCACCTGCTCTCCGGCACGTCGGGGATGAACACCCCGGACGAGGACGTCCAGCGCGTCTTCCAGAGCCGGGAGGAGGTCCACGCCTACCAGGAGCAGTGGGCCCGGCAGGCGAGGCTGGTCGGCACTCCCGGCCTGCCCAACCCGACCCACGTGGGTGCCGAGACCGCCATCCCCGCGCTGATCGTGGAGGCCGTGAGCGGCCGGCGGTACTGGGACTACGTCGAGGAGCACATCTTCCGGCGCTGCGGCATGACCGGCTCGGGCTTCTTCACCCGGCCGCGGTGGCTCACCGACCCGCGCCTCGCGCACCCGTACATGACGGTGGCCGGCGACCGGCAGGTCGACGCTGTCCGGCACCTCGACCAGGGCAGCTCGCTCGACTACCTGGCGGGACGGAACCCGGGTCGCGCGTTCATCGACGCCATCGGCGACGGCGGTTTCGCCACCGCGCCCGACCTGGTCCGCTTCGCACGCGCCTCGCGCGACGGCACGCTGCTGGACCGCCCGTGGGCCGACGTGCTGCTGGCACCGCGCGTCGCGCTGGGCGGGGCGTCGTTCGGCACGTACGGCCCGTCGGCCGACATCTCCGGCGGCCAGTGGGCGATCCAGCGGGCCGGCGGCAACCCCGGTGTCGGCGCGAACTGGAGCATCTACCCCGACAGCGACTGGGTCGGCGTCATCCTCACCAACGGCGACACGGCACCGTTGCCGGAGATGATCGCGCGGGAGACACAGGCCATCACCGGAGCGGCACCCGGCGGCGACGGCGGTGGTGGCTGAGGCGCTGTTTCCCGGCGCGCCGGCGGCAGGGTCGAGTTGATCCTGCGCTCCGGCCCGCCACGCCCCTTGGCGGCGACGCTCTCCGAGGCAGAACTGGCGAGCGCGGCGAGTGTGCTGCCGGCGGTAGCCGACGCCGTGCGGCGCGGCGAGCTGGGTGTGGCCTTCAGCGGCGCGATCGGCAGGGATCCGTTCCGCAGGTGAACCGGTATCGGCCTCCGGAAGCGTTTTGCCGCCGGGAAGCCGGGAATCCCAGAGCTGACAGCACACGTGAGCGAGGAGGTAGTCATGCCTGCGGGATCGAGCCCGAAGCGGGAACGACAGTACGAGCACATCAAGGACAGTGCCGAGAAGCGCGGCGTGCCGGCCGAGCGGGCCACCGAGATCGCCGCGCGCACGGTGAACAAGGAGCGGGCTCGCGCCGGCGAGTCGCGGACCGCGAGCCGGTCCTCGATCGAGGACGTGTCCTCCGGTCACCGGGGCGGGAAGCGGTCGCACACCGGCGCGCAGGGGCCCACCAAGGCGCAGCTCTACAACGAGGCCAAGAAGCGCAACATCCAGGGCCGGTCGTCGATGAGCAAGGCCGAGCTGGAACACGCCCTCGCGCGCTGACGACACCGTTGCCGACGAAGCCGGCGTGCACCTCATCGACCGGCCCGGCCCGCTCTACGAGCTGCTGGTCACGCATCAACCGACTCGCCATGAGCTGCCGCCACCTCCGGTGTCCGCATACGTGAGCAAGCTCGATCCCTTCGGCCGGAAGTCCACCTCGGCCGTCGGGCGGCCGAAGTGGTATCCCTGCAGCAGCCGGTAGCCGAGGTGGTAGAGCACCTCGGCCTGTTCCGCGGTCTCCACGCCTTCCGCCACCGCCGTCAGGCCCAGGCCCGCACAGATGTGG
Organism: Actinoplanes palleronii; assembly: GCF_016862315.1. GTDB lineage: Bacteria > Actinomycetota > Actinomycetes > Mycobacteriales > Micromonosporaceae > Actinoplanes > Actinoplanes palleronii. The sequence continues at coordinate 4,065 of NZ_BOMS01000159.1, read as the reverse complement.
ATCAGCGCCTCGGCGATCACCCGGTGCTCGCCCGCGCCGGTGATGTCGTCGACGAACGACTTGTCGACCTTGAGGATGTCGACCGGTACGGTCCGCAGCAGTCCCAGCGAGGAATGACCGGTGCCGAAGTCGTCCAGTGCGATGCGCACCCCGAGAGCCCGCAGCTCGTGCAGGGCCTCCACCGCCCGGCCGCCCTGGAAGACAGCCGTCTCGGTGACTTCGACGGTCAGGCACGCCGGCGGCAGACCGGTCGCCGCGAGGGTGTCCGCGACCGTCTGCGGGAACCCCGACCGGGCGAGCTGGCGAGCCGACACGTTGACGCTCATCCGATCCGGCGCCGCCGATCCCCACTCGTGACGCCAGCGGACCATCTGCTCGCACGCGGTCCGCAGCACCCACGCGCCGAGCTCCACGACGAGCCCGTTGCGTTCGGCGACCGGGATGAAATAGGCCGGGCTGATCGGGCCGCGTTCGGGATGCTCCCAGCGCACCAGCGCCTCCACCGCGATCACTCGGCCTTCGGGTACGGCGACGATCGGCTGGTAGACGACCCGGAACTGGCCGGCGTCCAACGCGGTGCGGATCTCGGCACCGAGGCGCGCCTGCTCGCCGGCGCGCTCGTCGAGCGCCGGTGACCAGTGCCGGAACGGCTCGCCGGTGTCCTTGGCCGCGTACATGGCGGTCTCCGCCCGGCGCAGCACCTCTGCCGGGCCGGCCGCGCCGGTGCTGTCGCCGATGCCGATGCCGGCCCCGACGAGCAGTTCGTTGCCGCCGGCGTGGATCGGCTCGCGCAGGGTGTCGGCGAGTGCGCCGGCGACCTGTTCGGCGGTGCTGGTGCTGTCGCCGGGCAGCAGCAGCGCGAACTCGTCACCGCCCAGGCGCGCTGTCAGCGCCTCCGCGGGAGCGGCGCCCCGAATCCGGGCAGCCAGGTGGCCGAGGACATCGTCGCCGACCTCGCGGCCCAGTTCGTCGTTGACGTTCTTGAAGCCGGTCAGGCCGAGGAAGATCACCTGCGGCGAACCGTGTGCTGATGCCCGGCTCAGGGCGTTCTCGAAGTGCCGCCGATTGGCCAGGGCGGTCAGGTCGTCGTAGAGGGCCAGGCGTTCCAGCTGGGCGTTCTTGCCGTGAACCTTGCGCACCAGCCCTCTGGTCCGCAGGAACACCAGCACGCACAGGGTGATGCCGACGGTGGCGATGGCGAATCGATCGATCAGATCGGCGCCGGCGGCCGGCACGAACAACATGCCCGGCGCCAGCAGGGAGCACACCGCTGCCAGCACGACCGGGCCCCGGCTGATACCGGTACCGGAGGCCGGTGACGTCGCGGCTTCCGCCTTCATGCTGGGATGCAGGGCGGCGGCGGCCCAGAGGACGTAGGACAGTAACCAGCCCGCGGACAACTCGTAGCCGTCGCTGTCGGAGTGCAGCGACAGTACGGAGAACGCGGCGTCGGCGGCGAACAGCAGCAACGCTGCGGCACCCAGCATCCGGGTGCTCGGCGAGCGTGCGCCGGCCCCGACGAACATCCTGGTCAGCAGCGCCAGCAGCACCACGTCCGCCGCGGGGTAGGCGATGCTGGTGATCTTCTCCAGCAGTGCCGGGGACGTGGTGGCGGCGGTCGGGTGCAGGACGAAGATCCAGAACACCAGGCCCAGGCAGGCAGCGACCATGCCGGCGTCGGTGAGGCTTTCCCCGTCACTGCGGGTGCGGGCACGGACGAACTGCACCAGCCCGAGGATCAGTGGTGGATAGGAGGCGAGGTAGAAGGCATCGGCCAGCGACGGGTACGGCTCCTGGTGCAGAACGAAGACGTAGTACTCCCACACCAGGTCGCCGGCAGCCGAGGCCATCTGCCCGGCGGCGAACAGGTACCACATGGCCGGGCGTCGGGGCCGGTGCCGGCGCACGCCGACAAGGATCATCAGCGCGGAGCAGAGCCCGACGGCGTTGTAGAGCAAGTTCGAGGCGAGACCGTCGCGGGCGAGAAGGTAGAAGGCGGCGGTCGCTACCGTTCCCGCCACACTCCACCAGAACCACAGCCTGTGCCGCACAGCAAGCACATCGGCGGCTGGTCGCCCGGCTTGAGCCCGCCCGCGACCAGAGGGTGTGACCTTCGTCGTCGCTTCCTCGAGAAGGACGACGCAGCGGGACGGTGTGACTCGGGCTCAGGAGTCACGGGGTGGGTCAGGTCAGCAGAATCCGCGCGGTGACGCCCTCGCCGGGCGTGCTGGCCAGGTGCAACGCCCCACCCTGCGCCTCGACGATGCGGCGGCTGATGGCCAGGCCCAGCCCGAGTCCGGGCATCTGGTCCCGGACCGCATCGGCACCCCGGACGAACGGTACGCCGAGCACCGCCAGCTCGCCCTGCGGCAGCCCCGGCCCGTGATCGCGAATGGTGATCACCGGTTGCGGGTGCGGTGCGACCGCGACCTCGACCGGCGTTCCCGGTTCGCCGAAGCAGAGCGCGTTGGTGAGCAGCTGCCCGAGGGCGACCTCGAGCAGCCGCGGGTCGGCGGTCGCCCAGACCGGGCCGGTCGGGACCGCCAGGTGCACCCGGCTATCGCCCAGCGCGGCCACCGCGTCCGACACCACAGCACTCACGTCGATCAGGTGTGGCTGCCCGACCGGCGCGTACGCCTGCTGGTCGACCGCCCGCAGCAGGTTGTCCACGGTGCGGCAGAGCCGGTCGGCGTTGCGGGTGATCGCGTCGATCCGCCGCTCGTAGCCGGGCGCGATCGCGCCGGGTGAGTCGGTGAGCAGTTCCAGGTTGCCGCGGATCGAGGCCAGCGGCGTGCGGATCTCGTGCGAGATCGCCGAGACCACCTCGTCCTGATCCACCGCGGCCGGGAACGGCGTACTGGTGAGCAGATGCCGCAGCCCCGTCTCGGCATCCACCCGGCGGGCGATCCCGGACAGCAGGCGGATGGTCGCCTCGGTGTTGCGGCGCCGCGGGGTGCCGGCGAAGACACAGAGTGCGCCGACGATCTGCCCCTCGTGGTGCAGAGGGGCGGCACCCAGGAAACGGACGTGCTGCGCGCCACGCACCAGCGGGTGGCCGGCGAGCCGGGGGTCCTGGGAGGCATCCGTGACCACCATGGTGTCGTCGGTCGCGGCCACCACGTCGCACAACGACATCGACTGCGGCACGTCCACCACGGTCCGGATGCCCAGGGTCGCGGTGAACTGCGCAGAACCCCCGCCGACCAGCTTGAGGGCGGCCATCGGCGCCTGGCAGGCATCGGCGACGAGTTGGAGGAGCTCGGGCACCTCGGTCAGCGCGGTGCGGTAGCGGTCGGCGGCCAGGCCGCGGGCCTCGGCCGACGCGGCAAGTGCGGAGAGCGCCATGGGTTAAATCCTCTGATGGTTCATCGCCGTACCAGGCCGGGACCCTACTGACCACACTTATCGGCTGTCCGCCGACCGGAATCCGTTCTTCCCGGTTGCCATCGCGGAGCGACTACGGACGTGCGCGTAGATATTCGGCAGTTCGTTTCTAGCAGCCATAAGCGCAGGTGAAACCGCTGAAAATGCACGCCGTTGTCGTTCGTCGCCGACGGTTAACCCATTCATCTGACGTAATGGTGTCCTTTCTTTCGCGCCTGGCGCCCAGGCTCGACCTGCACGGCAGGCGGCCGACCGGCGGATCCGCGAGATGGTCGCCACACCCGCCCGCGGCGTGAGCGCCAGGCCTTGTCGCCTGGCGCCGCCGCTTCGGGTGAGCGGGCCGCAGGGTCAGGGCGGTGATCGCCGGTCGGTCACCGCGTCGGCGGGTGCCGGGTCGGTCCCGGCTGGTCCGGCCGGCCGGTGGCAGGGCGGGTTCGACGGTGGCTCCGGCTCGCCGGTGGGCGGCGCCGGCGGCGCCGGGGGTCCGGGCGGGTCGTTGAAGCTCGCGTCGATGAGGGCATCGAACTCGTCGCGGACCAGGTCGGGGTCACTGGTGACGAGCTCGGTGAACGCCTCGTCGAACCCGTGGTCCCATTCCGGGGACAGCGCGGTCCTGGCCCGCGCCACGAACATGCTGGTCATGCTGCTCATCACCTGCCGTTCTCGAGACCCGGTGGCGGG
>NZ_BOMS01000158.1 GCF_016862315.1 Actinoplanes palleronii | reverse complement strand
GTCCTGAGTGCCAGCCGTGACAGGTCGGCTGGTGGTGAGGGTTGTGTCGGCGGTCTGGAGGCAGCCCTGAACGCCAGCCGGAGTCGGGACCTGCGGCGGGCAGTGAGGTCAGTGGGGATCGGTGGCGACCAGGGGGCGGTTGGGCGTGTGACCGTTGCTTGTTGCTGGCGCGAGGGGGAGCCGGACGGTGAAGGTGGCGCCGGTGCCGGGATGGCCGTCGGCGGTGATGGTTCCGCCGTGGCTGGTGACCACCTCGCGGAGCAGAGCCAGGCCGAGACCGAAGCGACGTTGCCCGTAACCAGGACCAGGACCAGGACCAGGACCAGGACCAGAACCGGGAGCGGCCGCGGGACCGGGACCAGCCGCGGGACCAGGACCGGGAGCGGCCGCGGGACCAGGACCAGTGGCAGGGCCGGAGCTGGGGGTGGCTGCGGTATCAGGGCTGGTTGCCGGGCCGCTGTGGAAGCGGTCGAAGATCCGCTCGGCGTCGGCCGGGTCGAAGCCGTCGCCGGTGTCTGACACGACCATCTCCGCGATCCCGCCACGGAAGGCGCGGTTCGGTGGGGCGGTTCGGACGGTGACCGTGAGATGGCCGCCGGTGGTGTGGGTGAGGGCGTTCGCCAGCAGTTCGGCGGCTACCCTTCGCAGCGCGGATTCCACCCCGACGACCGGCACCGCATTCGTCGGCACGTCCACTGTGACCGAAACCGATCGTTCAGCGGCCCGTTCCGCGGCAGCCGAGACCGCGTCGCCGGCGAGCCAGGCCAGGTCGACCGGCTGGTCCATCGGACGGCCCATCGGACGGCCCATCGGATCCGGATGCCGGCCGCTGATCCGGCGGCCGAGGCGCTGTCCGAGTCGTTGGGCCGGGGCGGGCAGGGCGATCGGGTCGGCGGCCAGGCGCGCCGAGAGCAGCAGGTCGTCGACGATCTCGCCGAGTCGCCGGGTGGCGCCGACCAGGCGGTCGAGTTCGCGGCGGTCGGTTTCGGCGGAGGCGCGGCGGGCCAGCAGCTGGGCCCGGGTGTGCACCTGGGCGATCGGTGTGCGCAGCTCGTGGCTGGCGTCGGCGACGAACCGGCGTTGCCGGCCGAGCGCCTCGACGAGCGGAGCGACCGCCCGCCGTCCGACCGTCACCGCGGTGAGCGCCGCCGCGAACAGCCCGGCCAGGGCGGCGCTGAGGAACGCGGTCAGCAGGTGACGCCGGTCGGCCAGCTGGAAGCGCGCGTCGAAGACCGCCTGGACGATCTGGTCGCCGCGGCGTTCGGTGCGGATCCAGTACGTGGTGCCGTCCCGGTCCACCTGCACGGTCTGCCCCACGCCGGTGGCGGCCACCTCGGCGACCGCGTCCCGCATCGGGAAGCCCGGCGGAGCGGCCCGGTCGCCGCTGGCCACGGTCCCGTCGTCGGCGAACGCGAAGATCCAGCTGCAGGCCGGCGGCCCGGCGATCACACCGGTGCGCACGCCATAGGCGAGTTCGCGCCCGATCTGCTCCTCCTGGCTGTGCCGCAGCACCTCATACGAGATCGCCCCGAGCATCGCCAGCAGCGTCCCGATCGCCAGCCCGACGAGGAGCCCGATCCGCCAGCGAGCCCGCCGCACCGCCCCCAACTCCGGAGAACGGTTCACCGCACGCCCATCCAAGATCCATGCCCGACCACGCCGCACGCGCCATGAGTCCGCGCAAGGAGGGGCAGCCGCGCGAGGAGGGGCCGCGCGAGGAGGGGCCGCCGCGCAAGGAAGGGCCGCGCAAGGAAGGGCCGCGCAGGGATGGTCCGTGCAAGGAAGGGAAGCGCGAGGAGTGGAAGCGCGAGGAAGGGCAGCCGCGCGAGAAGAGGCCGCGCGAGAAGAGGCCGCGCAAGGAAGGGCCGCGCAGGGAAGGGCCGCGCGAGGAAGCGCCGCCCACGGAAGTATCGCGGGAGGACGAACCCCGTCCAAAACCCAGCAAGGGGCTTCACAGCGCCCCCATTCGATACCCCAGCCCATGCACCGTCCGCACCACCTTGCGGCCCAGCTTCCGCCGTAGGTAATACACATAGGTATCCACGATCGACGCCGCCGCGGCCTCGTCGAAGACCAGGCTCCGCAACATCGCGCGGGAGTGCACCGCCGTCGGCCGCGCCGCGAGCACCCGCAACAGCTCGAACTCGCGGGCCGACAGTGGCACCCGGCTCCCGTCCGGCAGGACCGCGTCGCGCAGACCCAGGTCGAGCACCCCGTCCCCGATCCGCAGCGCCTCCGTGGCGTCGGCCGTGCGCCGGCACAGCGCGCGGATCCGGGCGCTCAGCTCGTCCAGATCGAACGGTTTGACCAGATAGTCGTCGGCGCCAGCGTCCAGTCCGGCGACACGGTCGTCGATGGTGCCGAGGGCGGTCAGGATCAGCGCCCGGGCGGCCACCGCCCGGGCCCGCAGCCGGGTGATCAGGTCCAGGCCGTCGAGTGCGGGCAGCCGGCGGTCGATGACGAGCACGTCGTATGGCCTGGTCAGGCCCAGGTGCAGCCCACGCTGGCCATCCGGTGCCTGATCGACGTGATAACCCTCGTCGACAAGGGTCTCGGCGACCATCTCGCGCAGATCGGAATCATCCTCAACCACAAGCAACCGGCGCATGACATCGAAGATCTCATATGGATGGACGCACCGGGAGGAAAGTTTGCTTTTTCAATCAAATTCTTAAGGTACGGCCAAAGCGGGCTCCCTGACCGGAGCGGCCCGGCGCTCGCGACGCTCCAGCAGTGTCAGCAACGGCGTCGTCATCAACGTCGTCACCAACGCGACGAGCACCAGCACGGTGAACAGCGACGAGTTCACGATCCCGGCCTCCAGCCCCACGTTCAGCGCGATCAACTGCATCAGCCCGCGCGCGTTCATCAGCGCGCCGACCTTGAGCGCCACCCCGTTCGGCTCCCCGCGCAGCCGCGCCGCGGCCCAGCAGGCGCCGAACTTGCCGGCCACCGCGAGCACGATGCACGCCCCCGCGAAGGCCAGCACCCGCGGATCGCCGAGCAGCCCGAACTCGGTCCGCAGCCCGGAGAACGTGAAGAACAGTGGCAGGAACACCGCCGACGCGACCGGGGTGAGCGTCTCCACCACCTGCTCGGTGCGCTCGTGCTGCGGCATCACCACACCGACCGCGAACGCGCCGAACACCGCGTAGAGCCCGATCTCGTCGGTGTACCAGGCGATCAGGAAGAGCAGGGCGACGGTGCCGAGCATCCGGGCCCGGCCGTCGAGCCGGTCGCTGCGGATCAGCACACCGGTCACCCGTGGCCCGGCCAGCCACATCACCAGGCCGAAGATGACCGCTCCGCCCGCGGTGACGATCGCCGGGCCGGCCTCGCCGGACGCGAACGCCAGCACCACGGCCAGCATGATCCAGGCGACCATGTCGTCGATCGCGCCGCTGGCCAGGGCGAGCGAGCCGTGCCGGGTACCGGCCTGCCCGCGCTCGGTGATGATCCGGGCCAGCATCGGGAACGCGGTGATCGACAGCGCCACGCCGACGAACGCCGCGGACACCCCGAGCGCGACACCGTCCGGGCGGATCGGCGCGGCGTCGCCGGTCATCACCACCAGCAGCACGCCGAGCAGCAGCGGCGCGGTGATCCCGGCGAGCGACACCGCGCCCGCGGTGCCGGCCAGGTTGGTGACCCGGTGCGAGCGGAACGCGTACCCGGCCTGGAACATGAACAGCACCAGGCCGACCTGGCCGACCACGTAGAGCACCGGCAGCAGCGGGGCCGGGAAGAGCGCGGCCTGCACCTGTGGGAAGAGCAGGCCGAGCAGTGACGGGCCGAGCAGCACGCCGGCCAGCATCTCGCTGACCACCGGTGGCTGACCGGCTTTGCCCAGCAGCCACGAGACCAGCTTGCAGAACAGCAGGATGACCGCGACCGCGATGAAGAACCGCGGGGCGAGCTCGGTGGGTGTCATGAGCGGGCCTCCTCCGTGGTGAACGTGGCGAAGTAGGTGGTGCAGAGCTTCTGGCGGCGGGCGTCCAGGACCATCCAGGTGCCGAGGACGAGCTGCTTCACCGACCGCCCGGCGTCCGCGATCCGATCCGCGTGGCGCAGGGCGGCCAGGCGGGTGCTACTCGGCCCGGCCTGACCGATCGGGGTCAGGTAGGCGGGGCCCCGGTTGGGCAGCGAGCGGGTGTGCGCGGCCGGCGCGGCCAGCGTGAACCGGCGCAGCACCGCACGGGTGACGGCGCGCAGCATCACGGGTGCGGCACCGCGCGCCGGGCACGCCCGGTTGGCGGTTATCCCGTACGGGATGAAGTGCGCCTCCTTGCGCGACAGCGACCGCCAGCGTTCCGGGTCGAAGGTGTCGTCGGGTGCCGGTCCGGTGCGCTGAAAGGCCAGGTAGTTGAAGAGCAGCACGGACCCGGCGGGCAGCACGGTGTCCGCGTCGACGGCGATCGGCGCTGACGTGATCCGGTGCGCGACGCCGAACAGCGGATGCACCCGCAGTGTCTCGTCGATGATCCGGTCGAGCGACTCGTCGGAGAGATCGCTGAGATCAGAAACGGTCGAAGCACCCAGCAGGATGTGCGCCATCGCCTCGGACATCTGCACCACCGCGGTGTTGAAGAACGCGCCCTGCAGATACCAGGCGGTCTCCTGCGCGGTGAACGGCTCGGGCAGCACGACCGGGCAGGTCCCGGCGGTGATCCGGCCGAGCAGGTACCGGGTCAGCCGGTCCCGCCGGCGCATGTGCCGCAGGCCCAGCCCCTTCAGCGCGGTCACCACGTCGTCCGCGTTGGCCACGATCAGGTCCCGGACCGGTCGCGGACAGGGCTCGCCGAACACCTGCTCGTAGAAGACCTCGGCCCAGACCGGCATCATCAGGTCACGCAGCCGCACTAGCACGGAACGTCCGCGGGGCAGCTCGTCCAGGATCCGCCCGGCCGCCGCGGTCGCCAGCGCGTCCGAGCGGGCGTGCGGCACCGCCAGAACCTTCCGCGTCGTGCGCGCCACTGTCTGATAGCGATCGCCGGGTTCGAGGTGCTCCTGGTGCATCTGCGGTCCGGGGGCCAGCCAGTACCAGAACAGGTCGGACAGGCCGGCGCCGCGACTGCGCCCGTCGGCGGCCGGATCGCTGTAGACCCGCTCGAAATGTTCCGCGCCGACCAGCGGGCCGGGCACCGGGATGCCCTCGGTCCCGTTCACCCGCTGGAAGATCCACTCCCGGAGCTGGACCACCGCGTTCACCGCGCCACCGCCACCAGGTCGGGGGTCAGGTCGGCCGGTCGCTGCGCTCCGGCCAGGGCCATCACGTGGTCCAGGTCCGCCGTCAACGTCCGCAAATGATCGCGTACGCCAGCAGCGCCCCCGCCCGCCAGCGCCGTGATCACCGGCCGCCCGACCAGCACCGCCGTCGCACCCAGCGCCAGCGCGACGAGTACGTCGGTGCCCCGCCGGATCCCGCCGTCGACGAGCACCGGGATCCGCCCGCCGACCGCCTCGGCCACGGCGGGCAACGCGTCCACCGAGGCGATCGCCCCGTCCAGCTGCCGCCCGCCGTGGTTCGAGACGATCAGCCCGGCCATCCCGTGCTCGACGGCCAGCCGCGCGTCCGCCGGGTGCAGGATCCCCTTGACCAGGATCGGCAGCCCGGTCACCGTGCGCAACCAGCCGAGCCGGTCCCAGCCCAGCCCCGGATCCATCACGATGTCCCGCGCCCGGCCCGTCGCATCGCGCATGTTCTCGCAGGCCAGCCCGGCCGGCAGGTCGGTGAACCCGTTGCGGGTGTCGCGCTCGCGCCGCCCGAACACCGGGGAGTCCACGGTGGCCACCAGCGCCCGGCACCCGGCCTTCTCGGCGCGGCGCACCACGTGCTCGGTGAAGGCCAGGTCCGGCTGCGGATACAGCTGGAACCACAGCGGGCCGCCTGCCTCGGCGATCCGTTCGACCGGCTGGGTCGCGGCCATGCTGACCACCATCACGGTGCCGGCCGCGGCCGCCCCCTCAGCGGTCGCGGCCTCCCCACCGGGGTGCGCGAGCAGGTGGAACGCGGTCGGCGCGACCAGCACCGGGGTGGACAGCCCGGTGCCGAACAGGGTGATCCGCAGGTCCCGGTCACCGGTCGCGCGCAGCACCCGCGGCACGATCCGCAGCCGGTCGTAGGCGGTGACGTTCGCCCGCAGCGTCCGCTCCTCGCCGGCCCCGCCCGCGAAGAAGTCGGCGTGTACCGGGTCCACGTCAGCTCTCGGAACCGGGCTGGTTCTCCGGGGTGTCTCGACCGTGCTGAGACACCCCTGGGAGCCAGCCGGGGCCGTGACCGGCGAGCGGCAGCGACAGGCAGCGGGCCACGAACGCGGCCAGCGGCTTGAGGTGCACGTCCGGCCGGTCCCACTCGTTCTCCAGGTTCTCGGCCAGGTGGTGCACGGCGGTCACCGCGCCGCCCCGGTGGTGCCGGACGACCGGGTGCAGGTAGGCGGCGTCGTGGGCCTGACCGGGCACGTCCTGCGCCACCCGGCCGACGGTGATGTCGAACGGGTCGACCTGGTCGTGCTCGGGGCCGTACTCCAGGGTGACCACGAACGCGTCCGAGTACTCGTGACCGGGAGTGGCCAGCCCGTGCCGGGTGAACCAGTCGACCGGCACCTCGTCGTGGTACCGGGCGTCCGCCCCGGCCACGGTCACCACGTCGGCCAGGAAACCGAACTGCTGCCACAGTGCCGAGGACCGGTTCACCCGCGCGATGATCGCCTCGGTGACCGTTTCCGGCGAGGCGTCCAGCTTCTCGGCCGGCCAGGTGCTCCCGTCGTACGAAAGCTCCAGGGTTGTGGAAAGCGCACGCACCGCATAGCGGAAGCCATGGATGAAACCGCTGGTGGATTTCTTGAAGTCCCGGACCTGGGAGATCGTGCCGGCGAAGAACAGGCCTGGCACGTTGACCGATTCCCATCCCTCGGTCTGTGCCGGGAAGCGGTCCTTGATGGTCAGCTCCGGTCGGCAGGACTCATCGAAGATCGTCGCGTCGAACTGGAAGCCGGTGCAGGCCAGCACCCGGTCGTAACGCAGCTTCTTGATCACTTCCTGGACCCGGGAGAACGCGAAGGTGACCGTGAAGCCGTCGCCGTCGCGTTCGATGCTGCGGACCTCGCCGTCGAGGACCGCGTTCGCGGACTTCAGCTGGTACGTGTCGAGGAAGTTGTTGTTGACCGCGCGCAGGTGCCCGACGTAGTGGGTGCGCCAGGCCAGCCGGATCGAGCTGGGCCCGGCCAGGTGGATCAGCGTGGTCGTCTCCATCAGGGCATCCGCGGTCTCGAACGCCGAGTTGCCCTTCCCGATGATCAGCACTCGCTGGTCGAGGTAGTCGCGCGGATCGACGGACATCTCCGCGTAGCCCTCGGCGAGTTCAAAACCGGGGATGTCCGGCCGGTAGGCGCGGGAGACGCCGGTCGCCACGATCACCCGCCTGGCCTGCCACGTCCGGTCGCCGGCCGCGACGGTGAACAGGTCGCCGTCCCGGCTGATTCTGGTCACTCGCGCGTGATATTCGATCTTCAGGCCCTTACTGAAGTCGTCGAGGTAGCGCAGCATCACGTCGGCGTCCGGGAAATACCTCTCGGTGTACCTGGTGAACCGCAGCGCCGGGTCGTCGCTGAGCAGCGAGTTCCAGTCCAGCCGCAGGTTCAGCTCGGGGTCGTCGGAACCGGTGTGCGGTTTGTTGATCGAGATCAGCGTGCGGTGCCGGGGGAAACGCTCGAAGAACGCGCCCGGCCGGTCCGCGCCCTCCAGCACCAGGTAGTCGCGCCTGCCGTCGGCCTCCAGCAGTGCGGCGAGCTGAAGCCCGGCCGGTCCGGCTCCGATGATCACGTAATCAAGCGGCATGCCGCGACCGTACGAATCAGATTTCAGAGAAATATCAGGGCGTTCCGTCGCCGGCTGGTCCTGAGGGGTGCCCGGAGGGCGGTGAGGCACCGCTGAGGGCCAGCCGGGGCCCGGCGCCGGCTGGTTCTGGGGGGTGTCCGGAAGGCGGTGAGGGACCGCTGAGGGCCAGCCGGCGCCGGCGGCCGTTGCGGGCCGCCGGCGCGGGAACCTCAGTCACGGACGTAGTAGTGGCCGTTGGTGTCGTCGTAGCGACCCTGGCTGCGGCAGCACCGGCGGAAACCGCCGTCCGGAGCCGCACGGGCACGGGTCCTTGCCGCCGAGCTTCTCGATCAGCTCCTTGCCACCGACGCCGGCGGCGACGCCACCGACGACGCGGTCTCCGCGCTTGACCTGAGTTTCGCTACGGATACCCCCTACGACGTTTACTGGTCAGTTCAAAAGGACAGCTCTTCGCGGCGCATGGTGGCCTCCCTGGTGTGTCGGTAGGTGCACGTTAGGCGGCCGGGTCCGGGGGCGCGACCGATTTTGACGCGGTCAGGCGCGCGCTGGCCGCGACCGTCTGTTCGGTTTCGGTCCGGCGCAGATTTTCGTACGCGGTGAAGGCGGCCGCCGGGTCACCGTGCTCACCCAACGCCCCCGCGAGGGCTACCGCGTCCTGCAGAGCCATCGACGCACCCTGCGCCGCGGCCGGGGTGGTGGCGTGCGCGGCGTCCCCGGCCAGCACCATCCGCTCGTTGTGCCAGTGCGGCGTGGTCGGGATGTCGTAGGACTCCCCGCCGATCACGTCCGTGCCGGAGGCCGTGATGATCGCGGTCAGCGGGGTGGCGTCGTCCCGGCACACGTCGAGCGCGCGATCGCGCCACGACGCGGGGGAGTCGCCCGGCTGCCCGCCGTCGACCCGGGCGAACCACCAGGTCCGGCCGTCCCCGCCGGGCGCCGTGAAGCCGAAGAACGCCCGGCTGCCGTGCACCATGTGGAACCCGTCCGGGCCGACGCCGGCCGGATTGCCGGGCGCGTAGCCGTAGATCACGTGGCCGCCGCTGAACCGGGGCTCGGGCGCGGCCGGGTCGATCAGCCGGCGGGTCCGGGAGCGGATGCCGTCGGCCCCGACGAGCACGTCCCCAGTGACCGTGGTCCCGTCGGTGAACGCCACCTCGACACCATCGGCCCGGCTCGCCGCTGATGTCATCCGCCGGCCGTGACGCACCGGGATGCCCCGCTCGGTGGCGAGCTGTTGCAGCGCGCGGTACAGGGCGGCGCGGGTGATCGACCGCGCCCCGCCCGCTATCGGCCGGTGCCCGACCTGCTGCCCGGCGGCGTCCCAGAGCGTCACCGTCGGCGCCGGATAGGAGACCGCCTCGACCGCGGCGGTCGCGCCGATCTCGGCGAGGGCCGCCATCCCGTTGCCCATCAGGGTCAGGAACGCGCCCGCGTCCGCCCCGCCGGCCGCGTGCGCCTCGTGAACCTCGGCCGGGATGCCGGCCCGGTGCAGGGCCAGTGCGGTCGCGGTCCCGGCGACCCCACCGCCCACGATGATCACTCTGCCTACCGTCATGCCACCCATCCTCCACGTAGGACCAAACCGCGGAACGGACCCGCGGGGCGAGACTGCGGGGCGGACCCGCTGGGCGGGACCGCCGGAACGGACCGCGGGACGACGATCGGGTCAGGTGACTTTCAGTTTCAGCGCGGCACTCGTCGCACTCGCGTTCAGGGCGCCGCCCGTGGCCACCACACGCAGCGTCCAGGTGCCACGCTTGAAGGCCCGGGAGAACGTGTACGCCCCGCTCGCCGTCGTCCTCGTTCTGGTCACGGTCACCCACTTGGTGCCGGACTTGCGCTGCAGCGTGATCGTGACTCCGGATCGAGCCGGCTTCGCCGTACCGTAGATCTTGGTTTTGGTCGTGTTCGCCTTGACCGTGACCGTGTAGCGGACGGTGACCGTCGTGGTCGCCGAGGTGGCCGGCCAGACGCCTGCGGCACCCGGATAGGTGACGCGGTAGGCGGTGCGGGCCGCCGGTTTCAGGGTGGCCCGCCAGGCGCCCTTCGCGTCGGTCCTCACCGTCGTGACCCGGCTCCACGTGGTGCGACCGGCCGGTCGCTGCTCCACGGTCAGCACCGCACCGGCGATCGTGCCGCCGCCCCGCACTACCCGGCCACTGAGCACCGTCGCCTGACCGAAACCGATCGTGGCGGGAGAGAGGGCCAGCGGCAGACCGGCCGGGGTCAGGGTGACCGTCTTCTCCGCGCCGGGGCCGATCGCGCTGGTCGCCCGGATCCCGGCGGTGTACGACTTCCGCGGGTCCAGCCCGGTCAGCGGCATCGACCGGGCGGTCCCGGCCAGCGTCGTCGTGCTGCCCGGCGTCACCCGGACGACATACCCGGTGACCTGCACATCGCCGGTCGTGTACCGGGGCTTGTCCCACTCCAGCAGCGGCGCGCCGGGGCTGCCGGTGAGGCGGACGCCGAGCGGGACGGCCGGCGCGTGGGCCGGCAGGACCCGCCACGGCGCCGACACGGTCACCCGCTCACCGTCGGCGTCGACGGCGGTCAGCACGGTGGTGCCCGCACCGGCGGTGGTGGGGATCCCGGCGATCCCGACGGTGTAGACGCCCGAGACCGGCCGGCTCACCGACAGGTCGAGACCGTCCGGCAGACCGGTTGCGGTCACCGCGAGCTTGACCGTGTCGACCATGTCGTCCGGCGCGTCGGCGAAGGTCATCCGGTAGTTGCCGAACGCGCCGATGCCAAGCTGCATGTTCATCGCCACCGGGGCCGCCTGGACGACCGGCGGGCCCTTGACGATCCACCACATCAGCTCCCGGGCGGCGTTGCCGTCCGGGTCGGTGGCGATGATGTCGCTCGGGTACTCGCCCCGGACGCCGGGCGTTCCGGTGATCAGGCCGGCCGCGTCGATCGACACGCCGGGCGGCAGACCGGTGGCGCTGAAGGTGACCGGCTGGCCCTGCGGGTCGCGGGCGCCGACCTGGATGCGCACCGGCTCGCCGACCCGCGGCGACGGCGTGTGGTCGGCGAACGGCAACAGCTCCGGGGTGCCGTACGCGGCGTCCGAGCCGTCCACCCCGGCGGCCAGCCAGGCGGCGTCGACGGTGCGGCGCTCGGTGCTGTCCGGGCCGTAGAGGTCGGCGGCGGCGAGCAGGGTGGCCTGCCGCGCGCCGGCGTAGTTGGTGTTCGAGACCATGTAGACGGTCAGCGCGCGGTACCAGATCTGCGCGGCGCGGTCGTTGCCCAGGCCGGTGACCGGTGTCGCGTCGCCGCACGGCGGGCTGTCGCCCCACTGCGTGACGCCGCTGCCGGCCGCCAGGGTGTAGAAGAACTTCCCGCCGATGCCGGACGAGCGGTGCACGTCCAGGTCCTTGACCGCCGGCGTCCAGCAGGAGGCCGACTTGCCGTTGCGGCTCGGCTCGTCCATCCGGCGCAGCGGCGCGGCGCCGGTCTGCTCGCCGATCAGGTAGTCGGGGGCGTCGGCCGGGTTGTTCGCCGCGAACTCGACGAGCGTGCCGAAGATGTCGCTGCTGGCCTCGTTCAGGGCGCCGGACTCGCCGGAGTAGACCAGGCGGGCGGTGCGGGAGGTGAGACCGTGCGCCATCTCGTGCGCGACGACGTCGAGCGAGGTGAACGGGCGACCCGCCGGGGAGCCGTCGCCGAACATCACGCACTCGCAGTAGTCGCTCCACGAGGCGTTGGCCTGGTCGACCGAGTGGTGGACATAACCGGTCAGCCCGGTGCCGTCGTTGCGGATGCCGGCCCGGCCGAACGTCTCCCGCAGGTAGTCGAAGGTGCGGGCCAGGCCGTACTGCACGTCCACGGCGGCGGTGGCGCGGTCGGTGCGGGTGCCGTCGCCCCACACGTTGTCGGCGTCGGTGAACTCGGCGAACTTCACCGGCTTCAGCGTGTAGTACTCGTTCAGCGCGTCCCGGACGCTGATGCCGCCGCGGTCCGGGTCGACGAGCGCGTACGAGCCGTCGTCGCGCCGGGTGGTGCCCAGCGGCACGTCACCGACCTGCAGGCCGTGACCGGTACCGGACTCGGCGGTGTGCACCTCGTCGTAGTCGCGGCGGACCGTCCCGGTGGTCGCGTCGACGATCACCACGTGGCCGCCGGCGGTCACCTCCCAGGCCAGCGCCGGCTTCCCGGCGAACGCGTCGACGACCTGCCGCGCCCGGCTCGCCGCGCCCTGCCCGGCCACCGTGATCGCCCGGCTCCGGCTGATCTTCGCGGTCGCCGGCACGTCGACGGCGTGGTCCTGTGCGACGGTGGCGCCGGCGAACCGGCCGTTCGCTCCGGTGTGGACGACGAAGTCGCCGCCGAGCACGTCGAGTCCCCGGTGGGTGCGCTCGAATCGGACGTGCCGGCCGCCGCGGGCGTCGACCACCGCGTCCACCGGCTGGTACGTCTCGCCCGGCGCGGAGCGGACGACGGCGCCGTTGCGGCGGATCGCGGCCTGCGCGTCACCGACCGCCCGGGCGCGGGTCGCCGACGGCTTCGGCGCGGGGGCGGTCGTGGTGGCGGTCACTGCCGCGGCTTCCGGAACGATCGTGGTTCCGGCCGGGGCGGTTGACGACGTCCCGGCCGCTTCCGGTTGCGGTTCGCCTGCGGCGCTCTGGTGTACGACCACAGCCGCGCCCCCGGCCAGCACCATCATCACGGAGAGCGCGATCAGGCCATGTTGATGCCGCACTGCCATACCGATAGTCCCCCGTCGATCACCGATGAGGGTGGAACGATACCGGACCGGCGCGGGGCACCCGACCCCGTCATCGAAGGTCTTCGACGACCCGGGCGGCGCGGCGGACGTCCTCGTCGAGCGGGCGGTCCGGGTCGATCGGCGCGATGGCCTCGCTCAGCGCGTCGACGATCGCCGCACACCCGGGTGCGGTCGGCCGCCTGCCGCCCACGTGCACCGCCTGCCGCAGCCCCAGCGCCAGCGACCCGGTGATCAGGCTGAGCAGCCGGGACTGGTCCAGGGCGCGCAGCGCCGCCTGGGTGCCGAACGGGACCACGTCCTGGTTGTGCAGGTTGGTGGGCAGGCTCTGCATGGCGGCCGGCACCACGTCCCGGCGGATCTCGGCGATCAGCGCGGTCGACGCCAGCTGCACACCCTGCAGGCCGTGCTGCTGTCCCGGCCCGGCCGCCAGCATCGGCGGCAGCCCGCCGTTGCGGACCGGGTCGACGAGCAGGTCCAGCTGACGTTCGGCCAGGTTGCCGAGCTGGGCGAGCACGTTGGTGAGCAGGTCGGCGGCGAACGCGGCCGGCTGGCCGAAGAAGTTGCCGCCGTGCACCACCCGGTCGCCGTCCGGGAAGAACAGCGGGTTGTCACTCACACCGGCCAGGTCGGCGGTGACCACACCGTCCACGTAGCGCAGCGCGTCCTCGGCCGCGCCGAGCAGCTGCGGGGTGCACCGGATGCTGTACGGCTCCTGCAACGGGCGGGTGCCGGACGGCGTGGTGCCGGCCAGGACCGTGCGCATGGTGGTGGCCACCTCGATCGCTCCGCAGTGGCCGTACCGGTCGAGCAGGCCGGCGTCGAGGAACTGCGGGTCGCAGCCGAGCAGGTCGGCCAGCACGCAGGTGAGCTGCTGGATCACCCGGTGCGAGGTGCGGACCCGGTCGAGGGCCAGGGCGAGCGCGGCGGTGGTCAGCGAGGTGCCGTTGACCAGGGCGAGCGCGTCCCGGCCGTCGAGGGGGAGCGGGGTCAGCCCGGCGCGGTCGAGGGCTTCGGCGGCCGGCATGCGTACGTCGTACAGATAGGCGTTTCCCCGGCCGCGCAACGCTTGCGCCGCGGCACCCAGCGGGATGAGATCGCCGCTCGCGCCGACCGAACCGAGGCGCGGCATGACCGGGCTGAACGTGGTGCCCAGCGCGGCCGCGAGCGCGTCCACCACGTGCGGCGACACGCCCGAGGCGCCTTGGGCCAGCGAGTGCGCGCGGACCAGCAGGGTGGCCCGGGCCAGCGCCGGGTCGAGGTCCGGACCCTGGCCGGCGCCCAGGTGCGCGAGGGTGTTGTCGGCCTGATCGCGCTGGTCGGCGCGGCCCGCGTAGCCGACCAGCGCGCCGAAACCGGTGGTGTTGCCGTAGACCGCCCGGTCGTCGCCGAGCACCTTGGCCAGAAAGACACGCCCGGCGGTCAGCCGGTCCCGGACCTCCGGACCGGCCAGCACCGTGATCGGCTCGCGTGCGGCGCGCAGGTCCGCGATGCGCAGCGGAGCGGCCAGATCCACCTCGATCGTCATGGTTCGGGACGCTAGCCACGAGTTCTCAGAGCGTTCTGAAATCGGATCGGTAGCTTGCGGCGCATGACGCACGACTACCTCATCATCGGCGCCGGGCCGGCCGGCCTGCAACTCGCCGCCCTGTTGGAGCGCGATGGTCATGACTATGTCGTCCTGGAGGCCGGTGCGGCGCCGGGGACGTTCTTCACCCGGTATCCGCGGCACCGGCAGCTGATCTCGATCAACAAGGTGTGGACCGGGTCGGAGGACGCCGAGTTCAACCTGCGGTCGGACTGGAACTCGCTGCTGACCGACGATCCGGCGCTGCAGTTCAAGAACTACAGCTCGCGGTACTTCCCGGCGGCGGACGATCTCGTACGGTATCTGGCCGATTTTGCCCAGGGGTTGAACGTGTCTTACGGGGTTCGGGTCGACGGCGTGTCTTTTGGAGACGGACATTTCACCGTCACTGCCGGCGCGTCCTCGTGGCAGGCCCGCCGGGTCGTCGTCGCCACCGGCGTCTCCCAGCTTTACGTCCCGCCGATCGAGGGCGCGCCGCTCTGCGAACGGTATGACACGGTCAGCGTCGACCCGCAGGACTTCGTCAACCAGCGAGTGCTGATCATCGGCAAGGGGAATTCGGCGTTCGAGACCGCGGACGCGCTGGTCGAGACGGCCGCGGTGATCCACGTGGCCGGTCCGCACTCGATCCGGCTGGCCTGGCAGACCCATTACGTCGGGCACCTGCGCGCGGTCAACAACAACTTCCTCGACACGTACCAGCTCAAGTCGCAGAACGCCGTGCTGGACGGGACCGTCGAGCGCATCGTCGGCCGCGACGGCGGCGGGTTCACCATCACGTTCCGGTACGCCCGGACCAGCGAACGCCTGCGCGAGATCGACTACGACCGGATCATCCTGGCCACCGGCTTCCAGTTCGACGCGTCGATCTTCGACGACTCCGCGCGGCCCCGGCTGGTGATCAACGGCCGGTTCCCGGAACAGTCACCGGCGTTCGAGTCGGTGAACGTCCCCGGGCTCTACTTCGCCGGCACCCTCACCCAGCAGCGCGACTTCAAGAAGTCCACAAACGGTTTCATCCACGGCTTCCGCTACGGCGTCCGGGCCCTGCACCGGATCCTGAACAGCCGCTACCACGACACCCCGTGGCCGTCGGTCACCGTCGACGCGAGTCCGGAAGCGATCACCGACGCGATCATCGCCCGGATCAACGTGTCGTCGGCGCTGTGGCAGCAGTTCGGTGTGCTCGCCGACGTGGTCTCGGTCGCCGGCGGCGTGGCCCGCTACCAGCAGGAGGTGCCGGTCGCCCACCTCGGCCCGGAACCGCTCGCCCTCGTGATCACCCTGGAGTACGGCCCGGAGCACGACCAGGTCGACCCGTTCGACATCACCGTGCCGCGGATCGCCGAGAACGACGCCGGCGCCGCGCACGACGCCAGCTATCTGCACCCGGTCGTCCGGGTACGCCGCGACGGCGCCGTGGTCGCCGAGCACCACCTCGCCGAGAACCTGGAGAACCACTGGAACATCCCGGCCGTGCACCAGCAGCCCCTGGCGCACTTCCTCAAGGGCGTCCTCTGACCATGTGGCCGGCGCCGGTGCCCGACCTGCCCGATCCGCTGACCGTGTGGCCGGCGCCGGTGCTCGAGCTGCTCGCCGGCGGCGGGGACCGGCCGGTCTTCGAGGACGGCGACACCGTGGTGACGGCGGCCGGGATGTCCGAGCTGATCCGGCGGATCGCGGCCGGGCTGCGCGCGTCCGGGATCGGGCCGGGGCGTGGGGTGGCGCTGCGGCTCGGGGTGAACGCGCCGGCGTTCGCCGCGACGATCGCCGCGTTCGCGGTCGGCGCGCGGGTGTCCGGGCTGCCCGGCGGGCTCACCGAGGGGCAGCTGGCCCACCTGCTGGAACGGGACGACGCGGTGCTGATCGACGACGAGTTCGTGGCCCAGCTGGCCGGGTTCCCCGCTGATCCGCTGGTCGCGGCGGGGCGCGCCGAGGACATCGCACGGATCATCTACACCAGCGGGAGCACCGGGAACCCGAAGGGCTGTGCGCAGACGTACGCCGCGATGTCGGCCGCGTGGGCGCCCTACCCGGACCGCTGGCCACCGGCGATCGCCGAGCTCGCCCGGCGGCTGGACCGCTACCTGGTCTTCGGGTCGCTGAGCAGCCAGGTCATGCTGGAATACGGCATCCTCACGCTCGCCGCCGGCGGCACCCTGGTCGCCGCGCAACGACCGGTCTTCCCGGACGCGCTCGTCGAGCACCGGGCCACCGCCAGCGTGATCACCGTCGGCAAGCTGCACCAGCTGGTCCGCGCGCAACAGGCGAACCCGGCCGACCTGAGCGGCCTGCGGGCGCTGATGGTCTCCGGATCGCCACTGTCCCCGGCGCGGCTGCGCTCGGCGATCGACGTGCTCGGCCCGGTCATCTTCCACGGGTACGGCCAGACCGAGACCGGCATGATCGCGATGGTGACGCCGGGGGAGATGGCGGCTTTTGCCGGTACGGTGGGCCGCCCGCCGCCGGTCACCGCGATCTCACTCCGGGACGGTGAGCTCTATGTGCGAACTCCGGCACAGGCCTCGTCCTACTGGCAGGACCCTTCGGAGTCGGCCGAGGTCTTCGTCGACGGCTGGGTCCGCACCCGCGACCTGGCGACGCTCGACGCCCACGGCTACCTCCACCTGCACGGCCGCACCCGCGACGTGATCATCGTCCAGGCCACGCTGGTCTACGCCGGCCCGATCGAGCAGCTCCTCACCACCGACCCCGCGGTGGCCGAGGCCTACGTGGTCGCCCGCCCCGACGACCACACCGGCGAGTCCGTCCACGCCTACATCGTCCCCACCCCGAACGCCACCCCGGACCTGCCGGCCCTCCGTGCCCTGGTCACCACCCGCCTGGGCCCGGCCTCCACCCCGCAGTCGTTAACGATCATCGATCAGGCCCCGCTGACCCCCAACGGGAAACCCGACAAATCCGCCCTCTCCCGCTCAACCCCTATTCAGTACGAATAAGGAGCGCCCGCCCGCAGGCTACGAGCCGAGTCCCGTGACGGTCCCGCGCGACACCGCCCCACTCCCGACCGCGGCGCGCGTCCAGATCCCGGCTGGTTCTGGGGGGTGTGTCCGAGCCCGCGAGGCACCCCTGAGGACCAGCCGGAAATCTGGGGCGCGGCCGGGCCGGGAGTGGGGGCGGCGTCGCGCGGGACCATCACGGGACTCGGCTCGTAGCCTGCGGAGGGCCGCTCCTTATTCGTACTAAAGGGGGTTTGGAATGGGCAGTTGGCGGATCGTGGTGAGCAGGAGGTGCCAGAAGGCGGGGACGTCGAGGGCTACCGCCACGTCGGCGTTCGGTGGGAGGCCGGTGCGGGCGTGGAGGTCGACGACGGTCGCGCCACGGGTGTGTGTGCCGGTCAGTTCGACGGTGACCGGGGCGGGGACGGTGTGCACGATCGACGGGTCGAGGACGGCGGCGACCGCGATCGGGTCGTGGACCGGTGGGTGTTCGAAGCCGAAGACCCGCAGGTAGGTGGCGGCGAAGAACGTCATCAGCTCCGCGCAGATCGTGCCCAGGCGGGTGTTCATGGCGCGGAACTCGGCGATGACCGACGTGGTGGCCAGGGCCTGGTGGGTGACGTTCAGGCCGATCATGGTGATCGGCAGGCCGGAGCGGAGCACGATGTCGGCGGCTTCCGGGTCGGTGACGATGTTGAACTCGCCGTAGGGCGTGGTGTTGCCACGGTCGGTGGAACCGCCCATGAAGACGATCCGGCGCACCTGCGGGAGGACCTCGGGGTGCCGGGTCAGCAGGGTTGCGATGTTGGTCAGCGGCCCGGTGGCGATCAGGGTGACCGGTTCCGCCGAGTCCACCAGCAGGCGGTGCATCAGGTCGACCGCGTGCCGGCCGGACAATTCACCGACGGGGCCGTCGAGATCCGGGCCGTCCAGGCCGGACTCGCCGTGGATGTCCTCGGCGACGGTGAGCTCGCCGGTCAGCGGGCGGTCGCAGCCGGCCGCGACCGGTACGCCGGTGACGCCGGCCAGGGCGAGGATCCGCAGCGCGTTCCGGGTGGTCTTGTCGAGGGTCTGGTTGCCGGCGACGGTGGTGACGCCGAGCAGGCGGAGCCGGGGATCACCCGTGGCGAGCAGCAGGGCGAGGGCGTCGTCGTGTCCCGGGTCGCAGTCGAGGATCACCTGAATGGGGGTCACCCCGTGACGATAGGCCTCAGCCGCGGGCGACGAGGTCCTCGACCCGGCCGGGCGCGAAGATGCCGTCGGCCAGCAGCAGGGCCAGCCCGATCAGTCCGGAGCGGTTGTCCAGCCGGGTCGCCACGATCTGCAGGCTGCGGGTCGCGAGGGGCAGCGAGCGGCGGTAGACCATCTCGCGGATCCCGGCGAACAGCTGCTCCTCGATCCGGGCGAGCTGCCCGCCGATCACCACGACGCGCGGGTTGACCAGGCTGACCGAGTCGGCGACGGCGTGCCCGATGATCCGGCCGGCCCGGCGGGCCAGGCGCACGGCGAGCAGGTCGCCGGTGCGGACCAGGGCGACCGCGTCGTCCACCGTGGTCACGTCCTTGCCGGCCTCGCGCAGGTCGCGGACCATGGCCCAGCCGCCGGCATAGGCCTCGACGCACCCGGTGTTGCCGCATCGGCAGACCGGCTCGACGTCGGCGTCCTCGACGGTCACCTGGATGTGCCCGATGTCGCCGGCCGCCCCGTCGGCGCCCCGGTAGATCTCGCCGCCCAGGATCATCCCGGCGCCGATGCCGGTGCCCGCCTTGATCATCAAGAGCTGGCGGACGTCGGGGTAGACGCTGCGCTGCTCGCCGAAGGCCATCGCGTTGACGTCCTTGTCGACGAGCACCGGGCAGGCGTAGCGGCCGGCGAACCAGCCGGGGATGTCGTACCGGTCCCAGCCGCTCATGATCGGCGGGCTGACCACCTGGCCGCTGTCGAAGTCGACCGGGCCGGGCACGTCCAGGCCGATCCCGAACACCTCGGCGGGTGTGCGCCCGGCGCCGGCCAGCAGCTCACCGAACATCGTATCGGCCGTGGTGAGCACCGGATCGGGTCCGGCGGCCACGTCGATGGCCCGCTCGCGCTCGGCGAGCACGGTGCCGCGCAGGTCGCACAGCGCGGTCCGCATGCCGGTGGCGCCGATGTCGGCGACCAGCAGCACGCCGCGGTCGTGGTGGAACGTGAACCGGCTGGCCGGTCGGCCGCCGGTCGGTGAGCCCTCGCCGCTCGGCACCACCAGGGCCGCGCTGAGCAGCGCGTCGAGGCGCTGGTTGACGGTGGACCGGGACAGGCCGGTCAGTTGCATGACATCGGCCCGGGTCAGGCTCGGCCGGCCCCGGAACAGCTGGAGCACCGCACCGAGTCCGGCCACGGTCGGGACTGCTGACGCGCTCATGGACACCGGCAGATCCTATTACGAGTAGGCGTCATACGTAAGTCCCGGATGTTTTGGTTGACAGAAGTCATAAGTGCCTCTGTAATCAGACGAAACATCGACGACACACCTCGGGAGGTCTCCCCGTGTCACGTATACCGATCACTTTCGGCCTGGCGCTCACCGTGCTGGTCACGGCCGCGGCTTGCGGGTCGAACGACGACGCCACCACGGCCGGCACCGCCAAGGTCGCGGCCGTCATCAAGGGCCTCGACAACCCGTTCTTCCAGTCCATGGAGAAGGGCATCAAGGAGCAGGCGCAGACCTCCGGCACCGCGGTGACCGTGCAGGCGGCCAACTCGATCACCGACACCACCGGGCAGGCGGACAAGCTCACCGGCCTGGCCGGGCAGGACTTCTCCTGCTACATCGTCAACCCGATCTCCGGCACCAACCTGATCCAGGGCATCGCCCAGCTGGCAGCGAAGAAGAAGACCATCGTCAACATCGACAGCCCGGTGGAGGCCGCCGCCGCGAAGGCCGCGAACGCCGCGCCGGCCACCTACATCGGCACCAACAACACCTCGGCCGGGCAGCAGGCCGGCGAGCAGATGCTGAAGCTGCTGCCGGGCGGTGGCAAGGTCGCCGCGATCGGCGGCATCGCCGGTGACGTCACCAGCGGCCAGCGCATCGACGGGTTCAGCCAGGCGATCACCGGCAAGCTCGAGCTGGTGCAGACGGTCGCCGCCAACTGGGAGCGCCAGGAGGCGCTTACCCAGGCCACCAACCTGATGCGGGCCCAGCCCGACCTCAAGGGCTTCTTCGTCGCCAACGACGACATGGGGCTGGGTGTGGCGCGCGCCGTCGCGACGTCCGGGAAGACCGGGCAGATCAAAATCATCAGCGTCGACGGGATCAAGGACGCGCTGAGCGCGGTCAAGGCCGGTCAGGTGGACGCGGTGGTGGCGCAGTACCCGTACGCGATCGGGCTGATGGGCATGGAGGCGTGCCAGGCCGCGGCGAAGGGCAAGACGCTGCCGGCCACCGTCGAGGCGCCGGTCGAGGTGGTCACTAAGGAGAACGCCGACCAGGCGCTCGCCGCCACGCCGAAGCCGTTCGGCACGTACGCCGACCCGTTCAAGACCCTGCTGGGCAGCTGATCATGACGACTGTCGCCGCTACGCCGCGGTTCAACACCGGACGGCTCAAGGACGTCAGCTTCTGGGCCGAGTGGGCCGCCGCGATCGGGCTGGTCCTGCTGGTCATCGTCTTCCAGATCCTCAACCCGACGTTCCTGAGCACCGGCAACATCGCCTCGATGCTGGTCGCCGCCGCGATCCTGGTGATCCTGGCGGTGGGGCAGACGTTCGTGGTCGCCACCGGTGGCATCGACCTGTCGGTCGCGTCGATGATGACCCTCGGGGCGGTCGGTTTCGGCCAGGCGTACTCGCACGGCTGGGGCCTGACCTGGTCCTGCCTGGTCGCGGTCGCGGTCGGCGCGGTCACCGGCCTGATCAACGGGCTGGTCATCGCGAAGGGCCGGATCACCGACTTCATCGTCACGCTCGGCATGCTCTCCGCGGCCTCCGGCGCCGCACTGATCCTCGCCGACGGCAAGCCGGTCACCGTCATCGACACCACCCTGCTCCAGCTCTCCACCGGCGGGATCGGCGTGTTCGGCTGGACCGTGCTGATCGCCGCGGTGGTCGCGATCATCGCCCATGTGCTGGTGTTCTGGACCCGGTTCGGCACCCACGTGCTGGCCACCGGCGGCTCCCGCGAGGCGGCCAACGCGACAGGCATCAACACCGACAGGATCAAGATCGCGGTGTACGCGGTGTCCGGCCTCCTCGCCGGTCTCGCCGCCATCCTGCTCGTCGCCCGGGTCGGCGCCGCCGAACCCGCCTCGAACACGTCCTTCCTGCTCAACTCGGTGGCCGCGGTCGTCCTCGGCGGGGTCAGCCTGCTCGGCGGGCGGGCCACCATCGCCGGCCCGGTGATCGGCGCGCTGCTGCTGACCGCGCTCACCAACGGCCTCACCCTGCTCGGCGTCTCGCAGTTCTACCAGCCCCTGGCCGTCGGCTTCGTCGTCGTCCTCGCGGCCCTACTCACGAGGTTCCAGAAATGAGTGCTCTGCTGAGTGCCGACGGCGTCTCCCTGGCCTTCGGCAGCGTCCAAGCCCTGAAAGACGTCTCCCTGACCGTCGCCGAGGGGGAGATCACCGCCCTGGTCGGCGACAACGGCGCCGGCAAGTCGACACTGGTCCGCTGCATCGCCGGTGTGCACCGCCCGGACCACGGCACCATCACGATGCGCGGCGAGTCACTGCACCTGAAGTCCCCCGAGGACGCCCGGGAGCAGGGCATCGAGACGGTGCACCAGAACCTGGCGCTGGTCGAGGACCTGACCGTGTGGCAGAACCTGTTCCTGAACCGTGAGCTCGTACACAAGATGGGTCCTTTCGGTCTGCTGGACCGCCGCCGCATGCAGCGGCAGGCCCGGGAGATGGTCGCGACCCTGGCGGTGAACGTGCCCGCGGTCGGCAGCCGGGTCCGGCGGCTCTCCGGCGGGCAGCGGCAGGCGGTGGCGATCTGCCGCGCGGCCGGCTTCAGCTCCCAGCTCGTGATCATGGATGAGCCGACCGCGGCCCTCGGCGTCCAGGAGACCGCCCGGGTCGAGGAGCTGATCACCAAGCTCCGCGACGACGGCCGCGCCGTGCTGCTCATCAGCCACAACTTCGACCAGGTCATGCGGCTGTCCGACCAGGTCTGGGTGATGCGCGCGGGCCGCTGCGTCGGCGGCCGCCGCACCGCCGACACCACCGGCCAGGAGATCGTCGGTCTGATCACCGGCGCCATTCAGTGAAGGAGACCCCCATGGACATCCGCAATCCGCTCGGTGTGCACGCCCTCGTCTGGGTCGGCGACACCGCCCCGGCCTCGGTCACGACCGCGATCCAGAAGACAAAATCTTCGGGGTACGACCTGATCGAGTTCTCGTTGCACGACTCCCTGAACCTGGACGTCGCCCGGACCCGGGCCGAGCTGGACGCGGCCGGTCTCAAGGTCGCCTGCTCCCGTGGCCTGGCGATGGACGCCGACATCTCCAGCGACGACCCCGCCGTGGTGGCCCGCGGCGAGCGCCTGCTGCAGGACTCCCTGACGATCGCGGCCGGGATCGGCGCCAGCCACCTGACCGGGGCGCTCTACAGCGCGTTCGGCAGCTACGCCCGCCCGCTGAGCACGGCCGGCCGGGCCAACGTGGTCACCGTGCTGCGCGAGCTGGCCAAGCAGGCCAGCGGCACCGGCGTCACCCTCGGCCTGGAGATCTGCAACCGGTACGAGACGAACGTGGTGAACACCGCGCGCGACGCGTTGCGCCTGGCCGACGACATCGGCGAGGACAACGTGGTCATCCACCTGGACACGTACCACATGAACATCGAGGAGAACGACATGGTACGGCCGGTGCTGGACGCCGCCGACCGCCTCGGTTACGTGCACGTCGGCGAGAACCACCGGGGCTACCTGGGCTCCGGGCACCTGGACTTCACGTCGTTCTTCCACGCGCTCGGCGCGATCGGCTACACCGGCCCGATCACCTTCGAGTCGTTCTCGTCCGCGGTGGTCGCGCCCGGCCTCTCCGCCGACCTGTCCATCTGGCGCAACCTCTGGGACGACGGCGAGGACCTGGCCCGGCACGCGCGGCAGTTCATCGCCGGCCATCTCAGCGCCCGACCGGCATGACCATCACTTTCGCCGGCCTGGTGGACCGGGCCGGCGCGCTCGCCGCGGGCGGGCGACGGGCCGTCCTCGGGATCACCGGCGCTCCGGCGGCCGGCAAGACCACCCTCGCGGAGGCGCTGGTCCGGACGCTGGCGCGGGCCGGGGTGCCGGTGGCGCACGTACCGATGGACGGTTATCACCTCGCCGACGGGGAACTCGACCGGCTCGGCCGGCGCGACCGCAAGGGCGCGCCGGACACCTTCGACGCCGCCGGGTACGCGGCGCTGCTGCGCCGACTGCGGGAGGACGAGGACGACCTGGTGTACGCCCCCAGCTTCGAGCGCCTGCTCGAACAGCCGCTGGCCGGTGCGATCCCGGTACCCCGCGCCGCCCGGCTGATCATCTCGGAGGGCAACTACCTGCTGGTCGACGAGCCGCGCTGGTGCGACGCCCGCCGCCGGTTCGACGAGATCTGGTACGTCGACCTGGCGCAGGAGGAACGGGTGCGCCGTCTGGTCGAGCGGCACGTGCGCTTCGGCAAACCGCAGGCGGAGGCGATCGCCTGGGCCACCGGCACCGACGAGCACAACGCCGGGCTGATCGTGGCCACCCGGGACCGGGCCGACCTGATCGTTCCGAACACCGTGCTGGACGAAGCGTTGGATCAGGTTCGCCCGGTCACAGACGGGCGGCGGTGACGAACGTCCGGGCGTGGTGGATCAGCGGCCGGTCGTCGTCCGGGCCGTGGAACACCTCGAGCACCGACGCCACCACCAGCGTCGCGTCACCCACCGGCACCAGGTGCAGCGGCGCGGCCCGCAGCGCGGCGACCGCGTCGAACAGGACCGGCTCGCCGGACGGGAGGGTGCTCCACCCCTGCTCCGGGGTGAACCGGTCACCGGCGGAGTGCGCGAACTCCCGGGCCAGCGCGACGTGCCGGGTGCCGAGCAGGTGGACGACGAAGCTCGGCGCGTCCAGCAGGATCCGCGCCGACCGCGTGCCCATGACCGAGAACGACAGGGCCGGCGGCGACACCGACACCGACGCCACACTCGAGGCGGTCAGCCCGACCGGCCCGTCCGGCCCGACCGCGCTGATCACCGCGACCCCGGTCGGATACCGGCGGAAGGCCCCCTTGAGCCGCTCGCCGACACCCGATTCCCGCACTGTTCCCAGATCCACCACGCGACGGTAAAACCTCAACCCCGCTTGATGTCAAAGCGTCGTTTGTCACTCCACGCTCCCGGCTGGCCCCCAGGGGTGCCTCGAGGCGGCGGAGACACCCCCGAGCACCAGCCGGGGTCAGCGCCGGTCACTCCGGGGCGGTGCGGGCGATGTGGACCGGGCAGGCGGCGTGGTGCAGCAGCTGCAGGCTGGTCGAGCCGACGAGCGATCCGGAGACCCGGCCGTGTCCGTGACTGCCCACGACGATCAGGCGGGCCCGGTGGGACGCCGCGATCAGGGCGGCCGGTGGGGTGTGGTGGGTCAGCGCCACCTGGACCGGCACATCCGGGAACTTGGCGCGCCACGGGGCCAGCTGCTCCTCCAGACGGTCGAGCTCGCCGTCGTCCAGAGCGGGCGGGTCGGTGGTGAGCCAGGCCGGGAGGGCCGGCGGGCAGGCGCGGATCACCGTGATCGGGCAGTTCTGGTCGGCGGCGGCGCCGAAGACGGTCTCCAGGACCAGGTCGGCGCTGGGGGAGTCGTCGACTCCCGCGGCGATCGGCGCGTCCGGGGCCGGTTGCTCGCCGATCACCATGACCGGGCACGGCGCGTGGGTGGCGACCCGCTGGGCGGTGGAGCCGAGCAGCATCCCGGTGAAGCCGCCGCGGCCGCGCCGGCCCAGGACCAGCAGCTGGGCGCCGCGGGCCGACTCGAGCAGCCGGGGGACGGCCGGTCCGATCAGGGTGAACGTCTGCGGGGTGAGCCCGGGGGCGACCCGCTGGACCCGGTCCACCGCGGCCGCGACGACATCCTCGGCCTGCCGGCGGGCCGCGTCCAGGTGGTGCTCGCCGACCGGGACGCGGGATTCGCGCCAGTCCCAGTCGAAGGCGTGCACGACCCGCAGGGTCAGGCCGCGCCGGTGTGCCTCCCGGGCCGCCCAGTCGACGGCCGCGTCGCTCGTTGTGGTGCCGTCGGTACCGACGACGATCCCAGTGGTCCGCATGGCAGGTTCCCTTCGTCTCTGCCGTCCATCCTCGGTTCCGTCGATCTCCCGGGGCAGGGCAACAGCACCCGGCCCGGCGGGCCGAAGGTCACTTCCACCGATCTCCGGGGCAGGGCGACAGCACCCGGCCCGCCAGGCCGAAGGTCCCGGACCTACCAGGGGGCACTATGAGAGGCATGAACACTGCACCGGACGTGCCAGGAACCGCCCGGGACCGGGACGCGGCCGGGCGGGCCCGCAACTCGCGTCCCCGCGACGGGCTGGGTCGCCCGCTCCCGCACGGGCTGCCCGGCGTGCCGACCACCCCGGAAGACCTGGTGCTCCCGCCGGACGAGGCGCTGCGCGAGGCCGAGAGCCTGCTCGCCGCCGGCCGGCCGTTCCACGCCCACGAGGTCCTCGAGGGTGCGTGGAAGGCCTGCGACGACGACACCCGGGAGCTGTGGAAGGGCCTGGCCCAGCTCGCGGTCGGGGTCACCCACCTGCGGCGGGGCAACGAGGTCGGCGCGGTGCGCCTGCTGACACGCGCGGCGGACCGGATCGAACCGTACGCCGAAAGCAGCCCGCACCGGATCCCGGTGGCCGCGCTGACCGCCTGGGCCCGCGCCCTGATCGCGAGGATCGGCAGCGGCCCGGTGCCGGAGGAACTGCTGGCCCCGCGCCTGATCGGCTAGATCTTCGGGAGCAGGGCCTCGGCCACGTCCTTCTCGTCGGACAGGTTCTGCTTCTCGGTGCCGCCGTGCGCGTAGACGTCGATCTGCACCGTCCCGAAGAGCACGTACAGGTGACCGGAGTGCGCGTACGCCTGATCGCCGAGGTCCTCGACCGGCTCCGCCTCGGCGACGGTGACCTGGAACTCCGCCGCGGTGGTGCGGCTCAGGAAGACCGCGAGCTGGCCGCCGTCCTGCTGCCACTGGCAGTACCGGGTGGCGTCACCGGCGTTCGCGCCGTCCTCGTCGATCTGGCTGACCTTGCGGTTGGTCAGGGTGCTGATGTCGTCCTCGGAGAGCAGCGTGCACGGGTCCGGGATGTCGCCGTCGTCCTTCACCGACGCGGCGTTGCCGACCTGCTGGGCCGCGGCCGGTTCCCGCGTGGTCGTCCGGGCGGCGGACCGGGGGCTGGCGTCGGCGTTGTTGACGAACCCGCAGCCGGTCAGGGCGAGCGAGAGGGCCGCCAGGGCGGCGAGGCGGTGCTTCACGGGTTCTCCTCCGGGCGATGCGGTGGTGCGGCCGGTGGGATCGCATCACGGCAGAGGGTGCAAATCCCAGGGGTACGGGCGCGGAGTCACCCGGTCGCGTCAACCCTGGCCGGCTGCCCGGACCACCACCTCCTCCAGAATGCCGGTCGACGTCATCAGTGCGGGCTGACCCGCAGCTCCGGGACCGGCACGCCCTCGAACCAGGCGGCCTCGCGCAGCGTGTCGAGCAGCCGCTGCCGGTCGTCGGCGTCCTGCCGGTCGAGGAACAGGATCCCGTCGAGGTGGTCGGTCTCGTGCTGCATGCACCGGGCCAGCAGGCCCTGGCCGACGACCTGGGCCGGGTCGCCGTGCTTGGTGTAGCCCTTGGCGACGGCATTGAGCCGGCGCTTGGTGTCCAGATAGACGCCGGGGATCGACAGGCAGCCCTCCGGACCCCGCTGATCCTCCTCGTCGGGGAACTCCAGCACCGGGTTGACCAGGTGGTCCAGCCGCAGATCGTTGCCCGGCAGGTCCGGGTTGATCGCGAAGACCCGCAGGCTGACCCCGATCTGCGGCGCGGCCAGCCCGGCGCCGCGCGACTCCGCCAGGGTCTGTGTCAGGTCGTCGACCAGTCGGCTGAGCTCGGCGTCGAAATCGGACACCGGCGCGGCGGCCAGGCGCAGCACCGGGTCACCGATCTTCCGGATGGGTAGCACGGACACGACGACCTCCATGATGCGGGACACTGCAGCGCTCCTGGAGACGCTACCCGGGTGTGCGCGCGGGTCAAGCCGGGTACCGCGAGCTTGTGGACAACGCCGCTGTGGACGAAAAACGCCTCGATCAGCCCTCTTCCGGTTCCGAGAATTCCTCGGAGGGCGGTGACAGCAAGTGGACCGTGATCGTCGCGGTGGTCGCGAACGGCGCCATCGCGATCGCGAAGATCATTGCCGGGTTGCTGACCGGTTCGGCGTCGATGTGGGCCGAGGCCGCCCACTCCATCGCGGACACCGGCAACGAGATCCTGCTGTTGATCGGCCTCAAGCGCTCCCTCCGGGAGCCGGACAGCAAACACCCCTTCGGGTACGGACAGGAGCGCTATTTCTGGACGTTCCTGGCAGCGCTGGGGATCTTCCTGGTCGGCGGGGTGCTGTCGATCGGCGAGGGCGTGCGCAGCATCCTGATGCCGGAGGCGGTCGAATCGCTGTGGATCGGCGTCGGCGTGCTCGTGGTGGCCGCGGTGTTCGAGAGCTACTCCTGGTACACCGCGCACAAGCAGTTGCGCCGCGACGCCAAGCAGCAGAACCGGACCCTGCGGCACCACCTGCGGCACGCCTCCGACCCGAGCGCCACCACGGTCTTCCTCGAGGACACCGCCGCGCTGATCGGTCTCGCGATCGCCCTGGCCGCGCTGGTCCTGCACGCCGGGACCGGCTGGGCGGGCTGGGACGCGATCGGCAGCATGACGATCGGCCTGCTGCTGATCGTGGTGGCGTACCTGCTGGCCCGCCGCTCCAAGGGCCTGCTGCTGGAGGAGTCGGCGCCGGACGACGTGCTCGACCCGATCCGCGCCAAGGTGGCCGCCGAGTCCTGGGTCGAGAAGATCGACGACATGCACGCGGTGTGGGTCGGCCCGTCGCAGCTGCTGGTCAACCTGTGGGTGACACCGACCCGCGCGGTCCGGGACAGCCCGGCCGGCAACCTGGTCGAGCACGCCTCCCACCTGCGCCGCGACCTGATGTCCGACGACGCGGTAGCCCAGGTAACCCTGACCCTCGAGACCCCCTGACCCCCTGACCCGCCACCACCGTGGTCCGGGCCGCTCGTCGCTGCCGGGCCTCGGCTGGTCTCCAGGGGTGCCTCCCGGCGTGCGAGGCACCCCTGGAGACCAGCCGGGTGGGTGAGCGGCGCGCTTGCGGGTCGCCGGCTGGTTGTCAGGGGTGCCTCCCGATGGGTGAGGCACCCCTGAGGGCCAGCTGGGGTCAGGAGGCGTAGGTCTCGAACTCCGCGACCTTGGGGGTGCCGGAGGCGCTGGTGATCTTGAAGGTGATCTTGGTGAGGGCGGTGGCCGGGAAGCTGATCACGCCGGCGCCGGTGCCGGAGGTCAGGACCGCGCCGGTGGTGCCGTTGAGGACCTGGTAGGCGCCGATCAGGCCGGTGGCGCCGGACGCCTCGCGCAGGTTGATCCGGGCGACGGTGGTGGCCGAGCCCCACTTGATCGAGATGTCGCCGGTGGTGCCGCTCGGGGACCAGTACGTGGTCAGGCTGCCGTCGCGGACGTTGCCGTAGCTGGTGCCGCTGGCCTTGCTCGACCCGTCGGCGCCGGCGCCCGAGGCGAGGCTGAGGTTGGTGCCGCTGGGCTGCGACGGGCTGGCCGTCGGCGACACGGTCGGCGACACGGTGGGCGAGACCGTCGGTGAGCTGGTCGGCGACGCGGTCGGAGCAGTGGTGGCGCACTTGCCGTCCGAGGTCTTCAGTCCGGTGCCCGAGCCGGCGGTCGCGCGGGCGATCGCGGGGACGCACGACGCGCTGTCCAGCACGTACGCGTAAGGGATGCTCACGGTCGTGTTGGAGACCGGATTCGGGCCGGCGGGGTTGTTGTCGGAGGCCACGGCCGACCAGGTCACGTTGTCGAACGTGTTGCCGGCGACCTGCCAGTACCCGGGCAGGTCGGTGTAGAACGTGCCGAGCACGTCCTTGGAGTTCTGGAAGTAGTTGTTGTCCACCTTCGCCTTGCCGCCGGCGCGGGCGTTGATCCCGGACTCGTTCAGGCTGAGGTAGTAGTTGTTGTAGATGTGCGCGGTCGCGCCCCGCAGCAGCGGGGTGCGCGAGTCGATGTTCTCGTAGAAGTTGTGGTGGAACGTGACCGGGCCGTTGGCGAGATCGCTGTCACCGGAGCCGATCAGGCCGCCACGGCCGGAGTTGCGCAGGATGCTGTAGGAGAGCGTGACGTACTGGGTGTTGTCCTTCATGTCGAACAGGCCGTCGTAGCCCGCCGACTCGCCGCCCGAGGCCAGCAGCGTGGCGTGGTCCACCCAGACGTTGTGGACGTTGGTCTCCATGCCGATCGCGTCGCCGCCGTTGGAGGTCGGCGAGCCGGACTTCTTGACGTTCTGGACCGTCACGTTCTGGATGATGATGTTGCTGGCGTCCCGGATGTGGATGCCGAGCTGGTCGAAGACGGCGCCGCCGCCCACCCCGACGATCGTGATGTTGCTGACCTCTTTGAGCTCGATCTTGTCGGCGGCGGTGTTGCAGCTGGCGCCGGAGACCTTCGTGGTGTTGCCGTGGTTGATCGTGCCCTCGACCTCGATGGTGATCGGGGTGCTGCTGCTGGCCCGGTTGCAGAGCGCGGTGTGGATCTGGGTGCCGGTGGTGGCCCGGACCGTGGTCCCGCCGGCGCCACCGGTGGTGCCGCCGTTGACGCTGGCGTATCCGGTCGCGGTGCCGACCGCCGCCGCCGATGCCTGGGGGAGGGGCATGGCGAAGGCGACGGCAGCGGCGGTGATCGCGGTGCCGCTCGCTAGGGCAAGTGCTCTCTTCATGGACTGCTCTCCTGGGGATGTAGTGCGGGAAAGCGCTTTCCTTCGGAGCATAGGAGCACATCGATTAACGTACAAGAAACTTCGATGTTTGCATTTTGTTGCAGCCGCGGGCCGCGTCACCGCGGGCCTCTGACGCGGCCGGGCACCCCTCCGGGCCGATCGTTCCGGTCACTGACGGGAGGCTGGTTCTCCGGGCCGGGTCCGATTTCGTACGTACGAAAAAGGCCGCCGGAACCAACCGGCGGCCTGAATCGTGCGGGATCAGCGCTTGCCGCGTTTGGCAGCGGTCTTCTCGTCGCTGACGCCGGCGGTGAGTAGCGTGCCGTCCGCGGACTCCACGTGGGCGCGGACGAACCAGTGGTACTGCTCGAGCTTGCCGGACTGGCCGATCAGCAGGTCCTGGGTGACCGGGTCGGACTCCTCGGTCTTCGCGATCGCCTCCCGGTGCGACTCGATCACGCCGGTGTAGACGATGTCGAGCGCGGCCAGGTGCGACGTGGTGTCGGCGCGGCCGATCGCGTAGTCGTCCCAGGAGCGCTGGGCGACCAGGGCGCCCGGCGTGCCGACCGGGGAACCGCCCAGCGTGGCGATCCGCTCGGCGATGTCGTCGACCATGACGCGCACCGCGTCGACCTGCGGGTCGAGCATCTGGTGCACCGCGATGAAGTGCGGGCCGACGACGTTCCAGTGCACGTGCTTGAGGGTCAGCGCCAGGTCGTTCAGGGCGTTGAGCCGGTCCTGCAGCACAGCGATGACGTCACCGGCGGTGTCCGGTTTGAGGCCGGGAACGGTGTAGCTCGGGCTGGTGGTCGGTTGAGTCTTACGTGCAGCCATCGCTTCTCTCACTCCTCTAACCAGGGATACGTCTGGTGGAGTGCCCGTCCCCGAGGGCGATAAACCGTGCGAGCAGTCACCATGTTCGTGGGGAAAGATGCCGGTATGACCTCGGCGCGGCATCTGCTGGCCGCCGCCGTCACCGGCTGATCGCCTCCACCTACGGGGCCCGGACATGGAACCGCCCTCCGCGTGGGGCGGAGGGCGGCGAGGAACCGGCGGTCAGACCTTCTGGGTCTCGGTCGTCGCGGGGTGCAGCTCCGTGGTCGTCTTCTTGACGAACCGGCCGGTGCTGGTGCTGCGGTTCACCTCGCGGTCGCCGTGGTCCTTGCCGACGTGCTCGGTGGTCGTGGTCTTGGGGGAGCGCGTGGTGGTCGACTCCTTGACGAAGCGGCCGCTCTTCGCGCTGCGGTTGACGTCCTGCTCGGTGCTAGCCATCTCGGGGGCCTCCTCTGTCAGCGGGGGATGTCGCTGCCCTTGATGTGCCCACAGCAGACATCCGGAAACCCGAACGCGAATCGGTGGCACGTCCGCTCACCCCTGACCTGCGGGGCGGATCGCCGGGCGGGCGTTGCCGGTAGCGTGCGGCGGGTGACCACGCGGCGGCCGGCCCTCACCGAGGCGCCTTTGCGGGCCGTGGTGGAAGGGCTTCTGGGCGCTCACCGTCGTACCGGAAAGGGTCCTCAGGCCGGGATGATCGCGACGCCGGCGGTGCGCAGCGGTCGCAACGCCGGGTGGTCCGGCAGGTCGGTGATGATGCCGCTGACCTCGGCGGGCGGCAGGACCGTGAACGCCGCGGCCGCGCCGATCTTCTCGGCGCTCGCCAGGACGTAGGTCTCCGCGGCGCGCCCGGCGAGGGTCCGCTTCATCGCGGCCTCGTCAGGATCACCCGTAGTGAGGCCGGCCTCGTGGTGCACGCCGGCGACGCCGAGCAGGAACAGGTCGGCGGCGATCCCCCGTGCGGCCTCCGCGGTTGCGGCGCCGCAGGTCACCGCGGAGTGTTTGAAGAGACGGCCACCGAGCACGTAGACCTCGACCGATGGATGGCCGACCAGCGCGGCGGCCACGGTGGGACTGTGCGTGACGATCGTGGCGGTCAGACCGAGCGGCAGGGCGGCGGTGACCGCGAGGGCGGTGGTGCCGCCGTCGAGCAGGACGGTGCTGCCAGGCCGGATCAGTGCGACGGCCGCGGCGGCGACCCGTTCCTTGCTGGAGGTGGCGACGGTGGTGCGCGTCGCGTAGTCGGCGGCGGCCGGGGAGAGCGGCAGCGCGCCGCCGTAGACCCGCTGGCAGAGGCCCGCGGCGGCGAGTTCGCGCAGGTCACGGCGGATCATGTCCTCGGTGACGGCGAGCTCGGCGGCGATCTGCTTGGCGACCACCTTGCCGTCGGCGTGCAGGCGGGACAGCAGGACGTCGCGTCGCTCCGCGGCCAGCATCCGTGTTTCTCCTCATTATTGTCGACTCATGCGCGTTTCCGGTTGTAGGTTACGCCCATGACTGTGCGACCTGGCATCGACCTTCCCGACGCCCGCGGCCGGACCGGTTTGGATCAGGTGGGCCGCGACCTGACCGGCAATCCGGACGTGATCGTGCGCGACGTGGAACTGCTCGCCACGGCCTGGCACGTGCTGCGCCGCACCACCTACGACTACCGCCGCGGCGACGGGCAGTGGACCAGTGAGCAGCGCGAGACGTACGACCGGGGCGACGGCGCGACGGTCCTGCTCTACGACCCGGAGCGGGAGACCGTGCTGTTCACCCGGCAGTTCCGCTATCCGGTGTACGTGAACGGACATCCGGACGGCATGTTCGTCGAGACCGCGGCCGGGCTGCTCGACGGCGACGACCCGGCCGCCGCGATCCGGCGGGAGGCGAGCGAGGAGTTGGGCGTGGCGATCGGCGAGCTGGAGCCGGTCTTCGTGGTGTGGACCAGTCCGGGATCGGTCACCGAGCGGATCCACTGCTTCGCGGCGCCGTACTCCGCGGCGTCCCGGGTCGGCGCCGGCGGCGGGCTTGCCGACGAGGGCGAGGACATCGCCGCGGTGGAGCTGCCGTTCGCGCAGGCCCTCACACAGATCGAGACCGGTGAGATCGCCGACGCCAAGACGA
The DNA here is from genome assembly GCF_016862315.1 of Actinoplanes palleronii. Lineage (GTDB taxonomy): Bacteria > Actinomycetota > Actinomycetes > Mycobacteriales > Micromonosporaceae > Actinoplanes > Actinoplanes palleronii. The sequence continues at coordinate 26,569 of NZ_BOMS01000158.1, read as the reverse complement.
TCATGCTGCTGCAGTGGGCGGCGCTGCGGGGCCCGTTCTGCGCGGCCGTTTCCGGTCACAACGCGGTTCGTCACGGCACGCGCGCCTAGCTGCTGTTCCGCACGCGCGAGGCCGGTGTTCACTTGCGGTCACCCCCGGCGGTCCGCGCCAGGTCCGCCGCCCCTCGCGACCGTCATTTTCCGGTACGAATACCGAGCCCCCGCCGGAGGCCTCTCGGCCCAAGCCCCCGGGGCGACCGGCCCGCAACTCCCCTACGGCAAGCCCCACCCGGCGCGCCCGCACCCGAACTCCCCACGCCGCCCTCGCCGGCGGTGTGTGTGTCGAGTTTGGGTGCGGAGCGCGCCGAAAGTCCCCACGTCGCGCTGCGGTCTTGGGTGGCAGCGGTGTGGCGTGCGGCCACCGCGGGACGTGGCTCGTGGCCCGATACCCCGGCCCGGCCGGCCCGATACCCGGCCCGGCGGCCGAGCCCAGCGCGGCGATCGGGGCCGGGGTGATCTGGACCGGGATGACGTGGACGGGCGGCGGGCTCAGCTGTGTGCGGTGGCGGAGGCGCTCAGCAGGTCGGCGAGCGCCTGCGGTTCGGAGAACATCGGCCAGTGGCCGGTGGGCAGCTCGCGATAGGTCCAGTCGCCGTCGACCATCAGCGCGAACGCGGGCACCGACCCGGCCATCCCGCGCAGCTGGGCCTCGGTGAACGAGCAGAGCACCGCCGTCCGCGGGATCTTCTGCCACGCCGAGCCGTGCCGGACCGGGTCGGTCGCGGTGGCCACCGGCTGGGGCCGGCCCCGCTCGCGGACCACCGCCCAGTCGAAGCCCGCGGCGGTCGGCGGCGCCTCGGCCGGCACCGGGATGAAGCCGTCGACCGCGTGCGGCGGCGAGCCGTCGAAATCGGCCTGGGACATCCCGTCCGGCATCGGGCCGGAATCGACGTAGACCAGGCGGGCCACCCGCTCCGGCACCCGGTCGGCGGCCGCCGTGATCACCATCCCGCCGTAGCTGTGTCCGACCAGGATCACGTCGTCGAGGCCGCGCAGCACGTCGGCGAGCTGGGTGACGTGGTCCTCGATCCCGATGCCCGGTCCGAGATCGGGCGAGAACGTGTGCACCTCGCCGGGCAGCGCCGCGGCCACCTCGTCCCACGCCCAGCCGCCCAGCCAGAACCCCGGTACCAGCACGTATGTCGTCATGAGGAGAACGCTAGGCGCTATACCGGGCAGCTTCCGCCCGGTATACTGTGTGGCCCATGCCACAGTCACTCGGAAGGGTGCTCGGACTGCTCGAGCTGCTCCAGGCCAGTCCGGCCGGTGCCACCGTCGGGCAGCTCGCCGAGCGGCTCGGTGTCGACGAGCGCACCGTCCGGCGGTATGCGGGACACCTCGCCGACCTGGGCATCCCGGTCGAGGGGCGGCGCGGGCGGTATGGCGGGTACACGCTGGCACCCGGCTATCGGCTGCCGCCGCTGATGCTCACCGACGACGAGGCCCTGGCCGTGCTGCTCGGCCTGGTCGCCGGGCGCCGGGCGGGTCTGGTCACCACCGCGGCCGCCGGGGAGACCGCCCTCGCGAAGATCCAGCGGGTGCTGCCGGCGGCCCTGCGCGCCCGGATCGACGCGCTGCTGGCCACCCTCGACTTCGCCGCCGGGCGACCCGCGCCGGCAGGTGCCAATCCGGACACCGACACGCTGCTCACCCTGGCCGGTGCGGCCCGGGAGCACCGGCCGGTCACGTTCACCTATGCCAAGCCCGGCGCGGATCCGGCGGTGCGCGGCCTCGACCCCTACGGCCTGGTCTTCCACGGCGGCAAGTGGTTCGTGACCGGGCGCGATCACGACCGGGGTGAGGTGCGGACGTTCCGTCTCGACCGGATCAGCGGGGCCGTCGCGGGGGAGGGGGTCTTCGAGGTGCCGGCCGGGTTCGACCCCGGCGCGCAGGTGGCCGCCGGGCTCGCGGCCGGTGCCTGGCGGCACGAGGTGTCGGTGCTGCTGCACACCGGCCTCGACGAGGCCCGCAGACGGATCCCGGCGACGGTCGCGACCCTGGTCCAAGCTGATGATTATCGGGTACGGATGACCGCCCGCGCGGAGCGCCTGGACGGGATGGCGCAGATGCTGGCCGGCCTCGGCTGGGAGTTCACCGTGGAGAAGCCGTCCGAACTGCGCGCCGAGGTCGCCGCCCTGGCTGCCCGCTTGCAGGCGGCCGCGGAGCGCTGACGCTCGATGGCGGAGCCACGGCCGCGAACCGCCGGCGCTCGACGCCGAACGCCCAGCCGTCCGGGAGCGGCGGGCCGTGCCACGATCGCTGCGCCATGATGGGGTGATGTCACCACGTCGGCGGTCCCTGCTCCTCGGCGTCGCCGGCGTTGTCGTCGCGCTGCTCATCGTGCTGGGCGTCCGGCTCGTCGGCGCCGGTGGCGGTGACGACGGCACCCGCCCCGACCAGGCCCGGCCGGGCACCGTGCTGCTGGTCCCGGGGTACGGCGGCAGCCGGACCGCGCTCACCAGCCTCGCCGCCCGGCTGCAAGCCGAGGGCCGCACCGCCGACGTGCTGACCCTGCCCGGCGACGGCACCGGCGACCTGCTGGCACAGGCCGACACGCTGGACACCGCGGTCCGTGACGCGCTGCGCGCCGGCGCGCCCTCGGTCGACGTGATCGGGTATTCCGCCGGGGGAGTGGTCACCCGCCTCTGGGTCGACCGGCACGCCGGCGCCGAGGTGGCCCGCCGGATCGTCACGCTCGGCTCCCCGCTGCACGGCGCCCGGATCGCCGGCGTCGGCGCCGCCCTGGCCCCGGACGCCTGCCCGCAGGCGTGCCGCCAGCTCGCCCCGGGCAGCGACCTGCTGCGCGGGATCACCGGCTCCCTGCCGTCCGGCCTCCCGTGGCTGTCGATCTGGACCGAGAACGACGAGACCGTCCAGCCCCCCGATTCGGCTCGCCTGTCCGGCGCGGTCAACCTCTCGCTCCAGGGTCTGTGCCCCGCCGCCCGGGTGGCCCACAGCGAACTCCCCACCGACCCGGACGTGGTGGCCCTGGTCCTGACCGCCCTGAGCCCCACCCCTCTGTCCGAACCCACGACCTGCCCCACCAGCGCCAGCTGACCCCACGCCGCCGGGTTATCGGCTGGCTCTCAGGGGTGTCTCACCGGCCTCGAGACACCCCGGTGAACCAGCCGGAGTCTGGGGCGCGGCACGGTCGTGACCCGCGGCGGCGTCGCGGTTCCCGGCTGGTGCTGAGGGGTGTCTCACCGGCCTTGAGACACCCCGGTGAACCAGCCGGGGTCTGGGGCGCGGCACGGTCGTGAGTGGCGGCGGCGTCGCGGGGCCGCACGGGCGGGACGTGGCTCGTAGCCTGCGGGCGAGCGCTCCGTATTCGTACCGAATAGGGCACCTGAGCCGCAGCGGACCTGGCGCCCGGAAGCGGTGCCCTCAGTTGGCGACGTCCTTGGTCAGGAAGTTGGCCCAGGCGGCTCCCAGCAGAACGGCCAGATAGACGAGCTGGATGCCGGCGCCGCGTTCGATGTCGCGCCAGAGGACCGGGTCGCGGAAGAAGTCGACCCAGGCAAGCCAGTAGCGGGTCGGCAGGTACGGGCGGATCGCGGCGGCCGCGTCCAGCGTGACCAGGACCTGACTGGTCACCAGGACCGCCAGCGCGCCCATCGCGGCGCCCAGCGAGGAGTCCGTGACCGTGGAGAGGAACAGGGCGATCGCGGCCACCCCGAGCATCGAGATCACGATGTACGCGACCGTGCCCAGCAGCCGCAGCGCCAGGCCGGCCGGGCTGATCGTGACGCCGGACAGCGAGGTCACGTCGGGTGGCAGCGCGACACCGGCCGAGCTGGTCGACACCCCGAACAGCAGAATCCCGGTCAGGTACGACGTGACCAGCACCGACACGATCGCGAACAGCACGAACGCGACCAGCGAGATCAGCTTGGCGACCAGCAGCCGGGAGCGGCTGACCGGCCGGATCAGCAGGTAGCGCAGCGTGCCCGCGGACGCCTCGCCGGCCACCGCGTCACCGGCCAGGACCGCGACCGACACCGGCAGGAAGACCGGCAGCACCAGGGCCATCGCGGCGGCCGGGTAGAGCGCGCCGTTGCTCAGCACCGCTGACAGGAACGCGCCTCCCTGGCCGGGCGGCGGCGGGATCCGGGTGGTGGCCAGGAAGATCGCCACGGTCAGCGGCAGGGCGCAGAGCAGCGCCGCGATCACGTACGTCCGTGGCCGCCGGAACAGTTTGGCCAGCTCGACCCCGATCATCCGGCTGCCTCCACGCGGTCCGAGCTGGTCGTGGTCGCGTCGAGGACGACCTGTTCGAGGGTGCGGCGTTCGGTGGCGATCGCGGTGACCGTCACCCCGGCCGCGACAAGTTCCGCGTTGAGCGCGCCCGGGTCGTCGTGCCGGACGGTCAGCACCTCGCCGTCGCGGTGCTCGACCCGGCCGTCGAGCAGCGCCACCACCCGTTCCGGGGTGGGGCTGCCGACCGTGACCCGGCCGGTCGGGGCGCGCAGCGAGCTGAGATCCTCCTGCAGCACCAGCCGGCCGCGGTCCATCACACCGACCCGGGTGCAGAACGCGTCGATCTCGGCGAGCAGGTGGCTGGAGAGGAACACCGTGGTGCCCTCCCGGTTGAGCTCGTCGAGCAGGTCCCGGATCTCCCGGATGCCCCGCGGGTCGAGGCCGTTGGTGGGCTCGTCCAGGATCAGCAGCTGGGGCTGGCGCAGCAGCGCGCCGGCCAGGCCGAGCCGCTGCCGCATGCCGAGCGAGTAGTTGCGGACCGGGCGCCGATCGATACCGGCCAGGCCGACCCGTTCCAGGGCGTCGCTGACCCGCTGCCGCCGATCCTTGCGCCGCCCGCCGGCGCCGGCCGCGTCGAAGAGCGTGAGGTTCACCCGGCCGGACAGGTGCGGGTACGCCCCGGGGCCCTCGACCAGCGCGCCGATCGACGGCAGCACCTCCTGGATCCGCTTGGGGACCGGCCGGCCGAGCACCTCGATCTCGCCGCGGGTCGCGAAGACCAGGCCGAGCAGCATCCGGACCAGGGTGGTCTTGCCGGAGCCGTTCGGGCCGAGCAGCCCGTAGCGGTCACCCTCGCGCACCTCGAGTTCGACGCTGTCGACCGCGACGGTCCGGCCATAACGCTTGGTCAGATCGTGCGTGATGATCATCCAACAACCCCGGTCATCCGGTCACTCCGGCCAGGCCGGTGGCCACCCGGCGCAGCAGGTCCGGGCCGACCAGCCCGGCGACCAGGAACGTGCGGTTCCGGTTGCGGACCGCGAGCACGTTCAACAGCCCTGTCTCGATCACCGCGGCCTCGTTTCCGTCCGGCACCGGCACCTCCAGTCCATACGTGGTGATCTGCCGGAATGCCCGCCCGCCGGAGCGTCCCGGCAGGGCGAGCACGACGAACGACGCGAGGCCGGCGCCGTACACGCCGGCCGCGGACACGCCGGCGACCGCGTCCCGGCGGGGGAGCCCGGCCAGCGTGGCCGGCAGTGGTGCGGGCTGGCCGCGGTTGAGGGCGCTGAGCGCGTCCGGCGCCTCGGCGACCGAGTAGCCGATGCCCGGCCGGGGCGCGGGCGGGGTCAGCACCCCGGCGTCCGGCGCGCCGAACCGGATCTCCAGGAACCGGGTGACGAACACCGGCCGCGCCCCGCCCCGCGCGGTCACCTCGACCTGCAGCGGCAGCCCGTGCTCCGGATCGGCCCAGATGTCCACATGCGCGACGGTGGTGTCGGTGCCGGCCGGGGTCAGGCGCATCCCGGCCGCCTCCACGCCGGCGACCCGCTTGGCGTCCAGCGGGGTGAGGCTGTCGCCGGCGGCGGCCGACAGCACCTGCCGGGCCAGCGCCGGTGGGGTGAGGTCGGCCGCCCGGGGCAGCCGTACCGGCTGGGCGCCCTCGATCCGGGTCAGCTGGTTGTCGCCGAAGTCCCAGGTGAACTGGGCCTCCGGGGTCTGGTAGAGACCGTGCTCGGTGCCCTCGCCCAGCACGTCGACCCGCCAGCGGTCCGGTGCCGCGTACCAGGTGCGCATCTCGGTGGTGCCGCTGACCAGCGCGGTCACCTGGGTGAGATTGGGCAGGGCGGGGAGTCCGAGCAGGCCGGCGCTCTGTGCGTACCCCTGATGGGCCTGAATGCCGGAGGCCGCGATCCGGGAGCGGAGATCGGCCGGGTCGACGCCGGCGGCCCGGACCGGCCAGACGTTGACCACCACCGGGACCGCCGCCAGCACCAGGACGAGTCCGAGCACGACGGCCCATCGGCGCAGCCCCTGCGCGGTCACCACGGTGCGGCCGATGTCCATAGTCCAGCAACCGTACCCAGGATCACCGCCGACCCGCGCAAGATCGCTCCGGCTCGGGGCCCCGGCTGGTCCTCAGGGGTGCCTCAAGGCCGGTGAGACACCCCGGAGAACCAGCCGGCAACCGGAAGCCGCGCCACGGTCCTGCGCGGCTCTGGCCCTGCTGGTGCTGAGGGTCACTTGCCCGTGGCGGCGGCCATCCGGGCGATCGCTTCCGGACTGACCCGCAGGCCGGCGCCGAGCTCGAGCAGCTGGTCGCGGCTGAGCGGCACGTCGGCCTGTACCGTCGCGTAGACCTGCGGCGACACCGAGATGATCAGCTGCCAGGTGGGGCCGATCGGGTGCAGCACCGCCTCGTGCCCGGCCACGGTGACCTTCTCGCCGTCGACCGGGTCGCGGTAGGCGCGCTGCTCCAGGTAGATGCCGATCTTGCCGCCGAGGTCGCGGGGGTCGTACATCGGCGCCTTCGACGGGTCGACGCCCGGCGACGGGTCGCGGACCGCGTCCGGGGCGATGGTGAGGCCACCCTCGTCGTCGTTCTGGACGAAGAACCCGGCCGGCACCTTGGCGATGGTGAAGTACTTGGGCTGCTCCCCGCGGTAGTCGACGAGCCGCAGACCGGCGACGGTGCTCTCGGCGACGGCCGGCGCGGGCGGTGAGCCGGGCCGGTTGCCGACGACGGCTCCGGTGAACGAGACCGCGGCGACGATCGCGGCGACCCCGAAGGCCGAGCCGGCCACCGTACGGGCGGTCCGCCGCCGCCGCACGGCCCGGTGCGCGCGGGCGAGGTCCGCCGTGACGGTGTCGCTGGTGGCGGTCTCGATCGGCCCGCCGAAACGGTCGAGCCTGGTGTGCAGATCCATCATCGGTGCGCTCCCTGCGGCAGTGTGATGAGGGCGGCCCGCGGCTGTCCCAGCGCGGCTCGCAGTTTGTCCAGCGCCCGGGCGGTCTGGCTCTTGACCGTCCCGGGTGAGCAGCCGAGCGCCTCGGCGGTGTCGGTCACGTCCATGTCGTGCACGAAGCGGAAGACGATCGCGGCGCGCATCCGCGGCGGCAGCTCGCCCAGGGCCCGGGCCAGCTCCGGGTCACCGTCGTCGGCCGCGGCGCTCACCCGCTCCGGCACCTCGGCGAACGACCGCTCGAAGCGCCGCCAGATCCGGCGCCGCTCGTCCATCAGCGCGTTGAACAGCGCCCGCCGCACGTAGGCGTCCGGGTTGGCGGCCCGCCGATAGGCCGCCCAGGAGATGTAGAGCTTGGTCAGCGCGGTCTGCACCAGGTCTTCGGCGAGGAACGGATCGCCGGCGGTCAGCAGCCGGGCGGTGTGCAGCATCCGCCCCCGGTGCCCGGCCACGAACGCGGCGAACTGGCTGTCGTGCTCGGCTGTCCCCGAGCTTTCTGGTTTCACGTCCCTCAAGACCGTAGTGCCCCCGGTCCAGGTTGCACGCCCCCAGGAAAACCCGATGTGGTACGAATACCGAGCGGCCGTCCGCAGGCTACGAGCCGAGTCCCGCCCGTGAGGCCGACGCGAGACCGCTGCACGTCGAGGCCGAGGCGCGACTCCGGATTCCGGCTGGTGCTGAGGGCTGTCTCAAGGCCGCTGAGGCAACCCTGAGCACCAGCCGACCACCTCAGGCGGCGACCGCAGCGGTCTGGAACGTGGCCTCGAACGCCTCGGCGCTCATCGGCCGGCCGAACAGGTAGCCCTGCGCCAGCCGATAACCCGCCGCGTGCAGCCGCTCCGCCTGGTCCCGCGTCTCCACGCCCTCGGCCACCGCGTCGATGCCGAAGTCCGTGGTGAAGCCGATGATGTTCTTGACGATGATGGCGCCCGCGTCCTCCGCGCTGGCGCCGCTGACGAACGACTTGTCCACCTTGAGGACGTCGACCGGGCAGGTGAGCAGCAGGCTCAGCGACGAGTGGCCGGTGCCGAAGTCGTCGAGGGCGATCCGCAGGCCGAGCGCCTTGAGCCGGTTCAGCTGATCGATAGCGGTCTCGGCGTTGAGGACCGCGGTCTCGGTGACCTCGAGCAGCAGGTGGTCGGTGTCGGCGCCGGTGGCCCGCAGCGTGGCGGCGACCGCGTCGACGAAGTCGGGGTCGGCGAGCTGGCGGGCCGAGACGTTGACGCTGATCCGGCCGGGCGCGCCGGCGCCGAACCGGGCGGACCAGTCGGCGCTCTGCCGGCAGGCCTGCTCGAAGACCCAGGCGCCCAGCTCGTGGATCACACCGGTGCGCTCGGCGACCGGGATGAACACGTCCGGCGGCACCAGCCCGCGCTCCGGGTGCTGCCAGCGCAGCAGCACCTCGGCGCCGGTCGTCACCCCGTCGGGCAGGCTCACGATCGGCTGGTAGAGGACGAAGAACTGCTCGCCGGCCAGCGCGCCGCGCAGGTCGGCGGCGAGCCGCGCGGTGTCGTCGGCGGCCCGGTCCATCCGCGGGTCGAACCGCTGCCAGCGCTGACCGCCGGCGGCCTTGGCGGCGTACATCGCGACGTCGGCGCGGCGCAGCAGCTCGGCCGGGTCGTCGCCGGGCTGGACACCGGTGACGCCGATGCTGGCGCCGGGGGTGAGGATGTTGCCGTCCAGATCGGCGGGCCGTCCCACCGCGGCGACCAGGGCGGCGAAGTCCTGGTGACCGGGAAGACCGGGCAGGACCAGCGCGAACTCGTCGCCGCCGAGCCGGGTGACCAGGGCGCCGGCGCCGAGCGTCGCGGTCAGCCGCCGGCTGGTCTCCTGGATCAGCCGGTCGCCGATCCGGTGGCCGAGCCGGTCGTTGACCGCCTTGAAGTCGTCCAGGTCGAGCAGCGCCACGTGGAACGTCGCGCCCGCGGCGAGCAGCCGTGAGGTGTGCTCCTCGAACAGGGTGCGGTTGCCGGCGTCGGTGAGGCTGTCGTGGGTGGCCTGGTGGGTCAGCCGGTCCTGGTAGTCGCGCAGCTGGTTCAGGTGCCCGTCGACGGTGGTCAGCAGCCCGTGGTTCTCCCGCAGCGCGATGATCTGCCGGACCACGACCAGCGCGGTGAGCGCGACCGCGACGGTCTCCATGGTGCGGGTGGTGGCCGGGTCGCCGCTGCCGGTGGTCAGCAGCATCGTGTCGGTGATCGCGACGGCGAGGTACGGCACGACGCTGATCCGTGGCCGCCCGGAGCGCGGCCGTGGTTCCCGGTTGCCGGCCCGCTGCTGGCTGACCGCGGAGAGATGGATGGCCAGCGCGGCCACCGGCACGGCGATCAGGGCGCTGGACAGGTAGGGGCGGCCGGCCAGCAGCAGCGACACGACGCCGAGCACGCCACCCAGCGCGGCTCCGGTGGCCAGGATGTGGATGGCGCGGCGGTCCAGCCGGCCGGCGCCGGCGAACGCGACCTTGATGAACGTGGCCATCGACAGCCCGGCCACCGCCATGATCACCAGCATCGCCCCGGCGCCACCGGTCTGGCTGACCCACTGCTCGTGGTTGCGCAGCGTGAGGTTCCAGACGACGGCGCCCACGGTCAGCAGCACGATGCCGGAGTCCAGGCCGAACCGGATCCAGTCGCCGCGGCTGCGCTGCCAGGACGGCAGCCGCAGCAGGGCCCACATGGCGGTGCCGAGGGTGCCCAGGTACCCGGCCAGGGTGATCATGCCGATCTCCTGGGACGGCGCCGGGCCACCGGTGGCGTCGTTGATGTTGGAGACGATGCCGGCCAGGAAGAAGCAGCAGGCCACGGCGAGGTGCCGCCAGAACCGCCGGGTCTCGGCGTCCAGGTCGGCCTGCCGGCTCGCCGTCCAGCAGGCGTGCCCGGCCAGCACGGCGGACACCGGGATGGGCAGCCAGCCGATCACCGGGTGCGGATAGACGTAGGTGAAACCACCGATCAGCCAGGCGCCGCAGAACAGCGCCACGACCGCGGTGACGAGCGGCGGCCCGTTCCGTCGGTCGAAGATCGGCAGGCGCGGCACGTGTTCTCCCTGGGTCCTCGGCGTTTGTCGTCCACCATCGTCGGCCGCCGCGCCGGGGAGCTGAGATCTTCACCGCGGTGCCGGGGTGATATGCACGTTCGGTGTTATCTCCCTGGCGGTACCCGGCCCGCATCGTGCCGCTCGCGTTCCTCGGCGCGATCCTGCTCGGCACCGGCCTGATGATGCTGCCCGCCGCACGGGCCGAGCCGGGCCACGCCCCGCTGGTCACCGCGCTGTTCACCGCGGCGTCCGCGGTCTGCGTGACCGGTCTGTCGGTCGTCGACACCCCGACGTACTGGTCGACGTTCGGCCACGTGCTGCTGACCGTGCTGTCGCAGATCGGCGGCTTCGGCATCATGACCCTGGCCACCCTGCTCAGCCTGCTGGTGTCGCGCCGGCTCGGGTTGCGGGGCCGGCTGCTGGCCCAGGCCGAGAGCGCCGGCCTGACCGGTGGCAACCTCGGCGGGGTGCTGCTGCGGGTGGCGGGGGTCATGGTCGTTTCGGAGGCCGCCATCGCCGCCGTGCTCACGGTCCGCTTCTGGCTTTCGTACGACTACAGCCTCGGCCGCGCCCTCTGGGAGGCGATCTTCCACGCCGTCCAGGCGTTCAACAACGCCGGGTTCGCGCTCTACCCGGACAGCCTGGTCCGGTTCGTCGCGGATCCGTGGATCTGCCTGCCGCTGACGTTCGGCGTGCTGGCCGGCTCGATCGGCTTCCCGGTGGTGTTCGAGCTGGTCCGCGAGTGGCGCAAGCCGGACGCCTGGTCCACGCATACCCGGCTGACCGTGTGGGGCACCGTGCTGCTCTCCGGGTTCGGCTTCCTGACCTTCCTGGTCTTCGAGTGGGGCAACCCGGGCACGCTCGGCCCGCTCGGCACCCCGGCGAAGATGCTCGCCGCGTTCACCCAGGACGTGATGACCCGCTCCGGCGGCTTCAACACCGTCGACCTGGGTCACACGTACAGCGAGACCACCGCGGTCACCACCGCGCTGATGTTCATCGGCGGGGGCAGCGCGAGCACCGCCGGCGGCATCAAGATCACGACGTTCCTGCTGTTGGCGTACGTGATCTGGGCCGAGTTGCGCGGCGAGCCGGACGTGGTGATCCACCGTCGCCGGATCGCCGAGGAGACCCAGCGGCAGGCGCTCACGGTGGCCCTGATGGGTGTCGCCCTGGTCGCGTCCGGCACGCTGGCACTGGACGCGCTGACCGACGGCGTGCCGTTCGACCGGGCCCTGTTCGAGGTCACCTCGGCGTTCGCCACCGTCGGGCTCAGCACCGGCATCACCGCGAGCCTGCCGCCGTCCGCGCAGGTCCTGCTCGTCGTCCTGATGTACGTCGGCCGGGTCGGCACGATCACGGTGGGCACCGCGATCGCGTTGAACACCCGCCGCCGGCACTACCGCTACCCGGAAGAGAGGCCCCTCGTTGGCTGAGAGAAGCGCGTCGAGCGACAACGTGGTGGTGATCGGTCTCGGCCGGTTCGGCGGTCAGGTCGCCGCGTCCCTGCTGGACCTCGGGTACGAGGTGCTCGGCATCGACACCGACCCGCGGATCGTGCAGGACTGGTCGGACCGGCTCACCCAGGTCGTCGAGGTGGACGCCACCGACGAGGACGCGCTGCGCCAGCTCGGCGTGCACGAGTTCCCGCGCGCGGTGGTCGGCATCGGCACCAACCTGGAGACCAGCGTGCTGACCGTGCTCACGCTCACCGAGCTGGGCGTCGCGGAGATCTGGGCCAAGGCGACCAGCGTCAAGCACGGCAAGATCCTCAAGTCGGTCGGCGCCCAGCACGTGATCTTCCCGGAGACCGAGATGGGCGAGCGGGTCGCGCACCTGATCACCGGCCGGATGCTCGACTACATCGAGTTCGACGACGACTTCGCGATCGCCAAGGTCCGCGCGCCGCGGGGTGCGGCCGGCCGCACGCTGCGGGACCTCGGGTTGCGCAACACGTGGGGGATCACCGTGGTCGGCACCAAGCGGCCCGGCGAGGACTTCACGTACGCGACGCCGGAGACGGTCGTCCCGCAGGGCTGCGTGCTGATCGTCGCCGGGGACACCGCCAAGGTGGAGGCGTTCGCCGCGGCGAACTGAGCCCGGACGTGGCGAAGGCCCTCACCCGAGTGTCGCGGGCAGGGCCTTCGTCGGATATCTCGACCGGGAACGGGGATCTCAGCCGTCGAACCCGGGCGGTTGTGGTGTAGCTAACACTGCCCGGTTCTGACCGGGATTAACCATGGTTTCCGGATTGATGGCTCAGGCGGCGGTGGCGCAGACGGCGGCCATGGCCAGCTCGGCCCAGACGACCTTGCCGGCCTGGCTGGTGCGGGTGCCCCAGGCGCTGGTCACCGCGGCGACGATCAGCAGCCCGCGCCCGCCGATCCGGCGCGGGTCGGGGGCGCGGACGCTGGGCGCGGCGGAACTCTCGTCGAACACCTCGACGAGCACGCCCTCGCGACGCCGGGTCAGCACCAGCTCGCCGCGGCCGCCGGCGTGCTGGACCGCGTTCTGCACCAGCTCGCTGATCACCACGAGAGCGTCCCCGGCCAGGTCGGTGAGCTGCCAGGTGGCGAGCACGTGGCGCACGGTCCGGCGGATGGCCGCGCTGCCGTAGCCGTGCGCGAAGGGCATCCGCAGCGTCTCCATGCCCCAGTTTTACCCGATTGTGGGCAGTCGATGCGAATTGATCACAGTTTCGGCGAGTCGACGTGACCGATCGGTTTCATCGGGCTGAACGGCGGGCATCAACCGGGACAGGAGTTCGGAGGCGAGCCTGGTGTGACACGGCTCCCGCCGCTCGCAGTCCCATCCATCACCACCTGGAGAAACGACAATGAAGATGATGAAGCTGGCCGTCGGATTCGCCGCTGGATATGTGCTGGGCACCCGGGCCGGCCGCGAGAAGTTCGAGCAGATCGCCGCGACCGCGCGCAAGGTCGGCAGCCACCCCAAGGTGGTGCAGGCGCAGGAGAAGGCGACCGCACTGATCAACACCGGCGTCGAGAAGACCAACGCGAAGCTGGCGTCGATCGCCCCGGAGTCGTCCTCCACGACCCCCGCCCCGTCGCACGTCACCCCGTCGCCGTCGCTGGTCACGGCCGGCGCCACGTCGGTGACGCCCACGCCGTCGCCGGCCACCACCACTCCGGTCGTGACGCCCGCGCAGACGAAGCCGCGGACGTCCTCGGCCGCCACGCGTGGCACGAACAACAGTGACCTGCTGAACTGACGCACGATGGGAAAAACCCGGTGGAGACGACCGTCTCCACCGGGTTTTTGCTGTTCAGTAGCGGAACCGCTGGACCAGGGTCTGCAGGCCCTCCGCGGCATCGGCCAGCTCGCCCATCGCGGCGCGGGTCTCGGCCATCCCGGAGCTGGTGCCGGCGGCTCCGTCGGCGACCCCGCCGATCGTGCCGGCGATCTCGGTGGTGCCGGCCGCCGCCTGGGCGACGTTGCGGCTGATCTCGGCGGTGGTCGCGGTCTGCTCCTCGACCGCGGCGGCGATCGTGGTCTGGTACTGGTTGATCTCCGCGATCACCTCGGAGATCTCGTGGATCGAGCCGGCCGCGGCGCGCGCGTCGGACTGGATCGCCGCGACCCGCCCGGCGATGTCCTCGGTGGCCCGGGCGGTCTCCTGGGCCAGGTCCTTGACCTCGGAGGCGACCACGGCGAAGCCCTTGCCGGCGTCGCCGGCCCGGGCCGCCTCGATGGTGGCGTTCAGGGCGAGCAGGTTGGTCTGCTCGGCGATCGACGTGATCAGGTTCAGCACGTTGCCGATCTCGGCGCTCGACGCGTCCAGCTGCGCCACCGTGCCCGAGGCGCTGGTGGCCACCTCGACCGCGGACGCCGCGACCCGGGCGGCCTGCGACGCCGACTCGGCGATCTCCCGGATGGCGGCGGACATCTCCTCGGCACCGGCCACCACGGACTGGACGTTGTCGGACACGTGCCCCGCGGCTTCGGCCACGCTCCGGGAGCGCCCGGACGTCGTGTCGGCGGTGGCGGCGATCGAGGCGCTCATCGTGGCCAGCCGGGCCGCCGAGCCGGCCACCCCGGCGGCGGTCTCGGCGACCGCCTGCACGGTGCTGCGCACCCCGGCGGTCGCGGTGTGCAGTTCGGTCGCCATCCGGCCGATCTCGTCGCGCGAGGCGTGCGGCGCCGCGGACGTCAGGTCGCCGGCCGCCATCGCGGACAGCACCGCGCCGACCTCGTGCAGCGACCGGACGATCCGCCGTACCGTGTAGGTCGCGACCGCGAGGCCGATCAGGATCCCGGCGATCACCAGCACGATCAGCTGTATCCGGGACCGGTGGTACTGATCGTGCGCGGTCGTCATCCGCTGGTCGGCCTCCGCCCGTTCGGCCGTGGCGGCGGTCTGCAGCGCGGCCAGGGCCTTGGTGACCAGCGGGGTCAGCGTGCTCGTCGCCTGCGCCTCGAACTCGTCCAGGTCGTCGGCGCGGGCCGCCGGGATCTGCTTGGCGTCCCGGATGCTGATGTACTGCGCCCAGAGCTGGGTGAACGCGTCGACCGCGGCGGGATCGGTGGCGTGCTGCCGGTACACCTCGGTCGCGGCGGTGACCGCGGCGTCGGCGACCGTCACCTTCGCCACGGCGGCGTCCTTGTCGGAGAGCAGCGCCACGTCGCGGACCGCCACCCGCACACTCACCGCGGCGACGCGCAGGTCGGCGAGCTCCAGTGACGGAATCATGTTGCTCTGCACGATCGACTCGGTGCTGGCGTACACCTTCGACAGGCTCGCGACCGCCAGCACACCCGCCGCGATCGCGGCGACCGCGACCACGCCGACCGCGGTGAAGATCTTGGCGGCGACCGGGAGGTCGGCGAACCATCGGGCGGCCGGATTGCCGGGCCGGCCGGGGAGCGGCGTGTGGGCCATCAGCACGGTCCTTCACCACGGGGGCGGCTGCTGTCCACCACGCTCGTCATCAAACCGACGATACGGACACCGGCCCGCCGGTTCGTGTGGTTCAGCGAAGCCGGGGACGCGCCGGCCCGGACCGTATCGTCGCTGGTGGCTGCTGTGAAGCCCGCCTCCGGATGGGGACATCGGCGGGCCGGGCTGGCATGCTGTGCCGATGCTGTCGACCCTGCGTTCCGGGACCCGGCGCTGGAACGCCGAGTTACCGCCGGTGGTGCGGCGATGGTGGCGTCCCGCGCTCGGCCTCACGGTCACCGTGGCCATCCTGGTCACTCTGCGTGACCAGCTGCCCGATCTGAGTTCCCTGCTGACCGTCTGGCAGGACGTGGATCTGCGCTGGGCCGCGGCCGCCGTGACCGCCGGGCTGCTCTCCCAGGCCGCGTTCGCCGAGCAGCAGCGCCTGCTGTTGTCCGGTCTCGGGGTGCGGCTGCCGCGGGACAGCGCGGTCGCGTTGACCATCAGCGGGGCCGCGGTGAGCATGGCCGTCCCGGCGGGCGCGGCGGTCGCGACCGCTTTCACCTTCCGGACCTTCCGGCGGTACGGGGCGAGCACCGCCGTGGCGACCGCCGTGACAGTGGTCTCCGGCGTCATCTCGATCCTGAGCCTGGCACTGCTCTACACGCTCGGCTGGCTGGTCCGGTCGGACGTCGCCGCCACCGTCCAGGTGCCCGAGGTGCTCGGCGTGGCCGCCGCCCTGGTCGCGGCCGTCGTCGCCGGGCGGATGCTGTGGCGTCGCCGCCCCGCCGTGCCGGTGGGGCCGGACTCCCGGCTCGGCCGGCTGCTCGCCGCCGCCGGGCGGACCACCCGGGAGATGGCCGCGCTGCCGCCCCGACGCTGGGCCTCGGTCGTGACGGCCGGGATGACCAAGTGGGTGCTCGACCTGTTCTGCCTGGCCGCGGCGGCCACCGCCTGCCACGCCACGCTCGGCTGGTGGCGGATCGCGGTGATCTACCTGGGCATTCAGATCGTCCGGCAGATCCCGCTGACACCGGGCGGCACCGGCCTGATCGAGGTCGGCATGCTCGCGGCGCTGGTGGCCGCCGGCTGCAGCCACCCGGTCGCCGCCGCCGTGGTGGTGCTGTACCGCCTGATCAGCATGTGGCTGGTCCTGCTGATGGGCATGCCGGCCTACCTCTGGCTGCGCCGGGACTGGGCTCAGCCCGCCACGTCGTCCTGAAGGTGCGCGCGCAGCGCGGCGGCGATCTCGGCCGCCGCGGTCAGCTGGGCCGGGGTCAGGGCGTCGACGAACAGCTCCCGGATGGCCCGCAGGTGCGGTGCGGTCGCCGCGGCGAAGGCGTCCGCGCCGGCCGTCGCGAGCACCACCTGCGCGCCGCGACTGTCGCCCGGGTGCTCCTCACGGCCGATCAGCCCGCGGCGTTCCATCCGGCCCAGGTGATGCGACAGCCGGCTGCGTTCCCAGCCGATGTGCGCGGCCAGCTCGGACGAGCGCATCCGGCGATCGGTGGCCTCGCTCAGCGCCAGCAGCACGGTGTAGTCGCCGGTGGACAGGCCGGTGTCGTGCTGCAGCCGCCCGGCCAGGCGCCCGCGCAGCACCTCGGTGCTCTCCAGGAACTCCCGCCAGGTCCGCAATTCGTCTCGGGACGGCAGCTTGCGTCGGCCGGGCATAAACCTTCACCTCCGGTGGTTGACGTGTCAATCATAGGCGGTTGACATGTCAATCATCAGGGAGCGCGGCACCATGACGGACCTCATCTTCGGGCTGGACACCTTCGGCGACGTGCCGGAGGACGACAACGGCACGCTCGTCTCGGACGCCACCGCGATCCGGCAGGTCGTCGAGGAGGCCGTGCTCGCCGACGAACTGGGCGTGGACGTGATCGCGCTGGGCGAGCACCACCGCCCGGAATACTCGATCTCCACGCCGGAGACGGTGCTGGCCGCGATCGCCGCGCGCACCTCCCGGATCAAGCTGGCCTCCGGCGTCACGGTGCTCAGCTCGGACGACCCGGTCCGGGTCTTCCAGCGGTTCGCCACCGTCGACGCGCTGTCGAACGGCCGGGCCGAGCCGATCCTCGGCCGGGGCTCGTTCACCGAGTCGTTCCCGCTGTTCGGCTACGACCTGAGCGACTACGACGTGCTCTTCGAGGAGAAGCTCGAGCTGTTCGTGAAGCTGCTCGACGAGAAGCCGGTGACCTGGAGCGGCACCACCCGCCCCGCGCTGACCGACGCCGACGTGTTCCCGAAGACCGAGTCGGGCCGGCTGAACGCCTGGGTCGGTGTCGGCGGCTCGCCGCAGTCGGTGGTGCGCACCGCCCGGCACGGGCTGCCGCTGATGCTCGCCATCATCGGCGGTCAGCCGGAGCGCTTCGCGCCGTACGTCGACCTGTACCGGCGGGCCACCGAGCAGCTGGGGACGGTGGCGCACCCGATCGGGATGCACTCGCCGGGGTTCGTGGCGGACACCGACGAGCAGGCCAAGGAGCTGTTCTACCCGTATTACAAGGTGCAGCGGGACCGGATCGGCGCGCTGCGCGGCTGGCCGCCGTTGCGCCGGGCCGAGTTCGACGCCGAGGTCGGCAACGGCTCGCTCTACGTCGGCTCGCCGGACACCGTGGCCCGCAAGATCGCCCGCGCGGTGACGGCGCTCGGCGTGGGCCGCTTCGACATGATCTACACGGTCGGTGCCCAGCCGATCAGTGCGCGCCTCAAGGCCGTCGAGCTCTTCGGTACGAAGGTGCTGCCCCAGGTCCGCGACATGCTGACGGAGAAGTGACCCATGACCACCCTCGGCATCCTCGGCGCCGGCAAACTCGGCACCGTGCTCGCGCGGCTGGCCGTCGCGGCCGGTTACGACGTACTCGTGGCGGGTTCCGGTGACCCGAAGAAGATCGCCCTGATCGTGGAGGTGCTCACCCCGGGCGCGGTCGCGGTGACCGCGGCCGAGGCGGCCGCGCGTGCCGACGTGGTGGTGCTGGCGCTGCCGCTCGGCAAGTACCGCACCCTCCCGGCCGGCGCGCTGGACGGCAAGCTGGTGATCGACGCGATGAACTACTGGTGGGAGGTGGACGGCATCCGCGCCGACCTCACCGACCCGCACACCTCGTCCAGCGAGATCGTGCAGGCGTTCCTGGCCGGGTCGCACGTGGTGAAGGGCTTCAACCACATGGGGTACCACGACGTGGAGCAGGAGGCCCGGCCGGCCGGCGCGCCCGGGCGCAAGGCGATCGCCATCGCCGGTGACGACGCCACCAGCGTCACCGCGACGGCGGCGCTGGTCGACGCGCTCGGCTTCGACCCGGTTCGTGCCGGGGCGCTGGCCGAGGGCGTACGGATGGAACCGGGCGCCGGGCTCTTCGGCGCGAACACCGACGCCGAGCAGGTCCGTGCCCTGCTGGCCGCGTTCCCGGAGTCGGACCGGGGCCGCGTGGTCCATGCGGCCCGCTCCGCGGCTTAGGGGTTCCAGTCGACGAGGATCCGGGCCTGGTCGAAGTGCCGGGCGGCCAGGTCCTTGCGCCGGATCAGCCAGAAGATCGTCGCGCCGCCCGGCCGGGCGCCGTGGAACTCGGCGACCAGCACCCAGTCCTCGACGTTCGCCTCGGTCTCGTCGAAGTCCCAGTCCCCGTCCTCGGGCCGGCCGGCCGCCCGGACCGGGTCGACGCCGTTGTCGTCGGTGCCGTACCCGCCGAGCAGCAGCGGCTGCCACAGTCCCCGGTCGGCGAAGACCTCGCGCCACACCGCGGTCAGCTCCTCGGACCGGTCGTGGCCGGGGACCGTGCCGACGTAGGGCAGTGAGACGTCGACGCTCAGGTGCAGGTCACCGGGCGCCAGCAGGGCGTAGACCTCGGCGTACTCCGGATCCTCCGGGGTGAGGCCCTCCGGGAACTCCGGGCGTTCCCGGACGTCGGCGCCGGCCGGCACGTAGACCATCCGGCCCCAGCCGTCCTCCTCCGGCCAGCCGAACAGCAGCAGCGAGCCGTCGGCCGGCAGCGGCAGATCCGTCGCGCCGGCCGGCAGCGCGGCCAGGTCGATGCCGGCGATGAGCGGGAACATCGGGTCCTCGGCGCCGGCGGGCAGCAGCACCGGCCCGCGGATCGCGCCGGCCACCGGCCCGTCACCGTCCCTGGTCAGCACCGCACACGGGCGGGCGAGCCCGAGCCAGCGCTCCACGTCGGCGGCGGGGATGTCGCGCCGCAGCGCCTCGGCCCGGAACTGATCGATGATCTGCGATTCTCGATTCGTCACCCGCAGGACCGTAGAGCACGGGTACGACAGTCACGCCGCCCGACATCTCAGGATGGCCCCGGCCCGGCCGATGACCCTGAACGTGGAGACACCCGACGTCGCGCTCGACATCGAGCTCACCTTCCTGGAGGACCGTCCCCGGTACGGCATGGACCTGGACGAATGGTTCACCCGGGCGGTCGAGGCGGAGGCGGCCGCGCGGGAGCTCGGGCGTACCGACATGTCGATGCGGGCGCAACTGGTCGAGGCCGACATCATCGGCCGCCGCGGCGATGTGATCACCAGCGGGCAGATCTGCCGCCAGGTCAACGCGTGGGCGATCGAGAACGGCCACCCGCGTCTGCTGGTGCTCAGCCACCTGCGGCTGTCGCCGTACTTCGGTCAGCTCGGTGACTACCCCACGGCGCTGGAGCACGCGCTCGACGCCATGAAGGCGGTCGCCGAGATGGGCGACGGCGCCTCGGCGTTCCTGCGCTGGCGCAGCGTGATGGCCCTGGCCGACGCCCTCGCGGACGTCGACGACATCACCGGTGCCCGGCTGCGCTACGCCGAGGCCGAGCGGCTGTCGATTCCCCTGCGCGACGTCCGGGTCCGGCTCCGGGTCTTCAACAACCTGGCGTTCACCGAGCACCAGGCCGGCGAGAGCGAGCTGGCCGAGCGGGCCGTGGCCCGGATCCTGCAGCTCGCCGCCGAGCACGACGTCACGCTCGACTACAACACGCTCGACACGGTGGCGAACGTCCAGCTCGGCGCGGGGCGCTTCCTGGAGTCGGTGCAGACCCTGCTGCCGGCCCTCGACGACGAGTACGCGATCGCGTACGAGGAGGTCGGCTCCCGGGCGCAGTGCCTGGTCACCCTCTCCGGGGTGCACCGCCGGGCCGGCGAGCTGGACAAGGCGCAGGACGCCATCGACCGCTGCCGGCTGCTCTGCGAGCACCGCCGGCTCTCCGGCGTCGCCGTCGACGTACGGCGCGAGCAGGCCGAGATCTGGGCCGCCGCGGGCCGGTACGCCGAAGCGCTGGAGGAGTACAAGGCCTTCCATGCCGCCGCGATGGCGCTGATCTCCAGCGAGCGCGACGCCCGGGCCAAGACCCTGCACGCGATGTACGAGGCCGACGAGGCCCGCCGGGCCGGCGCCCGCGCGCAGGAGCTCTCCCTGCGGGACCCGCTGACCAGCCTGTTCAACCGCCGGTTCGTCGACGTGGAGCTGCCGGTCCTGCTCGGCCAGGCCGAGGAGGACCGGGTGCCGCTGTCGGTGGCCGTCGTCGACCTCGACCACTTCAAGCGGATCAACGACACCTGCTCGCACGAGGTCGGCGACCGGGTCCTGCGGGTGGTCGCCGAGCTGCTGACCACCGCGGCCGCCGGCGCGCCGGGCGCGTTCGCGGCCCGGCTCGGCGGTGAGGAGTTCCTGCTGGTCCTGCCGGGGATGGACGCCGCGCAGGCGTACCTCTGGGCGGAGCGGCTGCGGGTGGCGATCCAGGGCTACGGGTGGCGGCCGACGACCGGGGACGTGCCGGTGACCGCCAGCATCGGCGTCGCGACCTCGGCCGAGGGGTTCCGGACCCAGGAGGCGCTGCTGCGCCAGGTGGACGTCCACCTCTACGCGGCCAAGGAGGGCGGCCGGAACCGGACCTCCGACGGCCCCCTCGAAATGCTCATGCAAAAAGCATCATGAACCACTTATGCATCAACCTAACGGTTTGATATAGCTGACCGTTCGGGTGGTTTCAGACGTTCGGATCTTCGGGAAATACGTGCGCCACCGACACCCTCCCGTAGTGGTCGAACCGAGGAGCAACCAGCATGACTGTCATCGCTGAAGCCGCAGTCGAGACCGACGCGTCGGCGAGCACGGACCAGGCCGGCGACCTGATCAACGCGATGGCAGCCGTGCCGGCCGGCCATCCCTCCCGGCCCGCCATGCGGGACCGCGCGATCGAGGCCTGGCTGCCGCTCGCCCGGCACCTGTCCAGCCGCTACGCCAACCGCGGCGAGCCCCGCGACGACCTCTACCAGGTCGCCGTGGTCGGCCTGATCAAGGCGGTCGACCGGTTCGAGCCGGACCGCGGTGTCGACTTCGCCGGCTTCGCGATCCCGACCATCGTCGGCGAGCTCAAGCGGCACTTCCGCGACAAGACCTGGTCGGTACGCGTGCCGCGCCGCCTGCAGGAGCTGCGCCTGGCGATCACCGCGGCCAACAACACGCTCACCAACGACCTGGGCCGCTCGCCCACGGTGGCCGACATCGCCCGGCACCTGGAGATCAGCGAGGACGAGGTGATTGAGGGCCTCGAGGGCGCCCGCGCCTACAACTCGACGAGCCTGTCCACCCCGGTCACCGAGGGTGGCTCCGAGCTGGGTGAGACCCTGGGCGGCGAGGACTCCGCGTTCGAGGAGGCCGAGCTGCGCGTCGCGCTCGGCCCGGCGATGTCCGCCCTGGACGAGCGCGAGCAGAAGATCATCACGCTGCGCTTCTACGGCAACCTGACCCAGTCGCAGATCGCCGACCAGATCGGCATCTCACAGATGCACGTGTCCCGGCTCCTGACCAAGGCCCTCACCAAGCTGCGCCGTGGCCTCGACGGCGCGCTGGTCTGATCGTCCGTCGCCGGGTCCGGTCTCCTCGGGGTAGGAGACCGGTCTCGGCGCCATCACGACCGCGACGAGTGGTTCGGCCGTGTCGATCCTGGGGAACGCTGCGGTCACGAATCGGGACATGACCTCACAGTCGGCGCTGACGTGCCGTACTTCAGGTTTCCGCGCTGAATCTTCTGCAGAGGTACACGGGGGCGATGGAAAATCCGGATCACGGCATAGTCGGAGCCGATCGGGGGCACAGGCGTGCGATGGAGCCGATCCGCACCTCACCGCCACCGCCGCACGCCGCGCAGCTACGTGTGTGGACCCTGACCAGCACCGCCGAGCTCCAGCAACTGCGGGCCGCCCTGCAGCAGGAGCTGAGCGGCCACCCGATGCTCCCGGACGACGACCACGGTGACGTGCTGGACGGGATCGTGCTGGTCGCCACCGAGCTGGCCACCAACGCGATCCGGCACGGCCTGCCGCCCACCGAGATCCGTCTGCTGCGCAGCGACGATCACCTGATCCTGGACGTCGCCGACCACGACCTGACCACGATCCCGGAGCTGGCCGACACCCGCCCGCTGCACGCCGGTGGTCACGGCCTGCACCTCGCCCAGGCCTTCTCGCTCGACGTCGGCTGGTACGCCACCGAGGACACCAAGCACATCTGGGCGATCTTCCCGACCCAGGGCGAGTCCCGGGTGGGCAGCGCGGCCGGCCCCTGGTAGGCGATCACGTGACCGACGACTACTACACCATCGCCACCGGCCCGGCCGCGGCCGACGCCGGCGGGGTGGCGACCGTGCGCGTGACGCTGGCCGGGTCCTTCGACATCGGCGCCCGCGACGAGTTGCGGGACGCGCTGCTCGCCGCGGTCGACGCGGGCGCCCCCGGTGGCCGGGTCCTGGTCGACCTCGGCCAGGTCCGGTTCGTCGACTCGGAGGCGATCAGCGCGCTGATCCAGGGCTACCTGTCCGCGGAGACGGCCGGCCTGAGCCTGCGGCTGACCGGGGCGACCGGCGTCGTCGCCAAGGTGCTCACCGTGATCGGCCTGGATCACCTGCGGGAAGACCCGGCGCCCGGTTCGTGAGGCCGGCGTCGCCGCCGTAGTGGGCCAGCAGTCGCGGGTCCATGATCCGGCGCCAGAGCGGCGGGATCAGCGCGACCAGCAGCATGGTGGCGTACCCGGCGGGCAACTGCGGTGACGCGTCGAACGTGCGCAGGGTCTGGTAGCGGCGCAGCGGGTTGGCGTGGTGGTCGCTGTGCCGTTGCAGCTGGAACAGGAACACGTTGGTGGTCAGCCGGTCGCTGTTCCAGCTGTGCCGCGGGTCGACGCCCTCGTACCGGCCGGTGGCGGTGCGCTGCCGCAGCAGCCCGTAGTGCTCCAGGTAGTTGACCGCCTCCAGCGTCGTGAAGCCGACCACCGCCTGTAACAGCAGGAACGGCAGCGCGCGCACCCCGAACACCCCGATCAGCAGACCGAGAACGGCCACGGTCATCACCCAGGCGTTCAGGATGTCGTTGCGCGGGTGCCAGGGGCTGCGCCCGCGGAGCCGGTGCCGGCCGGTCTCCAGGCGCCAGGCCGACCGCAGGCTGCCGAGCACCGTGCGCGGCCAGAACCGCCAGAACGACTCGCCGAGCCGGGAACTGGCCGGGTCCTCCGGGGTGGCGACCCGGACGTGGTGGCCGCGGTTGTGCTCGACGAAGAAGTGCCCGTACCCGGTCGGGGCCAGGGCGATCTTGGAGAGCCAGCGCTCCACCGTCTCGCGCTTGTGGCCCAGCTCGTGCGCGGTGTTGATGGCGATCCCGTTGACCAGCCCGGCGGTCAGCACCAGCCCGAGCCCGCCGATCACTCCCGGACCGCGCACCCAGGCGGCGCAGGTGACGACCAGTGCGGCGTACTGCGCGGGCAGGAACAGATAGGTGATCCACCGGTAGTAGGGCGACGCCTGCAGCGCGGGCACCGCCTCGTCCGGCGGGTTCGCCCGGTCGTCGCCGACGAGCAGGTCGACGAGCGGGATGACACCGAGGATGACCACCGGGGTCAGCCACCAGAACCACGGCGAGGAGGTGGCGGTGGCGAACAGCAGTGCGGCGAACGGAAGGCCGGGCACCACCAGGGCCAGCGGCCAGAGGGGGCGTTTCCGGTCACGCCAGGGGAGTGCGGCGACAGCCATGCCATCGATGCTTTACATTCGAGCCGTTGGTGTCAAGTGTATGGACACAGCTAGCGCAGAAGTCGAACAAACACCTCGGCCAGGGCGCTCGCCGCCGTCGCCGTGTCCGCGCTCGGCCGCACCACGTGGCTCACGGTGAGCCGCACGATCGACTCTCCGGCCAGCGCGACCACCCCGGGGTCGGCGTCCGGCAGGCTGGCCGCGGCCCACTCGTCGATCACCGCGCCGGCCGCCGACAGCAGCAGGTCCGACCGGGTGGTGAGGAACGGCAGCAGCTCGTCGGGCGCGCCGGCCAGGATCGACCGCACCAGTGGGTTCTGATCGGCTTCGGTCAGCGTGTGCAGGATGGCGGCGTGTGCGGCGGCCCGGACGTCGGCGCCGTGCTCCCGTAGCCGCTCACGCACCGCGACGGTGAACCGCTCGATCTCCCGCGCGGCGAGCGCCTGGGCGAGCCCGTCCCGCCCGTCGAACTCGTTGTAGACCGTCTGCCGGCTGACCCCGGCGGCCTTGGCCACGTCCGCCATCCGCACCCGGCCCCAGCCGTGTCTCACGGTCAGCTCCCGGGCCGCGTCGACCAGGCTGTCGCGGAGCCGTGCGCGGTTGGCGTCCCGATAGGAGGGTGCGGATTCCATGACCCAAAACCTTATTCGGTACGGATACCGAGCGCCCCGCCGCAGGCGACAAGCCGAGTCCCGGGCCGGTCTCGCGCGATACCGCCCGCCGCAAGGCCGCAGCGCGCCTCCCGGCCTCGGCTGGCGCTGGCGGTTGCCTCCCGGCTGTCGAGACAGCCGCCAGCACCGGCCGGGATCGTGCGCCTGACCGATTTGTCTCGCCGGCTGACGGGGCGGGAAAGTTCTGAGAAAAAGCTGGGAACCAGCGGGGCGTCTGCGGCGACTACGCAGTCGACGCCCGAGCGGAACGGCGTCGACTGCAACCCCCTGGATGCCGGCGCCCCCGCGCCGCCGACCTCGACGAGGACAGCCGATGGCCGTGACACCCGAGCTCAGCGCACCCGAACAGGTCGAGACCCCGGCCCGAGCCCCGCGACAACCGTCCGCGCTCGGCGCCCTGCTGCTGCGCCTGCACTTCTACGCCGGTGTGCTGATCGCGCCGTTCCTGCTGGTCGCGGCGCTGACCGGGCTGGCGTACACGATCACCCCGCAGCTGGACTCGATCGTCTACGGCGACGAGCTCACGGTGGCCGCGACCGGCGGCCAGACCCGGCCGCTGGCCGAGCAGATCACCGCGGCCCGGGCCGTGCACCCCGGCGGGACGCTCACCGGCGTACGACCGGGGGAGGGCGACGCCACCACCCAGATCGACTTCAGCTCGCCGGAGCTCGACGAGGAGCACCTGCACACGGTGTACGTCGACCCGTACACCGGCGCCACGACCGGGCAGCTGACCACCTGGTTCGGGTCCACCCCGCTGAAGACCTGGCTCGACGACCTGCACCGCAACCTGCACCTGGGTGTCACCGGCCGGCATTACTCCGAGCTCGCCGCCAGCTGGCTCTGGGTGATCACCCTGGGCGGCGTGGTGCTGTGGTGGCGGCGCCTGCGGGGCAACCGCACCGCCAAGCGCCTGCTCGCTCCGGAACTGGGCGCGAAGAAGGGTGTCCGGCGTACCCGGAGCTGGCACGCGGCCACCGGGCTCTGGCTCACCGCCGGCCTGCTGATCCTGTCCGCGACCGGGCTCACCTGGTCGCGCTACGCCGGCGGCAACTTCCACGAGGCGCTGGACGCGATGCGGGGCGGTACGCCGTACGTCAGCACGACAGTGACCGGCGAGGCTGCCGCGACCGGCGGTCATCACGGCGGGATGGTCATGCCCGGTGGGGAGGCCCCGGTCGACCCGGCCGCGATCGACACCGTCCTGGCCGCCGCCCGCAAGGAGGGCCTGACCGGGCCGGTGACGATCGCCGTCCCCGGGGACGCCGCCACTGCCTGGACCGTCTCGCAGAACCGCCCGCTCTGGCCGGTCGCCGCGGACAGCATCGCCATGGACTCCACCGGCCAGGTCGTGGACCGGGTCGACTTCGCCGACTGGCCGCTGACCGCCAAGCTCACCAAATGGGGCGTCGCCGCGCACATGGGCGAGCTGTTCGGCCCGGTCAACCAGATTCTGCTGGCCGCGCTCGCGATCGGCCTGATCACCGTGATCATCTGGGGCTACCGGATGTGGTGGCAGCGCCGCCCGACCCGCGTCGGGCGTCAGGCCCTGGCCGGCGCGCCGCCGGCCCGGGGCAACTGGGTCAACCTGCCGCTGCCGGTGATCGCCGCCGGGCTGCCGGTCGTGTTCGCGCTCGGCTGGTACCTGCCGCTGCTCGGCGTCCCGCTGCTGGCCTTCCTGGCCTTCGACACCGCCGTCCAGGTGATCCGGCCCCGCCGCCGCCCACCCGTCCCGACCAGCCCCGCCCCGGCCGGCAGC
>NZ_BOMS01000157.1 GCF_016862315.1 Actinoplanes palleronii | reverse complement strand
CACCCGGGCCGCTCAGACCGCCGAGGCGCGCTTGACCTTCCATCATCAGGTCAACGGGGTGGTGTCGGGGTTGGGGCTCAACGGGGAGCGGTAGGAAGCCCGGGCTTCTTGCTCCCATCTCTGGATGGTGGTGTGGAGCTGGTGGGCCTGGTCTTCGGGGGCGGCGACGGCGTAGCGGCCCGGGCCGAGGTCCTCCACAACGGTTCCGGGGAAGTCCCTGGCCAGGGCGTGCACGTCGGGGGCATCCGCTGACCGGGCGGTCAGCAGGGCGAAGGTGGTCCGGCCTGACGGGGTGATGACCGCTCCGGCGTAGCCGTTCGGGTCCACCTGGACCACGTCGCCCAGGGAGAGGCGGGTCTGCTGGAACGGGACGCAGCAGATCTCGCTGGTCTGTGCGGTGCGGCGGCGAGCCGGCAGTACCTCGTCCCGGGGTGGCTGGGCGTCGTTCGGGAAGAGGATCAGGCCCAGGACGGTGCTGTCGGCCCGGTCCGCCCAGGCCGGCGCCGGGTGGGTCAGCGGGCCGGGGACCACGATCATCGGGTCGCCGTGCGGTGTGCGGAGCCAGCCCCAGAGCGTTGCCACCAGGACGGTGAGGCCGAGGGTGCCGACGCCGAGGTAGCCGCCGCGCCACCACGGGGCGGAGACCAGGCCCGGTGCGGTGGCGTCCGAGGGGTGGTCCGGGTCGACGGTGAGGGTGAGGCGCTCGCCCCTGCCGGCAGAGGGCGAGGACCAGCCGATCTCGGTCAGGTCGGTGCGGTAGGTGTGTGCGCCCAGCGAGTACTCGACGGTCAGCTCGTGGTGGTTGCGGGTGCTCGGGTGCAGGACTCCGGCGCTGACCGGGACGCCGGTGGCGCGGATGCGGTCGGCGCGCTGCTGAAGGGTGATCAGGTCCAGGGCGGCGGCGGTGATCAGCACGAGCCCGAGGAGCAGCGTCAGGATGCGGAGCGGGCGCGGCATGGCCCACCTTATCGAGGTGTGGATCACGCCGGGAACTACCGCGGGCGGACGGACGACTGACGGACTGTGCGAGGTGTGTGGAGAACGACGGTGGCGGCGGCCGGGGTCACCGTGATCGTGCTGGTGGCGGCGCTGCGGTTCGGGGGTGGGGTCGACGGGGCGGTGCTGCCGGGGATCCCGAGTCCGGGGGTGGTCACCGAGTGGACGCTGCCGGTGCTGACCCTGGTGGCGAACCTGCTGGGTGTGCTGACCGTGGGTTTCACCGTGACGGCGGCGTTCCTGCTGCCCGGGGACGGTGCGAGCGTGGCGGCGCGCGGGTGGGTGCTGCTGCGGCGTACCACCTGGCTGGCGCTGCTCTGGGCGGTGACCTCGGGTGCGCTGATCGTCTACACCGTCTCCGATGTGCTCGCCGTGCCGGCCGGGCAGCTCAGCCGGCACGCGATCGTCAGTTTCGCGTTCTCCATCTCGCAGGGGCAGGCGCTGCTGCTGCAGACCGGGCTGGCCCTGGCGGTGGCGGTGCTCAGCCGCGGCGGGGTGTCGCGCGGGCTGGCCGCGGTCACCGCCGTACTGGCCATGGTGACCGTGTTGCCGCCGGCGTTCACCGGGCACGCGGCCGGGGCCGGCAACCATCAGATCGCGGTGACCAGCCTGGCGTTGCACGTGCTCGCGGCGTCGCTGTGGGTCGGCGGGCTGGCCGGGTTGCTGCTGGTGCGCCGGCATCGCCGGTTCGCTGACACGGCGGCGCGGTACAGCCGGCTCGCGCTCGGGTGCTTCGTGGCGACCGCGGTCAGTGGCGGGGCCAACGCGGTGGTGCGGCTCGGCGGGTGGGGGGAGGTGTGGGGGTCCCGGTACGGCGTACTCGTACTGCTGAAGGTTTTTGGTCTTGCGGTCGTGGGGGTCATCGGTCTCGCGCATCGCCGGCGGACGCTGCCGGCCCTGCGGTCCGGCGCGCCGCGCGCCTTCCTGAGGCTGGCCGCAGGGGAGTTGGTCGTGCTCGGCGCGGCTGTCGGCCTGGCAGTTGCCCTTTCCCGTACGCCGACGCCGGTCCCGGAGGGGTCCGTCGAACCTGATCCGCTCGTCGAACTGCTCGGGTTCGCGCCGCCCGGGCCGCCGACCGCCGTCCGGATGCTCGGCGACCCGCTGCCCGACCTGTTCTTCCTCACCGTCGTCGTGCTCGGCATCGCCGCCTACCTGGCCGGGGTCCGCCGGATGCGCCGGGCCGGCCACGACTGGCCGATCAGCCGCACGGCGTCCTGGATCGCCGGGATGCTGACCCTGGCCGCGATCACCGGCCTCGGCGTCGCCCGGTACGCCTACGTCCTGTTCAGCGCGCACATGGTCCAGCACATGGTGCTGTCCATGGTGGTGCCGATCCTGCTCGTCGGCGGCGCACCGGTCACCCTGGCACTGCGGACCCTGCGCCGCCCCGCCGACCCGCAGGTGCGCGGCGCGCGCGAGTGGCTGCTCGTGGTCCTGCACAGTCGCCTGTTCCGGCTGCTCAGCCACCCGCTGGTCGCGCTCGGCAGCTACGTGGTCAGCCTCTACGGCCTCTACCTGGGTGACCTGCTCGGCACGCTGATGCGGTACCACCTCGGCCACCTGGCCATGCTCGTGCACTTCGTGCTCGCCGGGTACCTGCTGTTCTGGGTGCTGATCGGCGTCGACCCGGGCCGCCGCCGGGTGCATCCGGCGCTGCTCACCGTGGTGCACTTCCTGGCCATGGTGGCGCACGCGTTCTTCGGGTTCGTGCTGCTGCAGTCGACGAGCGTGATCGCGCCGGACTGGTATCTGGCGGTGCACCCGGCGTGGGCGTCGTCGCTGCTCGCCGATCAGCATCTGGGTGCCGGGCTGGCCTGGGCGTTCGGTGAGCTGCCGGCCGTGGTGATCATGCTGATCCTGGTGCGGCAGTGGATCCGGTCGGACGAGCGGGAGCAGGCCCGGGTGGACCGGGCAGCGGACCGGGCGGAGGCGGGCGGGGACGAGGACGATCTCGCGCGGTACAACGCGTTCCTGGCCGTCGCGGCCGCTTCGTCGGCCGGCGGCGCTTCGTTGGCCAGCGGCGCTGGCTTGGCCGGCGGCGCTTTGTCGGCCGGTGGCGTGCCGGTGGCGGAAAGCGCGTCCGCCGTCGTCGAAAACCCGGCGCCGGACGGTCGCCGGGAAAGTCACGAAAAATAATGTTTAGGCGGGAACTTTTGCCGCCCGGATGCTGACCAACCTGTATGCGAAAGTCCCGGCAGTTCCTCACCGCGGCGGTCCTCACCGCCGCCCTGTCCACCCTCGGCCTGGCCGCCTGCGGCTCCGACGACTCGGCGAGCAGCACCGGAACGCCCACTCCCGCACCGTCGGTGACCGCGGTCGCCGCGACCCTGACGATCAAGGACCCGTGGGTCAAGGCGGCCGGGGCCGGTGCCATGACCGCGGCGTTCGGCGTGCTGGTCAACGACACCGACGCGGACATCACGGTGGCCGCCGCCGAGTCGCCGGCCTCGCCGATGGAACTCCACGAGATGACCATGAAGGACGGCAAGATGGTCATGCAGCCCAAGGAGGGTGGCTTCGTGATCAAGGCGAAGGGCACCCACGAGCTGTCCCCGGGCGGCGATCACCTGATGCTGATGAAGCCGGCCAAGGCGATCGAGGCCGGTGACGAGGTGTCGTTCACGCTCAAGCTCGGTGACGGCTCCACCGTGCCGTTCACCGCGATCGCCAAGCCGTTCGCGGGCGCGGGCGAGAGCTACGACCCCGGCATGACGATGGGCAGCGCCGCGCCGTGACGTCTCCGTTGAGCCGGCGGGGTCTGCTCGCCGGCCTCGGTGCCGCGGCGGTCACCGCCGCCGCGACCCCCGCGGCCGCCGCGCCGGCCGCCGCCGGGGTGGCTCCGGTCGCGCTGGCCACCGCCGGCGCGGCCGTGGCGCCCGCCGAGACCGGTATCGGTGCGGCCACCGTTCCGTTTCACGGGCCTCGGCAGGCCGGCATCGCCGAGGACCCGCCCGCACACGCCGCTTTCGTGGCGTTCACCCTGGCCGCCGGCACCGACAAACGGGCCCTGGGCCGGATGCTGCGCCTGCTCACCGACGACGCGGCACGTCTGACCCAGGGCATCCCCGCGCTGGGCGACACCGACGCGACCCTGGCCGCGCTGCCCGCCCGGTTGACCGTCACGTTCGGGTTCGGCCCCGGGCTCTATCGCGCGGCCGGCCTGACCAGCCCGGTCGCCGAGCTGCCGGCGTTCCGGATCGACCGGCTGCTGCCGCGCTGGTCCGGCGGTGACCTGCTGCTGCAGATCTGCGCCGACGACCCGCTGACCGTCGCGCACACCCAGCGGATGATGATCAAAGATGCCCGCCCGTTCGGGTCGGTCCGCTGGGTGCAGCAGGGCTTCCGGCGCAGCCCCGGCGTGCAGGCCCCGGAGCACACCCAGCGCAACGTGCTCGGTCAGCTGGACGGCACCGCGAACCCGCGCGGCCCGGAGATCGATCCGGCGGTGTGGAACCCGGACGGCTCCAGCACGCTGGTGGTGCGCCGGGTCCGCGCCGAGATCGAGAAGTGGGACATGCTGTCGGTTTCGGACAAGGAGAACGCCGTGGGGCGTCGCCTGGCGTCCGGCGCCCCGCTGAGCGGACAGTCCGAACGGGACGAACCGAACTTCACCGCGCTCGACGACACCGGTCTGCCCGCCATGCCGGACTTCTCGCACGTCACCCGCGCGCACGTCACCGACCCGACGCTGAAGATCCTGCGCCGCCCCTACAACTACGACGGCGCTCCGGACGCCTCCGGACGCCCGGACGCCGGTCTGATCTTCGCGGCCTACCAGCGCGACATCACCCGCCAATACGTCCCGATCCAGCGCCGCCTGGCCGAAAAAGACCTGCTCAACGAATGGATCACCCCCATCGGCTCAGCAGTCTTCGCGATACCCCCGGGCTGCGCCGAGAACGGCTGGATCGGCGAGCAGGTGCTGTCATGAGGCAAAACCCCGCTGCGCGGAGGCGGGCGGGTGGTGTCGTGTGGCGGGTGTCTGCTGCGCCGGGGCAGGCGGGTGGTGTCGTGCTGCGGGAGTCTGCTGCGCCGGGGCGGGCGGGTGGTGTCGTGTTGCGGGAGGCCGCTGTGCCGCGGCGGGCGGGCGCGGTCGTGACGCGGCTGCTGGCCGCGCTTGCTGTGCTGGTCGCGGTGCTGGTGCCCGGCTCGCCGGCCTGGGCGCACGCGCAGCTTGTCGCGGCCGACCCGGCGAAGGAGGCGACGCTGACCGCCGCACCGGCCAGCGTGACGCTGCGGTTCAGTGAGCGCCTCAACCCCGACTACACGACGATCGTGGTCAGCGACGCCGCGCGGCAACCGGTCCCGGCCGCCGCGCCGACCATCGACGGCGCGTCGGCGACGATCACTATCGGTCAGACGCTCGGCAATGGTGCTTACCTGGTCGCCTACCGGGTGGTCTCCGCGGACGGCCACACGGTCCAGGGTTCCTACCCCTTCACCCTCGCCGACCCGGCCCACCCCGCCGCCGCACTGTCCGCCGCGGCTCCGGTCGCGGCCGCGCCCCCGGACTCCTCCGGCGGCGGCACAGGTCCGCTGATCTCCCTGATCGCCGCCGGCTTGCTGCTTGCCGCCGCCATTTTCTGGTACGCCCGGAAGCGCCGCCCACCACCCCGGTGACAAGGAGCGCGCCGCGAAAAGCTCTCCGTCGTGAAGTGGTGTCCGACGTATTCGGGCGCAGGTGGGTGGTGGCGTCGCATGCCGGGGATGTTCAGTCGCTCAGCGTCGCTTGCAGGGTCAGCGTGGGCGGCAGCGGTCCGCACTCAATGGTGGCGGGGCGGCAGCGGTCCGGGCTCGATGGTGGCGGGGCGGTAGCGGTCCGGGCTTGATGGTGGTGGGGCGGTAGTGGTCCGCGCTTGATGTTGGTGGGGCGGTAGGAGTACGCGTTGGGCCGGGTTCGGGGCGGTAGCGGTCCGCGATCGGGTTGTGCGTGCATTTACCGCCCCCAGGTGGGCGGTGCGCGCACGCAATCTGGCACTGCGGACTCCCGCCGCCCTCCCCGGGCGGTGCACGGATCCGATCGGGCATCGGGCATCGGGCACGCCCGCAGCCCGGTCTCCCGCGCCGCCGCCCCGGGCTGCCGTCTCGTGCTGCGGTCCGGGGATGGCGGCCGTCTCGTGCTGCGGTCCGGGGATGCCGCCCCGGCTGCCGCGCGTCGCCGTCCGGTGCTGCTGCCTCGGCCGTCGCGTTCGTGGCTGGTGCTCAGGGGTGCCTCGGGGGCGGGGAGGCACCCCTGAGCACCAGCCGGCGATCGGGACGTGTGCAGGGGCCGTGCGCACACTGTGGCCGGCGTGATTCGCGCCTGCGGCCTCCGGCCTCCGGCCTCCGGCATCCGGTCACCGGCCACCGGCACTGGGCTAGTGCGGCCGGCTGTCATGGCCGTTATGGCTTGCTCGATGCGGCCGTGAGGGCCAGCCGGTGGTCGGGACGTGTGTGGGGGCCGCGCGCACGGCGGGCGCGACGGGGCCGGAACTTTCTGATCAGTGTGGTTCTGGCCGGGATCGCGCTGCGTCCGTCGGCTGGTCAGGGGCTGATTGCGGCGCGGGGACGAGGTGCCGTCATGAAAGCGTCATGGTTCGTGTCGTAGACGTTGCGGCGATCGAGTAGTTCTATTGGGGGAACGGTACCGCCGCTGCGGCGGACACCGGGATCGCGATGACGGGCGGTGATCCTCCAGTTGTCCACCAGAGACACGCGGCGGGAATTCGATCAGATCGTGGCGCGGCTGACCGGCGAGGAAGTCACGCCGATCCGCCGTACGCGCAAGCCTTTGCGAACGGTGACCATCGCCACCCTGGCGGTGATCGCAGGCCTGGTGTGGGCAGGCCTCTCGGTGTTGATGGTGGTCTGGGGCGCGGTCGGCGTCCTGATCACCGGCCTGGTGGTCGCCGCAGCCGTCGCGACCGCGGTGGCCATGACCCGGCGGAGATGACCCCGGCGGAGATGACGGTTGATCTCTAGGCGGCCGGGGTGCCGCCGAGGCACTCCAGCGCCTGCGGCTGGTCGGGGAAGGTCGGGAAGACCCCGTCCAGGCGCATGGTGTGCAGCACCGTCTGGACGAATCGGGACGGAGCCACGAGCAGCAGCGACGCGCCGTGACTCCGGGCCTCCCGGTGCGCGCGGACCAGCAGACCGAGCCCGGCCGAGTCGACGACGCCCACGCCCTGCAGGTCCAGCACCACGTGCCGCCCGGCCGTGGCGGCGGCCATCACCACCGGACGCACCACCTCGACGATCTGCTGATCGAGGTCGGACAGCGGCGCCACCACGGTGGCGCGCAGCTCGTCCAGGTGCCGCAGCGTCAGCACGCCGTCGCCGGCCACCGCGGTCATCGGGCACCCCCGGTCCGGTCGTAGTGGGCCCGGTCGGTGGTGATCGCGACCAGGGCGACGCCGGCGGCGGCGAACACCACCTGCAGCAGCACCTCGACGGTGGTCGGGCCGGTCGCGCCGGCGTCCGCCATCCGGAGCACCACGGTGGCGAACACGGCCGCGCCGATCCCGACGGCCGGCGGCAGCCAGAGCGGTGCGCCGCGGCGGTGCGTCGTCACGAGCCGGCCGACGAGACCGGTGACCAGGCCGATGGTCACCGCGGTGACGAGACTGACTGCGGTCATGGGTCACACGCTGCCCGGCTGGCATGGCGGTACCGGCCCATCGCCATGACAGTTACGTGACAAACTCCCGTCATGAGCCGACCGACGGGCTCACCGGCGGAACGCGCGGCATCATGCGGGTATGACCGCGGTGCTGCTGATCGAGGACGACGACCGGATCCGCCTCTCGCTGACCATGGCGCTGGAGGACGAGGGGTACACCGCGTACGCGGTCGCCACCGGCGAGGAGGGCATCGCCGAGCAGCGCCGCCGCAGAGCCGACACCGTGCTCGTCGACCTGATGCTGCCCGGGATGGACGGGTACGAGTGCATCCGGCAGTTGCGCCGCGACGACGACGTGCCGATCGTGGTGGTCAGCGCACGTGACGACACCCACGACATCGTCGCGGCGCTGGAGGCCGGCGCGGACGACTACGTGGTCAAACCGGTCCGGGTCAAGGAGCTGGCCGCGCGGTTGCGGGCGCTGCGCCGCCGGGCCCGTACGGTGCTCGCCCCGGTCACCAGCGTGCTCACCTTCGGCGCGCTGGAGATCCGCCCGGAGGCCGGCGAGGTGCGACTCGACGGCGTGGCGGTGGCCGTCACCCGCACCGAGTTCCGGCTGCTCTGCGAGCTGGCCGAGCACCCCGGCCTGGTGCTCTCCCGTCAGCAGCTGCTGCAGCGGGTCTGGGAGTACGAGTTCGGCGACGAACGGGTGGTCGACGTGCACGTGGGGCGGTTGCGGCAGAAGATCGAGGCGGACACCGCCCGGCCCCGGCACCTGGTGACCGTCCGCGGCCTGGGCTACAAGCTCCAGCCGTGACACCGATCGGACTGCGCGCCCGGGTCAGCGCCGCCTTCGCGATCGGCGCGCTGCTGCTGTCCGCCTGCGTGACGGTGGTGTCGTACGAGCTGATCCGCAACACGCTCTTCGCCGAGCGGGAGCGCACTGCGGTGCGGGCCACGTACTTCGACGCGGCCATCGTCACCGCCGACGTGGCCGGCGCGGATCCCGAGCTGGGCGAGGTGCTGCGCGGGCTGGACACCGGCGCCGACCGGTACGTGCTGCTGCACCGCGACGGCCGGTGGTACTCGCGCAGCGCCGAGCCGGTGAGCGAGACGACGGTTCCGGCGCGGCTGCAGGCGATGACGGCGGGCGGGCAGGCCGGGGCGCAACGGGTCAGCCGGGACGGGCAGCCCGCGCTGATCATCGGGGTGCCGCTGCCCGGGGACATGACGTTCTACGAGATCGTCTCGCTGCGGGAGCTGGAACGTACGCTGCAACTGCTCGCCCTGGTGCTGACCGCCGTCGCGATCATGGTGGCGGCCGGTGGCGCCGCGGTCGGCTGGTACGTCACCCGGCACGCCCTGCGCCCGCTCGCCGCCGTCGCCGGAGCGGCCCGCGGCATCGCCGCCGGTGACCTCGCCACCCGGCTCGACCCGGACACCGAACCGGACCTGGCGGTGCTCTCCGAGGCGTTCAACGACATGGCCGGCCAGCTGAGCCGGCGCCGGGAACGGGACCGCCGGTTCGCCGCGGACGTGAGCCACGAGCTGCGGTCGCCGTTGCAGACCCTGGAGGCCGCGGTGAGCGTGCTGGAGCGGCGCAAGGACCGCCTCGACGAGCGGTCCGCGTCGGCGGTCGGCCTGATCGCGGCCGAGGTGGAACGGTTCCAGGCCCTGGTCAACGACCTGCTCGAGCTGGCCCGCAGCGACCAGCCGGTGCACCGGGAGCCGGTGGTGATCGCCGAGCTGCTGCGCGGGATCTGCCGGTCCCGCGGGCTGGAGGCGGACCTGGTGGCGATCGTGCCCGGGACGCCGGAGGTCTGGACCGTGGACCGGCGGCGGGTGGAGCAGGCGCTCGGCAACCTGATCGACAACGCGATCAGGTATGGCGGCGGCCCGGTGGCAGTGCGAGCGGGCCGGACATCTGACGGCCTCGCCTCGGACGACTTCTTCCTCGAGGTGGACGACGCCGGGCCGGGCATCGACGAGGTGGACCGGCCGACGATCTTCGACAGGTTCGTCCGCGGGCCGGCCGCCGGTGCGCGCGGTGCGGGTGACGGGACCGGGCTCGGCCTGGCCATCGTCGCCGAGCACGCGGCCGCCCACGGCGGCCGGGCCCAAGTCTCGGACCGCCCCGGCGGCGGCGCCCGCTTCCGGCTCGAACTTCCGGGGAGCGTCTGATGCCCGGCACTGCCCGGGAGCGTCTGACGCCTGGAGCTGCGCGGCGGCGCCCGACGCGGTGGAGCCGCGCCGTGCTGAGCCTGCTGACCCTGCTCGGTGTGGCGGCGTGCGGGGTGCCGGCCCAGGACGAGCCGCACGAGGTCACCCTGCCCCGGCGCCCGCTCACCGCCACCTCCCCGTCACCGGCGGAGTCCGGCTCGGCCGGTGAGGTCGCCGAGGTGCTCTGCCTGGTGCGGGACGGCAGCCTGGCACAGACCGTCCGCCGGGTCAGTGGCGCGCCGACCGCCCAGCGGCAGCTGACCGACCTGGTCGCCGGCCCGACCGCGACCGAACGGCAGGCCGGGCTGTCGTCGGCGCTCGCCGGCACGTCACTGACCGTGCGGGTCGGCGCCGCCGGCGGGGGAGCGGTGGTCGAGGTCGCCGAGCCGGATGCGGGCAGCGGGCGGAGCGACGAGCTTCTGGGGTACGCCCAGATCGTCTGCACCCTGACGTCCCGGGCGGACATCGGCTCGGTGGTCTTCACCCAGGGCGGGCAGCCGCTGCGCGTGCCACGCGGAGACGGCTCACTGTCGGACGGCCCCCTGACCGGCGCCGACTACCGCGAGCTGATCGGCCCCTGAGCGGAGCTCGGGAAGAGCCGCTCCACGGCGGTGACCACCGCGGCCCGCCGCGCGGCCAGGAACGCCGCCCGGTCCACATCGGCCGGGACCAGGTCGGGCTGATCCGCCCACGACATCGCGATCTGGTTCACGAACACCAGGATGTCGAGCGGCTCCCAGGACGGATCGAGATGCCCGGCCCGCTGCGCCTCGCGGATCAGCTCGATCTTGTAGCCGACCGACCGCTGGATCGGGTCGTCCAGCGCGACCTCGCCGGGCAGGCACTGGCGCATCCGGCCCCAGGTCATCAGCCGCAGCCGTTCCGGATAGCGCATGAAGTAGTCGTGGATCCGCCCGGCGTACCCGGCGAGATCCCGCGGGTCCAGGCGGGTCGCCTCGGCCACCGTGGCCAGCTCCCGGCTGAGAACGTGCTGGTAGAGCGCCTCTTTGCTGCGGAAGTAGGCGTACACCCGCTCCTTGCTGGTGCGGGCGGTCTTGGCGATCCGTTCGATCCGGGCGCCCGCGACGCCGTGCTGGGCGAACTCGGTGGTGGCCGCGGCGACGATCCGGTCGCCGGTGGAGTCGGTGCTGATCGTGGCGGCCATGGCACGAGATTACCAACCGAACCGTTTGGTTTGGCATTCGCGGTTCGCCGTCGTATGGTCGAACCGAACCGTTCGGTTTGACCCGTACGCTGGAAAGGTCTCACCATGCAGCAGCGCACCCTCGGACAGCAGGGCCTCGCGGTCTCCGCGATCGGCTACGGCGCCATGGGCATCAACCTGGCCTACGGCCCCGGCGACGAGCAGGAGGGCGTCGACACCATCCGCCGCGCCCACGACCTCGGCGTGACGTTCTTCGACACCGCCGAGCTGTACGGCTGGGGCGAGAACGAGAAGGTCGTCGGCCGGGCGGTCAAGGACTTCCGCGACGAGATCGTGATCGCCACCAAGTTCGGCTTCACCCGCGACTACGGCTTCGACAGCCGGCCGGACCACATCCGCGAGGTCGTCGAGAACAGCCTGCGGTACCTCGGCGTCGACCACATCGACGTGCTCTACCAGCACCGGGTCGACCCGACCGTGCCGATCGAGGACGTGGCCGGCGTGGTCAAGGAGTTCATCGACGCCGGGAAGGTCAAGTACTTCGGGCTCAGCGAGGCCGGCGCGGAGACCATCCGCAAGGCGCACGCGGTGCAGCCGGTCTCCGTGCTGCAGACCGAGTATTCGCTGTTCGAGCGGGACGCCGAGCAGCTCTTCGGAGTCCTCGACGAGCTCGGCATCGGTTTCGTGGCCTACTCGCCGCTCGGCCGGGGCTTCCTGACCGGCGCCGCCAAGCCGGCCGGGGAGTACGAC
Source organism: Actinoplanes palleronii (assembly GCF_016862315.1). Classification (GTDB taxonomy): domain Bacteria; phylum Actinomycetota; class Actinomycetes; order Mycobacteriales; family Micromonosporaceae; genus Actinoplanes; species Actinoplanes palleronii. Next base: position 50,145 of record NZ_BOMS01000157.1, on the reverse strand, counting down.
CCGACCGACATGCGCAACACCGACCCGCGCTGGCAGCCCGGCAACTACGAGAAGAACCTCGAAGCCGTCCGGCAGCTCGGCGAGCTGGCCGAGGCCAAGGGCGCGACAGTGTCACAGCTGGCCCTGGCGTGGCTGCTCACCCGGGGCGAGCACGTGGTGCCGATCCCGGGCACCCGCAGCGTGGCCCGGGTGGAGGAGAACACCGCGGCAGCCGACCTGCGGCTGACCCCGGCCGACCTGGCCGCCCTGCACGAGATCCTGCCGACCGGCGGGTTCGGCGCCCGCTACGCCGGCGGCACCGTGCCGACCTGGGTCTGACCAGGACCGTCAGGCCCGCGGGTTCTCCCGCAACGGGCGGACCGCGGCCGGGACCGGGTGGCCGGCCGGGACGTACGCCGCGGTGAAACTGCCGTGGTAGCCGAACAGCGGCCCGAACCGGCGGTTGGTCACGGTCACCCGGATCCGGAAGCGTTCGGCCTTCGTGTCCCACCACTCGTGCACCTCGGCGTCACCGGAGATCGCCGGCGGGCAGCCGATCCCGCCGCGGAACGTCTGCGGGCCGCTGCGCAGCCGCAGCCCGCCGGCACTGTCCACGGAGACGTCGAGGTCGACCGCGAGATGCTGGGTGGTGCCCAGGTAGTCGACGAGCACCGCCCGGCGCGGGTCATAGACCATCGTCGCGTCGAAGCGCCGCCGCCGGTGCGGCCGGACCTGGAACGTGCGCACGAACGTCAGCGTCGGCCGGCGGTAGGTGTCCTGGTATGCGTAGTTCTCGATGGTGAACGGGATGCCGGTCCCGGTCTCCGGGAACAGGATGTGCCGCAGCGTGCCGAGATACAGGAACGGCGTGGTGAACGCGGCGCCACGCCAGACCCGGTCCATCACGCCGGTGCCGACGCAGCCCTGGTCGCGGCCGCCGTCAACACCGAACCGCCGTTGCAGCCGGGGGTGCAGGCGGTCGAAGTCGTCCCGCAGCGTCTCTTGGAAGACCGAGGTCATCGAGGTCCGTCCTTTCCGGGACGCCGGCGGCACCGCCGGGCCGCTGGAGTTTTCCGGTACGGCGGGAAGCCGATCGCCAGCCCCGCCGCGACCAGCACAAGAAGGGGCCGACCGGCCGCCGGCGCGGCGGCGACCAGCGCGGCGCGCAGCAGGCACTCGACGACGGCGTTCCGGCGGGCTCGTTCCGGTGTGACGCCGTGCTCGAGCCAGAGCCGCAGCCGATCGAAGGACCAGGCCGTCGCCCAGCCGAACACCGGCCCGAAGGCGAGATCAACCAGCCGGCCCGCGCGTCCCCATCGCGTCCGATAGGCATAACCGGTCAGGAACCGCACCCCGCCGGCGACCGGGACGTACCGCCAGTACCCGGCGCCCTCCCGGATCGGTGACCGCCGGTCCGCCGAGCCGAACCGCAGCGACGACACCGCCTCGCCGCCGTCGCGCTGCCGCTCGCCGCTGTGCACGCCGTAGCCGGCGATCTCCACGCCGGGCAGCACGGCGGTGGCGTAGGTGAACGCGGCCGGCTCGCTGCCCTGCACCGGATCGATCCGCCCGAACCGCGCGTCCCACCGCGGATGCTGCCGGTGATCCTGCGTCGCCGCCCAGATCCGCTCCATCGGCGCAGCGATGATCGTCTCGACATAGATCCTGGCCACGACACACCTCCCACAGGTTTGAGCGACCGCTCAAACCTAGCAGATTTGAGCGACCGCTCAAGAGGCTACGGTTTTCGGCTGGCGCTCAGGGGTGCCTCGGCACCCCTGAGGCACCCCTCAGACCCAGCCGGCGACAGCGAGCTGGGCCGGTTCTGGAGTGGGCTGGCTCCCAGGGGTGTCTCAGCGACGCTGAGACACCCCTGGGAGCCAGCCGGAATCGGGAGGCGCGCTGCGGTCCGGAGCGGGCCGCAGTGTCGCGCGAGACCGTCACGGGACTCGGCTCGTAGCCTGCGGGCGGGCGCTCCGTATCCGTACCAAATGGGGTTCAGGGTTTGAGAACGATCGGGTTTTCGATGAGGCGGGCGTGCAGTTTGTCCTGCGGGGCCAGCCAGGACTCGTGCGGCTGGCCCTCCGGGGTGACGCGCCAGCTGCGGGAGACCTTGCGGACGCCGATCGGATAGATGGTCAGCGTGCCGTCGGCGGCGACGTGCAGGCGCAGGAACGACTTCGAGTCGACGATGCCCTGTGCGGAGAACAGCTCGTTGAGGTTCACGTTGAAGCGGGCGGCGATCAGCAGGTAGACGGCGACCAGCTCGGTGGCGGCCAGGCCGGAGAGCACGCCGTAGATGCCGATCTCGGCGATCAGCGACCAGGGCCACGGCCAGGCGTGCAGCGGCAGGATCCACCAGGCCCAGGTGCCGAGCGCGGCCAGGCCCAGGTGGGCGATGCCGTGCAGGACGCCCAGCACCCGGCGCCGCAAGCCGCCGAGGACCGAGTCGCTCAGGTGGGCGAAGGCGTAGGTCCCGGCCATCACCAGCGACATCAGGAACACCAGCGGGACCAGGGCGAACTTCTGCAGCGGGCTGCCGAAGTCGCTCTTGATGACGCCGCTCGCGGCCAGCAGGATCGCGGTGTGCAGGGTGCCGACCATGGCGATGAAGCTCGGGTTGTCCTTGGGGAGGCGGGCGAAGATGCTTGCCGCGTACGCCTGGGACAGCCGCTTGCCGGGGAACCGCGAGCGCAGGCTGAACGTCTCCCGGGGCGTCGGCGACGGCAGGTCCGCGGGCGGCACCTCGATCGTCTCCGGCAGCTGGTGGGTCGGGAAGAGGTACGCGCCACCGCCGCCACAGGTGATCAGCTCGCGCTCGTCGTTGCCGTAGCGCGCGTAGTGGTGCCAGTCGCCGGAGAGCATCACCCGGACCTGCGCCTCGGTGGGCGCGATCACCGACCGGACGAAGTAGTCCAGCGACGCGTAGACCCCGGGCACGTCGTCGCCCTGCACCCAGGTCGGGCTGGCCGACGCGACGATCACCTTGGTCTGCGGGCCGAAGTTCGCCGCCACCCGGCTGAAGTAGGCCAGCTGCGGGTCGTCGATGTACGTGGAGTCCTGGTCGTCCACGGCCAGCAGCCACCAGTCGCCGGGCAGCTCCACGGCGAAGTACGACCGGTGCTGCGGCAGCCGCCAGCCACCGATCCCGGTCCGCCGGGTGCCGGTGAACAGGCGCAGGAACGCGGTGAGCCCGTCGTACCAGTCGTGGTTGCCGGGCAGCGCGTACATGTTCGGGTGGTCCTCGCCGGGCGCCACCGCGGGCAGCGCGGCGTGGTACGGCCCGACCATTCGGTTCTCGTACCGTTCCGCGTTCGGCGTCGGGTAGACCTCGTCACCGCCGAGGATCAGCGCCCGGCCCCGTGGCAGCACGTGCTCACCGACGGTGAGCTGCGGCTGGGCCAGCAGGTACGCGATCGAGTAGGTGGCGTCGAACCCGTCGCCGAGGTCGGCCACGAAGTCGATCCAGCAGTCCCCGTCCGGGCCGGTCTCTCGGTGCACCTCGTCCGGGAAGGACGCCTGTAGCTCGCGTTTGTCCAGGTAGCCGCCCTGGATCGAGGAGAGCGCGACCCGCAGCCCGGTGCCGGCCAGCTGGACCGGTGACAGCCAGGCGACCGGGGAGGCCGGGGTGAAGCCGAGTTCGGCCGGGGTGGTGTCGCGCGGCCGGTGCGCCGGGGTGGGCGCTGCCTGCTCGGGTCCATTGACCATGGGTTCGCCGGTTCCTTCCCTGAGTGCTGGGAGGAGTATCCAGAACGTGAATCCGTGTCCGGCACCGGGCTCGTGCGTACCATCGACGGGCATGACTACGGAGTCGGAGCTGCAGACGGACGTGCCGCACGCGGCGCGGATCTGGAACTACTGGATGGGCGGGACGGACAACTTCCCCGCCGATCGGGCCGCGGGCGACGCGGTCGTACGGGTCTACCCGGAGATCGCGGTGATGGCGCGCGAGTCGCGGCGCTTCCTGATCCGGGTGGTGCGGTATCTGGCCGAGGAGGCCGGGATCCGGCAGTTCCTGGACATCGGGACCGGGCTGCCGACCATGCAGAACACCCACGAGGTGGCCCCGGCGGCCCGCGTCGTCTACGTGGACAACGATCCGCTGGTGCTCGCGCACGCCCGCCGGCTGGGCACCGGTTCCTACCTCCACGCCGACTACCACGAGCCGGAGCGGATCCTGGCCGAGGCGGAGCTCGACTTCAGCCAGCCGGTCGCGGTGATGTTCATGGGGGTGCTCGGTTACGAGCCGGATCTGGACGTGGTGCGCTCCATCGTGTCGCGCACGCTCGCCGGCACCGCGCCGGGCAGCCATTTCGTGCTGTGGGACGGCACGAACACCACGCCGGCCGTGGTGGAAGGGGCGAAACGGCTCGCGGAGAGTGGTGGGGTGCCGTACATCCTGCGCGGCCCGGACGAGCTGGCGAGCTGCTTCGACGGGCTGCCGCTGATCGAACCCGGGCTGGTGCCGATCACGCGGTGGCGGGCCGAGGGGGACTTCATCGACGCGTACGGCGCGGTGGGTCGATCATTGGGGGCATGAGTGTTCTGGTGACCGGGGACGGTTTTCCGCTCGCGGTGCAGGTCAGTGGGCAGATGGACGGGCCGGTTCTGCTCCTGCTGTCCGGGCAGGCGAACTCGCACGTGTGGTGGACGGGGCTGCGGGAGGCGTTCGAGGATCGCTTCCGAGTGATCACTTTCGACTATCGCGGGACGGGCTCCAGCCGCGGCCCGGTCGGCGAGTGGAGCACGGCCGGGTTCGCCGACGACGCGGCGGCCGTGCTGACCGGGGCCGGGGGCGGGCCGGCCGCGGTCTACGGCACGTCGATGGGCGGCCGGGTCGCGCAGTTCCTCGCCGCCCGGCACCCCGATCTGGTCTCCCGGCTGGTGCTCGCGTGCACGTCACCCGGCGGGGTACATGCTCAGGAACGGTCAGCTTCGGTGCGCCGCCGCCTGGCCGATCCGGTTCTGGCGTCTCGGCTGCAGGCATTGCGCGAGCTGTTCTACACCGACGACTGGACCGGTCGCAGCCATCTGTTCGGCGATCCTGCGATGAGTGCCGCGGAGAGCCGCGCGCATCTGCGCGCCAGCAACCGGCACGGCGCGTGGGAGCTGTTGCCGCAGATCACGGCGCCGACGCTGGTCCTGCACGGCAGCGACGACCACATGGTCCCGACCGCGAACGCCGCACTGCTCGCCGGTCGCATCCCGCACGCGGAGCTCCACCTGCACGAGGGCCGACACGGCTTCTTCGACGAGTTCGCGGGCGAGGTGGCCCCGCTGATCAAGGACTTCCTGCGCTGATCACAAACGCCCGCCGAGCGTGGGGACTTTCGGTGCGCTCCGCACCGAAACCTCACACGCAGTGGTGGGTTGGCGGTTGTGTGGGGACTTTTGGTGCGGAGCGCACCGAAACTTCACACGCCGCGGTGGGTTGGCGGTTGCGTGGGGACTTTTGGTGCGGAGCGCGCCCAAACTTCACACGCTCGGTGGGCGGGCGGCGCGGCGTTTCAGGTGGTCGCGTTCGGCCGGGTCGTGGGTGAGGCTGATCGCGGTGTCATAGGCGGCCCGTGCCTCGGTGGTCCGGCCGAGTCGGGCGAGCAGGTGGGCGCGGGTGACCCAGGCCGGCTGGAAGCGGCCCGGGTCGGTGAGCAGCGCGAGCCCCGCGGCCGGGCCGTGCACCTCGGCGGTGACCGCGGCCAGCGCGACGGCACCACCCCGCGACGGGGCGATCTCCTGGAGTACCCGGTGCAGGCCGAGCAGCGACTCCCAGTCGGTCGGGGCGGTGGCGGTTCGCGCGCAGTGCACCGCCTGGATCGCCGCTTCGAGCTGGAAGCGGCCGAGCTGCCCGCGGGCGTGCGCGGCGCGCAGGTGCCGGTGCGCGCGGTCGATCAGCGACCGGTCCCACGACGCCGGGTCCTGATCGGCGAGCGGCACGAACCGGCCCCGCTCGTCGAGCCGGGCCGCGGACCGGGCGGTGGAGAGCTGGATCAGCGCGGCCAGCCCGTGCGCTTCGGGGTCCGCGGGGACCAGCGTGGTCAGCACCTCGGCGAGGTGCACCGCCTCGGTGGGCAGCGGGCGTTCCTGCGGGCCGGTGGTACCCCAGTCGATCACGTGCACGCCGTAGACCGCTTCCAGCACGGCGGTCATCCGGTCCGGCAGGTCGCCGCGGTCCGGGATGCGGAACGGGATGCCGGCCGCCTTGATCCGCCGTTTGGCCCGGACCAGCCGGGTGGCCATCGTGGTGGCCGGCATCGAGAACGCCCGGCCGATCTGCTCGGCGGTGCAGCCGAGCACGGTGTTGAGCATCAGCGGGGTGTGCACCGTGCTGTCGATCGCCGGGTGCGCGCAGACCAGCATCAGTTCCAGGCGCCGGTCCGGGATCGCCTCCGGATCGGCGGCCGGCGCGGTCACGTCGAGCGCCGTGTCCAGGGCGACCGTGCGCTGGAAGCCGGCCGACTTCCACAGGTCCCGCAGCCGGTTGCGGGCCACGGTGAGCAGCCACCCGTCCGGGTTGGCCGGCACGCCCCGCTCCGGCCAGGTCCGGACCGCCTGCTCGAACGCGTCGGCGAGCGCGTCCTCGGCGGCGGCGAGGTCGTTCGTCGACGCGGCCAGGAGGGCGAGGAGGCGGCCGTAGCTGTCCCGGGCGGCGGAGCACGCCGCCCGGGACGCCGTTGTCAGCTCGCCCACCGGCCGTTCAGGAACGCGGTCGCGACCGGCCGGATCTCGATGACGCCCCACTGGCTGCCCGGGCACTTCTCGGCCCAGCCGATCGCGGCGTCCAAATCGGGCACGTCGACCAGGAACAACCCGGCGAGGGCCTCCTTGGTCTCGGCGAACGGGCCGTCCTGCACCCGCAGCCCGCCGTCACGGCGGGTCACCGTGGTGGTGGTGTCGGAGGGCCGGAGCACGTCCGCGGAGCGCAGCACGCCGGCCTCTTCCAGCGCCGTCGCGTACGCGGCGAAGGCCTGCTGGGCCTCGGCGATCACTGCTTGGTCGAGTTCGCCCGGGGCCGGCTCGCCGTAGTGCATCAACAGTGCGTAGCGCATTGTCGTCTCCTCTCAGGTCGAGTATCACCAGGATGACGAGCGAGCCCGGTCAGGATCGTCAGGCGCGGCGAAGAATCGTCAGCGTGGTGACGTCACCCGGCTCGACGAGCGTGAACCGGAACTCGGCGGGCCGGCCGGCGGCGAAGAGCGGATCGCCCGACCCCGTGACGATCGGGAAGGTCACCAGCCGGTACTCGTCGACCAGGTCGGCGGCGGCCAGTGCGTGCACCACGCTGAGACTGCCGATCACCACGATGTCGCGATCGGCCCGTTCGGCCTTGGCCCAGGTGACCGCGTCGCCGTCGATGGCTTGCGAGTGCGGCCAGGCGGCGGCGTCGATGCCGGTCCGGGTCGCGACGGCCTTGGGTACGGCGTTCATCCGCCTGGCGTAGTCGCCCTCCCGGGACGGCCAGACCTTGGCGAAGTTCTCCCAGGTCTTCCGCCCGTACAGGTGAACGCCCTGGTCCATCCGCGGGCCGAGACCGAACCTGTCGTCGCTGACCGGGCCGGTCCCGTGCCGGAAGGCCCAGCCGCCGTGCGAGGTACCGCCGCGGCCGTCCGGGTCGGATGCCACGCCGTCCAGCGTGCAGAATGCGATGACGATGATGTCGCCCATCAGGGGCTCCCTCTGCTCGTGGCGGCTCGGTTCCGGGCCGCTCACCCGGTATCTACCGGCGCCGGGCGGCGAACTCATCGCCCCAGTGGCAGGGAGTTTCCGGTGAGCCTCGATCGGCACGAAGAGTTCCGCGGTGACCTGCTCGCGCACTGCTACCGGATGCTCGGTTCGTTCCACGAGGCCGAGGACGTCGTCCAGGAGACCATGGTGCGGGCGTGGCGGGCCGCCGACCGGTACGACCCCCGGCAGGCCTCGGTGCGCACGTGGCTCTACCGGATCGCCACCAACGCGTGCCTGACCGCGCTGGAGGGCCGGACCCGGCGCCCGTTGCCGAGCGGGCTCGGCCCAGCCGGCGACGACCCGCACGTGGCGCTCACCCCGCGCCGGGACATCCCGTGGCTGCAGCCGTTCCCGGACGCCCGGCTCGGTGACCCGGCGGACGCCGCCCAGCAGCGTGCCGGGCTGCGGCTGGCTCTGGTCGCGGCTCTGCAACTGCTGCCCGCCCGGCAGCGCGCGGCGCTGCTGCTGCGGGACGTGCTGCGGATGCCGGCCGCCGAGGTGGCGCAGATCCTGGACAGCAGTGTCGCTTCGGTGAACAGCAGTCTGCAGCGGGCCCGGGTCACGCTCCGGGCGGCCGCGCCCGACATCAACGAGTTGCGCGAACCGGTGGATCCCGGCGAGCGCGCCGTGGTGGAGCGCTACCTGGCCGCGTTCGAGGCGGCCGACGTGCCCCGGCTGACCCGGTTGCTCGCCGACGACGTGGTGCTGGAGATGCCGCCGGTAGCGCTCTGGCTGGCCGGGCGGGTCCACTACCGGCAGTTCATCGAGCGGGTCTTCGGCATGCACGGCGCCGGGTGGCAGATGGTGCCGGTACCGGCGAACGGGGGCCTGGCGCTGGCCGCGTTCACCCCGGAACGGAAACCGCACTCGGTGCAGCTGTTCACCGTCGCGGGCGGGCTGATCCGACGCTGTGTCACGTTCGTCGACCCGGCCGTGGTTGGCGTGTTCCTGCTGCCGGGTGATGGGAAAGCGTATTCCCGCTGACGCGAGGCGTTGCACCCATTTGCCTTCATCGATAGCATCGGCCTGTCAAAAGTTACGGTCCGGTTAACTGGTAGGTGTGCTGAATCCCCGTCAGCGCATCGCCTCATCCCCAGTCCCCCATCCACGTTGGGATCCCCCATGCCCCGAATCAGAATGCTGTCCGGTATGACCGCGGCCGCCGCTGCGGTGCTGCTGGCCGTCGGCGGCGTTCCCGCCGCCGAAGCCGCGTCCCCGGCCGAAGCCGCCTCCCCGGCGGTCACGACCGACAACCTCGACCGCGGGCTGATCAGCCTGCGCACCCCGACCGGCAACTTCCTGTCCTGGCGGTTGCTGCAGGCCGACCCGGCCGGCGTCGCGTTCCACGTGTATCGCGGCGGGACGCTGGTGAAGACCACGTCCGGCACCAACTTCACCGACACCGGTGCGCCGGTCGGCGCGTCGTACACGGTACGTCCGGTGGTGGCCGGCGCCGAGACTCTCGCCGCTGCCACTCCGGCCGTGGCGCTGGCGGCGGCGTACCAGGACGTGCCGATCCAGGTGCCGGCCGGTGGGACGACGCCGGACGGGGTGGCGTACACGTACTCCGCCAACGACGCGTCGGTCGGTGACCTGGACGGCGACGGGTCGTACGAGATCGTCCTCAAGTGGGACCCGTCGAACGCCAAGGACAACTCCCAGTCCGGCTACACCGGCAACGTCTACATCGACGCGTACAAGCTCAACGGCACCCGGCTGTGGCGGCTCAACCTCGGCAGGAACATCCGGGCCGGCGCGCACTACACCCAGTTCCAGGTGTTCGACTACGACTCGGACGGCAAGGCCGAGGTGGTGATGAAGACCGCCGACGGCACCACCGACGGCACCGGCGTGGTGATCGGCAGCTCCAGCGCCGACTATCGCAACTCGTCGGGATACGTGCTGTCCGGCCCGGAGTACCTGACCGTCTTCAACGGACAGACCGGCAAGGCGATGGCCACCGCCGACTACGTGGTGCCGCGGGGCACCGTCTCGTCCTGGGGTGACAGCTACGGCAACCGGGTCGACCGGTTCCTGGCCGGCACCGCGTACGTGACCGGCTCGTACCCGAGCATCATCATGGCCCGCGGCTACTACACCCGCTCGGTCGTGGTGGCCTGGGACTACCGCAACGGCGCGCTGACCCGGCGCTGGACGTTCGACAGCAACTCGTCCACGAACGGTTCCGCCTGGACCGGTCAGGGCAACCACCAGCTCTCCATCGCCGACGTCGACGCGGACGGCAAGGACGAGATCCTGTACGGCGCGATGGCCATCGACGACAACGGTGCCGGGCTGTGGGTGAACGGTCAGGGGCACGGCGACGCGTACCACGTCGGCGACCTGATCCCGAGCCGCTCCGGCCTGGAGATCTTCAAGGTCGACGAGGGCACCACGAAGCTCGCCGCCTGGATGGCCGACGCCCGCACCGGCCAGATCATCTGGTCGAACGCGTCGTGCGGCTGCGACAACGGCCGCGGCGTCTCCGACGACATCTACGCCGGCAGCCCCGGCGCGGAGTCCTGGTCGTCCGCGGTCTCCGGCCTCTTCAACACGTCCGGCCAGAACATCGGCCGCAAACCGTCCAGCGCCAACTTCGTCATCTGGTGGGACGGCGACGCCCAGCGCGAACTGCTCGACGGCACCCACATCGACAAGTACGGCACCAGCGCCGACACCAGGCTGCTGACCGCGAGCGACGTCCACTCCAACAACAGCACCAAGGCCACCCCGTCGCTCCAGGCCGACATCCTCGGCGACTGGCGCGAGGAGGTCATCTGGCCGACCACGAACAACACCGCCCTGCGCATCTATTCCACAACGGACGCCACGAGCATCTCGCACGTCTCCCTGATGCAGGACCGCATGTACCGCGAGGCCGTGGCCTGGCAGAACACCGCCTACAACCAGCCGCCGCACCCGTCGTTCGCCATCGGCTGAGGTTCGCTTAAAGATCAAATTCAAGATGTCGTGCGTCCGCCGGGGTACAGATCGCCGCTCCCGCCGGGACCCCTGCGGGCTTCGCTGGCCGCTGGCGCGTCCAGAACGCGAAGCCCTCCGGGGCGACGTCCGCGTGTGGTCAAGGTCAACCCTTGTGCGTGTGAAGTTCGGGTGCGCTCCGCACCCGAACTTCACACACACCATCGGTCACCCGGCAGGCCGGCCCGCGCAACCGCGCTGACCATCGCGTGCCACTCCCGGCTGGCCGTGAGCGCCGTTATCCGACCCCGATAGGGGCCGCCGTGACCAGCCGGCAACCCGGAGCACGCGGGCGGCGCGGGCGTTCCGGGCGTTCCGGGCGGTCCGGGCGGTCCGGGCGGTCCGGGCGGTCCGGGCGTTCCGGGTGGTCCGGGTGGTCCGGGCGGGGAGAGTCCGCATTGCCGGATTGCGTGCGGCTGCCGCCCGCCTGGGGGCGGTGAGCGCACGCACAGCCCGACCGCGGACCGCCACCGCCCCCGAACCCGGCCCCACGCGGAGCTCGGCCGCCCCTGAAGTTCACCCGTAGTCGGTGGGGGTGCGGGGCGCTGGGTTTCCGGGAGGGGGCGCATCAGCCCGGATGCGGCGTCGCGGTCCGGAGGGGCCGGCGGCGTCGCGTTCAGCCACGGGACGGGGCAGTGCGGTTGGGGAGGTGTAGGTCGTACCAAAGGCGTTTGTGAATTATGGTTCCACTGTGGACGAGGTTAGTGCGGCGGCGGCGGGGCTGGCGCCGGGGGTGGCGCATCCGGCCCGGCGGTATGACTACTGGCTCGGCGGGGCGGACAATTTTGCCGCGGATCGGGCTTCCGGGGACGAGTTGGAGCGGCTGTTCCCGAAAGTGCGGCTCGGGGCGCTGGCCAATCGGGCGCTGCTGGGGCGGGCCACCCGGTTCTTGGCCGCGGAGGCGGGGATTCGGCAGTTCCTGGACATCGGGACCGGGCTGCCGACCGCGGGGAACACCCATGCGGTGGCGCAGCGGTGGGCGCCGGACAGCCGAGTGGTCTATGTGGACAACGATCCGCTGGTCACGGTGCATGCGCGGGCTCTGCTGGACAGCGCTCCGGAAGGGCGGACGGCCTATCTCGAGGCCGATCTGAACGATCCGGAGTCGATTCTCGCCGATCCGGTGCTGAATGCGACGCTCGATCTGGGCCAGCCGGTCGGGCTGATGCTGATCGCGGTGCTGCATTTCCTGCACGGTGACGGCGTGGCTGAGGCAATCGTGCGGCGGCTGCTGGCCGCACTGCCGCCGGGCAGTTATCTGGTGGCCACGCATGCGACGTCCGACTTCGGGACTCCGGAGCAGCAGGCGCTGTATCGGCAACTTGTCGAGCAGGGGAAATCGGACGTGTGGACGCGCGGGCGGGACGAATTCACCGGGTTGTTCGACGGGCTCGAGCTGGTCGAGCCCGGCGTGGTGCCGGCCAGCGAGTGGCGACCGGAGCCGGGCGTGGAGATCCCGCCGCGCTCCGACATCAACATCTGGACGGCTGTCGGCCGCAAACCTTGACCCAGCCATCGGTGATCACCCAGGCTGATCCGCTGTGCGGAGAATCGCGGCGGTCCTGGCCCTGCTGGTGACGATGGTGGTGATTCCCGCGTCCCCGGCCGTGGCGGCGATCCCGGCCGGGCTCACCCACCTCGGCAACGCCCGGCAGGTGATCGTGGTGTCCGGGACGAGCTGGGGCTCGACCCGGGCGACGCTGCGCGCCTATCAGCGCGGGACCGACGGTAAGTGGCGGCAGGTCTTCGCGGCGATGACCGCCAGGACCGGGTACGGCGGGTGGGCGTGGGCGTCGCAACGCGTCCAGGACACCGGGCAGACACCGGCCGGGACGTTCACCATCACGCGGGCGTTCGGGGTGCGGGCCGACCCGGGGACGCGGTTGCCGTACCGGAAGGTGGATGGGAACGACTACTGGGTGGGTGACCGGCGGGACCCGCGGACGTACAACGTCTTCCAGCCGTCGGCGTCGAAGAACCGCACCTGGCGCATCTCCCAGGCGGAACGCCTCGCCGCGTACCCGACCCAGTACGCCTACGCCGCGGTGATCAATTTCAACCGCCCGGCCGGGGTGCACTGGGACGCCGAGCGCGGCGAGTACGTGACGAGCACACCGTCCCGGATCGGCGGCGGGTCGGCGGTGTTCCTGCACGCCAGCGGCAAGGGCTCGACCGCCGGGTGTGTGTCGGTGAGCCGGGCGAACGTGGCCCGCCTGCTGAGGTGGCTCGACCCGGCCCGGCACCCGCGCATCGTGATGGCCCCCGCGTCGGCACTCACCCGCGCGTAGAAGACTTGTTCTATCTGGCATAGAACAAGTCGCGGAGATTGCTTGTTCTAGTTGGCATAGAACAAGTAGTGTCAGGACCATGCTCTGGAGGATCGACCCGGCGAGCGACGAACCGCTCTACACCCAGCTCGTCACGCAGGCACACCTCGCCGCGGCCCGCGGCGAGCTCACCCCCGGTGACCGGCTGCCGTCCGCGCGGGAGCTGGCCGAGTCGCTGGATCTCAACGTGCACACCGTGCTCAAGGCGTACCAGCAACTGCGCGACGAGGGGCTGATCGAGCTGCGTCGCGGGCGGGGCGCGGTGGTCGCCGCCCGCGCCGCAACCGACCTCTCCCCGGTCGAGCAGGCGCTGACCGCCCTGGTGCGGGTGGCCCGCGAGGCGAAACTCTCCACCGAGACCCTGACCGTGCTCGTCAAGGAGGCCATGAACCGATGATGACCCGAATCGTTCCCACCCTCGACGACCGATCCTGGCAGCCGCGAGCCCGGCGGGTGGTGCTGTGGTCGTCGCTGTTCGCGCTGGTGGTCGTCGCGGTGGCGCTCGCCGTCGTGTGGTCCTGGCGGGACACCCTGCCGGACCCGCTCGCCTCACACTGGGGGCCGGGCGCCGCCGCGCCGGACGGCTTCACGTCGTTGTCCGGGCTGGTGTTCCCGCTGGTGGCCACGGTGATCCTGGGATGCGCCGGCTTCGGCGCGATCGGCCTGTTCGGTGGTGCCGCCGCGATGACCCGGCGGATGGTCGCGGCGTCGACGGTCTGGCTCGGCGGGTTCGGTGCGAGCCTGCTGCTGTTCGTGACCGGCACCCAGCGCGACCTGCCGGACGCGAGCCAGGCACGGCTGGGCGGGTGGACGCTCGCCGCCGTGATCGTCCTCCCGCTGGTGCCGGCCGCCGTCGCGGCGCTGCTCACCGGTCCGGACCGGCCCGCGCCGGCGACCACCCCGGTGGCCGCGGACGCCCCGCGCGTGCCGTTGGCCCAGGACGAACGAGCCGTCTGGATCCGCCGTGCCGACGGCGGTCCCGGCCCGGCCATCGGCGCCGTCGTGGTCGTCGGCACCACGGTGCTCGCCGCGGTGCTGCGCGAATGGGCCCTGCTGGTCGTGCCGGTACTGCTGGTGGTGGTGTTCGCGGTGATGTTCGCCTACACGGTGCGGGTCGACGCGACCGGGCTGACGGTGCGGTCGCTGCTGGGCTGGCCCGGCACCCACATCCCGGCGGACGAGGTGGAGCGGGCCTCGGTCACCGAGGTCGACCCGATCCGGCAGTTCGGTGGCTGGGGCTGGCGGGTGGGCCGCGGCGGGCGGATCGGGGTGGTGCTCCGGTCGGGCCCCGGCCTGCTCGTGGAGCGGACCGGGGGCCGGTCGCTGGTGATCACCGTGGACGACGCGGCCACCGGCGCCGCGCTGCTGAACACTCTCGCGGACCGCTCCCGGCGGTGAGCGCGGGGTCTCCGGCTGGCGCTCAGGGGTGTCACCACGGCCTCGACACACCCCTCAGCGCCAGCCGGGGACCGCAACCGCACCGCGGCGGCGGCTCACGGCGGGCGCGATGCCGCGCGCAGCCCCGGGTCAGCGGGCGGTCGGTGACGGTGCCGGCTTGTCCAGGCTCGTGCGCAGGGTGACCGGTTTCAACAGGACCGCCGCCACCACACCGAGCAGTGCCACCCCCGCTGAGATCGCGAACACGTGCCCGGTCGCGTCGCCGTAAGCGATCGGGGCCGGCACCCCGGCAGCCGTCCCCGAAGCCACCTGCCGGGCCAGGATCGCGCCCAGCACCGCCACCCCGATCGTCCCGCCCAGCGACCGGAAGAACGACACCGTCGCGCTCGCCGCGCCGATGTCCGAGAGCGGCACCGCGTTCTGCACCACCAGCACGAAGTTCTGCAGGGTCATGCCGACACCGGCACCGATCAGCACCATCGCCACCGAGATCCACGGCAGCGGCGTGCTCGCGTCGAGCAGGCCGAGCCCGGCGAAGCCGGTGGCCAGGCTGATCGCGCCGCCGACCAGGAACGGCTTCAGCCTGCCGTGCTTGCTGATCGAGCGGCCGGCCAGGATCGACGAGACCAGGATGCCGGCCATCATCGGGATGCTGAGCAGGCCCGCCTCGGTCGGCGTGTGGCCGCGGCTGACCTGGAAGTACTGGCTGAGGAAGACGGCCGCACCGTACATTGCGGTGCCGGCCGCGAGGCTGCCGAGGATGGCCAGCGCGGTGGTGCGCTGCCGGACGATCCGGGGCGGTACGACCGGTTCGGCGGCCCGGGTCTCCACCCACGCGGCCAGCACCAGCAGCACCAGCGTCCCGCCGACCATCACGCCGGTCTGCCAGGACGCCCAGGCGAAGCTGTCACCGACGAACGACACCCAGATCAGCAGCAGGCTGACCCCCGCGGTGATCAGCGTGGCGCCCCAGTAGTCGATCTTCACGTTGTCCCGGCGGAGCACCGGCAGGCGCAGGGTCAGCTGGAGCAGGACCAGGGCGATCAGGGCGAACGGCACGCCGATGAAGAAGCACCACCGCCAGCCCAGCCAGGACGTGTCGACCAGGAACCCGCCGAGCAGCGGCCCGCCGATCGTGGAGATCGCGGTGACGCTGGATTGGTAGCCGGCGTACCGGCCGCGCTCGCGGGGCGGGATCATCGCGCCGATCGCGATCTGCACCAGGGGTTGCAGGCCGCCGACGCCGATGCCCTGCAGCGCCCGGGCGGCGATCAGCTGCCCGCCGGTCTGTGCCAGCCCGGCCGCCACCGAGCCGGCGATGAAGACCACGGTGGCGATCTGGATCAGCGTCTTCTTGCTGAACAGGTCGGCGAGTTTGCCCCAGATCGGGGTGGCCGCGGTCGCGGCGAGCAGGGTCGCGGTGACCACCCAGGTGTATTGGGTCGGCGAGCCGTGCAGGTCGTGCAGCATCCGGGGGAGCGCGGTGGCGACGACCGTGCTGGCCAGGGTGGACACGAACAGCGCGAGCAGCAGCGCGCTGAGCGCCTCGAGGATCTGCCGCCGCTCCGGCGCGCTGGTGTCACTCATGAGATCCCCACGGGTAGCTGAAGGACCAGGCCGTCGGCGGCCAGGTGCAAGGTTCCGCCCGGGCCCGCGGCGAGTCCGGCGAACGGCCGCGGCACACCTGGCAGACCGTGGGCGGTCAACACCGGTTCTTCGGTACGGCCGGAAGCCCCGACCGCCAGCCCTTCCGCGACGATCCGCGTCGAGGAGCCGTCCAGGGCGATCGCGAGCACCCGGCCGTTACCGGTCTCGACCACGAACAGCTCGTCCCCGCTGATCGCCAGCCCCTGCGGCGCGGACAGTCCACTCGCGACCTCGACCGGGACACCGGCGTCGATCCGGTACACGCTCCCGCGCTCCTCGTCGCTGACGTAGCAGCGCCCGTCGGAGTCCAGCGCCACGTCCACCGGCCGGCCCAGCCCTTCGGCGAGCACGCCCACCGCGTCGTCGGCGTCGATGACCAGCACGCGCCCGGCACCCGCTTCGGCGATCACGAGGGCGCCGTCAGGTCGTACCGAAAGCCCGGTTGGCCGATCGAGGCCCGCCGCGCGCAGACGAGCGGACCCGGACCCGGGATCAAACGTCTTGACCTGGCCGTATTGGCTGGTCAGATGGAAGAGCCCGGCGGAGGCGGCGATGCCGTGGGCAAACGTGTGCAGCGCGAACGCGTCCGGCCCGGCGATCCCGTAGTGATCGGCTGCATGCACCGCCCCGGCCAGGTCGACGGTGACCCCGTGCGGGCCGTTGAGCCCGCCCGGCACCACCTCGCGGGTCCGCCCGTCCGGCCGCACCTCGGTGATCCCGCCGCCGGCGTAGCTGGACACGAACATCCGGTTCTCGTCGTCGAACGTGGCGTTGTCCATCCCGACGATCCCGGTCGTGACCAGGCTGCGGCGCGCGCCGTCGAGCCGGGTGACCGTGCCGGCCGCGTCCCGGGACAGCACCAGCAGCGCGCCGGCCCGGTCGAAGCGGACCGCGACCGGTTCGGGCAGGCCCTCGGCGACGAGTTCCGGGTCCCCGCCGTCGACCGGGATCCGCCACACCTCGCCGGTGATCATGTGCGGGTAGTAGAGCCGTCCGTCCGGCCCGGCCTGCATGGCGTTGCCCATCGCGAGCGAGCCGGTCAGCACCACCGGCGGCCGGCCGTCGGTGAACAGCTCGAGCAACCGCCCGCCCGGGATCATCTCGTTGACGAACAGCCGGTCGCCGACGCAGGTGATCCCGTTCGGCAGCCGCACCTCGTCGGTGACCAGCTGGAACTCGCCGCCGGGCGAGCGCCGCCAGACCCGGCCGGGCACCAGGTCGGCGACGTAGAGCGAGCCGTCGGTGCCGAACGCGAGATCGTCCGGCGCCTGGATCGGCCCGTCCGGCGCGACGATCACCTCGACGTCGCCGGTGGCCGGGTCGACCGCGGCGATCCGCCCGGCCAGGAACTGGGCGACCCACAGCCGCCCGTCCGGGCCGAGGGTCACCCCGTTCGTGCCGCGCAGCGGGGTCAGTCCCGGCACAGCACCTCGTCCATCCCGCCGGTCTCCCGCCAGCGGCGCAGCAGGTCGTGGAAGACCACCGGGCCCGGGCCGAACGAGTTGTTCACCGGTCGCGGCTTGCCCTCGCCGTTGTAGTACCCCGGCGTGCACTCGGCCTGGAAGGTGAAGTTGTTCGGCGCGGTCTCCCGGATCGTGGCGATCCAGCCCTCCTCGGCCTCCAGGCTCGGCTCGATCCACTTGGCGTTCTGCTCGGTGGCCGCGCCGATCAGGGCGCCGATGTGGGTGGCCTGCTCCTGCAGCACGTGGGTGAAGTTGACCGCGGCGGCGTTCTGCAGCGACCCGAGGTGGAACAGGTTCGGGAAGCCGTGCGTGTAGAAGCCGTGCAGCGAGCGCGGGCCGTTGCGCCACGCGCCGAGCAGCGGCATCCCGTCGCGGCCGTAGACCGGCAGCGTGCCGGAGAGCACGCCGGAGATGCCCACCTCGAAACCGGTGGCGAAGATGATGCAGTCGACCGGGTATTCCTGGTCGCCGACCACCACACCGGTCGCGGTCATCGCGGAGATGCCGCCGAAGTCGGCGGTGTCGACCAGCGTGACGTTGTCGCGGTTGAACGTCTGCAGGTAGAAGTCGCTGAACGTCGGCCGCTTGCACATGTAGCGGTACCAGGGCTTCAGCAGCTCGGCGACGGCCGGGTCGGTGACCACCTCGTCGACGCGGGCCCGGATCTCGTCCATCTTGCGGAAGTCGGCGAGCTCGTCGTGGTACTCGCGCTCCTCGTCCGAGACGGTGCTGTCCCGGGTGCCGGTGAGCATCTGCCGCTGCAGCCGGGCGGTGCTGGTCCAGCCGTCGTCGATCAGGTCCTCGGCGACGTGGCCGCCGGTGACCAGGGTGAGGAAGTTCTCCATCCGTTCGCGCTGCCAGCCCGGCTCCAGGGTGCCGCCCCACGCCGGGTCGATCGGGCGGTTGCCGCGGACGTCGACGGTGGACGGGGTGCGCTGGAAGACGTAGAGGTGATCGGCCTCCGCGGCGACGTGCGGGATGACCTGGATGCCGGTGGCTCCGGTGCCGACCACGGCGACCCGCTTGCCGGTCAGGTCGTAGGACGCGTCCCAGCGGCTGGTGTGGAACGTGTGGCCCTGGAAGTCCTCGACACCGGGGATGCCGGGGAGCTTCGGCTGGGTCAGGGTGCCCGACGACATCACCACGTAGCGGGCCCGGAACTGGTCACCACGGTCCGTGGTCACCGTCCACTCGGCGGCCGCCTCGTCCCAGCGCAGCTCGGTGACCCGGGTGTGGAACATGGTGTCGGCGTACAGGTCGAACTGCTTGGCGATCGCCACGGCGTGCTGGCGGATCTCCTCACCCGGCGCGTACCGCCACTTCGGGACGTAGCCGACCTCCTCCAGCAGCGGCATGTACACGGTGGACTCGATGTCGCAGTGCACGCCGGGGTAGCGGTTCCAGTACCAGGTGCCGCCGAAGTCACCGGCCTCGTCGAGCATCCGCAGGCTCTGCACGCCGGCCTGGCGCAGGCGCGCGCCGGTCAGCAGCCCGCCGAAGCCGGCGCCGATGACCAGGGCCTCGACCCGGTCGGTGACCGGCTCCCGCTCGGTGCGCTCGGTGTACGGATCGGTGGCGTAGTAGCCGAACTCACCGGCTGCGCGTCGATACTGACCGTTACCCTCGGGCCGGACGCGGCGGTCCCGCTCCAGCCGGTACCTGGCGCGCAGCGCCTCCAGTTCGTCGGCCTTGTAACGGTGCGGGATGTGGGAGGACATACACGGCCCTTTCACGGAGATCGTCCGGTGTGGTCAGAGCCAACCCAAGCGCTGAATTTAAAGCAACTGCTTGACTTAGAATGTGGCCCAGGGCACTCCGGCGGCGGAAAGGGTAGTCATGAACGCTACGGAGAGTCATGAATCTCGGCTGCTGGTGGTGGCGCCGGAACCGGGCCTGCGCGGCTCGCTGACCGCCCAGCTCAGCCTGGCCGGCTACCTGGTCACCTCGGCCGCGACCGGCGCCGCCGCGCTCCGGCTGCTCGGCGAGCACCACATCGACCTGATCGTGGTGGACGTGGAGATCCCGGACATGCCGGCGCTCGCCCAGGACCGCCCGGACTTCACCGAGACTCCCCGGCCGCCGGTCCTCTGTGTCACCGCCTGCGAGTTCCTCGGCACCCTGGTCCCGGTGCTCGGCACCGAGGTCGAGGACTACGTCACCAAGCCGTTCCACGACGCCGAGCTGCTGGCCCGGGTGCAGGTGCTGCTGCGCGACCGCCGGGTGGCGACGGCCGAGGTGCGGCACGGCGACCTGCTGCTCGACGAGATCACCTGCCAGGGCCGGCGCGGTGACCGGCCGCTCGACCTGACGCCGGCCGAGTACCGGCTGCTGCGGCACCTGATGCTCAACGCCGGCCGGGTGCTCTCCAAGGAGCAGCTGGCCCGGCACGTCTGGCAGGAGTCCCGCGGCGACAACACGGTGGAGCGGCTGGTCTCCCGGCTGCGGCAGAAGGTCGACGAGACCCCGCCGGCGCTGATCCACACCCATCGCGGGTTCGGGTACACGCTGCGTCAGTGAGCGGCGCCGCTGACCGGCGCCCGGTACAACCCCACGATCGCGTCGATCAGGATGGTCGCGGTCGCCGGCCAGTCCGGGTCCGCGGTGCGTTCGCGCTGCGCGCAGAAGTGCATGAGCAGCGTACGGGCCATGTCGTCCCGTTCGGCGCACACCGCCGCCGTCAGCTCGGGCAGGCAGCGGTGCAGCGCCGTGTGGATCGCCCGGAGCAGGGTGACCTCGCCGAGCTCGGTGGCGGCCAGCTCCCGCAGCTTCGGTTCGGTCATCACCTGGGCGGCGAAGCGGGCGTACCAGCTCGGCGCGCCCAGCTCCGCCAGGTGCCCGGTGACCGGCAGCACCACGCAGGCGACCCAGTCGCGCAGCTCGGTGCTGCCGTCGTACCGGGCCAGCAGCTCGCCGCGGATCCGGTCCATCCCCTCGGCGTGCTGCCGGACGATCGCCCGGATCAGGTCGGCCTTCGTACCGAAGTGGTAGTTGACCGCGGCGTTGTTGCCCTGATCGGCCGCCTCGGAGATCTGCCGGTTGGAGATCGAGAAGACGCCGTGCTCGGCGAAGAGCCGCTCGGCGGTCTCGATGATGCGCTGGCGGGTGTGCTCCACCCGCCGGGTTCCCTCCATCGTCGCCGACATCCATCCTGGTGACTGTCTCCACTGGCGGCCCCGGGCAGACCGCGATATTACCGGGGCGACACGTGGTGGTGGGCGATCCGCCAGCCGTCGTCACCGTTCCGGGCGATCACCGTCAGATCGACCGGGACCGGTTGTTCCTGCCGGACCTCCCGGCCGATGTCCGCTCGCGTTCAGCCCCATGTGGTACGAATACCGAGCGCCCGTCCGTAGGCTACGAGCCGGGTCCCGCCCGTGAGGCCGCCGCGACACCCTGCCGGCTCCGGACCGCAGCGCGCCTCCCGGTTGCCGGCTGGTCCTCAGGGGTGCCTCGCAGGCTCGGACACACCCCTGAGGACCAGCCGGGGTCTCGGGCGCGCTGCGGCCGGGAGTGGCTGCGGTCTTGCGTGGGTCAGGACAGGCCGGCTTCTTTGGCGAGGATGGCGGCCTGGACCCGGGAGGTGCAGCCGAGTTTGGCGAGGACCCGGGAGACGTGGGTCTTCGCGGTCGCCTCGCTGATCGACAGGGCTGTCGCGAGGTCCGCGTTGGACAGACCGCGGCCGAGGGCGGCCAGTACGTCGTGTTCACGGTCGGTCAGGCCGTCGAGGGCCGGGGGTGGCGCCGCGGCGGGCGGGGTGGCGACGAACGCGGTCAGCAAGCGGCGGGTCACCTCCGGGGCCAGGAAGCCGTCGCCGGCCGCGATCCGGCGCACCGCGTCGACCAGGGCGGCCGGCTCGACCGATTTGAGCAGGAAACCGGCGGCGCCGGCCCGGAGTGCGCCGAACAGGTAGTCGTCGAAGTCGAACGTGGTCAGGATCAGCACGTCGGCGCTCCCGGACGCGACGATCGCGCGGGTCGCGGTGATCCCGTCGGTGCCCGGCATCCGGATGTCCATCAGGACGACGTCCGGGCGCAGCGCCGCGGCCTGCCGGATCGCGACCGCGCCGTCGGCGGCCTCGCCGACCACCACGATGTCGTCGGCCTGCTCGAGCATGAGCCGCATCCCGGCCCGGATCGCGGCGTGGTCGTCAGCGAGCAGGACGGTGATCACGAGACGCTGGCCGGGTGCAGGGGCAACGTCGCGTGGACCGTGAACACGTCGCCGTCCCGGCCGGCGGTGAGCTCGCCGCCCAGCACCGCCGCCCGCTCCCGGATCGACAGCAGCCCGGTGCCCGAGCTCAGCACCCCGGGCTCGACCGCGTCCCGGCGGGTCAGCGTGTTGGTGACGGTCACCGTCACGGTGTCGCCGGCCGGGCGGACGTCGAGGCGTACCTGCGACTCCGGCGCGTGCTTGCCCGCGTTGGTCAGCGCCTCCCGCACGATCCGGTAGACGGTGTGCGACACCACGGCCGGCACCTGCGGGACGTCCCGGGTGCGTGCCTCGATCCGCAGCCCGCCGGCGGTGGCCGCCGCGACCAGTTCGGGCAGCCGGTCCAGGCCGCCGGGCAGGGTCGGGTCGAGCGCCGCCGGATCGCCGGCCCGCAACAGCATGATCATGGAGCGCATCTCCTCGAGGGCGGCCAGGCTGCTGGTCCGTACGGCGCGCAGGGTGTCCCGGTCCCGGCCGGTGTCCGGCGGCCGGGCCAGGGCCGCGCCGGAGTGGATCGCCGTGGTGGACAGGTGCGCGGCGATCACGTCGTGCAGGTCATGTGCCATCGCGGCGCGTTCGGCGAGCACCGCCTCGCGGGCCGTACGCTCCGCGTCGAGCAGGCCGATCGCGCGCTGCTGGCGGATGTTCGCGGCCCACCATAGCGGTACGAACAGCAGCGTGGTCAGCTGCAACCCGACGAAGACGGCGATCCGGAACTCCCCACTGGCCAGCCCGCTGACCACCGCGGCCGTGCCGATGGCCACGAACACCACGGTGGTCACCGCCGTCCGGGCCCGGGCCGAGGCGAACAGCGCGGCCGAGAACAGCAGGTCGAACAGCACCAGGACGAGCGCGACGCTGCCGCCGAGCAGGGTGTCGGCGACGACCGCGGCGACACCGGCACCGAGGGCGAGCAGCGGGTGCCGGCGCTTGCCGAGCATGGCCAGGCAGCCGGCCGCCAGCGGCACGGTGTGCCACCAGGCCGGTCCGCCGATGCTGGGCAGGGACCACAGGTCGGTCAGCCCGACCAGGTTGAACGCGACCCCGGCCGCGAACGTGCCCGCCGCCGCGCCGGTGTCCTGCAGCCGGGTGCTGCCCCGCCAGCGCTCTTTCAGCCCCACCGGGCCATCCCATCACGGAACGCGGCTCACGTCGTACATCAAAAGGTTGAGGCCGGAGTGGACCGCCCACCCTTCGGCGGACGCGCCCCGGGGTGTCGCGCCCGCAGGGTGGCGGCATGGACCTCGCGCTCCTCGGATCGCTCGCCGCGCTCGCGCTGATCGACTCGACAAGCTTCGGCACCCTGCTGATCCCGATCTGGTTGCTGCTGAACCCCGGGCCGGTGCGGGCCGCGCGGCTGCTGATTTTCCTGGGTACGGTCGCCGCGTTCTACTTCGCTCTGGGCGTCGCGGTGGCTCTGGGCGCCGACGCGTTCCTGCCGCAGCTCGGCCGGTTGCTGGACAGCACACCGGTGCTGTGGGGTCAGCTGGTCACCGGGGTCGCGCTGTTCTTCTGGAGTTTCCGGCTGGACCGCAAGCACCGGCCGGCCGGCGGCGGGCGGCTGCTGCGCTGGCGGGAACGAGTGCTGTCGGAACGCGGCGGTGTCGCCGGGCTGGGGCTCGCGGCGGCGGCCGCCGAGGTGACCACGATGCTGCCCTACCTGGCCGCGATCGGGCTGCTGACCACCGCGGAGCTGCCGGGCGGGCAGGTCGTGGCGGTGATGGCCGGGTACTGCGTGCTGATGACGGCGCCGGCCCTGGTCCTGCTGGCGGCTCGGCTGGCGTTCGGTGAACGGCTGGCCGGGCCGTTGAAACGGATCAGCGACGCGATGGCGAACAGCAACACGCTGTCGTGGATCGTCGGGATCGTGGGATTCCTGCTCGCCTACGACGCCGCCGGGCGGCTCGGCCTCGCGCACGTTGCCGGCTGAACCTAGCCCTCGAATCCGGCCCGCAACTTCAGCAGGGCCCGGGTGAGCAGCCGGGAGACGTGCATCTGGGAGATGCCGAGCTGTGCGGCGATCTCGGCCTGCGTCTGGCTCCCGTAGAAGCGCAGCACGACGATCTTCCGGTCCCGCTCGTCCAGCCCGGCCAGGGCGGGCCCGAGGGTGAGCCGTAGGTCGGCCTCGTCGAAGCCGCTCTCCGCCGTTCCGAGCGTGTCGCCGAGGGTGACGTTGCCGTCCTCGCTCGCCGGGGTGGACAGGCTTGTCGAGGTGTACGCCCTTGCACCCTCCAGCCCCTCCAGCACGGCCTCCTCGGTGACGCCGAGGTGCCCGGCGATGTCCGCGACGGTGGGGGAGCGGCCCAGCTCGTGGCGCAGGTCGTTGTTCGCCGCGGTGATCGCCAGGCGCATCTCCTGCAGCCGGCGCGGCACCCGGATCGACCAGGTCCGGTCGCGGAAGTGCCGCTTCAGCTCACCGACGACGGTCGGGATGGCGAAGCTGGCGAACTCGATGCCGCGCTCCGCGTCGTACCGGTCGACCGCCTTGATCAGGCCCATCACCGCGACCTGCCGCAGGTCGTCGGTCGGCTCGCCGCGCCCGGCGTACCGGTTCGCGAGGTGCTGGGCCATCGGCAGCCAGGCCTCGATCGCCCGGTCGCGCGCGCGTGCCCGGAACGGATCATCGACGGGGAGGGCGGTCATGGCGAGGACGAGCTCACTGGCCCGAGCGGTTGCGGCGGCGATCATGGGAGTGCTCCCTGCGTTCGCTGCCGGACCGGCAGATGACAATCAGTACCCACCCGCGCCCACCCGGCAAACCCCCGGGTCACCCGGGCCGGTGATTGTCCGCCCCACCCGGTGCCGATCATGGCGAAGCGGGCCGCATGGGGCAGCATGGTCCTAGCCGGTCGCCCGTCGTTGCCGTCACCTCTGGAGGTGTCACGTGGATCAGCCGCCCCTCTGGCGTCACCACCTGACCAGCCGGTCCGGGGTCGTCACGATCGCGCTCAGCGGCGAGCTCGACCTCGCCTGCACGTCGACGGTCCAGTCGCTGCTGTTCGACCAGGCGCAGTCCCCCGAGGTCGAGGACGTGCGGGTGGACCTGGCCGAGGTGGCGTTCCTGGACTCGTCCGCGCTGGGGGTGCTGGTCGGGGCGTTCCACTACGCGCAGGAGCAGGGCTGCGGGTTCGCGGTGGTGAACCCGAGCCCGGTGGCCCGCCGCGTCCTGGCCATGACCGGCCTGACGGAGGTCCTGGTCCGCCCCTGACCGCCAGGTCCGCTCCCCTCCCAGACCGCCTCAGTTCCCACGGTACGACGGGGAGCCCGCGACGCCCGCTCCCCGTCACGACCGCTACGCGAGTCCCGGCCCCGGCTGGCCCTCACGGCCGTTTCGCGGCCCGGTTAAGGGCCGCCAGGCCCAGCCGGGTCCCGGTGGTTGCGCGGGTCCCGGTCCCGGCTGGTTCTCACGGCCGTTTTGCGGCCCGGTTAGGGGCCGCCAGGCCCAGCCGGGTTCCGGTGGTTGCGCGGGTTGCGGGCTTGGCTGGTGCTGACGGCTGTGTCCTGGCTCGGGAGGGGACCGTCAGGGCCAGCTGGGGTCAGTGCTGAGGGGTCAGGCCCAGGGCTTTGTCGACGCGGGTCAGGGCGTCGGCGTCGGGCTGGCCGGTGCCGCGGAGCAGGTCGATGGCGGTGGCCCGGATCTGGCCGACGATCATCGTGACCGGCAGGTCGGGTTCGGCGGCCAGCAGGCCGGCGGCGATCCGGACGGCGGTCAGCGCGAACTCGTCGGCGCGGGCGGCGTGCGCGGCCGCGTCGTCGGGCTCCTTCAGATCGGCGATCAGGGCGTCGCCGGCGGCCCGGACGGCGGCGCTGAGCGCGTGCAGGGCGCGGCTGAGCGCCGGCGGGGTCGCCGAGTGCAGCCGGGTCAGGGTGCTGGCGCTGCGGCACAGCACCCAGATGTTGCCGACCGCGTGGTCGAGCTGCCGGGTCGTCGCGGCGACGGCGCGCAACTGGGCGAGCCGCCGCTGCCGGCGCGGGCTGACCTGGACCGCTTCGGTGGCGGCCAGCACCGCGGCGTCCAGGCGGTGGACGCAGCTGGTCATCCGGCGGGCGCGGTCGAGGGCGCGCTGCGCGGCGTCCTCGTCGCAGGCGGCCACCGCGGCGTCGACGTCGTCGAGCAGGTCGGCCAGGTCGGCGAAGGACTGCCGGGCCTCGGTGACCAGCGGGGCGAGCTGCCGGTGTGCGGCGACGATCTGACTCGCGACCACGGCCACCGCGCCGCCGATCAGCGCGTCGACGAACCGGTAGGGGATCAGGTGGTCGGGCGGCTCGGCCGACACCACCAGGTAGACCGCGGAGACCGCGGCCTGGGTGATCAGGGTGTTGCTCGCGCCGAAGGCGACCATCGGGCCGACGGTCAGCAGCAGCACGACGACGATCGCACCGGTGCCGGGGTGCAGGGCTTGCACCATGAGTTCGGCGACGAGGACTCCGGCCGCGACACCGAGCACGATCTCGACGCACTGGCGTAGCCGGCCGCCGCGGGATTCGCTCAGCACGATCAGCGCGGTCGCCGGGGCGAGCACCGGGTCGGGGTGGCCGACCAGCCAGGACGCGACCATCCACGCCGCGGTCGCGGCGATCACCGCCTCCATGGTGGGCAGTGCGCCGCGTTTGAGTCGCCCGGGCAGGGCTTTCCGGGTACGCGACCAGCTCTGCCGCAGGTGGATGATCATGGGAAGTTGATCTACCCGAGGCGGGCTGGGGTGTAACGGGTTGTCGCGCATGCCACTCCTTTCCGAACGGCGGCCGCGGTCGTCGCGAACGCCCGGTGCGGGCGGGCGGGTCGGAAGGGTGAGTGGCGGCGGATATCAACCCAGGTTCCTAGGATGCCTAAGCGGTCGTGACCCCCGAGGGGGCCAGGTGCGGGAGGGGCCGCGACGATCGCGTTGGCTGTCCGGCGTTTCGGGAGCGGAGCGGATTCGCCCGTGGAGGCATGAACGGGTGTCGTTCTGGGTAGGCGGCGCGGGAGCGGAAAACGGCCACCGGGGGAGTGCGATGACGACGAACGGGCGTGACGAGGCACTGGGCGGCGCGGCCCGCTGGCTGCTGCGCCGGGTCTGGGCGGTCTGTGTGCTCTCCGGCGCCTACGTGGCCGGGCACCACCTGGGCTGGCCGCGGACCGCGCTGACCGTCGCGGCGATCCTCGGTGCGGTTGCGGTGGCGGCTGCCGTGGTGCTGCTGCCGACCTGGTCGCGGGAGCGTCCGACCGGCGTTCCGCTGCTCGACGTGGGGCTGCGCCTGGTGGTTTGGTCCGGTATCGCGGTGGGTGTGCTGGCCCTGCTGGTCAGTGAGCCGGCGTTGGGTGCGGCGGCCGGGGCGCTGTTGCTGACCGCGGTGTGGCGGACGTTCGCGCGGCAGCCGGTCGGGGCTGCGACGAATTGATGGTTGGCGATATGGTGGCGCGATGCGAATCGTCGCGTCGCTCGCCGTTGTCGCCGTCCTGCTGACCCCGGCGGCTGCCGCTGCCGCGCCGTCGGAGAAGCATCCGCCAGGTACCCAGGCAGGCACGCAACCGGTGCACGACTACGCGCAGGCGATCCGGGAGCGCGTCTGGGTGCAGACCGGTGTCGACAGTGACTTCGACGGCAAGCCCGACCGGGTGGCGGTGCGGATCATCCGGCCGGCTGCCAGCGACGCCGGCTTGCGGGTTCCGGTGATCTTCCAGGCCAGCCCCTACTATGCCGGGCTCAACGACGTACCCAATCATGACGATGTCGACCGGAGCGGCGCCGCCGGTCTCACCGCGACCGGGACCACCGACCGGGCCGAGACGATCACCTTCGCCGGGTACCTGGACAACTATTTCGTGCCGCGCGGCTACGCGGTGGTCTTCGCCGACAGCCTGGGCAGCGGCGGGTCGGACGGCTGCCCGACCTCCGGCGGGCGCAACGAGACGCTGGGCATGAAAGCGGTCGTCGACTGGCTGAACGGGCGGGCGCGGGCGTTCGCCGAGGACGGCACGCCGCGCCGGGCGGACTGGTCGACCGGCCGGACCGGGATGATCGGGGTCTCCTACAACGGGACGCTGCCGAACGCGGTCGCGGCGACCGGGGTGAAGGGTCTGGAGACGATCGTGCCGATCGCCGGGATCTCCAGCTGGTACGACTACTACCGCGCCAACGGCGGTGTCGTCGCGCCCGGCGGTTATCAGGGCGAGGACACCGACGTGCTGGCCCGGGCCGTGCTGACCAGGGCGAACCCGGAGGTCTGCGCCGGGGTGATGGACGAGATCGAGCGCGCGCAGGACCGGGAGACCGGTGACTACAGCGCGTTCTGGGCGGAGCGGAACTACCTGCGGGACGTGGACAAGGTCCGGGCCAGCGTGTTCCTGGTGCACGGGCTGCACGACGACAACGTGCGCACGCTGCAGGCCGGTCAGTGGTGGGACGCGCTCGCCGCGCATCACGTGCCGCGCAAGATCTGGCTGCACCAGGCCGGGCACACCGACCCGTTCAACATTCGCCGCGACGCCTGGCTGACCGCTTTGCATCAGTGGTTCGACTACTGGCTCTACCGGATCGACACCGGGGTGATGCGGCAGCCGATGGCCGACGTGGAGGTGGCGCCGAACCAGTGGCGGACCGCGGCGACCTGGCCGATCCCGGCGAGCCGGCCGGTGTCGTTGCGCCTCGGGCAGGGTCCGCGGCAGACGTTCGTCGACAACCCGGCACGCACCGCGGAGGACTTGGCCGCCAACGAGACCGTGTCCGATCCGAACCGCCTGACCTATCTGTTCGCTCCGTTGACACGAGAAACCCGCATTTCCGGTACGCCGGAGATCACCGTACGGGCGGACCTGGCCGGCGACTCCCCGTACCTGACGGCGCTTCTCGTCGACTACGGGCCGGCCGAGCGCTACGCCGGGACGCGCACGCTGACCGTGCAGGACTGTGTCGGCCCCGGTGTCGAGGGCGATCCGGGCTGCTTCAACCGGCGGGAGTACGTGACCGCGACCACCCCGTACGAAATTGTCACCCGAGGCTGGCTGGACGTGCGCAACCGGCTCTCCCCGGCGCGGTCCGTGCCGGTGGTCGGCGGCAAGCCGTACACGTTCCGCTGGAAGCTGCAGTCCACCGATCACGTGTTCGCGCCGGGGCACCGGATCGGCGTGGTGCTGATCTCCACCGAGCGCGATCACACGCTGCGGTATCCGGCCGGCACCACGGTCGGCGTGCGGCCGGGCCTGTCGAGGCTGGAGTTGCGCCTGGCGTGACCGCGTTTTCCGCCGGATCTTCGGGGAATCCCAGGCGTATGCCTGGTGACCGTGGTCGACCGTCGGCCCCTCGCCGGGTGGTTTCGGCGGGGATGTGCGAGAGTCCACCCCCGGAGCTTCTGGTGAAGAGTGTGGGGTGCCGGGTTCGATGACGTCGCCCGAGGAGTTGTTCGCGGCCGGCGGTACGACCGGCCACCTGATGGCCCGGCTGGACTGGTCCGGCACCGCGCTGGGCCCGGTGGCCGGCTGGTCGCAGAGCCTGCGGGCCGCCGTCCGGACGGTGCTGTCGTCGCGCTACCCGATGCTGCTGCTCTGGGGCCCGGACCTGGCCCAGCTCTACAACGACGCGTATTCGGCG
Source organism: Actinoplanes palleronii (assembly GCF_016862315.1). Taxonomy (GTDB): domain Bacteria; phylum Actinomycetota; class Actinomycetes; order Mycobacteriales; family Micromonosporaceae; genus Actinoplanes; species Actinoplanes palleronii. The sequence goes on along the minus strand of NZ_BOMS01000157.1, from coordinate 20,850 downwards.
CTGATCGGTGACAAGCATCCGGCGGCGCTGGGCCTGGACGTGCGGATCACCCTGGCCGAGGGCTGGGACGTGCTGGGCCCGCTGATCGACGAGGCGATGGCGACCGGGGTGGCCAGCTGGGTGCCGGCCCTGCAGTTGCTGCTGGACCGGGCCGGGTTCCGCGAGGAGGCGTACTTCAGCGTCTCGCACGCGCCGGCCCGCGACGACGACGGCTCGACCGCCGGGGTGCTGACGGTGTGCAGCGAGGTCACCGAGTAGGTGGTGGGGGAGCGGCGGCTGCGGCTGCTGCGGGACCTGGCGCTGCCCGGCGGGACCGGACTGGAACAGACCTGCGAACGGCTCTGCGCGGTGATCGGGGAGCACCCGCTCGACGTGCCGTTCGCCGCGGTCTACCTGCGCGACGGCGCGGTGCTGCGCCGGTACGCCGCGGTCGGCGCGGACGCGTCGGCCCTGCCCGATGCGGTGCCCCTGGACACTGCCGGTGACGACTCCTGGGGGTTGCGAGCCGCGGCCGGTGGGTCGGGCGCCGCGGTGGATGACGTGTTGGAGCGGTTCCTGCTGCCGGGCGGCGCTTTCGGCGATCCGGTGCGGGTCGCGGTCGCCGAGCCGCTGCCGTCAGCGGACCGGTCGCAGCCGGTCGGGGTGCTGCTGACCGGGCTGAGCCCGAGCCGGGCGGCCGACGAGACGTACCTGTCGTTCGTGCAGTTGCTGGCCCAGCAGGTGGCGGTGGCGGTGCGCAACGCGCGGGCGTACCAGGAGGAACGCGACCGGGCGGCGGCGCTGGCCGAGCTGGACCGGGTGAAGACCGAGTTCTTCACGAACGTCAGCCACGAGTTCCGGACCCCGCTGACGCTGATGCTGGGTCCGCTGGCCGACGCGCTCGCCGACCGGGCCGAGCCGCTCGGCCCGGCGCAGCACGCCCGGGTGGACACCGCCCGGCGCAACGCGACCCGGCTGTTGACACTGGTCAACGAACTGCTGACGTTCGCCAGCGTCGGCGTCGGCGCCGGCACGGCCGGTACGGCGCCGCGGGTGCTGGATCTGGCCGCGTTCACCGCGGACCTGGCCGGGGTGTTCCGGGCCGCGGTGGAACGGACCGGGCTGCGGCTGGTGGTGCGCTGCCCGCCGCTGCCGCGCCCGGTGGCCGTCGACCCCGCGCACTGGGAGAAGATCGTCACGAATCTGCTCTCCAACGCGCTGAAGTTCACCTTCGTCGGGGAGATCCGGGTGTCGCTGGTCGCGGATGCGGCCGGGATCCGGCTGCGGGTCGCGGACACCGGCATCGGCATCGACGCGGCCGAGCTGCCGCTGCTGTTCGACCGGTTCCACCGGGTGCGCGGCGCCCGGTCGCGCAGTCACGAGGGCACCGGGATCGGGCTGGCGCTGGTGCGGGAGCTGGCCCGGCTCGAGGGCGGCGACGTCGAGGTGAGCAGCGTTCCGGGGCGGGGCGCGACGTTCGACGTGGTGCTGCCGTGGGCCGCGGTGGCGCCGGGCGGGGCACCGGAGCTGGAGACCGTGCCGGATCGGCTGGCCGGTGCGCGGGCGGCGGTGTCGGTGAGCGCCGGGTGGACGGCGGGGACTCCGATCGTGGCGGACGGTCGTACCGGAAAGCGGATTCTGGTCGCCGATGACAACGGTGACATGCGGGATTACCTGGCGCGGCTGCTCGCCGCGCAGGGCTGGCGGGTGCAGACGGTGACCGACGGGGAGGCGGCGCTGCAGGCGATCCGGCTGGACCGGCCGGACCTGCTGATCACGGACGTGATGATGCCGCGGCTGGACGGGTTCGCGCTGGTGCGGGTGCTGCGCGGGGACGAGGCGACCCGGGATCTGCCGGTGGTGATGCTGTCCGCGCGGGCCGGTCAGGAGTCCGGCGTGGAGGGGTTCGCGGCCGGTGCCGACGACTATGTGGTCAAGCCGTTCCACGCCGGGGAGCTGATCGCGCGGGTGCGCAGCACCCTCGAACTGGCGGGTGTGCGGGCGGCGCCGGGGCGGCAGACCGCGGCGGTGACCGGGGTGGCGGCGGCGATCGCTGCCGGTCGGGCGCTGGAGGCGGCGTTCCGGGTGGCCAATGAGCTGGTCCGGGTGTTGGCGAACGCGGTTTCGGCGGTGACCGTGCTGGACGGTGACGATGCCCGGCCGGCGTTGTCGTTCGCGAGCGAGCGCCGGGTGCCGCCGTCGTCGGGAAGCGTTTCGGAGTCTCCTGCCAGCGGGTCGCCGCTGATCGGAAGCGGACCGCTCTCCTCCCGAACCGCCGAGATCCGCGACCGTGACGGGGTTCGGATCGGCGCGGTCACGGTCAGTTTTGATCATGCAGAGCCGCCGGGCGAGCTGCTCGACAGGGCTGCGGCGATGCTCGGCGCGCTGGCTCGCAGCACCGCCGACCCGGAGCAGCAGCGCCTGATGACCCTCGCCCTGCAGCAGAGCATCCTGCCGGTCGACGCGCCCGCCCCCGACGGGCTGACCCTGCACACCGCGTACCGCCCGGCGGCCACCCGCGCCGGCGGCGACTGGTACGACCTGCTCGCCGTCCCGGACGGCACCCTGCTGATCAGCGTCGGTGACGTGGCCGGGCACGGTCCGGCCGCCGCCGTGGCCAGCGGGCTGCTGCGGTCCGCGGTCCGCTCCCGGGTCGCGGCGGGGCAGTCCCCGGCCCAGATCGTCACCGGTCTGTCCGAGCTGCTGAGCACCCCGCTCCCCGCGACGCCGCCGGGCGCCCCGTTGTCCGCGACGCTGCCGGGTGCACCGCGCTCCGTGACGCTGCCGGGCTTTCCGTTCGCCGCGACGCTGCTGGTCGTCGCCGTCGACCCGGGTGACAGCCGGTTGGTCTGGTGCAGTGCCGGGCATCCCGCCCCGCTGCACTCCGCGCCGGGTGCGGTGACCAGGTCACTGTCCGGCGTGGTCGGGGCGCCATTGGGCCAGGACGGCGGGGACTACCGGGAGCATGCGGAGCTGCTCGGGCCCGGTGATCAGCTGGTGCTGTTCACCGACGGGCTGGCAGATGGCCCTGCCGAGCTGATCGATAGCGGTCTGGAGCGGTTGCGGCGGCGCTGTGAGGACGAGTTCGCCGCCGGGGCGTCGCTGAGCGCGCTGGTCGAGGCGGTGCTGGCGCAGGTCCGGCAGCCGCAGGAGGACGACGTCGCGGTGGTCGCGGTCCGCCGCCTGCCGTCGTCGGTGCCGGCCGCCGTCGATCTGGCGCCGGTGGATGTGGCGTGGACGTACCCTCTCGATCCGACCGCGGCGGCCGCGGCCCGCCGCGATCTCAAGGACGTCTTGGACATCGACCCCGATATTTTGTACGACCTGCAGGTCGCGACGACGGAGGCGATCAACAACGCGGTCGAGCACGCGCAGCAGCCGAGCCGGCCCGAGGTGCTGGTGCGGTTGCGGGTGCTCGGCGACCTGATCCGGGTCGAGGTGCAGGACTTCGGCGGCTGGCGGGCCCGGCCCCCGGCGCGTGACCGGGGCCGCGGCGCGATCCTGATGAACGCGTACGGCGAGGTCCACGTCAGCACGTCCCCGGTGGGCACCCTGGTGACGATCGAACGCCGCGGCGTCTGACCGCTTCCGGCATGGCAGCCCGAGCGGGTGACCGCCGCGGCGCGAAGCAGCACGGCACCGGGCCTCGCGCCGTCCCGCCTCGCCCCGTCCCGCCTCGCCTCGCGGCGGTCGCCCGGGTTGCGGTGCCTGGCTGGTGCTGGGGGGTGTGTCGGGGTCGTTGTGGCACCCCTGGGCGCCAGCCGGTCGGATTCGGCAGGCCGGGGCGCCGGTTCCCGCGGTGGGTGCGGGCGAGTCCGCGGGTGGCCGGCTCCTGTGTGGACCGGCATGATGGCGGCCATGACGGGGATCAAGAGCGAGGTGCGGCCGGCGGGGCTGCGCACCGGGTCGGTCGTGGCGCTGACGTTCGGCACGGTGTTCGTGGTGGCCAACAGCGGTGGGCTGGCCGCGCCGTGGCCGTTGGTGATCAGGGTGGCCGGGGTGCTGGTCGCGGTGGTGCTGGCGGTCCTGCTGTACCTGCGGACCCGGGCCGCGACGGCGGTGACGTCCAGTGGCGGCGCCGGGTTCGCCGACCGGCGGTACTGGTACGTGGTCGCCGCCGAGGTGGTCGCGCTGTTCGGCGGGCTCAGCGTGATCAACCGGGTGTTCGAGGCGCCGGCGGTCGCGGTGGCCTGGGTGGCGGTGGTGGTCGGTGTGCACTTCTTCGCCCTGGCCTGGGCCTGGCGGATGCCGCTCTACCACTGGCTGGGCGGGGCCATGACGGTTCTCGGGCTGGCCGGGTTTCTGGTCTACGCGGCGGGCGCCTCGGCCGCGACGGTCGGGCTGATCGCCGGCGTGGGGTCGGGAGTCGCCCTGTTCGCCACGGTCGCGGTCGCCCTGCGCACCGCCTGAGTCAAGGCCGCGGTGTCGCCTGAGCCAAGGCTGCGGCGCCGCCTGAGCCAAGGCCGCGGTGCCGCCTGAGCCAAGGCCGCGGTGCCGCCTGAGTCAAGCCGCGGTGCCGCCTGAATCACGGCGGTGGCGCTGTGGGAGCGGCGGGCGTCCCCCACCCTCATCGTCGGCCCGCGACCACGGATAACCTCGGTATACGGGTGCTGGGAGGGGGACGGGCCGGGTGGGTGACGAGGACGATCTGCTCCTGCTGCGTGCCTACGAGCCGGTGGTCAGGTTCACCGAGGGGGAGTGGTTCTACCCGGTCTCGGTGGAGCGCTACGTCGGCAGCGCCGGCCTGTGGCGGGCCGAGGCGGGCGCGAACCCGGTCCGGGTGGAGGCGCCGGGCCAGCTGACCCTGGAGCGTCTCGCCACGGCCGGCGGTGCCGAGCAGGGCCTGCGGTATTCGCTGTCCGGGATCGGCGACTCGGAGAAACACCACGCGCACATCCCGCTGCGTGAGCGCCCGCCGCACCTGGCCCGGGCCAGCCGGCTGGCGCAGGTCGGCCCGGCCGCCCGGCTGGTGGACACGCTGAACCGGTTCTCGCTGCTGTTCCGCGGCAGCCTGCCCGGTGGCAGCGCGGCGCACTCGTTCCTGCTGCAGCGCGACCACCTGGAGCCGCACCGGCCGGTCTACTACGGCCGGGTGTTGCACGACGACCCGTGGATCGTGTGTCAGTACTGGTTCTTCTACAGCTTCAACAACTGGCGGTCGGCGTTCGGCGGGGTCAACGAGCATGAGGGCGACTGGGAGCAGGTGACGGTCTATCTCGACGGCACCGGGGTGCTCGACCAGGACGGGCTGCCGCCGGCGCGCTGGGTGGTGTATTCGGCGCACGACGAGGTCGGTGACGATCTGCGGCGGCGCTGGGACGACCCGGACCTGACGTTCGCCGAGGACCGGCACCCGGTGGTGTTCGCCGGCGCGGGCTCGCACTCCGGGGCGTACCTGCCCGGCGACTACGTGATCACGGTGAAGCCGCCGAAGCTGCGCGGGCTGGTCACCGCGCTGCGCTGGTCGGCGCGGCTGTTCGCGCCGTGGTCGGCCGAGGACCGGCAGAACGTCGGGATCCCGTACGTCGACTACGCGCGCGGCGACGGCCGGTCGATCGGGCCGGGCCAGGACGAGAGCTGGCAGCCGGTACGGATCGGTGAGGACACCCCGTGGGTGCGGGACTTCCGCGGGTTGTGGGGGCGCGACACCCGCGACCGGCTGGGCGGGGAACGCGGGCCGGCCGGTCCCCGGTACGGCCGGGACGGCGCGGTGCGGCAGTCGTGGGCCGACCCGGTCGGGTGGGCGGGGCTGGCGAAGGTCGTACCGAATCAGGCGGCGGAGCGGCAGCTGGCCGAGATCCGTACCAAACGGAACAATGACCGGCTCGCGGCCCTGGACCGCGAGATCGACAGCATGCGCCACGATCTCGCGGTGGCGGCGGCCGGCCTGTCCGCGGCCGCGCCCGAGGTGCGGTCGCTGGCGGCCGCCGAGCAGAAGCTGCTCGGGCTGCGGATGGAACGCACCCGCCTCGCCGACGAGCAGGCCCGGATGGCCACGGTCTGGCCGGTGGTCGAGGACCCGCACGCGCACCTGCTGCACCGGCGGTTGCCGATGGAGCCGGCCACCGGGTTCCTCGGGCGGGCCCGGTCCTGGTGGGCGGTGCTGAGCACGCCGCTGATCCTGTGGGCGCTCGGCGCGCTGGTGTCGCCGCTGCCGATCGCCGGCAAGCAGACCGCGCTGGTGCTGTTGCTGGTGCTGCTGACCGTGGAGGGGCTGGTGCGCAGCAAGCTGCTCGCGGTGCTGCTGCGGCTGATGCTGGCCGGGATCGCGGCCGGGTTGCTGGTGTTGTTATGGCACGACGGACGATATGTCGTTAATTTCGCGTTTTTTGCGGCGGCCTTGCTGGTGCTGCTGGTCAACATCAGGGAGTCCTGGCGCCGCTGAAGAAACGCGCGTGGCGCTGCACGGCGGCTGCTACCACCGCGCGTGGCGCTACACGGCGGCGGTCGCCGTCACCGTGGCCGAGGCCGCCGGGATCACGATCCAGAAGCAGCTGCCCTGGTCCGGGTTCGGGTCCACGCCGATCGCGCCGTGGTGCCGTTCCACGATCCGGTGCACGATGGCCAGCCCCAGCCCGGTCCCCGGGAACCCCTCGCTCCCGCCCGCGCGGGTGAACGCGTCGAAGACCGACTCGCGCTGCTCCTCCGGGATCCCGATGCCGTTGTCGGACACTTCGATGCGCCAGCGGTCACCGGGCTCGGGCCGGCTGCCGATCCGCACGTACGGTGTCCGGCCGGCCGGGGTGTACTTGACCGCGTTGCCGATCAGGTTGTCGAACAGCTGCTGCAGCAGGGTCGGGTCGCCGTCGACCGTCGGCAGCGCGTCGACGATCACGGTGGCCTCCCGGGCGCCCGGCGACTCCTGACGGTCCCGGACCACCTGCTGGACCAGGGCGTGCAGGTCGACCGGCCGGGCCTGCAGCGGCCGGTTGTCGGCGGTGGCGTATTCGAGCAGGTCGTCGAGGAGCACGGTCATCTGCTGCTCGCAGACGTGCACCCGCTCCAGGTATTCGCGGTGGTCCTCCTCCAGGTAGCGGGTGGCCTCCTCGCGCAGGAAGTCGGTGTACCCGGCGATCCGGGCGAGCGGGTTGCGCAGGTCGTGGGCGATCACCCCGGCGAAGCCGACGAGTTCGGCCTCGCGGCGGCGCAGCTGCTGCTCGACCGCCTCGCGGCGGGCGATGTCGGTGCGCAGCGCGGCGGTCGCCATCGCGACCCGGTGCCGGGCCCGGTCCCGGGAGGTGGCGATCGACCCGGTCAGCGCGGTGAGCAGCAGGGTGAGGACGGACCCGACGATCAGGGCGATCACGCTGGGCCGGATGCCGCGGTGGTCGATCAGGCGCATCGTCGGGCTGATCGCCAGCTGCCAGGTGCGTCCGGGCGCGGTGATGGTCAGGGTCCGTGGTGCCAGGGCGGGATCGGCCGCCTCGGCGGGCCGCCACCCGGCGATCGGCGCCGGGCCGGGCGCCTCGGCGTCGGTCAGGTCGACCACCGCGGTCCGGCCGACGACCTTGCCGACCGCCTCGTGCAGGAACTCGCCGCTGCGCAGGCCGAGCAGCAGCCAGCCGCGGAGGTGCCCGGCGTCCGGCGCGGGCGCGGTGGCCCGGACCGCGGCGGCCAGCACGAAACCGTCCTGCCGCTGGCCGGTCGGCACCTCGCGGTCGGTGCGCAGCGGGTAGGCGGCGCTGATCACGACCCGCCGGTCGGTCTCCGCGGCGCGCATCGCCGCGCCGGCCGCCCCCGCGGTCGCCATGTCCTCGCCGAGCGGGATCGGCAGGGTGTCGGCGGAGCGGCCGAGCACGATGAACAGGTGCCGGCCGCCGAGCACGGCGCCGGGCTGCAGGGTCAGGTCGGTGACCCCGCGGTCGCGCCAGAACCGTTGCACCGCCGGGATCTGCGGGTCGGTGGCCGCCACCACGTAGGCGACCCCGGCGACACCCGGCAGGATCCGCCGGTTGATCGGCGCGGTGATCGCCTGGAACTCGGCGGCCTCCAGTTGCTGCTGGGCGCCGAGAGCGGCGGAGAGGCTGGTCAGGAAGTCGCTGTAGCGGCGGATCCCGTCGGTGACGGCCTGCGCCGCGGAGCCGGCCTGCTGGTCCGCGGCGCGGTCGGCCAGCCGGCGTTCGCCACCGCGCAGCGCGGTGGCGGCCAGCAGCGTCGCCGCGACGCCGAGCGTCGCGACGAGCACCAGGACCAGCAGCGAACGCCGGGAGACGACCCGGGTCCGCGCGCCGCGGTCGGCCCGCATATCGGGCAGGCCATGCCACCTCACAGCGCGACGCTACGCCCCCGTGCGGGGTCGTCTGCCGCTTTTCGGCCAGCCCGGGCCACTGGTGCCGATCTTGGCGAGTCCGGGCCGGCGAGGGGCACCGGGGGACCGCGGCCGGGCGCGACCGAATGCCGGCCGGGCGCCGATCCGTGTCGCACGGGAACGACCGGAGAAGCCAAAACACACAAACCACAGCAGTCCCACGCGACCGCCCCGTCCGGGTCGCCGATCGGCCTACATTGATGTCGTGACCCCGGACCAGATCCAGGTGCTGCGCTTGCTCTGCGACACCGTCGTTCCCGCCGTCGACGCGCCCGGCGACACCGACGGGTTCTGGGCCCGCCGGGCCACCGACCTCGGCGTCGACCGGGCGGTGCTCGCCGCCCTGGCACCCGGGCAGCACGACGCGATCGGCGGCCTGCTCGACGTGCTGGCCGGGCAGGGTTTCCGCAGCGCCCCGCCGGTGCGCCGGGAGCAGATCCTGGCCGGGCTGGGGCCGCCGGTGACGCCGCTGATCAGCCTGATCCTGCTGCTCACCTACGGTCTCACCGACGCCGGCGGCGGCAACCCGAACTGGGCCCGGCTCGGCTATCCCGGCCCGGCCGGCCCGGTCCCGCCGGCCGACCCGCCCGCGATCACCCCGCTGCGCCCGGAAGGTGACCTCGAGCTGGACGCCGACGTCGTGGTGATCGGTTCCGGCGCGGGCGGTGGCCTGATCGCCGGCCGGCTCGCCGCCACCGGCGCCCGGGTGGTCGTCCTGGAGGCCGGGCGCTATCACACCGAGGCCGACTTCGATCAGGGTGAGCTGGCCGCGTACCGGCACTGCTACCGGCGGGGCGGGCCGACACCGACCGCCGACGCGAACGTGACCCTGATGGCCGGCAGCGGCCTCGGCGGCGGCACCGTGATCAACTGGACGAACTGCATCCGGACCACCCCGCGGGTCCGGGGCCAGTGGGCCGGGCACGGCCTGAGCGACATCCCGACCCTGGCCTTCGACCAGCACCTGGACGCCGTCTGGCGGGAGCTGTCGGTGACCGACCACTGCTCGGAGTTCAACCCCGCGCACGAGGCGATGCAGCGCGGTGCCGCGGCGCTGGGCTGGTCGTTCGCCACCGCGTACCGCAACTGGGACGAGAAACGGCACGACCCGGCGCTCGCCGGGCACCTCGGCTTCGGCGACCCGTCCGGCGCGAAACGCTCCACCCTGAAGGTGTACCTGGAACCGGCCGTCACCGAGCACGGCGCGCGGATCGTCGACGGCTGCCGGGCCGAGAAGATCCTGGTCGAGCAGCACCGGGCCGCCGGCGTGGTCGGTCACTGGACCAGCGCGGACGGCGCGCGGCGGGCGACGGTCACGGTCCGCGCGCCGATCGTGGTGCTCGCCGCCGGCGCGCTGGAGTCACCGGGGGTGCTGCTGCGCTCCGGGATCGGCGGCCCGGCGGCCGGTGACCACCTGCGGCTGCACCCGTGCACGGTCACCCTCGGCGACTACGGCACCGACATGCGGGGCTGGTGGGGGCCGCCGCAGGCCGCGCTGGTCAACGAGTTCGCGGCGGCCGAGGACGGGCACGGCTTCCTGATCGAGAGCGTGCAGTACAGCACCGGGCTGGGCGCCTCGGCGATCCCGTTCAGCACCGGCGCCGGGCACAAGCAGGTGATGGCCGGCTACCGCGGCTACGCGTCGTTCATCGGGCTGGTCCGTGACCGCGGGCACGGGCGGGTCACCCTCGACGCGGCCGGGGAGACGACCGCCTGGTATGCGCTCGACGACGAACTGGACGTGCGCAACAGCCGGCGGGCGATCGAGGCGCAGATCCGGCTGCACCACGCGGCCGGGGCGCGCGGGGTGCGGGTGCTCGGGCACGGGCTGGCGCCGTGGACGGCGGGGGAGGACCTGGAGGCGTACATCGCGCGGGCGCGGGAGATCCCGTTGCGGGCCGGCGGGGCGGTGCTGTTCTCCGCGCACCAGATGGGCAGCTGCCGGATGGGCGCCGACCCGGCCACCAGCGTCGCCGACCCGCGCGGCGAGCTGCACGACACGCCCGGGGTGTGGATCGGCGACGGGTCGGCGTTCCCGACCGCGTCCGGCACCAACCCGATGATCACGATCATGGCGTTGGCGTCCCGGACCGCCGAGCACATCTCCAGGTCCGCGCGGGGCTGAGGAGAGCCTTGTTCCGTACGATATGAAGGCTCTGATCAAACGCGGACAGTTGGGTGCAGTGTCAGCAGATCGGGGCTCGGCGCCGGCCGCCCGTAGTAGTAGCCCTGCAGCAGCCGGTACCCGAGTGCGTAGAGCGCGTCGGCCTGCTCCGCGGTCTCCACCCCCTCGGCCACCGCGCTCAACCCGAGCCCGTCGCTGACCTGGATCAGCGCCTTCGCGATCACCGCGTGCCGGCCGGCCTCGGTGACCCGGTCGACGAACGACTTGTCCACCTTGAGGACGTCGACCGGCACGGTGTGCAGCAGCCCGAGCGAGGAGTGCCCGGTCCCGAAGTCGTCGAGCGCGATCCGGACACCGAGCGCCCGCAACCGGTGCAGCGCGGCGACCGCGTGCCCGCCGCCGAACACCGCGGTCTCGGTCACCTCGACGGTCAGGCAGGTCGGCGGCAGGCCGGTGGTGGTCAGGATCGCGGCGACGGCGTCCGGGAACTGCGGGCGGGCCAGCTGACGGGCCGACACGTTCACGCTCATCCGGTCCGGGGCGTCCGCGCCGTGCTGGGCGCGCCAGCGGACCATCTGCTCGCAGGCGGCGCGCAGCACCCACGCGCCGAGGTCGACGATCAGGCCGGTCTGCTCGGCGACCGGGATGAACCGGGCCGGCTCGATCAGCCCGCGCTGCGGATGCTGCCAGCGCACCAGGGCCTCGACCGCGACGACCCGGCCCTCGGGCACCGCCACGATCGGCTGGTAGTGCACCCGGAACTGGCCGGCGTGCAGCGCGGCCTGCAGTTCCGCGCCGAGCCGGGCGTTCTCGCCGTCGCGTTCGTCGAGCACCGGCGACCAGTGCCGGTAGGGCTCGCCGGTCTTCTTCGCGGCGTGCATCGCCCGTTCGGCGCGGCGCAGCGCCTCCACCGGCTCGGCGGCCTTGGCCAGGCCCACATGCACCCCGACGAACAGCTCGTGCCCGCCGGCCGGCACCGGGGCGGTGAGCGCCGCGAGGATCCGGTGCGCGACCTGCTCGGCCGGCATGTCACCGGGCACCAGCAGGGCGAACTCGTCGCCGTCGAGCCGGGCCAGGAACCCGCCGTCCGGCACCGCCGCGAGCAGCCGCTCCCCGACGACGGTGAGCACCCGGTCGCCGACCGGCCGGCCGAACTCGTCGTTGATGTCCTTGAACCCGCTGAGCCCGAGGAACACGATCCGGGGCCGCCCGGCGCCGGCCGCGTCGGTCAGCACCTGGTCGAAGTGCCGGCGGTTGGGCAGCCCGGTCAGGTCGTCGTGCAGGGCGAGCTGCCGCAGCGCGGCGGACTGGCCCTGGACCTGGCGCATCAGCCCGGCCATCCGCGCGGCGGCCAGCGCGATCAGCACCGCCGAGCTGGCGCCGATCGCGATCCGGTCGAGCACGTCGCCGACCTGGGGGACGAACAGCATCGCCGGGGCGAGCAGCGCGCACCCGGTCGGCAGCACCAGCTGCGCCCAGCCGATGCGCTCCGGGCGGGACCCGGCGGCGGCCGGCGCGGCCATCGACGGGTGCAGCGCGGCCGCGCCCCAGAGCACGTACCCGAGCAGCCACCCGGCGGAGAACATGTCACCGTCGGTGTCACCGCCGTGCAGGCTCACCACCAGGTAGGCGGCGTCCGTGACCAGCAGCAGGAACGCGGCCGCGCCCAGCATCCGGGTGCTGAGCGTGGTGCCGCCCCGGGTGGTGAGCAGCCGGGCGAGCATGACCAGCAGCAGCACGTCGGCCGCCGGGTACGCGATCGCGATGATCCCGGACAGCCCGGACGCGGCCGAGGACGCGGCCACCGGGTGCACCACGAAGATCCACTGGGCGAGTCCCAGGCCGATGCCGGCCATCACCGCGTCGGCCAGCCCGGCGCCGCGCTCCCGGTCCCGCACGAGCAGCCACAGCCCGACCGCGAGCAGCGGATAACTGCCCAGGTAGAACACGTCGGCGACCGACGGATACGGCTCCTGGTGCAGCACGTACCGGTAGTACTCCCAGATCAGGTCGCCGGTCACCGAGGCCGCCTGCCCGGCGCTGAGCCAGTACCAGACGTGGGGCCGCTGCGGCCGGTGCACCCGCACACCGAGCAGGATCACCAGCGTGGCGAGCAGCCCGATCGCGTTGTAGAACAGGTTCGCGGCCAGCCCGTCGGCGGGCAGCAGGTAGTAGCCGGCGGTCGCGAGGACCCCCGCCGCCACCCAGACCCGCCACACGTTCGCCCGCCGCACCCCCTCACTTTCGGCCGCGGCCGTCCCTGGATGAGCACCCCCGCCCCTTGATCACTTGGGCCCGGGGTGGCAGCGTGGGGCGGTGGCGAGTTGGCAGATGCACGGGGTGGCCGCGTTCACGCGGCTCGCCTACCAGCGCAAGTTCCGCACCGAGGAGGCCGGCCGGGCGGTGCTGCGCCGGCCGAAGGGCCGGTCGGCGCCACCGCGCGCCCTCACCCGCCGCTTCGACGTCACGGTCTCCGACACCCACGGCTTCCCGGTGTACGAGATCACGTCCCGCGACCCGGGCACCCGCCCCGTCGTGGTGTACCTGCACGGCGGCGCGTACACCAGCGAGATCGTCGGCCAGCACTGGTCCCTGATCGCGCAGATCGCCGCCCGGACCGGCTGCGACGTCCACGTCCCGATCTACGGCCTGGCCCCGCAGCACGACGGCCTGACCGCCCTGGACTTCACCACGAAGCTGGTCACCGCCCTCCCCGGCCCGTGCTACCTGGCCGGCGACTCGGCCGGCGCCGGCCTGGCCCTGCTCACCACCCAGGCCTGCCCGGGTCAGGTGGCCGGGCTGACCCTGCTCGCGCCGTGGCTGGACCTGTCGATGAGCAACCCGGGCATCGCAGCGATCGAACCCCACGACCCATGGCTGGCCCGCCCCGGCCTGCGCCCGATCGCCGCCGCCTGGACCGGCGGCCTCGACCTGACCGACCCCCGCCTCAGCCCCCTGCACGGCGACCTGTCGAACCTGCCACCCCTGCAGATCCTGGTAGGCACCCGCGACATCACCCTCGCCGACTGCCGCACCCTGCGCGACCGCCTCCCACCCGGCACCCCGCTCACCTACCACGAGCAGCCCGGCGCCCTGCACGTCTACCCGTTGCTCCCGGTCCCGGAAGCCATCCCCGCCCGCCGTGCGATCCTCACCCACATCCGCACCACCATGTCCACCTGAACCCCCTTTTCGGTACGCCGGGGAGCGCCCGCCCGCAGGCCACGAGCCAAGCCCCGCCCGTGCGGCCCCGCAACACCCCGGCCCACTCCCGGCCGCAGCGCGCCCCGCGGTCCCCGGCTGGCCCCCAGGGGTGTCTCCAGGAATGTGAGGCACCCCTGCGCACCAGCCGGCCCACCGCCGTCTCCCGATTCGCCGTGCGCGCGGCGCGAGACCGCTGCCACCCCGGGCCACAACGCGCCTCACGACCCCGGCTGGCGCTCAGGGGTGTCTCCGGGGCCGCGAGACACCCCTCACCGCCAGCCGGGGCGTCGGCGGCTGGTGCTCAGGGGCGCCTCAATGCCTGCGAGGCACCCCTCACCGCCAGCCGGGCCGGTGACGTGTCTCGATGCGTGGTGCGCGCGGCGCGAGACCGCTGCCGCACCGGGGGCCGGCGTGGCTCCGGGCCTCGGCTGGTGCTCAGGGGTGCCTCGCACCCCTGGAGACACCCCTCAGCACCAGCCGGGGGCCGCGGGGCGCGTCGCGGTCCGGGGTGGGCCGGGGTGTCGCGGGGCCGCACGGGCGGGGCTTGCCTCGTGGCCTGCGGGCGGGCGCTCCCCGGCGTACAAGAAAGGGGTTTATGGGGTGAAAAAGGTGGCGAGGAGGTCGGCGGTGTTGATGTCGTGGGTGGTGCGGCCCATGATCGCGGGGGTGTTGCGCGGGCCGGGGATGGTGTGGCCGCCGCCGTGGACGGTGTAGAGGGCGACCGGTGGCCGGCCCGGCTGCTGGTAGGACGTGAGCGAGACCGACGTGGGGCCGGTGCCCGGCAGCGTGGTGCGGACCGGGTCGGCGGTGATGCCGTTGCGGGCGGCGAAGTAGGCCGCGGTGTCCGGCGCGGACCGGCTGCGTCCGCCGACCTGGAACAGGGTGCGCGCCCACCAGCGCATCTCGCCGCCGGCATACGCGACGATCGGGTCCTTCGTGCCGTGGATCAGCAGCATCGGCAGCGGTGACGGCGGCGCGCCGGCGGCCAGGAAGTCGTCCGGGCCGGGCATGGTCGCGGCGATCACCGCGGCCCCGGCGAGCAGCTCCGGGGCCTCGTGGGCCAGGCGCATCACCAGCTGGCCGCCGTTGGAGTAGCCGACCGCGACCACCCGGGCGGTGTCGATCCGGTGGCTGGCGGCCAGCTTGGTGATCACCGCGCGGGTGAAGGCGACGTCGTCGACGTTCGCGGTACGGGCCGGGAACGAGCTCAACCGGCGCGCGTCGTTCCAGTTGCCGCGGTACCCGTCCAGGTAGACCACCACCGCGCCGCCGCCGTCGGCCAGCCGGTCGTAGATCCGGCCGGTGAACGCGCGGTGCTTGGTCCCGGTCTGCTTCGAGCCGTGGTAGATCAGCACCAGGGCCCGGCCCGGGGCGCCGTCGGCCGGGCCGAGCACGGTGTACGTCCGGGTCCGGCCGTCTATCTCGACACTGTCCTGCATCTGCGGTCTCCCGGTGGCACGTTGAAGTGGATGACTCATCCGTTTCAACGTAACACAACCGGATAGCTCATCCGGTTATCCTGGTGACCATGACCACCGCTCCGCTGCGCAAGGACGCCGCCCGCAACTGGCACCGGATCGTCGAGGTCGGCCGCCGGCTCGTCGACGAGGGCACCCCGATCCAGCTCAACGAGGTCGCCCGGATCGCCGTGGTCGGGGTGGCCACCGTCTATCGGCACTTCCCGACCCCGGAGGCGCTGCTCGAGACGGTCGCGGCGCCAGGGCTCGCCGCCCTCGCCGGGCACGCCGACCGGGCGTTGGCCGCCGACGACGCGTGGACGGCCTTGCGGGACTTCCTGTTCGCGGCGGTCGACGCCCAGGTCGGCGACCCGGCGCTGTCGCCGGTGTTCGCCGCGCCGGGTGACGCGCTGCCCGAGACGACCGCGGTGAAGCAGCGCCTGACCGGTGCGTTCGGGGAGCTGCTGGGGCGCGCGCACGCGAGCGGCGCCGCCGATCCCGGTGTGACCACGGCCGACATGGTGCCGCTGATGTGCGGGGTGATGTTCGCGGCGCAGGTGCACCCGGCCGCGGACGGCGAGGAGCGCGCGGCGACCGCCCGGCGCTACCTCACCGTCCTGCTGGAGGGCCTGAGAACCCGCTAGCGGGCGTGCGCCGGCGCCCCCTCCAGCCGATGTTGACTGCGTCAGCCGCGCGGCAGCGCCTCCAACGCGGCGCGCAGCTGGGCCCGGCTCCGGTTGGAGGTGCGATGACCGTGCGGTGGGACGTGAACGGCCACTGCGCCTCGTCGTGCCGGCCGGCGGTGTTCGCGACCGCCCCGCGGGCTGCTCATCGCGTACCCGAAAGGTCTTGATGGTTTGCCGGTCTCGCGGCGCGGCGCCGGCGGTGGCCTTCGGTCCGGCGCCGGGCCGGGGAGACCGCGCGGCGCCGGCTCGCGGCGCCAGCTCGGCCGGGTGCTCTGAACTGTTAACTTTTAAATCCACTGTGGCGGATAAGATGCCGGTGTGGCGGATGCTGACGTTCAGAACTCGTTGAAACAGGTCAGTGCGGCAGCCGAGCAGTACGGCGTCACCGACGCCGACGTCGAGCGGTGGCGGGCCTCGATCGCCGAGCGCCCACCGTGGGCGCAGCGTGCGCACATCTCGGCGATGATCGCCCAGCGCCTGGTGATGACCGCGCTCGAGCACCGCCAGGAGTGCGACCGGGAGAGTTGCCGCACCTGCGCCGGGATCCGGGAGATGCTGATCATCGCACTCGCCGGGGTCCGCACCGTCGTCGACGACCGCCTCGACGAGCTCTACCGCCGGCCGGCCCGCTGGCCCTGGCGGCGGCGCAGCATCTGACGCCGACCTTGCGGGACGGAGCCGTCGGGGTATTTACTGACGTCGATCTTTTGGATTGTCGTCATCACTCCCATGGAGCGTCGGCCCGGATGCCCGTCACCACGTTCGGATACCCGCAGCAGTTGCGCCGTGAGCTGCGCATACGTGACCTGATCGCCTACGGCCTGATCTTCATGGTGGTGATCGCGCCGTTCGGCATCTTCGGCAGCGTCTACCAGGCCAGCGCCGGCATGATCGCGCTCGCCTACGTCGTCGGCGCCGCCGCCATGATCCTCACCGCCTCCTCGTACGGCGTGATGGTCGAGAAGTACCCGGTCGCCGGGTCGGTCTACGGCTACGCCGGGCGGGCCATCGCTCCGGCCGTCGGATTTCTGACCGGCTGGGCCATCCTGCTCGACTACGTGTGCATCCCGCTGCTGCTGTCCCTGGTCGCCGGCGCGAGCATGAACTCGATCGTGCCGGGTGTGCCGATCGGGGCCTGGGTGATCATCTTCGTGGTCGCGAACACCGTGATCAACGTGTTCGGCATCAGGACCACCAAGCTGCTCAACTGGCTGTTCCTCGCCGCCGAGCTGGTCGTCCTGCTGATCTTCCTGGGCTTCGGCCTGGCGGCGATCGCCGACGGCAAGGGTCACGGCTTCAGCCTCGACCCGTTCTACAACGGCACCACCTTCAGCTGGTCGCTGATCCTCGGCGCGGTCTCCATCGGCATGCTGTCCTATCTGGGCTTCGACGCGCTCGGGCTGCTCGCCGAGGACGCCGCCGACGGGGCCCGCACGGTCCGCCGGGCGATGTACGCCTCGCTGCTCCTGGTGGCCGCCCTGTTCATCGCGCAGACCTGGGTCGCGGCGTTGCTGGTGCCGGACCCGGCCGGGCTGATCGCGAACGGCGACCCGGCCGGCTCGGCCTTCTACGACGCCGCCGAGGTGGCCGGCGGGCCCTGGCTCGGCACGCTGACCGCGCTGGCCACCGCGCTGGCCTGGGGCGTGGCCAACAACATGGTCGCCCAGGTGGCCACCAGCCGGCTGCTGATGGCGATGGCCCGCGACCGGCAGCTGCCCGCGTTCCTGGCCCGGGTGTCGGTGTCCCGCTCGGTGCCGACCAACGCGATCCTGGCCACCGCGGTCGTCTCGCTCGGCATCGGCGTCTGGATGGCCGGCCGTGACGACGGCATCACCCTGATGAGCGCCATGGTCAACTTCGGGGCGATGATCGCGTTCATCGTGCTGCACGTCTGCGTGATCTGGGACTGGGTCAAGAACGGCCGCCAGGGCGGCGTGCTGCGTAACGTGGTCATCCCGGTGCTCGGCGCCGGGGTGCTGATCGCGGTGATCCTGCACGCCCAGCTGCTGGCCCAGAAGGTCGGCCTGATCTGGCTCGGGATCGGCGCCCTCGTACTGATCTTCCTGCTCGCCACCGGGCGCCGGCCGGCCCTGCCGGAGGTTCCGGCCGGCGACGACAACACTCCGACGAACCGGGCGGTGACGGAACATGTCTGACTTCGACGCGGAACCGGGTCACTACGGCTACACGTTCGGCGGCCGGGAGGCGATCGGCGAGGTCAAGCCGGGCACCCCGATCACGCTGCGCACGCTGGACTGTTTCGGCGGCAAGGTGCGCACCGTGGACGACCTGCCCAGCCGGGTGTGCGAGTTCCCGTACCTGAACCCGGTCACCGGGCCGCTGCACGTGCAGGGGGCGCAGCCGGGGGACACCCTGGCCGTGCACGTGGTGTCGCTGACCCCGTCCGCGCCGGTCGGGATCTCCTCGACGTTCCCGCACTTCGGGGCGCTCACGTCGACCGGGCTCACCCGTACCCTGCAAGCTCCTCTCGACGAGCGGGTCTGGCTCTACGACATCGACCTGGACCGGCAGACGGTTCGCTACCAGGCCCGCAACAGTGCCTACGCGGTGGACCTGCCGCTGGCCCCGATGCTCGGCACGGTCGGGGTGGCGCCGGCCGCCGGCGAGGTCCGCCAGACCATCGTCCCGGACGTGCACGGCGGCAACCTGGACACGCCGCTGCTCGGCCCGGGCGCCACGCTCTACCTCGGGGTGAACGTGCCCGGCGCGCTGCTCGCGCTCGGCGACGGGCACGCCCGGCAGGGCGACGGCGAGGTCTGCGGGGTCGCGGTCGAGGTGGCCATGGACGTGACCATCGTGGTCGAGGTGATCTCCGGAGTCCCGACCGGCACGCCGCGGCTGGAGACCGACACGCAGCTGGTGTCGCTGGGCGCGGCGCGGCCGCTCGAGGACGCGTTCCGGATCAGTCAAGAAGATCTGGTACGCCACGTGGCGCAGCTGACCGGGCTGGACCTGCTCGACGCGTACCAGCTGGTCTCGCAGACCACGCACGCCCGGGCCGGCAACGTCGTCGACCCGCAGTACGTGATGAGCGGGGCCATCGACAAGCGCTACCTCAACGGCGCGGTGGCCTACGGCGGCGTCCACGACCGGCTCCGGGCTGTCTAGGCCAGGCGCAGCGGGTAGCGGTGCGGGAGGGCGGCCACGTCCAGATAAAAATCATTTATCGTACGGACGACCGCCTCGAACGACGGCAGATCGAGCGGTTTGGTGACCACCGCGCTGGCGTGCTCGGCATAACTGGCCTGAATCTCCTCGGCCGCGCTGGAGGTGGTCAGCACCACGACCGGGATCGAGCACAGATCGGCGTCGCCCTTGAGCTCGGCCAGCACCTCGTGGCCGTTCATCCGCGGCATGTTCAGGTCGAGCAGCACCAGGTCGGGCCGGCGCGCCTGCTCGTAGTAGCCACGCCGGCGCAGGAAGTCGACAGCCTGCCGCCCGTCGGCGACCCGGGAGGTGACCGGCGGGACGAGAGCGGTCTCGAGAGCCTCCTCGATCAGCAGGACGTCAGCCTCGTCGTCGTCGACGATGAGCACATGCAGGGGTCGAGGGCCTACCACGGCCGCTGTAGTACCCAACTCCAGTCGTTTTCCACCTTTTATCGGTGCTCGCCGGCCCGGAGCATCTCGACGGTCTTGGTGACCCGCTGGGCCCGGGTCGCGTCGCGCTTCGCCCCGGTGATCCAGCGGACGAACTCCTTGCGGTGCGAATAAGCCAGTTTTTCGTACGCGGCGGCCGCCTCCGGGTCGCCGGCCAGCGCGGACGCGAGCTCGGCCGGAGTCTCCACGGTCCGCTCGCCGGACTCGGCGGAGATCTCCACCTGGTAGGTCGTGCCGATCTCCACCCCGGCCTGCGCCCGCGCCGCCTTGGCCAGCCCGATGAGGTTCTCCCCACCCATCCGGGCCAGCCGCAGCGGCAGCGTCACCCCGTTCACGGTGACCTGCACCGGGAACGCCTTACGCCCGTCACCGACGGCGGTGACCTGCTCGTCGGAGAGCACGAAGGCACCCGCGGGCCCACGCGACTCCAGGGTCAGGCTCAGCTTCACAGTCTCTGCCACGCTGACACGGTAGTCAGTCGCAGCCGAGCCCGCTGCCGGTCTCCGCTCGTCCGGTCTCCGGATGCGGGTCGTTACCACTTCTCGCCGTCGGTGCTCAGTCGCGGTCGCGGTCGGTCGAGAACGCCTTGGTCATGACCGCCGCGATGGCGACCCCGACGACCGCGATGCCGACCTGCACCCCCACCACGGCCCAGTCGAACGTGCGACCGGTCACCGTGAACAGCTTGTCACTGTGCAGGTCCCACCGATCAGCGGCCCAGGTCCCGGCGACCGCCGCGCCCATGCCGATCAACACGGTCGGGATCAGCCCGATGCTCTGCCGCCCCGGCAGCACGATCCGTGCCACCACCCCGATGATCGCGCCGAACACGATCGCCACCAGATAATCCTGAGCGTCCACTACGTCCTCCCGATGTCGCCTCTTGACCATGCCCATGGTGACGCCCGAGTCAAACGCGGTCTCCCAGCCACCACGAGCCGATAGACCGCCGTCACCACTACCCGCACGGTCTGATGCACCGACACCGGACCAGCCACCCAGCCCAGCCAGCAGTCCCTGGCCCGCCGTTCCCCTTTACGTCCCACCAGCCGGCAAGCAATCCCACCAGCCGGCCCTGTCCCACCAGACGGCCCTGTCCCACCAGTCGGCCTCGGCAACCTGCCGCAAGCGATCCCAGCTGGCGCTGACAGCCGCCTCCCGCCCGTCCAAACGGCGCTGAGCGCCAGCTGGTGGTGAGGGGTGTGTCCCGCCTGTTGTGACAGCTCCAAGTGCCAGCTGGCGATGCGTCAATGCCGCTCAGCGTAAGTTGATCTTGATGGGCCGTTGGCGGCCGGAACTGCCCGGCCCGCGAGGTCATCCCGGTCCGGGCAGTGGCGCGGGTGATCGGCTACCGGCGAGTACCCGGCCGTGCGCTCGCGGCCGGGATGTAACCGGCCCCGGCCGGGATGTAACCGGCCCCGGCCGGGATGTAACCGGCCCCGGCCGGGATGTAACCGGCCCCGGCCGGGGG
>NZ_BOMS01000156.1 GCF_016862315.1 Actinoplanes palleronii | reverse complement strand
GGGCTAAAGGTGGGCTGGATCTCGAGCGGCGTCGGGTTCTGAGCGGGCCAGGGGGCAGGGCTGCGTCGGGTCCGGAGGGCGTCGGGTTCGGAGGTGCGCAGGGTCCGGAGGGCACCGGGTCCGGAGGGCACCGGGTCCGGAGGGCGTCGGGTTCAGAGGGCGATCGGGTTCGGAGGGCGTCGGGTTCGGAGGTGCGTTGGGTCCGGGGGTGGGCCGGGTCCAGGGTGCTCCGGGATTGGAGCGGCGCGAGGGTTGGAGGCGAGTTGGAGGACAGGAATGGGCCCCTGGCTTCGGGGGTGCGCTGAAACCAGGGGCGCATTGGAGGTTAGAGGTGCATTGGGTCGCGGAGGATGCGCCGGGGCAGCGGTGGGCTTGACGGTCAGGAACGTGTTGAGATCAGAGTTTGCGGATGTCAGGGACGTGTTAGA
Organism: Actinoplanes palleronii; assembly: GCF_016862315.1. Lineage (GTDB taxonomy): Bacteria > Actinomycetota > Actinomycetes > Mycobacteriales > Micromonosporaceae > Actinoplanes > Actinoplanes palleronii. The sequence continues at coordinate 42,745 of NZ_BOMS01000156.1, read as the reverse complement.
GACCGTGGGTGGCTGGACTTGGGGAGGTGGTCAGATTCGAGGGCCGGAATCACGGGCCGGGATCACGGGCCGGGATCATGGGCTGGGATCGGCGGTGGGCCGGGGTCGGGGAGGCTGGTTTTGTGCGGGGATCGGGGGGTGGCGGCGGCTAGTGGGTGCCAGGCTGCGATGGCTACCGCGACCATTGCGGATGCTGCGAGCCAGAACGGTGTGGTGATTCCCCAGAACTGGGTCAGCACCGCCCCGAGCAGCCAGCCGAGGGCCGCGCCGCCGGTTTCCAGCAGGGCGTGGACGCTGCCGACTCGGCCTCGCAGGCGGTCCGGCACGATGCGCTGCCGGATCGATGAGGCCAGTACGCCCCACACCGTCGTGTGCACTCCGAAGATCACGATGGCGCCGCCTGCTACCAGGGGGTTCGTGGTGATCGCCAGGGTCAGGTGGGTGAGCGCCTCGACGATCAGGCCGGCGCGCAGGACGGTAGCGGTCCCGAAACGGTGGGACAGCCGGGTCGCGAGACCGGCGCCGGCCAGGCCACCGACCGCGAACGTGGTGAGGAGGAAGCCGTAGCCGATGTCGGACAGGCCGAGGCGGTCCCGGGCATAGAGCACGAAGACCGCGAAGGCCGCGCAGAAGGCGACGTTCGCGACGCCCATCGCCAGGGCGAGGACCCGCAGCAGGCGATGCTGCCAGAGCCAGCGCAGGCCCTCGGCGATGTCCGCCCGCAGACCGCGCTCCGGGCTTGGCGCGGCGGGTTTGTGGTCTGCGGGCTGGTAGCGCTCCGGGTTCGGTGGCGTGGACGGGTTCGGTGGCGTGGACGGGTTCGGTGGTGGGGCGGAGAGGTGGTGGGTCGGCAGGGTGGCGATCAGGGCGGCCGCGGCCAGGAAGCTGACGGCGTCCAGGCCGAACGGGATTGCCGCGGCGGTGCCGTAGAGCCAGGCGCCGAGAGGTTTCGCGGCGAACTGGTTGGCGACGGTGAAGGTGGCGCTGAGGCGGGCGTTGGCGCGTTCCAGGTTCTCCGGTGGGACGACCGAGGGGAGCAGGGCGCCGTAGGCGGTGTCGGCCAGGGTTTCGCCGATGCCCAGGAGGAACCAGGAGGCGTAGACCAGCGGGACCGAGGCGGTGCCGGTGGCCACCGCCAGGGCCACCACCGTGAGGATCGCGCCGCGGAGCAGGTTGACCGTGACGAGCAGGCGGTGGCGATCCAGGCGGTCCACGAATGCGCCGCTGAACAGGGAAAACAGCAACCAGGGGAGTTGCGCGGCGAAGGCGCCGCCGGCGATCAGCGCGGGATTGTCGCTGAGCGTGGCGAGCAACAGCGGGCCGGCCACCATGGTGACCCCGTCGCCCAGGTTGGAGACCGCCGTGGCGGTCCAGAGACGTGCGAAACCCGCGCCGAGGCGCGGGCGTGGCAGGGCAGGCAAAAGTGCTCCTCGAGCCAAGGATGAACGGTCGGTGAGGACCGCTCGCGGCGAGGAGGCGGCGCCGGACGGCGTCTAGCGGACGGCGCGCTCCCGCGGCGAAGCGGCGGCCGTGTCCATGTGGAGGCGCATGCTCACTCCTTCATCTAAGAACGAACCCGCGACGAGGCGGGAGGACGAGCCCCGCGACGAGGCGGGAGGACGAGCCCCGCGACGAGGCGGGAGGACGAGCCCGCCCGCAAGCGGGCGGAAACGGAAGTGCGGGGAAGCCTAGTCGCAGCCAGGCATCCCCGCACTCCGATAAAATCAGGCGCCGTACGTGTTCAGGAACGCCAGCAGGTCCTCGCCGAGCTGCACCTTGTGCGTGTCGGTGATGCCGTGCGGGGCACCCGCGTACACCTTCAGCTCGGCGCCCTTGATCAGCGCGGCGGACGCCTTGCCGCCCACCTCGAACGGCACGACCTGGTCGTCGTCGCCGTGGATGACCAGGGTCGGGACGTCGAACTTGGCCAGGTCACCGCGGAAGTCGGTGGCCGAGAACGCGGCGATGCTCTCGTACGTGTTGTGGTGCCCGCCGGACATGCCCTGCAGCCAGAACGAGTCCTTCGCGGCCTGCGAGATCTCGATGCCGTGGTTGGCGCCGAAGAACGGGCCGGCGGCGAAGTCCTGGTACAGCTGGCCGCGGTCCTTGAGCGAACTCTCGCGGATGCCGTCGAACACCTCGATCGGCAGGCCGCCCGGGTTGTCCTCGGTCTTCAGCATCAGCGGGGGCACCGACGAGACCAGCACGGCCTGCGCGACCCGCGCGGTGCCGTAGTTGCCGATGTAGCGGGAGATCTCGCCACCACCGGTGGAGAAGCCGATCAGGGTGACTTCCTGCAGGTCCAGGTGGTCGATGACGGAGGCCAGGTCGGCGGCGTAGGTGTCCATCTCGTTGCCGGTCCAGGTCTGGTCCGACCGGCCGTGGCCCCGACGGTCGTGCGCGATCACCCGGTAGCCGTTCTGCGCCAGGAACAGCTGCTGCGCCTCCCAGCTGTCCGCGTTGAGCGGCCAGCCGTGGCTGAGCACGACCGGGCGACCGGTGCCCCAGTCCTTGAAGTAGATGTTCGTGCCGTCCGAGGTGGTCACGTAGCTCATGGGGATCCTTTCGTGGCGAGCGCCGGTCGGCGCCGTACTCCCATGTAATCAACCCATGCGCCGTTGAACCATGCAGAACGATATGCAGAACTTCTGCGTGCGGATCGTCAGCCGAGCTCGGCCAGCGAACGCTGGGCCAGTTCGCTCCGCCCCCGGTACCGCTTCTCGATCAGCAGCTCCACGGCGATCCGCAGGGACGGGCGGGCCTCGTCGCGCCGGCCGAGCGCCATCCGGGCCCGCCCGATCGTCAGGTGCAGCTCGCCCAGGTAGCCCGCGTAGCCGTACTCGGCCGCGAACGGCAGGGCCAGCTCGGCCTCACCGAGCGCCTCCGCCCAGCGGCCCGATTCGGCCAGTGCCTCGGTGGCGATGGTGTGCGCGCAGACCCGCGCGCTCAGTGCGGGCCGGGCGGCGACCGGCCGGAGCTCGATCTGCTCCAGCACGGCGAAACACTCGGTGATCGCCTCGTGGTACCGGCCCAGGTTGCTGATCCCGCGGGCGACGCCGAGCTGGGCCTGGACGTACCCGTCGTGGTCGCCGGCGACGTCGAAGAGCCGGAGCGCCTCGCGGCAGGCGGCGAGCCCCCGTTCGTCGTCACCGGCGTGCCGCCAGGCGTCGCCCGCGTAGCGCAGCGCCCAGGCCTGTTCCTTGACGTCACCCAGTTCGACCGCGACCCGGTGGGCGTCCAGCGCGATCTCGGCGCCCTCGTCCGGCCGGCCCCGGCAGTGGGTGGCCGCCCAGGAGAAGTAGTTGACGTGGGTGACCTCCTGCCGCCGGTCCGGGAGCTGGGCGGCGGCCGCCCGGGACAGGCCGTACACCTCGTACCAGTAGCCGGAGCGGACGTACTTGTCGGAGTACCAGTGCATCGCCTCGGCGACGTCCACGACCAGCTGGTACTGCCCGCCGCGGGAGGCGGACCGGAGCGCGCCGAGCCAGTTGGCGCGTTCGGCCTGCAGCCAGGCGTCCGCCTCCTCCTCGCCGGCCGGCGCGACCAGTCCGGTCCAGCCGTCCGGCAGGCTGCCGTACCCGGGCTCGAACCAGCGGCCCGCGACGATCGCCGTGGTCAGCAGCCAGTCGGACATCCGTTTCGCGGTGGCCGCCCGGGTGCCGGGCGGCTCCTCGTTGCGCAGCCGTTCCCCGGCGAAGAGCCGGATCAGGTCGTGGAACCGGTAGCGGTCCGGACCGGACGGCTGCAGCAGACCCAGGTCGACCAGCTCGTCCAGGCCGTCGGGGGCGTCGTCGAGGTGGGCGCCGGTGAGCACCGACGCGAGGGTGGCCGCGAAGTCCACCCCGGGCACGTGCGCGAGCCGCCGGAACAGCTCCCGGGCCGGTTTGCCGAGCTGGGCGTGCGACAGCGCGAACGCGGTGGCCACCCCGATGTCACCGGTGGACAGGTTGGCCAGCCTCCGGTCGGCGTCGGCGAGCCGGGTCACCAGGTGCTCGACGGTCCAGGCCGGGCGGGTGGCCAGCCGGGTGCCGGCGATCCGCAGCGCGAGCGGCAGATGCCCGCAGTACCGGGCGACCGCCTCCACCTCGGCGGCGGCCCGCGGGTCGGCGGCCTGCACCGCGATCGCCCGCAGCAGCGCGGCCGACTCGTGCGGTGCGAGCGGGGTCAGCGCGATCCGCTCCACCCCTTCCAGCCCGCCGAGCACCCGGCGGCTGGTCACCACGGCCAGGGACTCGCCCTCGCTGGGCAGCAGCGGCCGGACCTGGGCCTCGCTGCCGGCGTTGTCCAGCACCAGCAGGCAGCGCCGGTCGCGCAGGACCGCGCGCAGCTGGCTGGAGCGTTCGTCGTCGGTCTCGGCGATCCGCCGGGAGCCGACCTCGAGGGCGCGCAGCAGCCGGAGCAGCGCGTCACCGGTGGCTACCGGCTCCGCGTCGGTGCCCCGCATGTCGAGGTAGAGCAGCCCGCCCGGATAGCGGTCGCGGAGCTGGTCGGCGAGGCGGACCGCGAGGGCGGTCTTGCCGAGGCCGGGCTGCCCGTGCACCACCGCGACCGGCGCCGGGCCGAGACCGGCGAGCGCGTGCCGGCGCATCCGGTCCAGCTCGTCGGCGCGCCCGACGAAGTCGCTGATCGCCCGGGGGAGTTCGCAGAGCCGGGGTCGCCCGCCGGCCTGCGACCGCTGCTGTCGGGCTTCGCCCTCCAGCTCACCGAGCTGTTCCGGTTCCAGACCGAGGCCGCGAGCGAGGGCAGCGAGGGTACGGGTCTGCGGCGCCCGGCTGTGCCCGCGTTCCATGTCGCTGATCGCGCGGGCGCTCACCCCGGACGCCTCGGCGAGCTGCTCCATGGTCAACCCGGCGGCGTGCCGCAGCTCCCGCAACCTGCTCCCGAACTCCGACACGGGACAAGGGAACACCATCCGCACAGGATCGCGCAGCGGCGGACATCACGTGCCACTCAGGTGCGGACTGGTATGGGCGAATGCATCGATATCCATCAGTGTCGATCGTAGTGTCGACACATCCCTCAATCCCCCTGAAGGAGACATCGATGCTGTTGCGAAGAGTCGCCGCCGCCCTGGTCGCCGTGTTCGCGCTGGCCGGCGTGCAGCTGGCCGGGGCCACGCCGGCGCAGGCCGCGGTCAAGGTGCTCTACTACGACGCCAGCCAGGCGCAGGAGTTCATCGCGGTGGTGAACCAGGGCGCGCAGATCTGGAACGCCCGGGTCACCAACGTCCGCCTCGAACCGGTGACCGCCGGGCGCACCCCGAACATCCGGGTGTACGCCGACAACGGCTGGCCGCGTACCTACACCACGTCGCTCGGTAACGGCTACTGGTACATGGGCCGGGAAGCGGTGAACGACGGGTACTACAAGCCGCGGATCGCCGCGCACGAGTTCGGCCACATCCTCGGCCTGCCGGACCGCCGGACCGGGCTCTGCGCCGACCTGATGTCCGGCAGCAGCGCGCCGGTGAGCTGCACGAACCCGAACCCGAACGCCACCGAGGCGGCGACCGTCAACCGCAGCTTCGCCACTGCGGCGACGGTGGCCCCGTCCGCCTACGCCTGGGTCGGCTGACCAGAAACGGACCCCCGGGCCGGCCGAGAAGGCCGGCCCGGACAAAGGCCCGGACAAAGGGTCGGGACAAAAGGCCCGGAACAGCAAGAACTACGGCGCGTGCATCGTCAGCGTCGTCCAGATCCCGACGTGCACCTGGTCGCCGTCCTTCAGCGCCCGCGACTGCCCCGCCGTCAGCGGCTGCTCGTCGTCGTTGATGTACGTCCCGTTCGTCGAACCCAGGTCGGTCACCAGCCACACCCCGTCGATGTTCAGGGTGAGCAGCGCGTGGTTGTGCGACGCCCCCGGATCCGAATCGGCCAGGTCGATCTCCGGTGTGGTGCCCTTCGCCGAGCTCGCCCGCCCGATCCGCACCTGCGGCGGCACGAGCGTGACGAGCCGCTCGCCGGAATCGGCCGGGAACGTGACGCCGTCGGCCACGTTCAGCGCGAAGTACTCCGCGTCGGCGAACATCGTCGCGGTCCACTGCCCGGGCGCCACCGGCTCCGGCAGCACCTCGGTGAGCTGCGGCAGCTTCCCGGTGGTGTGGTCGTATCCGCAGTCCTCACAGAACCGCGCCGACCCGGCCCGGTGCGTGCCACAATTAGGGCATTCCTCCCCGGGCGAACCAGTCGAACCAGTCGAAGCAGGTGAACCAGGCGAAACGGTCGAATCGGGTGAAACGGAGGCCGGCGAGGAAGGAGCGACCGAACCGCCGATCTTCGCCCCGCACGTGTCGCAGTAGTCCGCCTCCGTCGAGGCGTGCCCGTTCGGGCAGGTGAACGAACTCACTGCGACCGCCCGACGCGGACCGTCTTGGTGCTCTGGGTGTCCAGGGCCATCTCGTCCGCGACGTTGACCTTGCGCCGAAGCCGGACCGTCCCGGTCGCCGCGTCCTCGATCTCGACCACCTTGGCCAGCAGGTCCTCGGTCGCGGTGTTGCCGCTCTCGTGGGCGAGCTGCGCGGCCCGGCCGAACTTGATGGTCGCGGTCCGCTCGTCGCCGGCGTCCCGGGCCACGATGCCCTCCTGGATCACCTCGGCCAGCTCGGCCTGCCCGGTGTAGTGCGCGACCTGCCGGTTGATCCGGGTGGAGAGCGCGGTGTCCTCGGTCCACACCGCCCGGACCAGTGACTGCGCGTGCACGGTGTCGTCCTCGACCACCGAGATCCGGGCGGCCAGCATCTCGTCGCCGGAGCTGCCGGCCGGCACGTCGATGCAGACGTGGTAGTCGCGGCTCTCCTGGCCCCAGGAGCCGAGCGGGTAGCGCCCGGCGCGCGGGCCGTCCTGGACCCGCTTGCCGGTCAGGTCCATCACCTGTGGCTCGACCTGCTTGACGAAGCGGACCGTGGCGTTGACCGGGGTCCACACCTTGAGCTGCACGTCCGCGGCGGTCTTGCCCATCGCGCCGGTGATCATCTGCTCGAACGAGGCGGTCAGGCCCTCCGGCCGGGCGACGATGTCGACGGTGCCCAGCATCGCCGTGGCGATCTTGCGGAGCTCGGAGACCTTCCAGTTCGTCCCGACGCCCCGGCAGTCGCAGATGAACTTTCCGGCGATCTGCTCGAGGATGCCCTCGAGGTAGCCGTACCGTTCGCCGTTGTCACCGTCGGTGAGCAGGATGGCGTGCTTGATGTCGCCGGGGCGCTGCTCGAAGAGCTGGGCGGCGAGCAGCAGCCAGGCACCCATCGCGGTGCCGCCGCTGGCCTGCAGCCGGTCGATCGCGCGGATCGCGTCGGCCCGGGTCTGCGGGCTCGACACGGCCAGCTGCCCGGGGTCCGGGAACAGCTGCTGCGCGGTGCTGACCCCGGCGATGATGGCGAACCGCACGCCGTCGTCGATGCAGTTCACCGCGGCCTTGGCGGCCTGCCGGGCGGCGAGCATCCGGCCCTCGGCCTGCATCGACCCGGACGCGTCGACGATGATGACCTCGGTCGCCCCGACGGCTCGGCGGCCGCCGCCGTCGCCGCCGGAGGAGGTGACGGTGACGATCGCGTTCACCTCGCTCGCACCCATCGCGAGGTACTCGTTCTGGAAAGCCTCGGCGCTGTAGGACACGAATTACTCCTTATGCTTCGCTGGGCTCGATGTCGCTTTTGCCGGCTTCGCCGCTGTCGTTCGTCTCGGCGTCGCCTTCGGCTTCCGCCTGGATTTCCGGGGATACGGGCACGAGGGCCACGGTGATGTTGTCCGCGCCTCCGGCGGAGTTTGCGTACGCCACGAGCGCCCGAGCGGCCTCGAGCAGCGGGCGAGGCCCGGTGGCGACCCGCAGCGCGGAGCGCACCGCGTCGCCGAAGTCGGCCGGGTCGGCCAGGTAGTTCCACAGCCCGTCGCTGCAGAGCACCAGGTGACCGTCGACGCGGGCGGTGAACGCGCCGACCCGCGGCGTGATCCGGCCGGCGTCCGCGCCCAGCCAGGCGGTGATCGCGTGCGCCTTCGGGTCGTTCATCGCGACCCGGGGGTCGGCACCCATCGCGATCACGTGCCGGGCCCACGAGTCGTCCTCGGTGAGCTGCTCGGCCGGGCCCTCCGGGCTCACCCAGTAGATCCGGCTGTCGCCGACCCAGCCGAAGCCGACGTGCGGCCCGCGCACCGCGGCGGCCACGATCGTGCAGGCCGGGTTGGACGCCTGGCGGCGCGGGTCACCCGTGCCGACCAGCGCGGCGACCGCCTCGCCGGCGCCCTGGATGGCCAGCCCGACCACCTCGGCGATCGGCAGCGCGGGCTCCGCCCCGGGCGGCTGCGTGACGTCCGGGTCACCGGCGTCGGTCGCGGCCTCGTCACCGGGCGCCTCGGTCGCACCGGCCTGGGCGGGGGCCCGGTCCGGGTGCTGGGCGCGGGCGAGCAGTTCGCCGGCGGCCTTCGCGGCCACCTCGGAGGCCACGTCCGGGTCGAACGACGACGAGACGCCGTCGCAGACCACCACGTCGGCCGCTTCCGCGCCGACCGCCAGCCACATGGCGTCCTCGTTGCGGTGGTGCCGCCGTCCACGATCGCTGACCGCGGCCGCCACCGCGTCGCCGTCCGCCTCGGTGTGGTCGCGGGGGCGCCCGGCGAGCATGCCGCACTCGTCGCAGTACCCCTCGGGGCCGACCGCGCCGGGCGTTCCGCAGTGCGGGCAGTCCCGGCCGCCCCGGGCCGGTGCCGCACCCGCGGCGGGACTCGCGGCGGCCGCGCTTCCCGCCGTACCGGAAAGGGCATCGGCCTCGCCGGAAGCCGGACCGGCACCGGACAGCGAACCGTCCGCCGTGGGGGAAACGTCGGCGGAGCCGGCGGCGTCGGTCAGCCGGCGCCCGCACGCCTCGCAGAACGCGGCGCCGGAGGCACGCCCCTCGGCGCACGAGTCGCACTCGGTCAGAATCAACTTGCCTTCTCTCGCAGGTGGTGCCTTGTCCAGGGGAGCCTTCACTAGGTGCGGGTGCGCGGCCGCGCCGCGTTGGCCAGATCGACCAGCCGGATCTTCTCCGGTCCGTGCGCGGCGCGGGCCATTTCCCGGTACGCATCCTCCAGCGCGAACCGGACGTCCTTCTCCCCGGTGTCCCCGGTCCGTGGCCCGCCGAGCACCGCGGCCGGGATCCGGGAGCCGCCGCGGAGCGAGGTTAGCGCCTGTTCCAGCAGCTCAGCCCGCAATTCGGCGAGTTGCGCCCGTTCCACCTCGAGCCGTTCGATGAGCGCCGCCGCGTCGGTCAGCGCCTTGATGTCGACGAGTGCCGACGGGTGCGGGCGGACCAGCGCCCGGACCGCGCCGACCTGCGAGATCGCGTACGCCGACGAGGTGCCCGGCACCCGCTGGTACGCCTCCACCGCCCCGGACCGGTCCCCGCCGAACAGCCGGCAGCGGGCCAGCCCGGCCGCGGCCGTGGTGTACGACGGATCGGTCCGGCTGACCACGTCGTAGTAGCCGGCGGCCACCTTCTGCCGCTCGGCCAGCTCCTCGGCGAAGCCCAGCGCCAGCTGCGGCGCGAGCTCACCGGGCAGCGCCGACCAGACCGCGTCGAACCGTTCCCGGGCCTTCGCCCAGTCCTGGCCGGCGAGCGCGAGCAGCCCGTCGTACCAGGCCAGCCGCCAGTCCGCGCCGTCGGCGCCGACGAACGCGTCGCGGGCCGCGACCGCGTCGCCGAAGGAGCCGCTCCGGGCGCCCAGGTCGATCTGCGCCCGGATCGCCCGCAGCCGCACCTCGACCGTCTCCTGCGGCGCGTGCTTGAGCAGCGCCAGGACCTCGGCCGGGTCGGTCACGGTGATCGAGGCGAGGAAGCCCGCCGCCGGGTCGGTCAGGTCGATCAGCGGGGTGGGCAGGTCCTGCCAGCGCGGCGCGTCCGACTTCAGGTCGGTGCGCAGCTCGCCGGTGAACACCTTGGACGGCGCCGGCTTCGGCGTGCCCTGCGCGGCGACCACCTGGCGCAGCACACCGAGCATCTGCTCCTGCATCTCGCCGGCGTCGACGAACCGGTCGTGCGGGTTCGGCCGGGTGGCCCGGTCCAGCAGCCGGTAGAACGCCTCGTGCGTCTTGTACAGCTCGAACGAGTCGCGGTCCGGCAGGCTCTCCTTGAACGTGCTCTGGTAGCCGCGGAAGTCGGTGGTCAGCACGGCCAGGGTGCGGCCGATCGTGTAGAGGTCGGAGGCGATCGACGGGCCGTCGGTGGCCATCTCCGGCGCCTGGTAGCCGACCGTGCCGTAGAGCGCCGCCTCCTGGTCGTCGACGTGCACCACGCCGCCCAGGTCGATCAGCCGCATCTGGTCGCCGGACTGGATCACGTTGTCCGGCTTGAAGTCGCAGAAGATCAGGCCACGCTCGTGCAGGTAGCCGAAGGCCGGCATGATCTCGATGACGAATTCCAGGGCCTGGTCCAGCGGCAGCGGGTCGGCCGCACCGCCGTTGGCCTGCATCCGGGACTTGAGCATGTCCTTGAGCGACTTGCCGCCGACGTACTCCATCACGATGTAGCCGGCGCCGTCGTGCTCGACGAAGTTGTAGATCTTGACGATGTTCGGGTGCTCGACCTCGGCCAGGAACCGCTGCTCGGCCAGCGCGGCCGCCAGGGCGTCCTCGTCACCGGAGTTCAGCAGGCCCTTGAGCACCACCCAGCGCTTCGAGACCCGCAGGTCGACGGCGAGGTAGACCCAGCCCAGGCCGCCGTGCGCCAGGGCGCCGGCCACCTCGTACTGGCCGCCGACCACGTCGCCCTTGACGAGTTTCGGGGTGAAGTTGAAGGCCTCGCCGCAGGACGGGCAGAACCCGGAGGTGCGGCCGGGTCGGTCGCCGTGCGACCGGCCGACCGGGTTGTTGCACTTGGCGCAGTACCGCTTGGACTCCGGCACCTGCGGGTCGGCCATCAGCGTGCTCGACGGGTCGACCTTGGCGATCGGGGTGATCTCGACGAGACCGCTGCCGAACCGGCGGCTGGATCCGGTGCGGCCGCTGCCGCGACGGCTTCCTCCGGTACGGGTGGAGAGCGACCCGGTGGTGCGCGAGGAGTGCTGGGTGCCGGAGCGGGTGCTGGCGGCGGTTGCCGTGCGCGGCTGAGGCACCCCGGACTTGCCGGCCGGGGCCAGCCCGCAGGTGTCGCAGTAGCCGTCCTCGATCGTGCCGTCGCAGCCCTGGCGGGCGCACTTGCCGGTGTCGGCGGCGGCGCTGGGCGCGGTGCCGGTGCTCCCCGCGGTGCCGGTGCTCGCCGTGGTGCCGCTGCTCCCTGCGGTGCCGCCGCTCCCCGCGGAGCCCGTGCCGCTGCCCGAAATTTCGGCTTTTGTCGGTGTTGATGAGGCTTTGGCGGGCGCCAGCCCGCACGTGTCGCAGTAGCCGTCCTCGATGGTCCCGGGGCAGTTCCGCTGGCATTTCATGACCGGGCATCCCTCGCGATCGTGGCGGTGAGCGCTTCCTGGTACGCGTTCAGCGCCGCGCGAGCCTGATCCAGCTCACACGGCGCGGAGTACAGCTGGGCCCGGGCCCGCTCGGCGAGCGGGGAGAGCCGCGGGTGCTCGCCGAGCCCGTGCCGCAGCGCCTTGGCCTGGTACGCGCTGAGCCGCCCCCGCAGCTCGTTGCGGTCGGCGAGCAACCGGTCGTTGTGCGCGGCGACGGTCTGCAGCGCGGCCAGCCGCTCCCGGGCCGCCCGGGACCACTGGGCGAGCCGCGGGCTGATCAGCGCCCACTGCCCGGCGGCCGCCAGAGCCTCGACGGCGGCCAGGTCGGGGCGCAGGTTCACCGGGCGCACCGTGGCGATCTGCGGGCCGGGGAACCGGCCGGCGGCCCGGTCGTACGCCTCGGCGGCGGCCCGGCCGGCCCGGTCCAGCTCGTCGGCCCGGTCGCGGGCCTCGGCCAGCCGCCGGGTGAGCGAGTCGCGCAGCTCGGCGGCCGAGGTGCGCTCCGCGTCGGCCCGGCGGACCAGCTCCCGGACCCGGTCGAGGATCACCGGATCGGCGCCGAGCGGGTCGGTGGCGAGCGAACCGGTGAGGTCGCCGAGCAGCCGGTCGGCCTGGTCGAACAGGGCGGTCGGCGCGCCGGCCCGGCGGGACAGCTCGCGGCCCCGGTCGATGCCGGCGGCGGCGTCCGCGGCGCCCGGGAGCAGCCGCTGCCACGCCTCGCCGGCCCGGGTGACCACGTCGACCGCGGTGCCGAACGCCTGCTCCATGGCGGCCAGCAGCTCACCCGGCGAGCAGGTGGTGGTCCGCTGGCCGGCGCCGAGCAGACCGCGCTGGGCGAGCGGCACGACGGTGGTGGACAGCAGGATCGACCGGCCCAGCACCTCGTGCAGGAACGCCGCCCGGTCCCGGTCGGTTAACCGCCGCTGACCGCGCAGCGCCTGGGCCCGCCCGATCGACTCGGTGAGCATCCGGTAGCCGTCCCAGAGGGTGGCGAGGGCGTCGCTCGCGTCGGCCCACTCGGTGGCGGTCCGGCCGGTCAGCGTGGTGGTGTCCAGGTTCTTGCGGTCGGCGTTGTCGTCCAGGTCGACCAGGTTCGTGGAGATGGCGTGCACGGCCGTCTCCAGGCGGGCCAGTTCGGCGTCGGCGGGTGCTACCGAAGGGTCGGTCATCGGTACTGGGCCGCCGGTGGCTGCGGGGCCGGGCCGAGCCGGCCCAGCCACTTCTCGTACGTCCTGGTCCAGGTGCCGTCCTGCCGCGCCTTCTCCAGCACCGCGTTGACGAACTGGGTGAACTCCGGGTCGTCGCGGTTGAGCGCCATCCCGTACGGCTCCTCGGTGTACCGGTCGCCGATCAGCTTCGCGTACGGGTCCTGGGCGGCCATCCCGGCCAGGATGGTGTCGTCGGTGGAGATCGCGTCCACCTCGTTCTGCTGGAACGCGACGAGGCAGTCGCCGAAGCTGGTGCGGGCCACCGCGATCGGCTTGGACTTCACCTTGCCGATGTTGTCGTACGACGTCGACCCGGCCACCGAGCAGACCTTCTTGCCGCCCAGGTCCTCCACGCTCTTCGCCGTCGAGTTCTTGCTGACCAGGACACGCTGGCCGGCCTCGAAGTAGATGGACGAGAAGTTCACGTCCTTCCACCGGGCGCAGTTCGCGGTCATCGTGTCGGCGACCAGGTCGACGTCGTTCTTCAGCACCGAGTTGACGCGCTGGTCGTACCCGATGACTTTGATCTGCAGTTTCTGCGGGTCGCCGAAGATGGCTTGCGCGACGAGGCGCCCCATGTCCACGTCGAATCCCTCGATCTGGCCGGTGATCGGGTTGCGCGAGCTGAACAACAGGGTGTCCTGGCTGGTGCCGAGGATCAGCCGGCCCCGCTTCTGGATCGCGGCCATCCGGCTGCCGGCCGGCATACTCCCGGCCTTCGGCAGCGCGCCGGACGGGCGCAGGCTGGCCCGGGCGTTGCACGGGGCTTCGGAGGCCGGTGCCGAGGTGGCCGGCGCGGCCTGCGGGTCACCCGGGCCGGCGCCGGTCGCGGAGCTGGGCGCCGGGGTGGCGTCGTAGCGCGGGGACGAGTCGCCGCCGCAGCCCGCCGCGGTGACCAGCACGGTCACGGTGGCGGCGGCGATCAGGGCGAGACGGGTACGCGTCATCGGTACTCCTCCAGGCGGGCGCGGATACCGATCGCGGCGAGCGCACACGCCGCGAGCGCGAGCAGGGGACCGAGCACGGTCAGCAGGTCCAGCCCGCTGCCGGCGTCCTCGATCTGGGTGGTGAAGGCGGCCTTGCGGTCGGTGATCGCCTCGTCCAGCGTCCCGGTCAGGTCGCCGAACGCCTGACCGGCCTCGGTGCCGACGGCCAGCTTGACCGCGCCGTCGTAGTCGCCGCCCTCGTCCAGCGCGCGCACCTTGTCGTGCACCGCCAGGTACGCGGTGTGCTGCTCTTCGGCCCGGATCATCAGGCCGGGGACACCGACCACCCGGTCGTCGCCGAAGTCGAGGGCGCCGGCGGTCCGGTCGAAGTCCGCCTCCTTGTCCGAGCCGCCCCGGGCGGCCAGGGTGAGCGCCTCGTCGGCCCGCTCGCCGAGCACCATGATCCGCATCTCGGCGAGCGCGGCGACCGGGCCGGAACCTTCCCGGTCGGCGCCGCTGAGGTGCGAGCGCTGGCTGGTGAACAGCACCGCGGTGGTCAGGATCAGCAGCCCGATCAGGCCGGTCGCGGCGACCAGCGGGACGTTGAACGTCCGGCGGGTGGCCCGGCTCAGGTAGACCTGGCTCCAGAACAGCGCGACGCCGAGCGCGACGAACAGCACCACCAGCAGCATCAGCCACCAGGAGCTGCGGGCCGCGTCGTACCCGGCGTCGACCTCGTCGCCGGCGCTGCGGAACAGCGCCTGCGCCTGCGGCTGCAGGGTGTCCCGGTTCAGCTGGGAGGCGGTGGAGAGGTAGGACGCGCCGATCGGCAGGCCCTGCCGGTTGTTGGCCCGGGCCGTGGCGACCAGCGCCGAGTACTTCGCCAGGCCGGTGGCGAGCGCCTCGACCGAGGTCGCCGCGTCGTCGCCGTCCGGGATCAGCCGGGCCGCGTCGGTCAGCGCCGTGGCGGCGCGGGCCAGGTCGTCGTCGTAGCGCCGGGTCAGCTCGACCGGCTCCAGGCCGCCGGCCAGGAACGCCTGCGCCGCGGTGGTGTCCGCGTCGGCCAGCGCCGAGTAGATCGTCTCGGCCTCGACCAGCAGCGGCTGGGCCCGGTCGGCCAGGCGGGTGGTGCCGGCCGAGGCGGAGTGCGCGGTCAGCCCGGCGACCAGGCCGGTGAGCAGGCCGAGGGTGAGCAGGGCGGCGAGGATCAGCTGGAGGCGGCCGGGGGAGTGCTGCCGCAGGTTGCCGACCCGGCTCAGGACGCCGCTCGCCGGTGGCGTGTATCGCGCGGCCGGCGGGGTCCGTTGCGCCAGGGCTGTGGTCACGCTTGCCTCCGTACGGCGGGGTGGTCCTGCCCGTCCACTGTGCGTCACCGGCGCAAGGATCACCGGTGTGCGGTGGACGGGCTGAGTCTATGAAGCGCCGGCGCCCGGCGGATATCCCGCCGGGCGCCGGTTTGATTACGCCTGGGCTAGCTGAGTTCGCGCTTGAGCAGCTTGCCGGTGGCGGTCATCGGCAGCGACGGCACGATGCTCACCATCCGGGGGTACTTGTACGAGGCCATCTGCTCCTTGCCCCAGGCGACCAGCTCGTCCTCGGTGACCGTGGCGCCCGGTGTGAGGATCACGAACGCCTTGACCTCCTCGCCGTGGCTCGGGTGCGGCACGCCGATCACCGCGGCCAGCGAGACCGCCTCGTGGGTGATCAGGACCTCCTCGATCTCCCGCGGGTAGACGTTGAAGCCACCCCGGATGATCATGTCCTTGGCCCGGTCGACGATGTAGTAGTAGCCGTCCTTGTCCCGGCGGGCCAGGTCACCGGTGCGGAACCAGCCGTCCCGCATCACCTCGGCGGTCGCCTCGGGCCGGTTGTAGTACCCGTTCATGATGTTGTGGCCGCGGATCGCGACCTCGCCGATCTCGTCGACGCCGCCGACCGTGTTCCACTCCGCGTCGATCAGCTTCACCTCGACGCCCCAGATCGGGATGCCGATCGAGCCGGGCCGGGGCTCACCGCCCGGGTCGCTGAACGTGGCCACCGGCGAGGTCTCGGAGAGCCCGTACCCCTCCAGGATGGTCACGCCGAAGCGCTCCTTGACCGCCTTGATGATCTCGACGGGCAGGCTGGAGCCGCCGGAGACGGCCACCCGCATGTTCGCGGCGATCCGTTCCACGTCGACGCCTGTCTTTTTATTCAGGGTGTTCAGCAGACCCCAGTACATGGTCGGGACGCCGGCGAAGAATGTCACGTTCTCGCTCTGCAACAACGCGACCGCGGCGTCCGCGTCGAAGCGCGGCAGCAGCACCAGGGTGGCGGCCACCGAGAAGCCGGCGTTCATGTTCACCGTCGAGCCGAACGAGTGGAACAGCGGCAGCACCAGCAGGTGGGTGTCGGTGGCCGGCTGCGAGGCGAAGAGCCGGTTGCAGGTCAGCGCGTTCAGCACCAGGTTCGCGTGGGACAGCTCGGCGCCCTTGGCCTGCCCGGTCGTGCCGCTGGTGTAGAGGATCACCGCGGCGTCGGTCTCGGCGCGCAGCACGGTCTCGAAGACCGGTCCCTGACCGGCGAGGGCCTGACCGAGTGTCTCGGCGCCCTCGATCGGCGAGGGGGCCGCCGGGTCCGCGGTGATCAGGAAGAACTGCTCGCAGCCGGCGGCGCCGCCGAAGCCGGCGTGCCCCTCGGCGCCCATCGGGAGTTCCGGGGTGCCCTGGAAGCAGAAATACGCCTTCGCCTCGGAATCCTGGAGGTGATAGGCGATCTCGCGGCCCTTGAGGAGCACGTTCAGCGGGACCACGACGGCACCGGCTTTGAGGATGCCGTAGTAGACGATCGGAAAATAGGGCAGATTGGGACAGGAGAGCGCTACCTTGTCGCCCGGTTGTATGCCCCGAGCCACCAGCATGTTCGCCACCTGGTTCGCCGCCGCGTCCACCTGGGCGTAGGTCAGGCGCTGCGGGCCGAGCACCACGGCGGCGCGGTCCGGGTAGCGGCGGGCGCTGTCCTCCAGAAGGACGGAGAGGTTGAGCATCCGGTGGTTCCCCTTACAGAACGGTGTGCTGTGACGGCGGTCTCATCCCAACATGCGCTCCGTCGCCAGGGAACCCGTCGTTTCGGCATTGTTTCCTGGGCGGGATTCGTCAGGTCGCCCGATTTGGTGCCGATGGCTGCGGCGTGGGAATCCCGGTAATGGATGCGGTGCACGTCGGTCGTCAGCCGATCTTTGACGCCAAGGGTGCCGTCGTGGCGTACGAGCTGCTTTTTCGCGGCCGCATGGACGCCATCGCGTCCGGCCGGCAGGACACCTATGCGACGAGTACGGTCATGATCAATGCCTTCACCGAGTTCGGGATCGCCGAGGTGGCCGGCAACCGGCCGTGCTTCATCAACCTCACCCGCGAGTTCGTGACCGGCCGGCTGCCCTTGCCGTTCGGGCCGGAGCAGGTGGTGCTGGAGGTCCTGGAGACGGTCACGGTGGACGACGAGGTGATCGACGGGATCACCGCGCTGGCCGAGGCGGGCTACAAGATCGCCTTGGACGACTTCGTCTGGGGCTCCGGCCACGAGCAACTGCTCGGGCTGGCCTCCTACGTCAAGCTCGACCTGCTGGACGGTGACCTGAGCCGGCTCGACGAGATCGTCGCGGCCTGCCGGCAGTACCCGGGCATCCAGCTGGTCGCCGAACGGCTGGAGACCGAGGCCGAGGTCGCCATCGCCGACCGGTACGGCATGGAGCTGCGCCAGGGGTACGTCCTCAGCCGTCCCCAGGTGCTCAGCACGCCCAGCCTCTCCCCGTCCCGGCTGCGCCGCCTCGAACTGGTCGCCGCCCTGATGTCCCCGGACGTGCCGCTCGACAAGATCACCTCGATCATCGTGAGCGACCCGGCCCTGGCCATGCGGGTGCTGCGGGTCAGCAACTCGGTCGCAGCCGGCGTGGTCAGCCGGATCTCCTCGGTCCGCCAGGCGATCATGCTGGTCGGCCTCACCCGGATTCGCCGCTGGGCCACCCTGATGGTGGTCGACGACGTCGGCGAGGCCCCCGAGGAGCAGCTGCTCACCGCGCTGACCCAGGCCCGGCTCTGCGAGAACCTGGCAGCGCGCTTCGGCGCCGACCCGGGTGCCGCGTTCGTGGCCGGGCTGGTCACCGGGATGACCCGGCTGATGGGGATCACCATCGCGGCGATGGCCGAGCAGCTGCCGCTCACCGAGGACGTGGCGGACGCGCTCACCGCGGGCACCGGTCGCCTCGGCCAGGTGCTGAACGCGGTCCGGGCGTACGAGGCCGGCGAGGTGGGCTCGGAGGACCTGGCCGTGCCGGCGCTGGACGCGATGCGCTGGTCGACTCGTACGCTCACCGCCGCCCACCGCTTCAACCCCAAACGCCCACGCTGACCGCGGTCCGTCTTCCGGTGGTCGGCCGGCCGTGCAACCCCCGGTCCGGTGCTGATCGCGGTCCGGTGCCGGGTGGTCGGTTGGTCGTGCAACCCCCGGTCCGGTGCTGATCGCGGTCCGGTGCCGGGTGGTTGGCTGGTCGTGCAACCCCCGGTCCGGTGCTGATCGCGGTCCGGTGCCGGGTGGTTGGCTGGTTGTCAGGGGTGTCTCAGTGACGCTGAGACACCCCTGACAACCAGCTGGGACCTGAATCCGGTCCGGTGGCAACCGCACTGTCTGATCCTGGTCCGGTGGTACTGCTCTCCCTGGACCACCGCCGGCCCGCCCCGGGTTGCAGGTGGTCGCCGCGGCCAACGTGGCGCACCTGGTCGCCTTGCTGCTCGGCGTCCCGCCGATGGTCACGCAGACCGTCTACGTGCCGGGCAAGGCCGCGGTGCCGGTGGCGATCCTGGCCGGGATCCGGCACAACCGGCCGGAGACCGTGGCGGCCTGAGCCGTGCTCATCGGGTGGCCGTCGTCCGGCGTAGCACCGGGATCGCGGTGCTGGCGACCGCGAGCACCGCGCACAGCCCGGCCACTCCCAGCGCCGCGCCCCACGGGAGGACCAGAGCCACCGGCTGGCCCAGCTCGTCCTCGACCGAGGCGCGGACCCCGGTCAGTGACAGCGCGCCCACCGCCCCGCCCAGCAGCGCGCCGACGAGCGCCGCGAGCAACGCCTCAGCCGTGGTGATCCGGAGGACCTGGCCCAGCCCGGCCCCGGCCAGCCGTAGCGCGCGGAACTCCGGCCGGCGGGCGGCGGTCGCCATCAGCAGCGTGTTCGACACCGCGATCGCGGTGTACCCCGCGGTCAGCCCGATCAGCACCCACAGGAACAGGTCGACCAGCCGGCCCTCCTCGTCGATGTCCTCCTGCACCCAGTCGCGGGCGGACAGCGCCCGCGCGCCCGCGGCCGGCCGTGGCTCGCCGGTCAGCACCACCATGCCGGTCAGCGCGTCCGGGTCGTGCCGGCGCACCAGGTCGCGGGGCAGCACCACCGGAGCGTCGGCGTCCGGGTCGATCCGGCGTACCGGAAGCTCCGCGACCGTGCCGTCCGCCCACCGCAGGGTGATCGCCTCGCCGCGGGAGACGCCCAGCTCCTTCGCGGTCTGCGGGGTGAGCGTGACCGGCGCGCCGGCCACACCGGCGGCCTGCTCACCGGTGGTCACCGTGCCGTGCCGGAGCAGCACCCGGGTGTCCAGCCTCGACGTGCCCGGCTGGCCCCGCACCGCCGCCTCGGTCAGCCCGGGCGTGCCGTCCGGCGCCAGCACGGTGGCCGCCGGGATGTCCGCGGTCCCGTCGATCCCGGCGGCCTCCTCGATCGTCGCGATCATGCCAGTGAGCAGCACCGTCATCCCGACCGTCACCAGCACCGGCGCGGCCGTCGAGGCGACCCGGCGGACCCCGGTCAGGGTGCCCTCGCGGACCACCGTCCCGGTCGCCGAGCCCCGCCACGGCGCGGTCGCCAGCCGCACCAGCGGGCCGACCACCACCGGCGCCAGCAGCGCGGCCCCGGTGAGCAGCAGCATCGCGGCACCCAGACCGGCGGACGTCTTGCTCTGCGTGGAGACGGCCGGCATCGCGGCCAGCAGGGCCACCCCGGCCGCCGTGGTGAGCAGGCCGGCCACCCAGCGGGCCGGGGTCATCGCCCGGGTCTCGGCGGCCGCCTCGCGCATCGCGGCCAGCGGCGGCACCCGGCTCGCCCGGCGGGCCGCCACCGCCACCCCGGCGAGGGCGACGACCAGGCCGAGCAGGATCGCGCCACCGGCCGCGGCCGGCTGCCACGTCGCCGTGTACCCGGGTGGTTCCAGACCGAAATCGGTCATCGGGCCGGCCAGCAGCGGGGCGAGCGTGACACCGAGCGGGGCGCCGGCCAGCCCGGCCAGCACGGCGATCAGCAGGGTCTCCGCGTACATCAGGCGGCGGACCTGGCCCGGCGTGGCACCGGCGGCCCGCAGCAGGCCCAGCTCGCGGCGGCGCTGCGCGGCGGTCAGCGCACACGTCGAGGCGACCACGAACACCGTCGCGAACGCGCCCAAGGTGACCAGCGCGATCAGCAGCTGCGCGCCGAGCCAGCGGATCCGGGTCACCGCTTCCGGTTCCAGGGCCGCGCGGTCCGGCCCGGCCCGGACCGTGCCGGCCGCGCCGATCAGGGCTTGCGCCGCGTCCGCCAGTCGCGCTTGATCGCCGGTCCCGGTCAGACCGATCACGCGTACGCCGGACGCCCGGCCCAGCGCGTCCCGGTCCGCCACGTAGAACCCGGGCGCGCCTGTCGTGCCGGTGACCGTCCAGGTCTCCGGCCCGGCCGCGGTGAGCACCTCGAGCGTGCTGCCCGGTGTCCGGGCGGTGACCACCTCGCCCCGCGCCACCGGCGCCCGGCCCGCGGTCAGCGGGTACCCGCCGAGCGCGGCCGAGGACCAGGTGTGCCCGGCCAGCTGCGCCGTCCCGTCATCCTCGGCGCCGCGCTCCTGCACGTAGAAGACCGGGTCGGGAATTACCGCGGTCACCCCGGGCACCTCGGCGAGCCGCCGGGTGACCTCGGTGAGCTCGTCCGGGGTCCAGGAGCGGATCTCCGGCTGGCCGGAGTCGCTGGTGCCCACCGACGGGGCCTGCACCATCACCGGGGACGCGCGGTACCGCTCCGGTGGCTGCGGCCGGGAGGAGAGGTAGAGCGTCGCGGAACCGGCCACCACCGCCACCCCGAGCGCGATCGCCACGAACGTGCCGGCGAAGCTCGCGAATCGGTGCCGGACCATCGCCCAGGCGATCATCGGGTCGCCTCCTCGAGGCGCGCGGTGTGCACCGCGATCTTCTCGGCGCCGACCGGCCCGGTCAGGTCGTCCACCACCCGGCCGTCGGCCAGGAACAACACTCGATCGGCGTGCGCGGCGGCCACCGGATCGTGGGTGACCATCACGACGGTCTGCCGGTGCCGGTCCACCGCGGCACGCAGCAGGCGCAGCACCTCGGCGCCGGACCGGGCGTCGAGCGCGCCGGTCGGCTCGTCCGCGAAGAGCACCGCGGGCCGGGTGACCAGCGCCCGGGCGATCGCCACCCGTTGCTGCTGGCCGCCGGACAGCTCGGACGGGCGGTGCCCGGCCCGGTCGGCGAGGCCCACCTCGGCCAGCATCGCGGCCACCGCGCCGGGCTCCGGGCGGCGACCGGCGAACCGCAGCGGCAACACCACGTTCTGCTCGGCGGTCAGGGCCGGGATCAGGTTGAACGCCTGGAAGACGAAGCCCACCCGGCTGCGCCGCAACCGGGTCAGGGCGCGCTCGCTCAGGCCCCGCAGCGGCGTGCCGTCGATGGTCACCTCGCCGCCGTCGGCCCGGTCGAGGCCGGCCGCGCAGTGCAGCAGGGTGGACTTGCCGGAGCCGGACGGGCCCATCACGGCGGTGAAGGTGGCGCGGGCAAAGCGGGCGTCGATCGCGTCGAGGGCGGTCACCATGCTGCCGTAGCGCTTGGTGACCGCGCGCAGTTCCACGGCGGCTGTGGCGTCGGTTTCCACGACGGTCGCGTCGTCGTTTTCTACGGCGGTTGCGTCGTCGTCTCGGGTCGTCATGCCGTTCAGCCAACCGGTTCGGCGGGTCCGGCGCAGTCACGCAGGAGTGAGTCTGCAAGGTAACGCCAGCACTACCGACGGCATCGATTCCCGGCGGTACCGTGCCCTTCATGCCGGCTCGCAACGCGCTCGAGGCGCTCACACTCCGGCCCACCGTGTTCCTGCGGTCGGGCTGGCCGTGGCGCTCGCTGGCCTATCTGAGCGGCGGCGCGCTGCTCGGCTGCGTCACGGTGTCGGTGGTGATCCTGTTGGTGCTGATCGGCGCGCTGCTGTCGATCCTGGTGATCGGCCTGGCCGCCTACGTGGCGACCGCGCTCTCCGGCATCGCGGTCGCCCGGATGGAGCGCCGCCGGATGCGCCTGGTCGACGCGGACGTGCTGCCCGATCCGCACCGGCCGGTGCTGCGGCCCGGGCTGCGGGCCTGGCTCGGCGTCCGGCTGCGCGAGCAGGTCACCTGGCGCGAGCTGGGCTATGCGATGGTCTCGGCCGGCCTGCTCTGCTGGATGGACCTGCTGGTGGTCGGCGTGGTGGTCTTCGTGCCGGGCGCGACCCTGGGCGCACCGTTCTACATGACCGACGAGCAGTGGGGTCACCGCCTGCTGATGTTCGCCGCCGGGATCCCGCTGACCGTGGTGCTGGCCTGGCCGGTGACCGCCTGGGCCGGCGCCCGCGCCGCGATGGCCCGGGCGATCCTGGCCCCGCGCGCACACGACGCCGACGAGAAGCTGATCGAGGTCACCCGGTCGCGGGCCCGGCTGGTCGACGCGTTCGAGCTGGAACGCCGCAGGATCGAGCGGGACCTGCATGACGGCGCCCAGCAACGGCTGGTGGCGCTCAGCCTGCAGATCGGCATGGCCCGGCTGGAGCTGCCGCCGGGCAGTCCGGCCGCCGAGGCCATGGCCGCCGCGCACGACCTGGCCAAGCAGGCGCAGATCGAGCTGCGCGAGCTGATCCGCGGGGTGCATCCGAAGATCCTGACCGACCGGGGCCTGACGGCCGCGGCCGGCGAGGTGGCGTCGATCGCGCCGTTACCCGTCGACCTGGACTTCGACCTGCCCGGCCGGTTCCCGATCAGCCTGGAGCTGACGGCGTATTTCGTGATCGCGGAGGCGCTGACCAACGTGGCCAAGCACAGCGGCGCGACCCGGGCCCGGGTCACCGGCCGGTTCGCCGAGGGCCGCCTGATCGTCGAGATCCGCGACGACGGCCGCGGCGGCGCCGACCCGTCGGCGGGCACCGGCCTGATCGGCCTCGCCGACCGGGTCGAGGTGGTGAGCGGCTCGATGGCCCTGGCCAGCCCACCCGGCGGCCCCACGGTGCTGCGCGTCGAGCTCCCGCTCCCCCCGGAGGACCTGCCGTCGCTGCCCGGCCGCGCTGCGGAAAAGCCACCCGTCGGTGAGGCGGGAGATTCGACCAGCGGTGATGTGGGGAGTGGGCATGAGTGAGTCGCTGCGGGTGGTGATCGCGGAGGACGGGGTGATCGTCCGGGAGGGTGTGTCCGGGATGCTGCGGCGTTTCGGGCACGACGTGGTGGCCGCGGTCGGTGACGCCGACGCGTTGCGGGCAGCGGTGCGGGAGCACCGGCCGGACGTGGTGGTCACCGACGTGCGGATGCCGCCCGGCTTCAGCGACGAGGGGCTGCAGGCCGCGATCGCCCTGCGGGCCGCGGATCCGGAGTTGCCGGTGCTGGTGCTGAGTCAGTACGTCGAGCAGACCTATGCCGCCGAGCTGCTCGACTCGGGCGGAGGAACCGGGGTCGGCTACCTGCTCAAAGAGCGGATCGGCGATGTGACCGATTTCGTCGACGCGCTGGTCGCGGTGGCCGGCGGGCGCACCGTGGTGGATCCGGAGGTGGTCCGTCAGTTGCTGTCCCGGCGCCGGGATCCGCTGCACCGGCTCACCGTCCGGGAACGTGAGGTGCTCGGGCTGATGGCCGAGGGCCGGTCGAACGCGGCGATCGCCGGGGAGCTGATGGTCTCCGAGGCCGCGGTGGCGAAACACATCAACGGCCTGCTGACCAAGCTCGACCTGCCACCCGACGCCGACGATCACCGCCGGGTCCGCGCGGTGCTCGCCTACCTGCGGGGCTGATCGCGAGGCGAGCGGGCGCCGCCTGACCGAAAGGGGAACGGGAGGGCGCGGGCCGCGGGGAGGAGTGGTCGCCGGACCGAGGGCGGAGACGAAGGCGGATCGGAGAGAACAACGGACCGAGGCGGGGCAGGGCACCGATCGGAAGGATCGCGGGCCGGGCCGGAGAGGGCGCGGGCTTGATCGAGAGAGGGGCCACCCCTCGAAAAGATTGACCGATGACTATTGATATCGGAGGTGGAGCAAGCCAAGCTGGGGCCGGTTGTTACCGGTGGGTATCCCCGGCGGCCGGCGTGCGGGGAGTGTTCGTGCAGCGTTGATCCGGGCGCTGCCTGCCGGACCCGTGCCCTCCGGCCGGCCGTGCGGAAATCCTCGGAGCGATCATCCCTGATCGATACGTGAAGGAGTCCGGCTCATGGTTTCCCCGACCATTCCCCCCGAGCCCACCAGCCCCGACCTGGTCAGCCTCGACCTTGCCGGTCCCGGTCGCACCGGTTCCGGTCGCACCGGCCACGCCCCCGCCGCCCCGGCGCCGCGCGGCCGGAGCGTCCGCCGCGCGATGGTCGTCGCCGGCAGTGCGCTGGCCGTCCTGCTCGCCAGTGCGACCCCGGCCCTGGCCGCGCCACCGGCCAAGCTGCCCGGCAACGCCGAGGCGGTCGAGACGAAGTGGCAGCCGGCGTACGACTACGACACCGACGGCTGCTACCCGAGCCCGGCGATCGGTCCGACCGGCACGGTCAACGGCGGTCTCAAGCCGGCCGGTTCGCTCAGCGGCGACTGCCACGACACGTCCGACCTGGACAACACGAACGGCTACTCGCGCTACAAGTGCAACAACGGCTGGTGCGCGATCGCGTACGGCCTCTACTTCGAGAAGGACCAGGCGCTCGCGAACAGCTCGATCGGCGGCCACCGCCACGACTGGGAGCACGTCGTGGTCTGGACCCAGAACGACGTCGCCAAGTACGTCGCCACCTCGAACCACGGCGACTTCACCGTGCACGCCGCGAGCAGCGTGATCTTCACGGGCACCCACCCGAAGATCGTCTATCACAAGGACGGCGTGAGCACGCACTGCTTCCGGCTCGCCAACACCGGCGACGAGCCGGCCGAGAACGCCTACCACGTCTGGCAGTACCCGACGCTCGTCGGCTGGACTGGTTTCCCGTCGGCCGGCGTGCGCACCACGCTCAGCAACTACGACTTCGGCAGCGCGAACTTCGGCCTCAAGGACGCCAACTTCGTCGGCCTGATCACCGCCGCGATGCCCGCCGGCATCACCTTCAACCCGGCGGCCTGAGACCGATTTTCACCATCGGGTCGAGGCGGTCCGGACGCTTCCCGGTCCGCCTCGGCTCAGGCCGCTTCCCCTTCGGTACGACCTCAGCGCCAGAGTTCCGCCCGTTCCCCTCAGCCGCAGACCTGACCCGGCCGGCGTGCGCCACGAGTCGTTCCGCGGAGGCCGGCGGCTCGGCGACCGGCGCCGCCCCGTGCACCGGAGACCGCGACCGCCGGCTGCTACCGGTCGGTGACCGCGCTGATCGTGGCGAGCAGGCCGGCGGCCAGGTCGTAGCGGTCCCGCGGCACCACGTGCATGATCCCCGCGGGTTGTTCCGGCGGGGGCAGCGGCGCGGGGTTCCTCCGGTAGGCGGGCAGCGTCGCGACCTGCCCGGTCACCTGGGCCGGGAAGTGGAACCGGCCGGTGTCCCGGGCGCCGGCCAGGTACAGCGTCACGTCGAAACCGGCCGGGCGGTCCGCGTCCCAGCCCGGGAACACCGTCTTGAACTCGGCGTACCCGTGCGGGTCGGTCATCTGCGCGCCGCACAGGTCCGGCGCGGACGGCTCCGGCGCGCGCTGCGAGATCTCCAGGACCGCCCCGGGCAGCGGCCGGTCGAGCGCGTCGAGGACCCGGATCCGGACCATCATCGGCACGCCGGTCCCGGCCGGCGCCAGCTCCCGCTGGACCACGAACCGGTCCCCGGCAGCAGCAGCGGCAGCGGCGGGTGCGGGCCGGAGCTGGCAGATCGCCGGCACCGGTCCGGGGAAGTCCAGCGTGATGACGGCGCGCCGGTTCATCACCGGCGCGGCGGCGCGCTCCTCGTGTCCCATTTTTGTCCCTACGTCCCCTGACGAATTACGTCCCGTAAATGATCATCGCAGGGGCAAAAGGCTCAAATGGGCTTTTTGCCGTAAATATTCGCGTTGTGGCGGCCGCCGTCCCGAGCCCTGAGACCAACCCCCGGAGTGCCACCCCCGCCACATCGGCCCAAGCCACAGACAGCGGCAGGCCACCCCGAGCCCGAGCCGCCGGACAGCGGCGGCCAGCCCCGGGCCCGAGCCGCCGGACAGCGGCGGCCACCCCGGGCCCGAGCCGCAGAGCAGCGGCAGGCCGCCCGGGCCCCGAGCCGCGCGATACCCCTGAAAGCCAGCCAGTCGGGCGCGGGCGAGATGCGCTGCGGTCTCGGCTGGTGCTGAGGGGTGTCTCGCGGCCCGGATGGCACCGCTGGAAGCCAGCCGGGCGGTCTTGGCTGGCTCGTGGGGGTGCCTCAGCGCCCTTGAGGCACCCCCGAGAGCCAGCCGGAGGGCGCGGGGTGCGCTGTGGGTTCGGCTGGTGCTGGGGGGTGTTTCGCGGCCTGGGTGGCACCGCTGGAAGCCGGCTGGGCGGTCTTGGGTGGCTTGTGGGGGTGCCTCAGCGCCCTTGAGGCACCCCCACGAGCCAGCCGGAGGGCGCGGGGTGCGCCGCGGGTCTGGGGTGGCTGCGGTCTTGGCTGGCTTTCAGGGGTGCCTCGGTGCCCTCGAGACACCCCTGAGGGCCAGCCGGGGGTGGGAGGCGCGGGCGCGGCCGGGGTGGCAGTGGCGGCGCGGGGGCGTCTGGCGGCGCGGGGGTGTCTGGGGGCGCGGGGGTGTCTGGCGGCGCCGGGGCGTCTGGCGGCGCGGGCGCGGGGGTGTCAGGTGGCGCGGAGCTGGGTCAGGACGAGCGGGTCGATGGCGGCTGGGACGATGCGCATCTCCAGGTTTTCGATGCCGGCCCAGGAGGCCAGGGCCTCGTCCAGGTCCGGGTCGCGTTGACCGAGATCGGTCAGCCGCTGCCGGACCTCGGCCGCGAGTTCCCCGGTCAGTGGCAGCAGCGTCGCCGGGTCGGGCCGTTCGAAGTACATCGTGTGCAGCTCGAGCAGCCGGCCCAGCTCGCCGACCGGATCGGGGTGGTCGTCGACGCGGAGGTCGACCAGCACGTCGCTGGTTCCCCCGTACCCCTGGCCCTTGGCGACCACCAGCAACGCCGCGCTCTGCCGCCCACGCCGGTCACCGCCTGCCTGATCTCCGGCGCGCAGCGCCGCCAGCAGCCGATACGCGATCCGCGAGTCGGACGCGGACCCCAGCCACTGCTTCGCCATGTCCTCGACCACCGCCGGTCCGGCCAGCATGTTGCCCTGGGCCGCATACCCGTCACCGGCCGCGCCGCCGGCCCACGGATGGCAGTCCGGGCCGGTGAACGTCGCCCCGGGCCCGGCCGTGCCGACCACGCCGACCTGCCGGTGCCCGACCGGCCCGGCGTCCCCGGCGATCAGTGCCTTGACCACCTCCGGCGCGGCCACCCCGGTGCCCAGCAGCGCGAGCCCCTGCGGCCGGTAGGCGAGATTGGCGTAGGACTGGGTGGCCACCGCACCGACGTCGGCCAGCGCGGCCGGCACCGCCGCGCCGACACCGAGGAACTTGCTGGCCACCGCCACACCCAGGGCCGCGCCGTCGGCGGACCGGCCCACGATCGAGAACGTCATGGCCGCACGCTATCCGAACCGCGCGCTGCCACAGCCGATGACCAAGGACAGAGCCGGCGACCGCGCAGCTGACACGGTCGATGAACAAGGACGGAGCTGGTAACAAACGCGGTGCAGACTGCGGAAATGCAGTGGTTACCGATCGCCCGGGACGCCGAGGTCAGCACGCGTCCGCTCGCTGTCGTCGCCGACGGCGTACCCCTGGTGGTCTATCGGCCGGAACCGGACGCGGACCCGGTGGTGTTCGCGGACCGCTGCCCGCACCGCCTCGTGCCGCTGTCCGCGGCGGTCGTCGAGGACGGCCGGCTGCGCTGCGCCTATCACGGCTGGGAGTTCGACGCGTCCGGCGCGTGCGTCACGGTGCCGTCGCAGGGGCCCATCCCGCCGCGGGCAAGCCTGCCACCAGGACCACCGATCAAGATCTTCGACGGTACGATCCACGTGCTCGCGGCCGGCCTCCCCGCCCCGGACCCCACCGAGCTGCTCACCAACGAGGACCCGGCGCTGCGGCACGGGTGGCACCCGGTCGGCCTGGCCACCGAGCGGCTCGACGAGGTGCAGCTGCTGGGCGAGACGTTCCGGCTCGCCGAGTCCCGCACCCAGGAGCGCTGGGGCATGATCTGGCTGGCCCCGGACGAGCCGAAGGTCGGCCTGTTCACCGACCCGGACGCCGACGACCGCGACTACGCAGGCGCCTGGCTGCCCCCGGCCCGCACGCCCGCCTCGGCCGGGCTGGTCGCCGACAACTTCCTGGACGTGGCGCACTTCCCGTTCGTGCACGCGAAGACCTTCGGCGCCGCCGAGGAGAAAACCGTTCCCCGGTACGAGGTGACCACCGAGCCGTACGGCTGCCGCAGCGTGCAGGAGCAGTGGTTCGACAACCCGGAGGACCCCGGGGTGCTCGCCGGGATCCGCCCGGTCCGCCAGCGGCGCCGGGCCACCTACGTCTATCGCGCGCCGTTCCAGCTGCTGCTGCGGCTGGAGGAGCTGGACGCCGGCGCGGTCAAGACGATCCTGTTCTTCGCCCAGCCGGAGTCCGCGACGAGCACCCGGATCTACACGAAGATGCTGTTCCACGGCATCGGCGGCGTGCCCGACCCGTCGGCCGAGGTGATCGCCGGCGAGGTCGCGTTCGAGGAGGCGGTGCTCGCCGAGGACCTGGAGCTGCAGCAGCGGCTGCGGATCACCGGCCTGCCCCTGCGCATGCGCGACGAGCTGCACGTCCGGGCCGACCTGCTCGGCGTCCACCTCCGCCGCATCCTGGCCGGCTTCGCCTCCTGACTTCCGGCGATCCGCTTGTGGTCTTGTTCTTCGCGGACTAACGTACAACCACATGGTTGTAGGTGAGGACGGCGCGGATCTCGTGTTCCACGCGCTCGCCGACGCCACGCGGCGCGACATCCTGACCCGGGTGAGCCGGGCGGGACAGTCCGTCTCGGCGCTCGCCCGGCTCTACCCGATGAGCTTCGCGGCCGTGCAGAAGCACGTCGCGGTGCTCGAGCGGGCCGAGCTGGTCACGAAGGAGCGGCGCGGGCGGGAGCAGATCGTGCACGGCAACCCGTCCGCCCTGCGGGACGTGGTCGGCGGGCTGATGGACACGTACGAGAGGATCTGGCGGCAGCGGGCCGACCGGATCACCGAACTCCTTCAGGAGGAGACATGACGGTCACCGGGAGCACCACCGACACCGAGGCGTTGACGTTGACGTTCGTCGCCGACTTCGACGCGCCGGCCGAGCAGGTCTGGGGCGTCTGGGCCGATCCGCGCAAGCTGGAGCGCTGGTGGGGCCCGCCGACCTGGCCGGCCACCTTCACCCGGTACGAGTTCACGCCGGGCGGCGCCGCCCGCTACCACATGACCGGCCCGGACGGCACCGAGTCGCACGGCTGGTGGACGATCACCGCGATCGAGGCGCCGCACCGGCTGGAGCTCGACGACGGCTTCGCCGACAAGCACGGCGAGCCGGTCGACGCCGACAGGCCGGGGCACGTGGTGGTCACGTTGGAGAGCACCCCGAGCGGGACGCGGATGACGGTGGTGAACCACTTCGCGGACGCCGAGGCCCTGCAGATGCAGCTGAAGATGGGCATGGAGGAGGGCATGCGGCTGGCCCTCGGCCAGATCGACGCGCTCCTGGCGACCACCTGACAGACGTCCCGGTCGTCCCGGGACGCCGTCACGCGCGGCCCGGGACACCGGGCCGCGAGGGTGGACCCACGTGAATCCTTGACGAGAGGACGTGGGTTCCATGATGACGACCATCGATCGGCTGATCCGGACCGGCGGCGGCGTGCTCTGCGCGGGTGGCGTGCTCAGCGCCGCCGCCGCGATCGGGCAGGACTTCGCCGACGACAAGGCGGTCAACCCGGCGTTCACCGCGGTCGGTGTGATCGGGGTGCTGGGCGGGCTGCTCACCCTGCTCGGGCTGCCGGCTTTTTATGCCGTGCAGGCCCACCGGGCCGGCCGGCTCGGCGCGATCGGGTTCCTGCTCACCTTCCTCGGCTGGGCCGGTCTCGAGGTGGGGACCCGGCCGCTCTACGACTTCGTGGCCCCGGCGCTCTACGCCCGGCCCGGCAACGCCGATCTCGCCGTGGACGGTGCGCTGGACGAGATCACCAACGGCTTTCTCTGGTACGTCGGTGCCGGCCTGATCGCGCTCAACCTGGGCCTGCTGCTCCTCGGCATCGCCACGGCCCGCGCCGGGGTGTTCCCGCGCTGGCTCGGCTGGGCGGTGGCGGCCGGCCCGATCGCGATCGTCCTGCTCGGACCGGTCGAGCAGGAGGTCGCCGGCGTGCTGCTCGGACTGCTCGCGTACGCGGGGTACCGGACCGCCACCGGCCGGACGGCCGAGACCGTACCGGTGCTCGCGGACGCACACTGAAGACGTGCGCCGGATCCCCGGTCCCGCTCTCACGATCCTGGCCGCGCTGGCAGCGGCCGGGTTCGTGGCGTCGCTGCCGTCGGCGTACCGGCGGCTCGTGGCGTTCGACCCGTACCTGGTGCCGCACCCGGACGCGGTCCGGGCCGGGCTCGCCGAGTGGGGTGTCCCGCCGGGCGCGTACGCGGTCGCCTGGCTCACCGGCCTCTGCCTGATCGCAGTGATCTTCATCGGGGTCGGCCTGCTGATCCTGATCCGCCGCCCGGACGACCGGGCCGCGCTGCTCTGCGCCGGGGTCCTGATCGCGTTCGGCGGGATCTGGCCGAACACGGTGCCGGTCCCCGGCTGGCCGGCGCCGCTCGCGGTGGCCACCGAGGTCGTCGCGGACGCCGCCTTCATCGGGTTCTTCGGGCTGGTCTTCGTCTTCCCGGACGGCCGGTTCACCCCGCGCTGGACCCGCTGGGCCTGCCTCGGCCTGGCGATCCACGTGGTGGTCGCGGAGACCGGGACGATCCCGGAGCTGCTCGACATCGGCCTGGCCCTGGTCTGGCTCGGCTGCGGCGTCACCGCGCAGGTGCACCGCTACCGGCGCGTCTCCACCCCGGCCCAGCGCCAGCAGACCACGTGGGTGGCCGCCGCGCTGATCACCGCGATGACCGGTTTCGGGCTGGTGGCCGGCCTCCAGCCGCTGCCGGTGTTCAGCCGGTCCGGTCCGGGTGCGCTGGTTTACAACGGCCTGACGATGCTGGCCTTCGGCGGACTGTTCTGCCTGGTCCCGATCGCCATCGCGCGGGCCGTGCTGCGCCGCCGGCTGTGGGACATCGACCCGATCCTGAACCGGGCGCTGCTGTACGGCACGCTCACCGCCGCGCTCACCGCGGTCTACGCCGTGATCGTCACGTGGGCGGCGCGGGGTGTCGAGCTGCGTGGCTATCCGGTGGCGTCGTTCCTGGCCGCGGCGGTGGTGGCGGTGCTCGTCGAGCCGCTCCGGCGCCGCCTGCGCGGCTGGGCGAACCGGGTCACCTACGGGCAGCGGGAGGATCCGTACGCGGTGGTGACCGTACTGGCCCGGCGGCTGGAGGACCCGGACGCCTCGCTGCCCGCGCTGGCCGCCTCGGTGCGGCGGGCGATGCGCGCGCCCTACGCGGCGATCGTGGCACCGGACGGGAGTGTGCTGGCCGGCAGCGGCACCGCGGCGTCGGCATCGGTCCGGATGCCGCTGGTGCAGCAGGGTGAGGTGGTCGGTGAACTGCGGGTCGCGCCGCGGGCCCCGGGGGAGACCTACGACCGGCGGGATCGGCGGCTGCTCGCCGACCTGGCCCGGCACAGCGCCCCGGCGGTGCGCGCCGCCCGGCTGCACGACCAGGTGCTCCGCTCCCGGGAACGCCTGGTCACCGCCCGGGAGGAGGAGCGCCGGCGGCTGCGCCGGGACCTGCACGACGGTCTCGGCCCGGCGCTGGCCGCGCAGACCCTGCAGGTCGAGGCCGCGGTCGCGGTGCTGCGCGACCGCCCGGAGCAGGCCGAGGCGCTGCTGGCCGAGGTACTGGCCCGGGGCGCGGAGGCGGTCGGCGAGGTGCGCCGGATCGCACACGGCCTGCGGCCGCCGGCCTTGGACGAGCTCGGGCTGGCCGGTGCGGTCCGGGTCGCTGCCGGGGAATTCGCCGCCACATTTCCGGTACGGGTGGATGCGGCCGGCCTCCCGCCGCTGCCCGCCGCCGTGGAGGTGGCCGCCTACGCGATCGTCCGGGAGGCGCTCACCAACGTGGCCCGGCACGCGGCGGCCGGCTCGGCGCGGGTGGTGCTGCGGGCCGGCGACGGTGCGCTGCTGATCGCCGTGATCGACGACGGGCGGGGGCCGGGCACCGGTCCGGCGGGGGTGGGCACGGTGTCCATGCGCGAGCGGGCCCGGGAACTCGGCGGCTCCTGCGAGATCAGCGGCCGGCCGGGCGGCGGGACGACGGTCTCCGCGCGCCTCCCGTTGCCCGCCGCCGCGTCCCCGGCCGCGCTGGCGCCGGCTTCGGTAGCGGTGGCTGATCAGGAGGAGGTGTGGTCGTGAGTCCGCTCCGGGTGCTGATCGCCGACGACCATGAGCCGTTCCGTGCCGGGCTGCGCGCCGTGCTCTCCCTGGCCGATGACATCGAGGTGGCCGCCGAGGCGGCCGACGGTGCCACCGCGGTCGCCGAGGCGCTGCGCTGCCAGCCCGACGTGGTGCTGATGGATCTCCGGATGCCCGGCCTGGACGGGATCGAGGCGACCCGCCGGATCGTCGCCGCGTCCCCGCACATCGGGATCGTGGTGCTGACCATGCTGGAGGACGACGAGTCGGTGTTCGCCGCGTTGCGCGCCGGCGCCCGCGGCTACCTGCTCAAGGGCGCGCTGCGGGCCCAGTTGGTCCGCGCGGTGCGGGCGGCGGCCGACGGCGAGGCGCTGCTCGGGGCCGGTGTGGCCCGCCGGATAGCCGACTTCCTCCGGCCCCGGCCGCCGGAGACCGCCTTCCCGCAGCTCACCGACCGGGAACGGGAGGTGCTGGCACTGGTCGCCGGGCATCGCACCAACCCGGAGATCGCCCGGCAGCTCGGCCTGTCCGCCAAGACCGTCCGCAACCACGTGTCGAACATCCTCACCAAGCTCCGGGTGGCCGGCCGCGCCGAGGCCATCGTGCAGGCCCGCGACGCCGGCCTGGGCCGCTGATCCCCGGCCCGTGGCGGTGCTGCTCGGTGCCCGCGCGGTCCTGGTGGGTTGATGAAGACAGGCCCTTCGCCGGCGGATGTCCGGTACTGGTGTGGCATCGCGGACAGCGGCTGCCGCTCCCGGAACCGAGGCGGTCCGGCTGACGCGGGTGGTGCTCACCGGATATTCGGGTGAGGGTGCTCGGTCAGATTCCGGGGCGCGGCGGTGGGAGTCCGCGTCCGGTGCCGGCGGGGCGGTCGGGGCACGCGTCCGGCACCGGTAGGGCGGTAGAGGCACGCGATCGATACCGGTAGGGCGGTAGAGGCACGCGATCGATACCGGTAGGGCGGTAGAGGCACGCGATCGATGCTGGCCAGGCGGTAGGCGCACGCGATCGGCGGGGTTCGAGGGCGGTAGCGGCACGCGATCGGGTTGTGCGTGCGTCTGCCGCCCACGCCAGGGGCGGTAGGGGGCCGCGATCCCGCACCGCGGACGTCTACCGCCCGCCCGGGGGCGGCAGGCGCACGCATCGGCCAACCGCGTACCCGTACCGCCCTCCGCCGGCCGTGACGACCAGCCTCGACGCGCGGGAGCGCCCCGGCGGCTGCGTCCGGCGCAAACGTCCCGCGCCGCACCGAGCCCGCCCTCCCTGGGGGCTCCCCCTTGGACAGTGTGGCGGGGGAGGGGGTGGGTTGGGGTGGGGGCTGTGGACGGCCCCGGACTGTGGAAAGCGCTTCCGCCTCCCTCGAGGAAACCACCAGCGCTTTTCCGTGCCCACCCACGGACGTCGCCCCGGAGGGCTTCGCGTCCGGGACGCGCCAGCGGCCTGCGGAGCCCGC
This sequence comes from Actinoplanes palleronii, assembly GCF_016862315.1. Taxonomy (GTDB): domain Bacteria; phylum Actinomycetota; class Actinomycetes; order Mycobacteriales; family Micromonosporaceae; genus Actinoplanes; species Actinoplanes palleronii. The sequence goes on along the minus strand of NZ_BOMS01000156.1, from coordinate 8,962 downwards.
AGGGGTCCCGGCGGGAGCGGCGGTCCGCACCCCGGCGGACGCACGACGAAAAGAATTTGATCTTGCTGATCATCGCACCGCGCCGGTTCCGTCACATCCATAGATGGTGTTGAGTGGATGGATGACTCCTCCGTTCCGGGCGGATCACGTCGGCAGCCTGCTCCGCCCGCCCCGCCTGCTCGAAGCCCGTGCCAAGAACCTGCCCGCCGCGGACCTGCGCGCGATCGAGGACGACGCGATCCGCGACGTGGTCCGCATGCAGCGCGACGTCGGCCTGCGCTCGGCCACCGACGGCGAGTTCCGCCGGACCGCCTGGCACATGGACTTCATCTACCGGCTCGGGGGCATCCGGCCGACCGACGAGAAGATCCAGGTGCATTTCCGGAACGCCGGGGGTGAGCTGGACTTCGAGGCCGCGGCCCTGGCGATCGACGAGCCGGTGCGGCTGACCGAGACCATCTTCGGTGACGACTTCGCGTTCCTGGCCGGCGTGGCCGGGCCGGACGTCACCGCCAAGCTGACCATCCCGTCGCCGAGCATGGTGCACTACCGGGGCGGGCGGGCCGCGATCGATCCGCTGGTCTACCCGGACGAGGAGTCGTTCTGGGCCGACCTGAGCGCCGCCTACGCCGACCAGGTCCGCCGGATCGCCGCGCTGGGCTGCCGTTACCTGCAGCTCGACGACACCAGCCTGGCCTATCTGAACGACCCGGAGCAGCGGCGTCAGCTCACCGAGCGCGGGGACGACGCCGAGCACCAGCACCTGCGTTACATCCGGCAGATCAACGCGGCGATCGCGGACCGGCCCGCCGAGCTGGCCGTCACGACGCACATGTGCCGGGGCAACTTCCGGTCCTCGTGGGCGGCCGAGGGCGGCTACGACTTCGTCGCCGAGGCCCTGTTCAGCGAGCTGGCCGTGGACGGTTTCTTCCTGGAGTACGACGACGACCGCTCCGGCGGGTTCGCCCCGCTCCGGTTCGTCCCGCCCGGCAAGCGGGTGGTGCTGGGCCTGGTCACCACGAAACGCGGGGCACTGGAGTCGAAGGACACCCTGAAGCGCCGCATCGACGAGGCCGCCAAGTATGTCCCCCTCGAGCAGCTCTGCCTCTCGCCGCAGTGCGGTTTCTCCTCGACCGTCGAGGGCAACACTCTTTCGTACGACGAGCAGGTCGCCAAGCTGCGCCTGATCGTGGAAGTCGCCGAGGAGGTCTGGGGCTAAGCGACGGCGACGGCGACACTGGCAGCGGCACTGACAGTCGCCGCGGCCACCCGGTCCCGCCCGGCGTGCTTCGCCGCGTACAGCGCCCGGTCGGCGGCCAGCACCAGCTCGTCGACCTCGCGCAGCGCGGGCACCCCGGCCGCGCCGACCGACACGGTGACCCGGCACAGCACGTCGGCACCGATCGCGATCGGCTCGGCGGCCACCCCGTGCCGGATCCGCTCGGCGATCTTCATGGTCTCCTCGGGGCCGGCGCCGGGCAGCAGCACGGCGAACTCCTCGCCGCCGTACCGGGCCGCGACGTCGCCCGGCCGGACCAGCCGGCTCAGCCGCCGGGTGACCTCGATCAGCACCCGGTCGCCGCCGCCGTGGCCGTACGTGTCGTTGACCGTCTTGAAGTGGTCGATGTCCAGCAGCAGCAGGCCGAGCGGCTCGCCGCGCCGGTGGGCCGCGGCCATCGCGCGGCGCAGCGTCTCCTCGAAGTGGCGGCGGCTGTGCAGGCCGGTCAGCCCGTCGGTGATCGCCGCGCGGCGCTGTGCCCGGACCAGGCCCGCCATCCGGAGCAGCACCAGCAGGAACAGCGCGTTGCAGGAGAGGCCGGCCGCGACGATGTGCGGCTCGCCACCGCGGGCGAACTGGATCAGCATCGAGGTCGGCGCGGTCACCGCGGCGACCGCGAGGACGGCGAGCCGGGCCGTGCCGGCGTCCGGGGTGCCGGTCCGGGACGGCGAGACCATCTGGGCCGCCGACGGGTGCAGCACCGCGGCCGCGAACAGGTAGCCCGCCACCATCCAGATCGCGTCCAGGTAGTTGGAGGCGGTGTACGTGCCGGCCAGCGACTGGACGCTGTACGCGGTGTCGGCGTAGAGCGCGGCGGCCAGGTAGCCGGCGATCAGCGCCAGCGACGGGCTGCGCGGCCCGGCGCCGAGCACCAGCCGGGCCCCCACCATGATCGTCATGAGGTCGCCCAGCGGGTACGCGACGGAGACGAGGGTGGCGATGTTCCCGGTGGTCACGTCCATGGTCGGGGCGATGATGAACTCGTACACCAGGTAGCCGGCGCCGATCGCGACGATCGCCGCGTCGACGGCGCTGGCGCCGTCCCAGCCCGGGGTGCGCCGACGGACGATCAGCAGCAGGCCGGCCGCGATCCCCGGGTAGGCGCCGAGGTAGGCCACGTCCGCGATGCTCGGGTACTCGACGGTGTCCTGCACCACCGCCAGGACGTAGAACATCACGTCCCCGGAGGCGCCGAGCAGTGCCCCGGCGGCCAGGCACAACATGATCGGCCGCAGGTCCCGGTTCCGGACCGCGACGGTCAGGCAGGACAGCGCGAACGTGCCGTTCGCGCTGACGTAGAACGCCACCTGCAGGCCGGGCCAGACGTCCCCGGCGACCATGAGGAAGTATCCGGCGATCACCACCGGCATGGCGGCCAGCACGAGGATCCAGGCGGGTGGCCGTCGAGTCGTCACCGGGCAACTGTGGCCGGGTGCGGTGGCCCGGTACGGTCCGGAGCGGGTGCGGCTCAGGTGCCGGCGGCATCCATGATCGACTCGAGGTGGTCCATCGGGTCGTCCAGGCCGCCGGGCAGGAAGTCCTCGTACCAGACCCGGAACGCCGCGGTGGAGCAGCCGACCAGCAGCCGGCGGCGCCAGTCGGCCGGGTCGGCGTCCGGGTGCCGGGCGGCGAGCTGGGCGGCGACGTCCGGGCCGGCGTCGGGGTGCGGCACCTTCAGATGGGTGGACTGCTGGGCGACCGTGCGCAGGGCGGTGAGCAGCAGGCGGTGCTCGACCACGTACCGGGCGACCTCGACCATCGCCCCGCGCATCACCGCGCGGTCGGTGGCCTCGGCCGGCGCGCCGTCGATGTGCCCGGTGACGATCGCGGTCATCCGCCGGACCGGCTCGGCGACCACGTCCTCCTTGCTGGCGAAGTACCGGTGGAAGGTGCGCGGGGCGATGTCGGCCGCGGCGCAGATGTCGCCGACCGTGACGTGGTCGTAGCCGCGCTCGATGAACAGCGTCCAGGCGGCCCGGACGGTGGCGCTCCGGTTCTGCTCGCGCTTGCGGTCCCTCAGGCTGGTGATCGCCATCGGTCTCCCCTCTGTGACTCCGGTCTCAAGCATTCTCCACGGTCGCGGCCCGGCAACAATCTCGTGGCAGGCTCTGCCTCGTGGCACATTCTGCCACGAAGTCTTGAAGGAGTCTCATGTCCCAAGCCGCCGCCGCTGTGGCCGGGTCCGAGGAGTCGGCCCCGCCGAAGTCCTCCTGGACCGGCAAGCAGATGATCGTGCTGTTGGTGATCGGCACCGCCGCGCTGATGGTGTCGCTGACCCAGTCCCTGCTGGTCCCGGTCATGTCCGAGCTGGGCGTCGACCTGAACGCCAGCAGTGACGGCATCGCCTGGCTGCTCACCTCGACCCTGCTGGTCGGCGCGGTCGCGGTGCCCGCCTTCGGCCGCCTCGGCGACCTGTACGGCACGAAGCTGATGGTGCTGATCTCGCTCAGCGCCCTGATCGCCGGGTCGCTGGTCTGCGCGCTCTCCGACTCCCTCGCGCCGATGATCGTCGGCCGGGCCATCGTCGGTCTGTCGGTCGCCACCGTCCCGCTGAGCATCAGCCTGGTCGGTGTGGTCCTGCCCCGCGAGCACTCCGGCGCCGGCATCGCCCTGATCAGCGCGATGCTCGGAGTCGGCGGCGCGCTCGGCCTGCCGCTCTCCGGCGTGATCGCCGAATACACCGACTACCACGTGCTGTTCTGGATCTGCGTGGTCGGCGGCATCCTGGTCATCCCGGGCATCGTCGCGCTGGTCCCGAACCCGCCGCGGGCCGGCAAGGGCCGGATGGACATCATCGGCACGGTGCTGCTCGGCGCGGCCATGCTGTCGCTGCTGCTCCCGCTCGCCCAGGGCTCCAAGTGGGGCTGGTCCGACCCGCTGACCGTCGGCCTGCTGGTCGCCGCGGCCGTGCTGCTGGTCGTCTTCGTCCTGGTCCAGCTGAAGCTGAAGTCCCCGCTCGTCGACGTGCGCACCACGGCCCGCCCGGCCCTGCTGCTCACCAACATCGCGTCGCTGTTCGTCGGCTTCGCGCTGTTCGCCACGCTGATCGGCACCGCGACCTACGTGCAGATGCCCGAGGTGACCGGCTACGGCTTCGGCAAGTCGATCCTGGTCGGTGGCCTGTGCATGCTGCCGGGCGGCATCATCATGCTGCTGCTCTCGCCGGTCTCGGCCAAGCTCGCCCCGCGTACCGCGCTGATCGTCGGTTCCCTGATCATCGCGCTCGGGTTCGCCTCCCGGATCTTCCTGACCGACAGCCTGGTCGAGGTCATCGTCGGCGCGACGATCGCGGGCGCGGGCACCGGTATCGCGTACGCGGCCATGCCCGGCCTGATCTCGCACGCCACCCCGCTGTCCGAGCTGGCCGCCGCGAACGGGCTGAACGCGTTGTTCCGCAGCGTCGGCAGCTCCCTCGCCAGCGCCATCGGCGGGGCGGTGCTGGCCGCGAAGACGATGGATCTCGGTGGGCACGCGCTGCCGACCCTGGGGGCGTATCAGCTGCTGTTCGGCCTGTGCGCCGGCGCCGCGGTCCTCGCCGCGGGTCTCGCACTGCTCATCCCGAAGCACTCGGCGACCGCGGACGCCGCCCTGCCGGAGTAGCCCTACGCGGAGGTGGCCGGTGCCGTGACGCCGGTCACCTCCAGGCGGGCGTCCGAGGCGGGCGTCATCTGGCGGCCGCGCCCGAAAACGAACATCCGCTGGATCGTGAACCCCGCCGCGAACAGCGTCACCTCGGTCAGCACCTTGGCGACGGCCAGCGACCCGATTACGGAGTTCAGCCACGCCAGCACGAGCACGTTCGCGCTCAGCGACGCCACCGCCAGCGCCGCATACCGGGGCGCCGCCCGCCGATGCGCCACCCCCTCCCCGAACACCGCCCGCCGGTTCACCGAGTAGTTCAGCGTCGCGCTGACCACCCGGGCCAGCACCGCCGACAGCACCAGCTGATCAGTAGCCGACACCAGCACCGCGAGCAGCGCCGCGTCCACCCCGAACGCCAGCAGCGACGACGCCGCGAACCCGAGCAGCGGCCGGTAGATCCGCACCGAGTCCTGCAGCGGCCGGAAGTGCGACGACCTGTTCCCGTCCAGGTAGACCGTCGCGATGCCGACCTCCTCGATCGCCAGCCGGTCCCGGGCGGCCCGCAGCAGCAGCCGCAGCTCGTACTCGAAACGGTCGCCGGGCACCCGCCCCAGCCAGCCCAGCATCCGTGCCGGATAGCCGCGCAACCCGGTCTGCGTGTCCGTTACTGACAGGCCGGTGACCAGCCGGAACAGCACCCGCGTCGCGGCGTTCCCGAACCGGCTGCGGGCCGGCACCCGCCCGGTGAACCGGCGCACCCCGAGCACCATCGCGGCCGCCGTCACCCCGACCCGGGCCGCCACCGCCTCGATGTCCGCCGGCCGATGCTGCCCGTCGCTGTCCGCGCAGACCACGTCGTGGCCCGGGTAGGCGGCCGCGGCGTGCGCGAAACCGGTGCGCAGGGCGAAACCCTTACCCCGATTCCGGTCCAGGTGGATCACTTCGGCGCCGGCCATCCGGGCCTTTTCAAAGACCTTGCGGTACGACGGACCGCTCCCGTCGTCCACCACCAGCACGTGATGCCGGTCCAGCTCGTGCACGAGGTCGGCCAGCCGCCCGTCCGGCTGGTACGCGGGGATCAGCACCAGCACGGCTCAGCCCGCCACGTAGAGGATGTCGCTGGTCCCGCGTTCCTGGCCCTTGCCGAGCGGGTTGTTGACCAGCTGATCCTGGAAGACCATCGCGGACGACCCGCCCCCGTCGATGTTGTACGCCAGCTCCGCCCCCCGATCCGCGAAGATCTGGGCGAACTCGGTCATCGTGACGCCCCGGCTGTACCCGCTGCTGCGCCCGTCCACCACCACCCAGAGCAGATGGTTCGCGGCGACCAGGCCGACACCGGTGCGCGGCTGGTTCCCCTGGATGGAGTGGTTGCCGAAGTTCGTGTCCACCTCGACGTCGTCGATTCCGCTGAGCACCGTGCCGCCCTCGACGAGTCCCGGCCCGAACGACAGCGTGTTCCACACGCCCGCCGCGAGCAGCTTGTCCGCGGTCGTGGTGGTCTCGTCGTACAGTTTCGCGGTCCCGTCCGCGTAGAACGCCAGCCCCTGCCGCGCCCCCGAGTCCCGGAACTTCACCCCGTTGCGAATGACGATCCCGGTGTCCCGGAACCCGTAGTAATCCCCGTTGATCGCGAGCACCGCATTGACGCTCTTCGCGATCACCGACGGATTCGCGACGATGTTCTCGCCGAATTCGTCGTTCGCGAACGCCGACCGCACGATGGTGGCGTCGGTGACCTGAACGTCCGCGACGACATACGTCACGGTGTCACTGCCCGACCCGGTGGTCACCGTCTCGATCGAGATCTTCGCGGTGTCGCTGCTGTACGACGTCGCCGTGGCGGTCCCGTCACTGGCGGCCTGAGCCGCCACGACGGTGTCGGAGGCGAGGCTCGACGCGCTGCTCACCTCGACGTGGTCGACGACGTAGCGGTCCAGCGCCCAGGCGCCGCCACCGGCCACGGCGGCCAGCACACCCAGTCCGCCGCCCAGGAATCCGCGCCGGGAGAGCCGGCGTTTCGATGCGTTCTCAGTGGTCACAACAAGCAGTGAAGCCGCGCATCTTGTGCGTCATCTGTGCTGCGCCCGTCCACCCTCTGTCGACCACCGCCCGGTGCCCCTGACGCTCGCCGGACCCGTCGGCGGGGGAGAATGAGGCGCTCGGCGCAGGGCCGGGCGGAAGGAAGTGGGACAGACCATGCAGCAGGTGCGGGCCCGGGTGGATCACGGCGTGGTCAGCGGCACGTTCAGCCTCGACGGGCAGACGTTCGACGTCGACAACAACGTGTGGGTGATCGGTGACGACACCGAGTGCGTGGTGATCGACGCCCCGCACGACGTGGACGCGATCCTGGCGATCGTCGGCGACCGGCGGGTCACCGCGATCGTCTGCACCCACGCCCACGACGACCACGTCCGGGTCGCGCCGGCCCTGCGCGAGCGGACCGGCGCGCCGATCCTGCTGCACCCGGCCGAGCGCCCGCTCTGGGAGCTCACCCACGGCACCGACGTCACCTGGGACAAGGACCTGGCCGACGGCGACCGCATCGAGATCGCCGGCAGCACGCTCACGGTCCTGCACACCCCGGGCCACGCCCCCGGCGCGGTCTGCCTGCACGCCCCCGACCTGGGCTGTGTCTTCACCGGCGACACCCTGTTCCAGGGCGGCCCGGGCGCCACCGGCCGCTCCTACTCCGACGCCGACCTGATCGTCGCCTCGATCCGCGCCCGCCTGCTCACCCTCCCGGCCGCCACGGTGGTCCACACCGGCCACGGCCCCGACACCACCATCGCCGCCGAGACTCCCTGACCGCGCCGGACTCCCGGCCCGCGCCACTCACCACGCGACACCGCCGCCGCTCCGGGCCGCCGCGCGTCCCCGGATCCCGGCTGGGCCTCAGGGGTGTCTCCGCGACGCGGAGACACCCCTGAGAGCCAGCCAACCACCCGGAAGCGCGCCGGTCAGCCGTCGACGGTGACCGTGGTGGGGTGGGTTTTCAGGAAGCCGGCGACGCGGTCGGTGGTGACGGCGGTGAAGAAGTCGCGGGTGGAGGCGGGGAGCTGTTCGCCGCGGTAGGCCTTGTTCTCGAAGAGCGGGCCGCCGGGCAGCCCGATGGTCGTCATCTCCGTGAGGTGCAGGGTCTTCAGCTCGCCGGCCCAGTCGGCGAGGCTGTGGCCGCCACCGATGAAGGTCAGCGAGGTGCCGACCGTGGCGGTGACCTTCAGCATGGTGGCCGGGCTGGTCAGGACGGTGCGCTTCAGCTTCTTGGCGAGGGCTTTGAGCATCTGCCGCTGGTGGCGCTGGCGGTCGTAGTCGGAGCGCGGCAGGCCGTAGCGCTGCCGCGCGTAGTCCAGCGCCTCCCACCCGCGGAAATGCACCGGCTTGGCGCTCTTCGGATAGACCTTCTGCGGCCCGGTGTAGGGGCGGTGGCAGTCGTCGTGTCCCGGGCACTGCCGGATCCGGTCCCGGGGCCGGCCGTCCGGTTTGCGGTGCTCGGAGACGACGTTCTGATCGACCGGCATGTTCAGCCCGCCGACCGCGTCGACCAGCCGGGTGAAGCCGTGGAAGTTGAGCACCGCGCCCGCGTCGAACCGGGTGATCCCGGTGACCGCGCCGACCGTCCGGGCGAGCAGCTCGTAGCCTTGCGCCGCGCTGTACCGGCCGGGACCGACCCGGCTGCCCAGCGCCATCGCGGCGTTGATCTTGTCGCGGCGGGCCGCGGAGCCGGACTTCGGGAACGCCGGGATCGGCACGATCAGGTCGCGGGGCAGCGAGAACAGGTACGCGCCGCTGCGGTCGGCGGTCACGTGCGCCACGATGATCGAGTCGGCCAGCGGCGCGGTGTGGTCATTGCGCGGGTCGATGCCGACCAGCAGGACGTTCAGCGGGCCGCGGATCGGGGCGGCGGCGTGCACGGCCCGCTCGGCGATGACGGCCGGGGCCAGCAGGAGACTGCCGAGGGCCAGCCCGAACCGGGCCCATTTCGCGACGGTGGCCACGTGCTCTTCTCCCTTGCGTCCGGTTCATGCCTGCAAGCGAATATTGCACTTTTTATGGCTGGAAACCGGGGTTATCCCGCAAAAAGGGCGGGCCGGGTCC
>NZ_BOMS01000155.1 GCF_016862315.1 Actinoplanes palleronii | reverse complement strand
CGGGCCGGGTCCGAAGACCCGGCCCGCCCCGAGGAGCTGATCAGTGGCCGCGCCCGCCACCGCCGCCGCGGCCGGCCGGGGCCACGTCCGCGGTGACCGTGGCGACCTTGGTCGCGCCCAGCTTCCCGCCGGCCGCGAGCCCGCCGGTGCTGGTCCCGCTGGCCGTGCCGCCGGTGTAGACGGTGTACGACGAGCCGCTCTTGATCTTCGAGGAGGAGTACACGACGTTCTGGATGGACTTGCTGGTCACGTACGTCGCGATCAGGTTCCCGTCGCTGTCCGCGATCTGGATCGTGGTGCCGGCCGCGACCGTGCTGTCCAGCGTCGCCGACAGCCAGCCCTGCTCCGAGTCGGTGCTCGGCGCGACCACCATGCCGGAGCTGCCGGCCGCCAGCAGCGTCCCGCCGCTGATGGTGAACGTCCCGTTGACGTCGAGGGCGCCGTTCCCGTTGCCCTCCGGCCCGTTCACCACGACCGTCCCGCCGGTGATCTCCGCGGTCCCGTTCGAGTCCAGCCCGTCACCGCCGGCGTCGATCACCAGGGTGCCGCCGTTGACGGTCACCTTGTACGCGCCGACCTCGTCGCCACCGCCACCCCCGCCGCCGAAGCCGCCACCGCCCTGGGTGTCCTCGGTGGTCCCGGTCCCGCCGGCGCCGTTGATGCCGTCGTCGCTGGAGACCACGTGCACGGTCCCGGAGTTGAGCACGAAGTCGGCCGCCTCGAGGCCCTCGTTCGACGCGGTCACCTCGACCGACCCGCCGTCGATGATCTCCTGGCCCTCGGCGTGCACCCCGTCGTCGCCGCTGGCCACGCTGACCGCCGCGCCGGTGAAGTGCACCGCCCCGTCGCTGTGGATCGCGTCGTCGGCGGCGTCCACCGTGGTGGTGCCACCCTCGAGGACGGTGATCACGCCGGACTTCAGGCCCTTCGACGAGGTGTCGTCGGCGGCCTTGACGCTGTGGCCGCCGCCCGCCTTCACCACCAGGTCGCCGCCGGTCACCACGATGTCGGTGGCCGCGTCCACGCCGTCGCCGGTCGCGGTCAGCGCCATGGTCCCGGCCGCGATCGCCACGTACCCGGAGTCGGCGTCGTCGGCGTTGTCCGCCTTGATCCCGTCGCCGCCCGCGGTGACCGTGATCGTCCCGCCGTTGACGACGACGTAGTCCTTGCCGCGGATCCCGTCGTCCTTGGCCGTCACGGTGACCGTCCCGGACTGGATGACCAGGCCGTCCTTGCTGGTGATGCCGTCGTTGCCGTTGCCGGTCACCGTCAGCGTCCCGGTGCCGGTGACGTTCAGGTCACCGGCGCTGAACAGGGCCGCGTTCACGTCCGCGTCGTCGGCGTAGGACGCGGCGTCGGCGAGGGTGCTGGTGGTCCCGTCGGCCAGCACCACGGTCAGCGCGTCGACGTCGGTGGCCGCGATCGCCGCCGTGGTCGAGCTGGTGATCGACGCGCCGTCCAGGATCAGGGTGACCGCGGCGTCCGGCGCGGTCACCACGATCTGCCCGTCGGTGAGCGTCCCGCTGATCCGGTACGTCCCGGCCGCCGTGATCGTCACGGTCGACCCGTCCACCGTCACCCCGTCCGCGTCGGAGCCGGCCGAGGTGCCGGAGAGCGTGATGGTGGCGGCCCCGTCGGTGCTCACGTCGGCGACGGCCGTCGCGGACTTGTTCGCGGCGAGCACGGCGGCCGCCTTCTGGGTGCCGTCGACCGAGACGACCGCGGCGGCGGTGGTGCCGGTGGCGGCGTCGGTGGTGGAGCCGGTGCTGCTGGAGCAGCCGGCGAGCAGGGCGGCGACCAGGGCGGCCGAGCTGACGGCGGCGACGAACTTTTTGCGCAGGTTCACGATGATTCCTCAAGGGAGAAGTGGCGGCGGAGCACGGGCTGCCAGCGGTTGGCGGGGAGGTCGGGGCGCAGCGCGGCGAGCCCGGTGGCGTATTTGGAGATCGAGCAGGGCCGGTGGTGCAGCCGCCAGAGCAGCCGATCGGCTTCGGACGCGGCGCCACCGGACTTGGTCTCCAGCACGGCCCGGTCCGGCATCCGGATCCGTGTGCCGTCCGGCAGCGACCAGCCCAGGTCGGTGTCGACGGTGACGCGGCTGCCGGTGCCCGGCAGGTAGAGCGTGTGCCGCCGGTAGCGGGTGATCAGAACCGGCCGGAAAGCGCTGCCGTCGACCGGGATGCCCGCGTCGGCCAGCACGCGCTCGAGGTGGGCGCGACCGTCCGGGCCCAGATCAAGACCATTTCCTTCGTACGAAATCCGCTCTTTGATCGTGGTCCCCCGCGAGCCCCGGGTCTTGACCTCGACGAAGTGCGTCCCGGTCTCCGCGTAGGTACGGATCCGGACCTTGAAGCGCCGGCGGCGGGAATGAGCGGCGCCCAGGTAACTGTCGAGTCCGGCGGTGTCGAAGTAGATCGACCGGTAGCCGAAGTCGCGCTGCCCGTCGATCTCCAGCGCCCGGACGTCCGGCGGCAGCCCGGCGAGCAGCCCGGGCAGCACCGACGCGGGCAGCAGGTACTTGCGGTCGACGCGGGTCAGCAGCTCGGCCGAGGCGACCAGGTGGTCCAGCGAGATCGGGGCGAAGGCGGTGATCATCCGACGCTCACCCGCTCCCGGGCGGTGGCCGGTGCCAGGTACCGGACCTCGACCAGCGTGCTGTCGTTGACCAGGTCCACCTGCTTGATCGACAGGTTGACCACGGTGCCGCCGAGCACGCGTTCCAGGTGGGCGCGCAGCGTGGTCTCGTCGGTGTGCGCGGCGTCCAGCCGGACGATCTGGAAGCGGTGCCGCTTGAACAGTCCCGGGTGGTCGCCGAGCCAGAGCGCCGCGAGGATCAGCGCCATCAGCCCGCCGGTGATCGCGTCCAGGCCGCCGAGGCCGGGGAGCAGGCCCAGCGCGAGCGCCGCGAAGTAGTACGCCACCTCGGTCTGGCTGATCTCGTCGGACCGCAGCCGGATGATCGACAGGACGCCGAACAGGCCGAGCCCGAGGCCCGCGCCGACGTTCTCCGAGCCGAGCACGGTGGAGACGGCCAGCACACCGATGTTCACCCCGAGGAACGCGGCGACCAGGTCGCGCCGATGGTGCCGGGGGAAGTAGACGCCGAAGGTCAGGACGGCGATCGCGACGAGGTCCGCAACGGCGGCGAGCAATGCGTTCACAAGGCTTCCTTCAGGCGAAGTTCATTTGATGTTCCCCATTGGGGGCCCCTCGCCTGGGCTGGACCTGTGCGTCGTCTGTTCCTGGTCTGAGAGACGGAGCTCTTAGAAAACCTTTACGGTTCACCAAGCCGGTCCTTAGCCAGGACGCCGAGATTTGATCCCATGACCGCCACCGCCACCGCCACCGCCACCGCCACGCCCGTCCATCGCGCCGACCCCCGGACCACTCCGCGCTGGTATCCCGACGTGGGTGGCACCGCGGCCGCCCTCAGCCTGCTGATCGTCGTCGCGCTGTGGGTGGGCAACGGCGGCGTCCAGCAGCTCATCGGCGGCGGCGCGGAAGCGGTGTCCGCGGCCGGCCGGCTGACCGGGCTGCTCGCCTCCGACCTGCTGCTGCTCCAGGTGCTGCTGATGGCCCGGATCCCGCTGGTCGAGCGCGCGTTCGGTCAGGACCGGCTGGCCCGCTGGCACCGGTGGGCCGGGTTCACCTCGTTCTGGCTGATGGTCGTGCACATCGTGACGATCACCCTGGGCTACGCGGCGGCGGCGAACACCAACGCGGTCGCCGAACTGTGGGACATGATCTGGACGTACCCCGGCATGCTGCTCGCCACGGCCGGCACCCTCGCGCTGGTCATGGTGGTGGCCACGTCGATCCGGGCGGCCCGCCGCAAACTGCGCTACGAGTCGTGGCACCTGCTGCACCTGTACGCGTACCTCGGTGTCGGCCTCGCGCTGCCGCACCAGCTCTGGACCGGCGCCGACTTCGTCGCCTCGGCGGCGTCCCGCACGTACTGGTGGACGCTGTACGGGGTCTCGGCCGGCGCCGTCCTGGTCTACCGGATCGGGCTGCCGGCCTGGCGCAACTGGCGCCACCGGCTGGTCGTCGACCGAGTGGTGCCGGAGGGCCCCGGACTGACCTCGGTCTACCTGAGCGGGCAGCGGCTCGCCGAGCTGCCGGCCCGGGCCGGGCAGTTCTTCCAGTGGCGCTTCCTGGCCGGGCCGGGCTGGAGCCGGGCCAACCCGTACTCGCTCTCCGCCACGCCGCACGGCGAGCAGCTGCGGATCACCGTGAAGGACCTCGGTGACGGCAGCTCCCGGGTCGCGGGCCTGCGCCCCGGCACGAAGGTGCTGGTCGAAGGCCCGTACGGGAAGCTGACCGGCGAGTCCTACTCCGGTGGCCCGGTGGTGCTGATCGCCTGCGGGATCGGTGTCACCCCGCTGCTGTCGCTGCTCGGCGAGCTGCCGTACCGGGCGGGGGAGGCGACCCTGATCTACCGCGCGCGTACCGAAGCGGAACTGGCCTTCCGGGGCGAGCTGGAGTGGTTCGCCCGGCATCGCGGGGTGCGGGTGGTGACCCTGCTCGGGCCGCGCGCCGACCGGCCGTCCTGGCTGCCCGCCGACCTGGCCGGACGTGCCGACTCGGAGATGCTGCGGGAAGTCGCGCCCGAGGTGGCCGCCGCACACGTGTACGTCTGCGGACCGGAGGCCTGGACCGCACCGGTCCGCGCCGCGGCCCTGGCCGCCGGGGTGCCCGCCGACCGGCTGCACACCGAACTGTTCGCCTGGTGAGTTTGAGAAAGGACGCCTCCATGCGCCGCATCACCCTGTGGATGCTCTCCACGGTCGCCGCTCTGGTGCTGATGTTCAGCTACCGGACCAGCACCAACAGCCCTGCGCCGGTCGCCGCCGCGGCGGTCGCCACCGGCACGTCGTCGGGTGGCACCTCGTCGGACGGCAGCTCGTCGAGCGGCACTTCGTCAGGTGGCGCCTCGTCGGACGGCGCCGGCGGGACCACCTACACCGGGTCGACGGCCTCCACCCGGTGGGGCGACGTCCAGGTGGCCATCACGGTCGCCGACGGCAAGATCACCGCGGTCACCGTGCCGGTCTACCCCACCGAGAACCACCGGGACCAGGAGATCAACGCCCGGGCTGTCCCGACGCTGGTCCAGGAGACCCTCGACGCGCAGAGCGCGAAGATCGACACCGTCTCCGGCGCGACCGTGACCAGCGACGGATACCTCGAGTCACTGCAGTCCGCGCTCGACGCCGCCCACCTGTCCTGACCGTCGCCGGGGCTGGCAGTGTGGACGGCATGCGGATCCTGGTGGTGGAGGACGACGCGGCGGTGCGCGACTCGCTCGCGCGCACGCTGCGCTTCGAGGGATACCAGGTGGAGACGGTCGGCGACGGGCTGCAAGCCCTCGACGCGGTGCGTGCCGGCGAGCCGGACGCGCTGATCCTCGACGTCAGCATGCCGCGGATGGACGGGCTCGAGGCGTGCCGGCGGCTGCGCGCCGAGGGAGTGCTGCTGCCGGTGCTGATGCTCACCGCCCGGGACAGCGTCGGCGACCGGGTCGCCGGGCTGGACGCCGGCGCCGACGACTATCTGGTCAAACCGTTCGCCCTGCAGGAACTGCTCGCGCGGATCCGGGCACTGCTGCGCCGCTCGGCGCTGACCGCGCCGATCGGCGGGCCGCAGGGGGAGGCGGAGGCGGGTGAGTGCCTGGTTTTTTCCGATGTACGGCTGAACCCCCGCACGCGCGAGGTCCAGCGCGGCGGGCGGTCACTGCGATTGACGCGTACGGAGTTCGACATCCTCGAGGTGTTCCTGCGCCACCCGCGTCAGGTGCTCACCCGGGCCGCGTTGTTCGAGCAGGTCTGGGGCTACGACTTCGGTGAGGGGTCGAACAGCCTGCACGTGTACCTCGGCTACCTGCGCCGCAAACTGGAGTCCGAGGGCGAGCCCCGGCTGCTGCACACCGTGCGGGGCGTCGGGTTCGTGGTCCGGGAGGAGCCGCTGTGAAGCTCGCACGCGGCCGCTGGTGGGAGGAGCCGCTGTGAAGGTCGCACCCGGCCGGTGGTGGCGCGCCCGTACCCTGCACGCCCGGTTGTCCCTGCTGGTCACCGGTGCGGTCGGGGCCGCCGTGCTGGTCGTCGCGACCGGTGCCTGGATCGCCGTCCGGGAGATTCAGCAGCACCAGGTCGCGCTCGAGTTGAGCAGCGACGCCGCCTCCATCGCGGCCAACCCGGCACAGTGGCTGGCCACCGAGTCGTCGCGGACCCGGTCGCCCGGCGATCGCCCCGGCGGGGGCCGTGGTGGTGGCCGCCACGATCGGGAGATCGGCCCGTGCTGGCAGATCCTGGACGCCACCGGCGCGGCCTCCGGTGGCAGCCGGACCACGCTGCCGGTCACCGACACTGCCCGGTCGATCGCCACCGGCGCCAGCGGCGCGGCCGTGCAGGAGAAGATCACGCTCGGCCCGGACGACTACCTGATGCTCACCCTGCCGCTGCCCGGCGGGGGAGCGGTCCAGGTCGGCATGGACGAGGACCCCAGCGACAAGGTGCTCGCCGCGTTCGCCGCCCTGCTCGCCCTCGGCTCCGCCGCCGGGATCGCCGGCGCGGCCTTCCTCGGCCGAACCGTCGCGCGCGCCGGCCTGGCCCCGGTCGAACGGCTCACCTCGGCCGTCGAGGACGTCGCGGTCACCCAGGACCTGGACCACCCGATCGACGTGCGCGGCGCCGACGAGATCGCCCGGCTGGGCCGCTCGGTCAACGCCATGCTGGCTGCCATCGACGCCTCCCGCCGAGCCCAGCGCACCCTGGTCGAGGACGCCGGTCACGAGCTGCGCACCCCGCTGACCAGCATCCGCACCAACGTCGAGCTGCTGCTCGAACTGGAACGCCGTCCCGAGCTGGCCCACCGGCTCCCCCCGGAAGACCGCGCCAAACTCCTGGCCGACCTGGACGCCCAGGTCCGCGAACTGGCCACGCTCACCACCGAGCTGGTCGAGCTGTCCCGGGAGGAAGCAGCCCGCGAAGCGGTCGAACCCCTCGACTTCGCCGACGTGGTCTCGGCCGCCCTGGACCGCGTCCGGATCCGCGCGCCCGGCATCACCTACGACGTGGTCCTGTCACCGTCCCCGGTCCTCGGCCGCCCCGGCGAACTGGAACGCATGGTGGTGAACGTCCTGGACAACGCGGCCAAGTGGAGCCCACCCGGCGCCGCCGTCACGGTCCGGCTGTCCGCTGCCGAATCAGGCTGGACCGCGCTCACGGTCACGGACACCGGCCCCGGCATCGCCCCGGAGGACCTGCCCCACGTCTTCGACCGCTTCTACCGCGCGGCCGCGGCCCGCTCCATGCCCGGCTCCGGCCTGGGCCTGGCCATCGTCGCCCAGACCGCCCACCAACACGGCGGCACGGTCACCGCCACCCCCGCCCCCACCAGCGGCACCACCGTCACCCTGCGCCTACCCACCTGACCCCAGCCGCGACCTGCGCGGGCCTTTCCGCCGCGCCGCGCCCAGCTCGCGTGGGCACTTTCGGCGCGCCGCGCCCGCGCCCAGCTCGTGTGGGGAGTTTCGTGCGCTGGGCGCCT
>NZ_BOMS01000154.1 GCF_016862315.1 Actinoplanes palleronii | reverse complement strand
TGCGCACCTGAATTCCCCACGCAAGACACGGGACGTGGTGTTGCGGCGCGCTCGGCTGGTGCTGGTGGTCCTTATGGCGGGTGGATAGGGGCCGTCAGGGCCAGCTCGTCGTGTCTGGCTGGTGCTGGTGGTTGCATCGGCGGCCTTGATGCCACCGTGAGCACCAGCTGGGCCGGCCGCCCCCAGGGCGCGGATGTTGCGTGGCTGGTGGTGCGCCGGGCTGCTCGCCGCTGCCGGCAACCCGGAGCGGGCCGCCTGCGGAGATCGGGCGACAGCATTCCGGGCGCCTGCGGAGATCGGGCGACAGCATTCCGGGCGGCTGCGGGGCCGGGCGATCGCATTCCGGGTGGCTGTGCGGATCGGCGCGACGGGCGTTCTGCGTTCGTCCTTCAGGCGGGGCCGAAGTGGTCCATGCCGCGCAATGCCTCGATCACGCTGGCGATGTGTTCGCGCATCGCGCCCTCGGCGGCCTTGGGGTCGTGGTCGCGGATGGCCGCGATGATCCGCTCGTGCTGCGGCAGTGAGGTCTGCGGGCGGCCGGGCAGCAGCGACAGCATGTACTGGTGGCGGACCAGCTGGCCGCGCAGGGTCTCGACGATCCGGTCGGCCGTGCGGTGCTCCGCGATCTGGCGGATCAGCGCGTGGAGGCGGACGTTGAGGTCGCTGTAGCGGCGGTACTCGCCGGCCTCGACCGCGCGCCGCATCAGCACGCCGATCTCGTCCAGCTCGGTGGCCTGGTCGGGCTCGACCCGCTCGGCCGCGCGCGCCGCGATCAGGCCCTCGACCACCATCCGCACCTCGGTGATCTCGACGGCCTCGGCCATCGACACCTTGCGGACGTGCGCACCCCGGTTGCGCTGCACCTCGACCAGGCCTTCGGCGGCGAGGTCCTGCAGGGCCGCCCGGACGTTGAACCGGCTCGCCTCGAGACGCTCGCAGAGCTGCGCCTCGACCAGGCGCTCGCCGGGCAGGTATTCACCGCGGAGGATGGCGTCGCGCAGGGTGTCCCTGGCCTGGGTCGCCGTGCTCGGGGCGGTGACGCGCGCCGCTCGCCGGTCGGTGTCGTGATCAGACGCCATCTGTACTCGTCGACTTCCTGTCGTTGCTTGTGCCGGGCCCCTCATCATGCCGGAGCGATCCCGGACCGCGCAGCTCCGGGTGGATCGATGGGTCGATCGATGGGCGGGCCGGTGGGTTGATCGACGGGGGGATCGATGGGCGGGCCGGTGGTCGGGCCGATGTGGGTTGATGTCGGATCGATGGGCCGATCGATGCCCGGAAGTCTTCCCAGCGCTCACAGGATTGTCAACAATCATCGGCGCGGGTGACACTCGCGGTGGAGGGGGAGACGGCATGCTGGTTCGGTCCGGAGTCTCGGTGCTGGTGATCCGCAGTGGCACGGTTCAGGGGGCGTATTTCCGCGCCGGGGAGCTGCCCGCGGCCTTCGACGCGGTGGACGTGACGGCGGTGGTGGTGGGCCGGTCCGCGGAGCCGGGGGTGGATGTCGACTGCGAGTTCCCTGGTGGCGCGGCCGACCGGGCCGGGCTGCTGGCCGGGGCCGGAGTGTTCGCGCTGGAACGCGGGCTGGTGGCAGCGGGCGCCGGATCTGGAGCGGGAGCCGGGGCGGGTGATGGAGCCGGGTCGGTTCCGGTGCGGGTCCGGATGGCGGAGACCGGTGTGGTGGTGACCGTCCACGTGCCGGACGTGCCGGGCGGGGGTTATGCGGGCGACACCGCGATCAGCGGCGTGCCGGGCACCGCGGCCCGGGTGCTGATCGAGTTCGCGGATGGCGCGGATGCCGCGCTGCTGCCGACCGGCCGAGTGGTCGACGACCTGGGCGGCGTGCCGGCCAGCCTGATCGGCGGCGGCGTGCCGGCCCGGCTGATCGGCGCTGGTGTGCCGGTGGTGCTGGTCGCGGCCGCCGTGCTCGGGGTGACCGGATACGAGACGCCGGCCCGCCTCGAGTACGACGACCGGCTCCGCGCCGCCCTCGAAGCGTTGCGGCTGCGAGCCGGGCGGCTGCTCGGGCTCGGCGCCGTGATGACGGATCGGGAGGTGCCGGAACTGTGCCTGCTGGCGCCACCGGTCGCCGGGGGAGGGTTGTGCGTCCGGATGGTCGTGCGTGGCCGGGTGCAGCCCGCGATCGGGTTCCGGTCCGCGCTGAGCGTGGCCGCGGCGGCGGCTCTGCCCGGCAGCGTGGCGGCCCAGATGAGCCGGCCGGCCAGGGTGGTGGGGCTGCGCACGGCCGCGGTGGGGTTGCGCACGGGTGGGGTGGGGTTGCGCACGGGTGCGGCGGCGGTGCTGCGCATCGAGCACCCGACCGGCTTCCTCGACGTGCAGACCGGAGTGCCCGACCGGCCCGGCGCCAACGCGGTCGTGACCACCGCCCGCCCGTTGCTGGACGGCCAGCTGCCTCGCCTCTGACCGCCCGTTGCTGGACGGTCAGCTGCCGGGCTCGCCCCGGCCCTGACCGCCCCTGACCGCCCCGGCCCGCCCCTGACCGCCCCGGCCCGCCCGGCTCCGCTCGGCTCCGCTCGGCCCGGCCCGGCTCGCCCCGGCCCTGACCGGCCCTGACCACCTGCCCCCGGCTCGATCTGGCCGTTCCGGGGCGCCGCGCCGCCGGCATCCGGAATTCTGGAGGGCAACCCCCAGCCAGGAGGCGGGATGTCGAAGGCTCCGCGCATTCACCTCGAGCGTGACGGGACGATGCTGCTGGCCGGCCTGGCCGCGGTCATCACCGTCGTCGTCCTGGTGGTGGCGTTCGCCCCGCTGTCGCTGATCGCCGCCGCCCGGCTGAGCTGGCTCACCTCGATCGCGTTCAGCGCCGGGACGCTGGTCGCGGCGCGGCGCCTGGTCCGGCGGCTGCGGCGGGGCGACCCGGCCCGCCGGTTCTGGTGGGCGATCTGCTTCAGTGCGGTGACCAGCGGCGTCGGCTACCTGGTGCAGTTCGTGACGGCCCGCGGCCCGCAGCAGCTCGTGCTCGGGCCGGTCTCGGTCACGGTCGTCGGGGTGGGCACCGTCGTCGTGGTGGGTGTGCTGTCCACCTATCCGCTGCGGATCCGCTCCGGGCAGGAGCGTTTCTGCTTCTGGCTCGACATGGCCACCGTGATGATCTGTTCGACCGCGTTCGCCTGGTACTTCACCACCGTCGACGACTCGCCGCCGGGACTGCTGAACGTGCTGACCGGCCCGGTCGCCATGCTGGTGGCGGTGTTCGCGGTGGCGAAACTGCTGATCGCCGGGCGGCCGCCGTTCGGGCCGTACACCGGGCTGCTGGGTGGCGGGGCCGCGGTGATCGGCGGTGTCATCGGGGTCTGGGCCCCGTCCGCGGCGGCCGGCGGGACCGGCCACGCGATGCTGGCGGTGAGCGCGGTCGGCGACTCCCTGATGACGGCGGCGATCTGGCTGCAGTGGCTGCAACCGGAACGGGACGCCGCGGACCCGCACCGGCCCCGCCGGCCGTACAGCGTGCTGCCGTACCTGGCGGTGGCGTGCACGTTCGTGCTGCTGGTCCGGGTGTCGGTGGACCGCGGGATGGACGCGCAGTCGATCGCGGTGCTGGCCGGTGCGAGCCTGAGCACGGCCGTGGTGGTGATGCGGCAGGTGGCGTCGTTCGCCGACAACGCGCGACTGCTCCGCGAGCTGGACGTCACGGTGGCCGAGCTGCGGGAGACCGGGTCGGTGCTGCGCGGCGCGCTCGCCGAACGGGACGCGCTCGCCGCGCGGCTCCACGACCTGGCCTATCAGGACAGTCTGACCGGGCTGGCGAACCGGGCGCTGTTCCACGAGCGGCTGGCCGAGGCGTTCCGGACCAGCGCCGCCGCGGGTCGGGACAGCGCCACCGCGTTCCGGGACAGCGCCGCCGCGGGTCGGAACAACGCCACCGTGGACCGGGACAGCGCCGCCGTGGACCGGCCGGTCGCGGTGATGCTGCTCGACCTGGACAAGTTCAAGCCGATCAACGACGACTACGGGCACGCGGCCGGCGACGCGCTGCTGCGGCACGTCGCCGGGCGGCTGCGGTCCTGTCTGCGGGAGACCGACACCATCGCCCGGCTCGGCGGGGACGAGTTCGCCGTGGTGCTGGCCGACCCGCTCGCCGAGGACCTGGCCGCGCTGACCGAGCGGGTGGTGGTCGCGGTCCGGCAGCCGTGCCTCGTCGACGGTGTCGCGCTGGCGGTCGGTGCGAGCGTGGGCACCGCGCTGGCCCGGGCCGGCGACAGCGATCCTGACCTGCTGCTGCGCAGCGCCGACGCGGCGATGTACGCGGTGAAGAACGGCAGCCGGTCCGCGCCCCGGTGATCCGAGGCGCCGGGGGGATGCGGTTGTATACCAAGGTCGAGGCGACCGCTGCAGAGAGGCGAGGAATGATGGCTGACGAGACCATCGGGATCGTGGGCGCCGGCATCGTCGGGCTGGCGATCGGCCGGGAGATCACCCTGCGGCGGCCGGGCACCCGGGTCGTGGTGCTGGAGAAGGAGGACGCCGTCGCCCAGCACCAGACCGGGCACAACTCCGGGGTGGTGCACGCCGGCATCTACTACCCGCCGGGCAGCCTGAAGGCGCAGCTGTGCACGCGCGGGCGGTCACTGCTCAAGGAATACTGCCAGGACCACAAGATTGCGTACGACGAGTGCGGCAAGCTCGTGGTCGCGGTCCGGGTCGACGAGATGGCCCGGCTCGACGCCCTGGAGAAGCGGGCCCGGGAGAACGAGGTGCCCGGGCTGCGCCGGGTCGACCACACCGCGATCCGCGAGATCGAGCCGCACGCCGCCGGCCTCGCCGCGTTGCACTCGCCGGAGACCGCGATCACCGACTTCCCGCGGATCGCGCGCTCGTTCGCCGACGACATCGTCGCCGCCGGGGGCGAGGTCCGGCTGAACTGGCCGGTGGACGGCATCACGACGCACGCCGGGAAGACCGAGATCACCTCGGGTGACCGCCGTGTGGTGGTCGACCAGCTGATCGTCTGCGCCGGCATCCACAGCGATCAGGTCGCCAAGCTCGCCGGTGACCGTCCGGAACCGATCATCGTCCCGTTCCGCGGCGAGTACATGCGGGTGAAGCCGGAGAAGGCGGACCTGGTCCGCGGCATGATCTACCCGGTACCGGACCCGCGGTACCCGTTCCTCGGCGTGCACTTCACCCGGCGGGTCACCGGCGTGGTCGAGGTCGGCCCGAACGCGGTGCTGGCCACCGCGCGGGAGGGCTACCGGCGCTCCGACCTGTCGCTGCGTGACCTGGCCGGGATCGCCGCCTGGCCGGGCAGCTGGAAGATGGCCCGCCAGCACTGGCGCACCGGGATCAAGGAGGTCCGCGGCTCGCTCTCCAAGAGCAGCTACATGGCCGAGGCGATGCGGTACGTCCCGGAGATCCACGCGTCCGATGTGTACCGGTCCGGCGCCGGGGTGCGCGCCCAGGCCCTGGACCGCGACGGCAGCCTCGTCGACGACTTCCGGATCCACCGGCTCGGCCCGATCACGGCCGTCCGCAACGCGCCCTCACCGGCGGCGACGTCGTCGCTGGCGATCGCCGAGCACGTGGTGGCCGCGCACTTCGGGTGACCGGGTTTTTTCCGTGCCCACCC
>NZ_BOMS01000153.1 GCF_016862315.1 Actinoplanes palleronii | reverse complement strand
GACGATCTGTACGCCGGCGGACGCACGAAAAAAAGATCTTGACCTTGACGGGTCAGGCGGCCGGGACGCGCTTGCGGGCGGCCGGGACCACCAGCGGCGTGCCGGTCTCCGGATCGTCGATGACCCGGCAGGGCAGGCCGAAGACGTCCTCGACGAGTTCCGCGGTCAGCACCTCGCCGGGCACGCCGGACTTGGCCACCTTGCCGTCACGCATGGCGATCAGGTGGGTGGCGTAGCGGGCCGCGTGGTTCAGGTCGTGCAGCACCGCGACGAGCGTGCGGCCCTGGCGTTCGTGCAGCTCGGCACAGAGGTCGAGCACCTCGATCTGGTGCGCGATGTCGAGGTACGTGGTCGGCTCGTCGAGGAGCAGCAGCGGGGTCTGCTGTGCCAGCGCCATGGCGATCCAGACCCGCTGCCGCTGGCCGCCGGAGAGCTCGTCGACGTTGCGGTCGGCCAGGTCGCCGACGCCGGTCGCGGCCATCGACTCGGTGACCACCTGCTCGTCCTGCGCGGACCAGCGGCGCAGCAGGCCCTGGTGCGGGTAGCGGCCGCGGGCCACCAGCTCGGCCACGGTGATCCCGTCCGGCGCGGTCGACGACTGCGGCAGCAGGCCGAGCGTCCTGGCGACCGTCCGGGTGGGCAGGGTGTGCACGTCGCTGCCGTCCAGCAGGACCGTGCCGACGGTCGGCTTGAGCAGCCGGGACAGCGCCCGGAGCAGGGTCGACTTGCCGCACGCGTTCGGCCCGATGATCACGGTGAACGAGCCGTCCGGGATCTCGACGCTGAGGTCCTCGGCGATGACCCGCTTGTCGTAGGCCAGCGTCATCCCGGTACCGCTGAGTCGGGTCATCTCTGCTCCTGCTCGTCGAGGTCGTTCATCAGATCCGTCCCGCCTTGCGCTCCGTGACCAGCAGCCAGACGAGGTAACCGCCGCCCAGCACACCGGTGACCACACCCACCGGGATCGGATAGCCGGAGTGCATGGCCAGCCAGTCCGCGCCGACGGTGAGCAGCCCGCCGATCGCCATCGACGGCAGCAGGTTCGGGCCGGGCGCGCGGGTGACCCGCTTGGCGATGTTCGGTGCGATCAGCGCGACGAACTGCACCGGACCGGCGGCCGCCGCGGCACACGCCACCACGATCGCGGCGACCAGCAGCGCGACGGTGCGCAGTCGCTTCACCGGCACGCCCAGCCCGGCCGCGATGTCGTCGCCCATCTCCAGCATCCGCAGGCCAGGACCACAGATCAACACCAGCAGGGGTACGGCGATGAGCAGCACCCCGAGCAGCGGGAGCGCCTCCTCCCAGCCCCGGCCGTCGAAGCTGCCGGTGAGCCAGAGCATGGCCCGGGCGTTCTCCATCTGCACGCCCTTGGTCAGCAGATACCCGCTGATCCCGTTGAGGATCGCGGTCATCCCGACGCCGATCAGGATGAACCGGTACCCGTGCAACCCGCGCCGGCCGCCGATCAGCTGGATCAGCAGGGCCACGCCGATGCCACCGGCCACCGCGGCCAGGGAGAGCTGGGTGCTGGTGCCGCCGAGGATCACCACGGCCAGCGCGGCGGTGCCCGCGCCACTGGTGATGCCGAGCACGTCCGGGCTGCCCAGCGGGTTGCGTACCAGCGACTGGAAGACCGCGCCGCCGGCCGCCAGGGCCATCCCGACCAGGATCGCGGTGATCACCCGGGGCAGGCGCAGCTCGTTGACGATGAACGCCTGGGCGACGGTGCCCTGGCCGAACAGGGTCCGCACCACGTCACCGGCGGCGATCGGATAGTCGCCGGTGCCCAGCGTGAGCACGGCCACCGCGGCCATCCCGATCAGGGCGACGACACCGACGACCGCGGCGCGGGGGCGCGTGACGACGTTCATTTGGCCACTCGCACCAGGTAGAGGAACAGGGGGCCGCCGAGCACCGCGGTGACCACGCCGACCTGCAGCTCACCGGGGCTGCCCAGCACCCGGCCGAGCACGTCCGCGCCGACCAGCAGCACCGGCGAGAGCACCGCCGTGTAGGGCAGCATCCAGCGCAGGTCCGGTCCGGTGAACGGGCGGACCAGGTGCGGGATCAGCAGGCCGACGAAGACGATCGGGCCGCACGCCGCGGTGGCCGCGCCGCAGAGCAGGGTGACCGCCACGATCACCATGACCCGGATCAGGCCGGGCCGGGCGCCGAGCGCACTGGCCGCGTCGTCACCGAGCGACAGTGCGTTGAGCGGGCGGGCGCAGGCCAGCGCGACCAGCACACCGGCCGCGATGAACGGCAGCACCCGCCGGATCGTGTCGAAGTCCGCACTGGCCAGCGAGCCGACCGTCCAGAACCGCATCTTCTCGATCGAGGCGGTGTTCGCCAGCATGATCGCGCTCACGTACGAGTACAGCGTCGCGTTCAGCGCCGCCCCGGCCAGCGCCAGCCGTGCCGGGGTTGCCGCCCGGCCGCCACCGACCGCGTAGACCAGCGCCGTGACGATCGCGGCGCCGAGCAGGGCGAACCAGACGTACCCGGAGAACGTGCCGATGCCCAGGAACACCGCGGCGCTGGCCACCGCGGCCGAGGCGCCCGCGTTGATGCCGAGCAGACCGGGGTCGGCGAGCGGGTTGCGGGTCAGCGCCTGCATGATCGCGCCGGCCAGGCCGAGGGCGACCCCGACGATCAGGCCCTGCAGCGTCCGCGGCAGCCGCATCTCGTGCACGATCCGGTAGTACGGCGAGCCGGAGTCGACGAGCCCGGCCCACACCTCGCCGGGGGACAGGAAACGCGCGCCGAACCCGATGCCGAGCACCAGGACGGCGGCGAGCACCACGAGGGCGATCAGCAGCCCGGCCAGCCGGGCCGAGCGCCGGGACGCCGCCGGCGGCGCGGGGCTGACCCGCTGTTCGGAGAGGGTGTCGATGGTGGACAGTGGTGGGCTCCCGTCGGCTTTCGGCGGATCCTGTTGACGCGCGTTCGGCTCGTTAGGTTAGCCTAACCATCCACACGGTCGAGTGACCGGTCTGCTGTCCTGCGAAAGATGTGAGCATGTCATTTTCCTCCCTGCCCCTGTCCCGTCGTGGCCTGCTCGCGGCCGGTGGCGCCGTCGCCGCCGGCGCAGTCCTGAGCGCGTGTGGCGGTAAGGACGACGACACGTCCACGCCGGCCGCCTCGGCCGCCGCCGGCCCGTGGACCTTCACCGACGACCAGCCCAAGGAGCTGAAGGCGGACAAGTCCCCGTCGAAGATCGTCGCGTTCACCGGCACCGCCGCCGCGCTGGTCGACCTGGGCCTCCAGGACAAGATCGTCGGCGTCTTCGGCGAGACCAAGAAGGCCGACGGCACCGCCGAGGCGCAGGCCGGCTCGCTGGACATCAGCAAGGTCGAGATCGTCGGCAACGCGTGGGGCGAGTTCTCCGTCGAGAAGTACGCCGCGCTCACCCCGGACCTGCTGGTCACCCACCAGTTCGACCCGGGCGC
Organism: Actinoplanes palleronii; assembly: GCF_016862315.1. Taxonomy (GTDB): domain Bacteria; phylum Actinomycetota; class Actinomycetes; order Mycobacteriales; family Micromonosporaceae; genus Actinoplanes; species Actinoplanes palleronii. The sequence goes on along the minus strand of NZ_BOMS01000153.1, from coordinate 1,865 downwards.
GTACTGGTACGTCCCGGACGAGTCGAAGGACAAGATCCTCGCGGTCGCCCCGTCGGCCCTGATCACCGTCGGCCGCGTGCCGCTGAACAAGCCGATCGAGCGCTACGCCGAGCTGGCCAAGTCGCTGGGCGCCGACCTGAACTCGGCGACGAACGTCGCGGCCAAGGCCCGCTTCGAGAAGGCCGCCACCGACCTGTCCGCCGCCGCCAAGGCCTCCGGTGGCCTCAAGGTGCTGTTCGGCTCCGGCGCCGCCGACATCTTCTACGTCTCGAGCGCCGCGGTCAGCACCGACCTGATGTACTTCAAGGAGCTCGGCGTCGACCTGATCATGCCCGAGGTCAAGGGCGCCGACTACTACGAGTCGCTGAGCTGGGAGAACGCCGACAAGTACCAGGCAGACGTGATCTTCCTGGACGCCCGTACCGGCACCCTGCAGCCGAAGGACCTGACCTCGAAGCCGTCCTGGAACGCGCTGCCCGCGGTCAAGGCCAACCAGATCTTCCCGTGGCAGGCCGTCCCGATCTTCTCCTGGAACGGCGCCGCCCCGCTGCTCGAGGCGATCACCGCCGCGATCACGAAGTCGAAGAAGGTCGTCTGACCTTCCGTTGTGGCCTTGTGGCCTTGTGGCCTTGTGGTCGGCCGTCGCCGGTGCTGTCAGCCGGCGGCGGTCGCTCGTTCCACCACGTCTCCGGACCAGCGCACCGCGCCCCGGTCGGCCAGGTAGCGGACGTGCGCCATGGTCTCGGCGATCGCGCCGACCCGCATCGGCCCGATCTCCGCCCACGGCCGTGACCAGGTCAGGTTCGCGGCCAGCTGCCAGATCGTCGGGCTGCCCAGCCTCTCCACGGCCGCCACGATCTCCTCGCAGCGCAGCTCGTGGTGCGCGCGCAACCGGCGGGACCGGGCCGCGATGCCCCGGAACCGGTACTCGTGCGCGGGCAGCGCCTCCAGCTCGTCGTACGCGGCCACCTTCGCCAGGGACTCCAGGAACGCGGCGAGCGGCGACGAACCGGGCCGTTGCAGACCGATGTTCGGGCTGATCCGCGGCAGCAGGTGATCGCCGGTGAGCAGCACCCCGGCGTCCGCGTCGAGGAGGCAGATGTGGCCCGGCGTGTGCCCGGGCGTCCACACCGTGCGCAGATCCCGCCCCTTCACCGGCACCGGATCACCGTCCTCGAGCAACACGTCCGGCTGGGCCGGATCGGACAGTCGATGCTGCCCGATCGTGCCGGCCAACCCGGCGATCTCGTCCTCCGGCACGTGGTGCGCCCGCAGCCAGCCGTCGGCGGGACCGTGCGGTTGCAGCGCGTCCCGCTCGGCCGGGTGCATGGCCACCCAGGTGCCGGCGCTCTGCAGCCTCGCCGAGAGTCCATGGTGGTCGGAGTGGACGTGAGTGACCACGACGCCGAGCACGTCTTCCTGCTTTGCACCCGCGGCGACCAGGCCTGCTTGCAGCGCGGCCCAGCCTTCGTCACTGTCCCAGCCCGGGTCGACCACGACCAGGCCGTCGTCGCCGGCGATCAGGTAGGACAGGGTGTAACGCAGCGGACTCCGCGGAATCGGCACCGGCACCGACCAGATCCCCCCGGCCAGCCGCTCGACCGGCGGCAGCACACCGGCGGCCCAGGCCGCGCGCTGACCGATCCCGGTCACGACAATCTCGTCGGCGGCCATCCGAACCCCATTTCCCAGACGATCCCCGTCCAGGAACCAGCCCCCATCCTGACACCCCGCCCCGACCACCCACCCGCACCCCACGCCCCGTGATGATCTCGCGCGTAGCCGCGTAGCCGCGTAGCCGCGTAGCCGCGTAGCCGCGTAGCCGCGTAGCCGCGTAGCCGCGTAGCCGCGTAGCCGCGTAGCCG
>NZ_BOMS01000152.1 GCF_016862315.1 Actinoplanes palleronii | reverse complement strand
GAAACGATGACAAGTCGAATGTCAACGAAAAGATGACACGGGGAGAGTCCGTGCGGAGAGGACGGCGATGACCGAGACGCCCGGGCCCGCAGCGGAGGCGACCCAGTGGGATCTGACCGCGGCCGCGGCTGCGCTCGCCGCCACCGCGGCCCACGTCGGGCAACCGGCCGCCGCCGCCACCGCGGTGAGCCCGGCCGAGTTGCTCGACGCCCTCGTGTTGTTGCGCCGGACGCAGAGCGAACTCGCCGGCCTCGAGCCGGTGCTGATCGCCGCGGCCCGCGCCGCCGGTGTCTCCTGGCAGGCGCTGGCCCCCGCGCTGGGCGTCGCGAGCCGGCAGGCCGCCGAGCGTCGATATCTGCGCGGCGCCTCGGCCCCGACGGAGCAGCCGGACGCGACCCGCGACGCCCGGGTGCAGGCCGAGCGGGACCGCCGCGCCGCGAGCCGGGCCGTTGCCCGATGGGCCAATGACAACACCGCTGACCTGCGCCGGCTGGCCGGTCAGATCACCGCGCTCACCGACCTCGACGCGACGGCCGGCGAGGCACTCGCCCGGCTGCACGACGCGCTCGGCGACCCGGACGCGTCGGCCCTGCCCGGCCTGCTCGCCGCGACCCAGCGGCACCTGGGCGATCACCCGGCGCTGACCGGCCAGATCGACGCCGTCACCGCCCGCACCGACCAGATCCGGCATCGCGGCCGGCCGGAGCGCGGTGACACCGTCACGTGACGGCCGCGTCGTCGGGCCGGTCGGCAGGATCCCAGTGCGAACCACCCGGCTGATTACTCGCGGCCCGTCCGGTGTCTACCTCTCGGCCTCGGGCGGCCGGGCCGACCGGCCGGAGGCCGCGCGCAGGTGCTCGTTGCGGGCGGCGGTCACCGCGACGATGTCGGTCAGCAGCCCTTCCAGCTGCCGCAGAGCGGCGTCGTCGTAGCCGTCGAGGACCTGATTGACCTGCTCGCCGGTGGGGGCGAGGAACGTCTCGGTGCGGGAGCGGGCTTCGGGTGTCAGCCGGAGTCTGACGATGCGCCGGTCGGAGTCCTCCCGGCTGCGCACGACCAGCCCGGCGTTCTCCAGGCGGTTCAGCAGGGTTGTGGTGGCGCCCGAGGTGTGGCCGATGCGGTCGGACAGCCCCACCGGCGTCAGCGGATCGCCGACGACCTCGGCCCACAGGATCTCCGAGACGGCGACGGCGTCGTTCACATGCACGCCGAGCGACCGGGCCAGGTGACGGGTGTGCTCGAGGTGCGCGTCGGTGTAGGCGCGCATCAGCTGCATCACCCGGGAGCGCTGACCGGGGCTGAAGAGGGTGTCGGCTTCCTCACGCTGCTCCGCCATGCCCGCACTTTACTCGATCCAAGAGTTCCTCTATTTTAAAGTGACTCTAGAAGCGAGGTAGTTGATGCGCCTCGCCTCACGATCGAGGAGCCCTCCATGCAACGATTCGCTCACGCCGTCCTGAGACGTCGATGGTGGGTGGTCGGCTTCTGGATCGTCGCCATGCTGGCCGGCGGTGTCGCCGCCGCGCGGGTGCCCGACCGGTTGTCGGCCGACTTCTCGGTGCCCGGCCAGGAAGGATCGGACACGCAGGCCGGCCTCGCCCGGGCCTACGGCATCGACGGGGGTGCCGCCTCGGTTCCGGTGCTCACCGCACCGGACGGGAGGAGGCTCGAACGGGCCGAGGTGGCCGGTGTCGCCGCGGCGATCCGGGCGCTGCCCGGCCGGCAGGTGCTCGACTACGGCAGCACCGGGGACCAGCGGTTCCTGACCGATGACGGGCGCAGCACCTTCCTGCTGGTCTTCGCGCCGCCGGCGCAGGGGCCGAGCCTCGCGCCGACCGTGACGGCGGCGGCGCTGCCGCGAGGGCTGGACGCGACAGTGATCAGCTATCAGCAGTTGGTGGCCGGCGATGCCGACCCCGACGAGGGGGCCGGTGTGCTCGCTGAGACCTTGATCGGCGCGGCCGGTGCCCTGATCGTCCTGCTGTTCGTCTTCGCCTCGTTCCTGGCCTTCGTGCCGCTGCTGATCGCGGCCGTGTCGATCCTGTCGACCTTCCTCGCCGTGCTGGTCCTGACCACGGTCACCGAGGTCTCGGGCGTCGTGCAGTTCCTGATCGCGCTGATCGGCCTGGGCGTGGCGATCGACTACTCGCTGCTGGTGGTCTCGCGCTGGCGTGAGGAACGCGCCCGGGGCGGGTCCGGCGACGACGCCGTCGTCACCGCCATGGTCACGGCGGGCAGGGCGGTGCTGGCCTCCGGGATCACCGTGGCCGTCAGCCTCGTCGCGCTGGTCGCGGTGAACGTGCCGCTGGTCCGCAGCATGGGTCTCGGCGGTTTGCTCATCCCCCTGATCAGCACGCTGGTGGTGCTGACCCTGCTACCCGCCCTGCTGAGCCTCGCCGGACCGCGGGTCGACTGGCCACGCCTCCGCAAGGAGAAGCACGCCTCGGCTGCCTGGCTGGCCTGGACCCGCGGGGTGATCCGCTACCGCTGGATCGCCGCCGGCTCCGCCGTCGCCGCACTGACGATCGCCATCGTCCCGCTGTCCGGGCTGCAGATCGGGTCCTCGGGCTCCGGCTCGCTGGCCTCCAGCGGCGCGGCCCACGACACGCTGGCATCGCTGCGGGCCGGCGGCGTGGGCAACGGCGTACTGACGCCGGTGACGTTGCTGGTCGCGCCCGGCGGTGACGCGCAGGCCCTCGCCGACGCGGCAGGGTCCGTCGACGGCGTCCGGATGGCGATCCGCCTCGAGCCCGCCGCGAGCGGAGCCACCGCGGTCGTGGTGGTTCCCGACCACGAGACCGTGGACAACACGAGCGTCGCCGTCGTGACCGCCGTCCGGGAGGTGACCGGAGACCTGCCCGGCTACGCCGGAGTGACGGGACCCGGCGCGCAGGTGATCGACTTCCAGAGAGCGGTCTACGACAAGCTCCCGTACGTGATCGCGCTCATCGCCCTGGTCGTGTTCGTGCTCCTGGTGCGAGCGTTCCGATCGTTGCTGCTGCCGCTCAAGGCCGTGGTGCTCAACCTGGCCAGCGTGGCGGCCGCCTTCGGCATCGCCACCTGGTTCTGGCAGGACGGCAACGGCTCGCAAGCAGTCTTCGGCATCGCCGGCACCGGAGCCATGACGTTCTGGCTACCGGTACTGATCTTCGCGTTCCTGTTCGGCCTGTCGATGGACTACGAGGTGTTCATCCTGGACCGCATGCGCGAGGAGTACGAGCGCACCGGTTCCACCGCCTACGCGGTCGAGCACGGCCTCGGCCGGACCGGACGCCTGGTCACCTCGGCGGCACTGATCCTGTTCTTCGCCTTCGCCGCCCTGGGCTCGGCACCGCAGACCGACATCAAGATCCTGGCCACCGCCCTCGGCGTGGGCATCCTGCTGGACGCGACCGTCGTCCGGGCCTTGCTGGTGCCGGCCATGGTGTCGCTTCTCGGCACTTACAACTGGTGGCTGCCGGCCGGGATCGCCCGCATCCTCCGGGTCGAACCTTCCCCGCTGAAGCCGGACGTCGAACTCCCCGCCACCGCGCGCCGGCTGGTCCGACCCCAGAACGCGCACTGACGAAGGAAAAACCCGAGCAGACGCTGGTCCAGGCTGCGGCCACCACAACCAAACATTTCCGGTACGGACGGGAAGGCCGCCCCGGTCGCTCGGGCTGTCGGCAAGGGGACGTACGCATCAGGCGTCGTCCGTCATCTCCATGACGAACCTTCCGTCAGGAGGAACGATGGGTGCAGCGCACCATCCGGGTCGCCGGACTTCGACGATGTCGCCGGCCGCCACCTGGGCCGTGAGCCTGGCGGCCACCGCGGCGTCCACCTACGCGCTGGACGCCTGGGCGGCGGCCGTCGGCGCCGGTCTGGTCGCCTCCGGGCTGCTCGCCGACCTCGGCCACCGATCGGTGGTGGTGTTCCTGCTGGTGAGCTACGCAGCCTGGGTGTTCGGGCTGCGCGCCGGCCTGAAGGCGAACGGCAGCCTGCTGGCGGCGACCGGGACGAGCACCAACGTGCTATCCAAGCTGGCATACGACCTCACCCGCCGCCGCTTCGGTGCCGGGCGCGCCGCCCGGCTGGCCGCCGCCGTGGCCTACACCGGCACCGAGATCGCCAAGGAGGTGCCGTACTACCTGGCCGCGTTCGGCGCCGCCGTCGCGACCGAGGCGGTCACCACCGATGAGGCGCTGATCTTCCTCGGCGGCGCCAACCTCGGCGCCGCGTTCTACGAGGGCGCGCTCGCCCGCCTCACCCGGACCGTCCTGGGCCGGCACCGCAGGCACGCGTCGTTCGACACCGACTGGGTGCCGGGGGAGTACCTCACCGACTACTACCGCACGGTCGAACCGGACGAGATCGCCACCATCGCGTTCCTGGTCGACGCGCTGCGCCAGGCCGAACGGGACCAGCCGATCCTCTACTTCGGGACCGGGCCCACCCTGCACCACGTGTTCGCGTGCGCCGAGACGGCATCCGAGATCCATCTGGGCGACTACCTTCCGGAGAACCTGGCCGAGATCCAGCGGTGGATCGAGCGGGCGCCGGGTGCCCACGACTGGCGGCCGTTCGTCCGGTACACCCTGCAGTGCGAGGGCAACCCCTGTCCGACCGACGCCGAGGTGACCGCGCGCGAAGACCTCACCCGGGCAAAGATCACCACATTGGTACGGGTGGACGCCCGCCGCCCTCGTCCACTGAACCGGAGTTACCCGACAGTGGTCAGTGCCTACTGCGCGGACTCGGCGACCGGCGACCGGGCCACGTGGCAACTGTTCATGCGGCACATCACCGGCCTGGTCCAGCCCGGCGGCCTGTTCCTCACCGCGGCGCTGCGCCGGTGCCGCGGCTACACGGTCGGCGGCAAGACCTTCCCGGGCGCCGACATCGACGAACGCGACCTGCGAGGAGCCCTGCGGCCCGACTTCGAACCGCTGCACGAGGAGGGGATCGAGGTCATCCCGACGGCCCAGCACGGCGCGCACGGCTACGCCGCGATCCTGCTCTGCCGGGCCCGCCGCGCCTGACCGGTCGCCGCCGCCCGCGACCCGACGGCCGCTCAGCGCGGTGGCGCCGCGACCGCGACCGCGAGCGGATCGGCGTCCGGCAGCACCCGGGTGATCACATTCGTGGCCGGGTCGGCGCGCGAGACGTGACGGTCGACCACCCAGATCGTGGAGTGCCCGGCCACCAGGACGAAGGCCGGGTCGTCCGGATCGGCGGCGGTGAACGGGGTGCGGGCCAGCACCGCTCCGGTCGCGGCGTCGACGCGGACCACCTGGGAGCGGACCTCGTCGCCGACCCAGAGCGAGCCGGAGGCCTCGACCGAGGGCAGGTCCTGCGAGACGTCGGAGACCCGCACACCGTGCCGGTCGGCGAGCCGGGTCAGGGTGCCGCAGGTGCCGGTCGCCCACACGTCGGCACCGGTGCCGACCAGCGACAGCACCGGTTCGCCGAGGTCGACGGCCTGCACCTGGCGGCCGGTGTCCGGGTCGAGCCGGCGCACCGTCGCCGAGTTCACGCCGCTGGCATAGAGGCCGGGCCCGAGTTGCGCGACGCCCTCGGCGAGCGGGACCGTCACGGTGCGCGCCGGGGCCGCCGGGTCGACGCGCAGCAGGCCGCGCCCGTCGGTGAGCCACAGCCAGCGGCCGTCACCGACCAGCCCGGCCGGGGCGAAACCGGCCGGCAGCGGTGACGAGCTCACGCCCGCCGCCGGGGAGATCCGCCACAACCGGCCGGGCTGGGCGACCCACAGCGCCCGGTGTGCGAAGACCAGGTGATTCTGTGCGAACGGCCGGGCCGCGGGCACACCGGCGTGCCCGACGGGGCCACCCACAGCGCCTCCGGTCTGCCCGGGGTGCTCGGCGGCGGGCCCGAGACGACCGGCGCCACCTGGCCGGCCGGGCAGTCGTCGGCCGGCCGGGCACGCCGGCAGCCGACCGGCAGCGTCACGGCCAGCGCCAGCACCACGACGAGCGCGCCGCTGCGGTGACGCCTCATCGGCCGGGGAAGAAGCCGTCGGTGTCGCGGGCCCGCGCCGCGGTGAGCCGCTCCCGCATCAGCCGCAGACCGGTGTCCTCGTTGACCAGGCAGGCGGCCAGCAGTTGCCCGGCACGGGCCCGCACCCCGGCCTCGTCGGGGTGGCCGGGCAGCCACTGCTCCGGCTCGCCGACGGTCAGCCCGACCCGGCCCGCGCCGAGCGGCTCGGCACCGGGCGGCGGGCCGCCCAGCCGGGCCAGATGGCCGGGCGAGAGCACCTGGAACCACATCGCGTCCGGCACGATCAGGTCGGGCACGTGTTCGCCGCCGGGCCGGCGGCCCTCCCAGTGGGTGGAGAGCGCGTCGCGAGCGGTCGGTGCCGCTTCGACTCCGGCCCAGGCAAGGCGTTCGGCTGCGGCCCGGGCGAGGTCGCGCTGAGCGCGCATGGCCAGGGTGACGTCCTGGCCGGCGGCGGTGAGCGTGGCCTGTTTGACCGTGCCACCCAGGGTGCCGGCCACCGCGGCCACCGTCGCGGTGGTGGCGAAGTCGCTGGCCACGACGGAGACCGGGGCGCCGGTGCGCAGGGCCGGCAGCAGCGCGTCCACCACGCCGGGCCAGGCCAGCTCGACCTCGGCCGAGACGACGACACCCCGGGGCGGCAGGCCGGGCGCGGTGTCCCGTACCCAGCCGGCCGCGATCCGCAGCAGGTCCCCGGCGCCGCGCGGCGCGTCCCCGAGCGGCCGGCCGGCCGGGCCGCGCAGCCAGGCCCGGGCGATCGGCCCGAGCCCGGTGACCACCGCGTAGCGGTCACCGATCCTGCTCGGGGTGGTGATCGCCGCGTCGGTGATGCCGGCCGCGACGAGCCGGCCCGCGATCAGGTCGGGCACGGTGGCGAACCTCGACGGCGGGCGGGTGCCGAAATCAATGATCATGAGGTGGCCGGCCGGCACCGCGATCGGTTCCGGCGCGAACGCCGGGCCGAGCGCGGCGATGTCGGCCAGCCCGGCGGTCAGCGCCGCCCGGACCCGGTCCGGATCGTCCGGCGAACGCACCAGCAGCACCGCGTTGCTGCCGCTTCGCCACCGGCGGGTCAGACCCGGTTCGACGCTGACCATGCTGGATCCTCCTGGGGAGTCGGTGGGCCTAGACCGGTACCAGCGGGACCTCCGGGATGATCGGGATCGGGATGCAGGAGCCGCAGCCGAAGACCCCGTTCTCCGCCTCGCTGTTGCCGTTGTCCTCGTTCAGGTCGCCCTTGGTCCGCACGCCGGCCGGCACCTTGTCGCCGTCGTCGGTGAAGTACACGTGCCCGGCCGGCAGACCGAGCCCCCAAACATAGACCTCGGTCGGGAAGATCGTGTACCAGTGCGGGTACACCGGGAAGGTGGACGCCCACTGCTGCAGCTCGGTGCCGCGCTCCCAGACGATGTCGTACCAGTGCAGCCCGGTGTCCTGGTAACGCTGCAGCTGATTGTCCACTTCGGTCCGGGTCTCTTCGCCCTTGTACCGCTTGACCTCGTAGATGTTCTTCTCCTTGGTCACGATGTCGATCCGGAAGCCCTGGTAGCCGATGTCCGGGTCGACGCCCGGCACACCCGGGTTGTCACCGACCTCCCAGTTGATCTGTTTGCTCATCGTCACCCCGAAGCCGAGCTGGTCGTCCTTGAACCGCTGCCACCCGGTCTCGTACTGCCGGGCGAGTTCGTTGATCGCCAGCGCGTGCGCCGCCTACTCCTGCGCACCCGAGTTCCAGGTGTCGTTGAGGCAGTCCTCCACCCCGGACAGGCAGTCGGACTTGAAACCCCAGCCCCGGGTCCACAGCGGCCCCTTGCCCTGGAAGCACTTCTGGTGCCGGGACAGCGAGTTGCCCGGGTCCGGGTTCTCCCAGCAGTTCTGCCACCCGCTGAGTCCTTGCAGCCCGATGACGAGCTGGGACAGGAAGTCGAACAGCGCGAGCCGGCCGAGCGGGTCGACCATGTTCAGCGGGCTGTCGTACGGGTACGGGCTGGCCGGACGCGACGAGCCGATCAGCACCGACAGCGGGTCCCGCGAGTCGAACCTGCCCCCGCGGGGGAGTACCAGCGGGCTCGCAGGTAGACCGACTCGGCGCCGGCCGACAGTTCACCGCGGTAGCCGAAGCGCGGGCCGTCCGCCGTGGGCAGCCCGGCGATGTCCGGGTTGCCGAACGCGTCGTACCGGGCCGCCAGCGCCCACGCGGCGGTGGGCAGTGTCCACAGCGTCGAGCCGTAGGAATCCTCGGAGAACGTGACCGCTCCGAGCGCGGTGTCGCCGAGATGCGGCCGGCACCGTACACAAAATCGGTTTTGCCGTCCTCGCCCAGCACCTGCGGGGTCTGTTCGCCGACCCTCCACTGGAACGTGGTCTTCGGCCCCTTGTCCGGGCCGATGCTGGTGAGCAGGCCGTCGCCGTTGTAGACCGACTTCTCCACCGTGGTGAGCAGCAGGTGGGTGGTCTTGCGCACGACCGGCTTGCCGAACGAGTCGTACTCGGTGCGGACCTCGTGGCCGGGGTTCGCGCGACCGGTCAGGCGCCCGGCCGCGTCGTAGGTGTAGTCGGTGTGCTTGAGCCCGGTGTCGGTCGAGATCAGCTGGTCGGCGGCGTCGTACCGCAGCACGGTGTCCAGGCCGGGCCGGGAGACCTTGGTGCGGTTGCCGTTGACGTCGTACGTATAGCTCGTGGTGCCCTCTTTGACCAGCCGGCCGGCCGGGTCGTAGGCGAATCTGGTGCTGACGCCGAAGTCGCTCTGCCGGACCACGCGGCCGTCGCCGTCGCGGTCCAGCGTGGTGTCCTGCGCGACCGACAGGCCGCCGAACTGCTTGTACTTGACGAGCATGCCGCCGTCGTAGCCGTAGGTGCGCACCGCGCCGGCCGGCAGGTCGGCTTTGAGTACCTGACCGTCCGGGTTCACCGTGTACGCGGTCCGCCCGGCCCGCGGGTCGTCCACCCCGACCAGGCGGCTGCCCGCGTCGTAGGAGTAGGTGACCGTGAGCTTGTCCGGGTACCGCAGACTGGTCCGGTTGCCGTCCGCGTCGTAGGTGAGGGCGTACGCCTCCTTGTTCGGTTCGGTGAACCCGGAGACCCGGCTGTTCGCGGTGTAGGTGTAGGTGGTGGTCCCGGTCGCGTCGGTCATGCTGGTCCGGCGGCCGTCCGCGTCGTACGTGAACGACTGGACCTTGCCGTCGTCCCCGGTGCGGGTCAGCAGCTCACCGACCGCGTCGTAGCTCATCCGCAGGGTCTTGCCGTCCGGGTCGGTGACCGCGGCCAGGTTGCCGGACGCGTCGAAGGCCTGCTTGGTGACCCGGTGGAGCGGGTCGGTCGACGAGGTCTGCCGGCCGGCCTTGTCGTAGGTGTACGTGGTGACCGAGCCGCCCGGCTCGGTGATCGTGAGCAGGTTGCCGGCGCCGTCGTAGGTGTAGGCGGTGGCCTCACCGTTGGCGTTGCTGCTCGTGGTGAGCCGGCCCTTCGCGTCGTACGTCAGGTGCTTGACCGCACCGGTCGGGTCGGTCGACGCGATCTGGTTGCCCTTGGCGTCGTACTGGTAGGTGGTGACGCCGCCGCGCGGGCCGGTCGCCTTGACCAGACGGCCGTTCTTGTCGAACTCGGACCGGCTGACCAGGCCCGCCGCCGAGGTCTGCGAGTTGCGCCGGCCGTCCGCGTCGTAGGTGTAGCGGGTGACCCCGCCGAGCGGGTCGGTGACCGTGACCAGGCGCCCGTTCGCGTCGTAACCGTAGGTGGTGACGTGCCCGAGCGGGGTGGTGGTGGTCAGCGGGCGGCCCACCTCGTCGTAGGTGTACCGGGTGACCGCGCCGCTCGGGTCGGTGCGGGTGAGCACGTGGCCGGCCGCGTCGTACGACGTGCGGCTCACGTTGCCCATCGGGTCGGTCACCGCGATCAGGCGGGCGTTGGCGTCGTACGCGTAGGTGGTGGTGCGGCCCATCGCGTCGGTGGAGGAGGTGAGCAGGCCCCGGCTGTCGTACGTGTTCTTGGTGGTGCCCGCCGGAGCGTCGCGTCGGGTCTGGTTGCCGTCGGCGTCGTAGGTGTAGCTGACGGTGTTCCCGCTCGGGGTGGTCGCCTGGGCGACCCTGCCGAACGGGTCGTAGCTGAACTTCTCCACACCCCCGATCGGGTCGGTCACGGTGGCCACCTGGCCGTTCGCGCCGTAGGTGTAGCTGGTGCGGTTGTCCAGCGGGTCGGCGACCGTGGCGAGCCGGCCGTTGGTGTCGTAGCTGTTCTTGGTGACCGCGCCGTTCGGGTCGGTGGTGTCGAGCAGCAGCCCGGCCGTGGAGTAGCGGTACTTGGTGACCGATCCGCCGGGATCGGTGGCCGCGGTGACCCGGCCGGAACCGTCGTAGGCGTACCTGGTGGTCAGGCCGAGCGGGGTGGTGACCTCGGTCGGGCGGCCGACCTGGTCGTAGGCGTAGCGGGTGATCCCGCCGGCCGGGTCGGTCAGCTCGCTCAGGTGGCGCCCGGCGTCGTAGGCGTACCGGGTGACCGCGCCGGCCGCGTCGGTGGCCTCGGTGACCAGGCCGTCGACCACGGTGTTGGTGCTGACCGCGCCGAGCGGGTCGGTGATCCGCGACGGGGCGCGGTCGTCGCCGTTGTAGGCGTACCGGGTGACCGCGTCGGTGGCGTCGGTCGTCGTGACGACCCGGTCGAGGGTGTCGTACTCGTAGCGGGTGACGGTGTCGGCGATGCTGCGGCTCAGCACGTTGCCGCGGGGGTCGTAGGTCAGGGCGATGTCCAGCCCGCCGGCGGTGTGCACGGTGGTGATCCGGCCGCTGGCGTCGAAGGTCTGCGTGATGCTGCCGCCGCCCGGGTCGTCGATCGAGGTCAGGTGCCCGGTGGTGTCGTGGTGGTAGGTCGCCTTGGCGCCGTCGGTGGCGGTCACCACGGTGGTGCCGGCGTCGAGGTCGTAGACGAACGTGGCGTCGCCGCCGGAGCCGTACTCCTGGCGGGTCACCCGGCCGGCACTGTCGTACTGGTTCGTGACGACCAGCCGGTCCTCGCCGTCGCGGATGTCGCCGAGGCGCCCGCCGCCGGCGGTGTAGTTGGCGATCACTCCGGTCGGTCCGGTCACGGAGGTGAGGAAGCCGTTGTCGTACGTGTAGACGACCGAGCGCTGGTCGCCGGTGGTGACCTGGGTGATCAGGTCATCGGTGTAGGTGATGGCCAGGCTCGGGCCGGACGACTGGGTGGCGGTCAGGAGCCGGCCCTGAGCGTCGTAGCCGAAGGTGACCCGCACGCCCTGCGACGACCGGGAGGTGCCGCGGCCGTCGGCGCCGAACGCCCACACGTCACCGGACAGGCCACGCAGGCTGTAGGTGCCGTCCGCGTTGTGGGTCAGGTCGGCGTCGAAGTCCTGCGGCCGGGTGTAGCCACCGCCGGAGGCCGGCGCGAAGGTGAGCACCCGTCCGTCGTCGGCGTGGTAGCGCACGCTGCCGTCGTCCTCGGCGACGAGGTGGGCACTGAGGTCGGCGGTCCAGCCCTTGCCGAACGGCCCGGTCGTGTCGTCGAGCGCATTGTAGGTGCGGCCCCAGTCCAGGAGCCCGGCCGGAAAGTCCAGGTCCGACGCCGCGAGCGAGTAGTTGCCGGTGGCGGAGTTGACGCCGCTGCCGGCGATGCCGAAGACCGCATCGGATCCGTACAGTTCCGCAGCCGGGCGGTCCACCAGCGGGGCCGCGTAGGCCCGCCCGACCGCGAGATTCAAGGTCAGTAGCGTTGCCAGGGCGGCAGTTATCCACAATCGTCGCTTCATGTCCTCCCCCGAAGGCGCAAAGGCCGCGGCCGGCGAGGGTCGCGCGACCGCTGATCCTGGCGGACGTTACACCGAAGATTGTCGATGTCTTGGCCCCGCGCTGCGCCCGGTGCACAGTGGCGGAAGCCGTCAATTTCCTGGTTCGGGCGCCGGTCTCGCATCGAGATGAGATCGACGTCTGTTGATTTATGTCCGATCATCCGAGCCGGCACGAGCCGACGGTCCAAGTGGGACTCGGCCACTCGACGCCGAACCTGCGGCCGTAGCGAAGGCGAGACCCCGTACGCGACGCCTGCCCCGTGCCGGCGGCGGCGCGGGGCTCTATTTCAGGCGACGGTCGCGGTGCTGGCCGGTGTCGTGCTCAGCGCCGGGGGCCGGGCGCTGGTGACCGATCCGGCGGGTCCAGCTCGCTCATGTAGGTGTGCATCGTCGACCGCATCCGGCTGACGACCGAGTCGATGCGGTCCAGGTCGGCGGGGGAGTAGTCGCCGAGCACGGTGCCGAGCAGCCGGCTCAGCGGTTCGTGGAACGCGGTGGCCGCGGCGTGGATGCCGGGCGTGGAGCGCAACGTGACCACCCGCCGGTCGCTGTGCTCCCGGGTCCGCACGACGTGGCCCGCCTGCTCGAGCCGGTTCAGCAGGATCGAGGTCGCGCCGGTGGTGAGCCCGATCCGTTCGGCGAGGCGCGCGGGCGTCAGCGGCTCACTCCGGCCCTCCGCGCTGATGATCTCCACGATCGCGACCGCGTCGGTGCCGTGCATGCGCATGCTCCGCGCGAACACACGCCCCAGTTCGCTCTGCGCCGCGGCCAGTCCACGGAGGCCCTCGATGACCTCGTGCGCCCGCCGGTCCGTCATGTCGTCGCTCACGCATCACCCTCTCCGTCCTGGTTGCAAAATATCAGATCGGCAAAGTATCTTTGCCGCAAAACTACTTTGAGGGAAAGCAAGATGACAGAGGGCGGAATGCACGTGACCTCGCGTGACGGCACGCGGATCGGCTACCTGCGCCGGGGCACCGGCCCCGGACTGGTGCTGGTCCAGGGCGCTATGGGCACCGCGTACCACTATCAGCGCCTCGCGGCGGCACTCGCGCCGGACTTCACCGTCTACACACCCGATCGCCGCGGTCGCGGCATGAGCCCGAAGCCGTACGACGACGGGCACGACATCGCCCGTGACGTCGAGGACGTGGACGCGATGCTCACCGAGGCGGACACCGGACACCTCTTCGGCCTAAGCTCCGGCGCCATGATCACCCTGGAGGCGGCCCGGACCCTGCGCCGGGTCACCCGGGCCGCGGTGTACGAACCGCCGTTCTACCGCGACGGCATCTCCCACGCCGGCATCCGGCAGCTCGGCGCGGACATCGACCACGGGCGCCTGGCGGCCGCGCTCGCCGGTGCGCTGCGCACCGCCCGCACCGCCCCGGCTCCGCTGCGGATGCTTCCCCGGCCGGTCGCCCGGCTGCTCGCCGCCGCCGTGCTCAGCGCGGACAGCCGTAGGACCGGTCCGGCCCCGAAGCTTCGCGACCTGCTCCCCGGCATCCGCTACGACTTCACCGTCGTCGGCGGCCTGGACGCCGAGATGGCGAGCTTCGGATCCATCGACAAGCCCGTGCTGCTGCTCAGCGGAACGAAGAGCCCTCGCTTCCTGCGGCAGGCCATCGGCGACCTGGCCGGCGTCCTGCCGCAGGCGACACCCGTCGAGTTCGCCGGCCTCGGCCACGCCGGCGCCTGGAACACCGGACGCCCGGAACTCGTCGCGGGCGCCCTGCGCGACTTCTTCTCCTGAAAGCGGACACCAGCATGCGTCTCAACCACATCAACCTCTGCGCCAGCGACGTCACCGCTCTCGCCGGCACACTCGTCACCCACTTCGGCTACCGGATCATCGACACGGGCCGCGCGCCCGCCGCGTTCGGTGGCGGCTCCTTCGCCGCTGTCGCCGGGAGCGACGGCTCCGAGTTCGTCATCACCCAGATCGATCCGGTACCGGACGGCGGCTCCGCGTACCCGAAAGGCTTTCACTTCGGTCTCATCCAGCAGTCCCGCGAGGCCGTCTACACCAAACACGCCGAACTCACCGCGGCCGGCCTGAACCCCGGCGCGATCAGCGACGGATTCCAGGTCTGGGGAGCGACCTGGACCGCGTTCTACTGCCCCCTGGGCGACGGCCTCGACCTCGAGGTGAACTACCGAACCCCCTCCGCGCTGCTGGACACCAACCCCTGATCCGGGAGCGCCGCACCGGCCGCCACCGGCTACTCCGGCAGCAGAGCGGTCGAGGCGTCGCGATCGTCCAGCACCCCGCGGTACACCGGGTGCCGCAGCTGGGTTCCGCCGGTCCACGAGCGGTAGCCGATCCGGGCCACCACCTGCGGGTCGACCCACATCGCCTCGGCCATCGCGGCGCTCTCGGCGTGCCCGGCCGGTGGGCTGCCGCGGTGCAGCGGCGCGAGGAGCTGCTGCAGTTGCCGGCGCGCGGCGCCGGACAGCCCGCTGCCGACCCGGCCGACCAGGTGCAGGTGCCCGGTCCGGTCGTACGCGCCGACCACGAGCGCGCCGATGGTGTCGCGCAGCCGGCCCTGGCCGGGAAGCCACCCGCACACCACCACGTCCGCCACGTGCGGGATGACCGTTTTGACCCAGGTCCTGGCCCGCTGCCCCGGCGTGTACGGCGAGTCCAGCCGTTTGCACACGATGCCCTCCAGCCCGTGCTCCTGCGCCGCGGCGTAGAGCTCGGCTGCCGCGTCGACGAAGAACGGCGGTGTCTGCACGCCGGCGCCGCGCAACGGCAGATCCTCCAGCAGTGCCCGGCGCTCGCCTGAGTCGATGCGAGCCGCCGCGGTCGAGGGGGTGCTACTGGGCGACGTCGACGACCCAGGTGACACCGAACTGGTCGGTGAGCATGCCGAACCCGGCGGACCACGCGGATGCGGCAAGCGGCTCAAGGATGGTGCCGCCGACGGAGAGGCGGTCCCAGGTGGCCGTGATCTCGTCGAGTGTCGAACCGCTGAGGGCGAGGAAGTACGGCTGGTCGGTGATGGTCATACCGTTTTGCGGTGCGTTGCTCCGGGCTGGGTCGTCTCGCCGGCAGCCTGCCGGGTGGGCACGTCGTAGGCCATGATGCGCAGGCCGTCGGTCGAGGCGACCTGCCCCCAGACAGCCTTGTCGGTGTCGGGGAGGCCGGCGGGCATTCCGTCATTGGTACAGCCTGACCGGCACGGCAGGCTTCTATGACAACTTCGGCAACATCGGGCCCACCATCTGGTGCAACGGCGGCATTGTCGGCGTCTGGGCTTCGACACCGACCGGGGTTCGCACCAGCCTTCTCGTCGACGGTGGCGAAGATCTTCAGGCGGCCACGGACGCAGCGGCCGCTCGACTCGAGCAGCGACTAGACGGAACAACCGTGACGCCTGCTATTCGCACACCGATCGAGAAGGCACTGTCGTCATGACGTGACCGGCGGGTCTCGATACTCATCGCGAGGTTTGTGGCGGCGCCGGAGGCGAGCAAACGTCCATGACGACCGGCATGGCTTAACCGCTGCAGGGGCCTGCTCCGTCAAGATCGGTGAACCGTCCGAGGTCGCCGAGGCGCCAGGGGCGCACGCGTCGATGGGCGCGGGCGCCGGCGACTCATCGGCCTGCCGCCACTGGAACGGGAAGCCCGATCAGGCCACCGCAGACGCGCACGACGGCAGTAGTCCCATCGACAAGGACTCACTCGGCCAAGGCCGGTGCGGCCGGACGGGCGGGATGCGCGAGCTGTCCTCCCTCGTGCAAGCCGGGCGCGGCCTGCGGAAGTGCGGTGGCCGCTTACCCGAGGCTGAAGACGGTCGGTCGGAGTGGGCGTGGTTGGCCCCGGCGGATCCAGGTGACGCCGACGCGGTGAGTAAACATGCCGAACAACCCCCTCTCTTGCAGTACTGAACGGTACCGGTACTTGACGTTACCGGAACCGATCGGTACCGTTATGAAGACGAGCTTCGCTGCATCGCAGGTCAACTCCGAGCGGTTGTGTCAGGGCGTTCGCACCGGGCGCTGGATGCGGAGCCATTTCGAAGAACGGGTGATCACATGCAGTACCGCACTCTCGGGGACACCGGACTGAGCGTCAGCTCGCTGTGCCTGGGCACGATGATGTTCGGGTCCTGGGGCAACAAGGACCACGACGACTCGATCCGGACGATCCACCACGCGCTCGAGGCCGGCATCAACTTCGTCGACACCGCCGACCTATATGGCCGCGGGGAGGCCGAGGAGATCGTCGGCAAGGCGCTGGCCGGGTCGCGCCGCGACTCGGTGGTCCTGGCCAGCAAGTTCCACAACCCGATGAGCGACAACGTCAACGACCGTGGCAACTCGCGCCGGTGGATCATGCGGGCGGTGGAGGGCAGCCTGAAGCGGCTCGGCACCGACCACCTCGACCTCTACCAGGTGCACCGCCCCGACCCGGCGACCGGGATCGAGGAGACCCTGGGGGCGCTGACCGATCTGCAGCGGGCCGGGAAGATCCGGTACTTCGGCACCTCGACGTTCCCCGCCCACCAGCTCGTCGAGGCGCAGTGGGCGGCCGAACGCCGGGGCCTGGGCCGGTTCGTGACCGAGCAGCCCCCGTACTCGATGCTCGCCCGTGGGATCGAGGCCGATGTCCTGCCCGCCGCCGAGGCGCACCGCATCGGCGTGCTCACCTGGAGCCCGCTCGGCGGGGGCTGGCTCTCCGGCACGTTCCGCAAGGGTGCCACCGGCCAGGTGAGCAGCCGCACCGAGCTCATGCCCGGCATCTTCGACATCGACGCCCCGCGTAACGCCGGCAAGCTCGACGCCGTCGAGGCCCTCGCCCTGCTCGCCGAGGAAGCGGGCCTGTCGCTGATCCACCTCGCCCTCGGCTTCGTGCTCGCCCACCGCGCGGTCACCGCACCGATCATCGGCCCGATGGACATCGAACAGCTCGACAGCCAGCTCGGCGCGGCCGACCTCGTCCTCGACCCGGACGTCCTGGACCGCATCGACAAGATCGTGGCTCCGGGCCGGAACATGACCGTCGGCGACGCCGGTTACTTCCCGCCCGCGCTCACCGACGCGTCACTGCGTCGGCGCTGACACCTTCCCCAATCCTTTCAACGAACGGAACCTCTCCATGTCCATCTCCGCCATCCCGCACCTCAACTTCGCGAACGGGAACGCGCGCCCGGCGCTCGAGTTCTATCGGGGCGTCTTCGACGGCGACCTGCTGTCGCACACCTACCAGGACTTCGGCATGCCCGCCGGCCTGCCGGACAGCGACCGGATCGTCTACGGCCAGATCACCACCGCCGACGGCGTCCTGGTGATGGGCTATGACATCCCGGGCGACCAAGAGCCGGACTTCGGCAAGCCGGGCTCGACCCGTCGCGCGAACGGCACGACCATCACCGAACAGCCCATGTTCATCCAACTCCGCATCGCCACCCTGGAAGAGGCGACAACGCTCTTCAAGCGCCTCGCCGTGAACGGGACCGTCGTCGAAAGCCTCACTTCATCGACCTGGTCGCCCGGCTTCGGCATCGTCACCGACCAGTTCGGGGTGACCTGGATGGTCAACGTCCACGAGTGACCACCGCGGGGCGACGCCCGGACAACCACCTCGGGCGTCGCCCCGCACCTCACCTTCTCCCTCGCTCATCCCCATCGGAGTGTCCTACACCCATGCCTGCAGATCTCACCACCGGTCGCGCGAGGAACCTCGCGCTCGCCTTGCTGGCGTTGACCCAGTTCGTCGTCGTGATCGACGCGTCGATCGTCAACGTGGCGCTGCCCTCGATCGGCACCGCCCTGCACATCTCCCAGGACCACCTTTCCTGGGTGGTCAACGCCTACGTCCTGGCCTTCGGCGGGTTCCTGCTGCTCGGCGGTCGCCTGGCCGACTTCCTCGGCCGCCGGCGGATGTTCGTGGCCGGCATCGCGCTGTTCACGATCGCCTCGCTGCTCGGCGGATTCGCCCAGAACGAGACCTGGCTGATCGCGGCCCGGGCGCTGCAAGGCCTCGGCGCGGCGATCGCCTCACCCGCAGCCCTGTCCATCGTGACGACCACCTTCGCTGAGGGCAGCGAGCGCAACCGGGCCCTCGCCATCTGGGGTGCTGTCGCCGGCGCCGGTGGCGCGGCCGGTGTGCTGCTCGGCGGCGTGCTCACCGAGTACCTCGGCTGGGAATGGGTGCTGTTCGTCAACGTCCCGATCGGGGCGCTCATCATCTGGCAGGCACCCAAGCGTCTCACCGAATCGACCAGCGGGGCACAAAACCGGGCCTTCGACCTGCCCGGAGCGGTCACCGTGTCCGCCGGACTGGCCCTGCTCGTCTACACCCTCGTGGACGCCGACAAGGCCGGCTGGACCTCGACCACCACCCTGCTGCGCGGACTGGGCGCACTGGCCCTGCTCGCCGCGTTCACCGTCATCGAGTGGCGCTCGCGCAACCCGCTGTTGCCGTTGTCGACGTTCTCCCTGCGTACGCTGCGCGGAGCCAACGTCGTCGGTCTGCTGGTCGGCATGGCCCTGGTCTCGATGTTCTTCCTGATCACCCTCTACCTGCAGCAGGTGCTCGGGTTCAGCGCGCTGGCCGCGGGATTCGCCTACCTGCCTCTGTCGGTGTCCATCATCGTCGCCGCGACCGCGGCCTCGACCCTGGTCACCCGGCTCGGGTTCAAGCCGGTGCTGATCGCGGGCCTTGCGTTCGTCGCTCTGGGACTCGCCTGGTTCTCCCAGGTGCGCCCGGACGGCTCGTTCGCCGTGGACGTGCTCGGCCCGTCGGTGCTCGCCGGACTCGGCCTCGGCCTCTCGTTCGTACCCCTGACGATCGCCGCGGTGACCGGAACCACCCCGGAGCAGGCCGGCCTCGCCTCCGGGCTGATCAACACCACCCAGCAGATCGGTGGCGCGCTCGGCCTGGCGATCCTCGCCTCCATCGCCAACTCGGCGACCACCGACGCGCTCACCTCCGGCGTACGGGACCTAAAGGTCGCCCTCACCGACGGGTTCTCCGACGCGTTCCTCGTCGGCGCCGGCTTCGCCGTCGCCGGCATCGTGCTCGCCGCCGTGCTGATCTCCAACCGGGACAGCCGCGAACACTCGCAGGCCGCCCAGTGCGGCGAGGTCACCGTACCCGCGGTCTGACCCGTGTACCGGCGGCACAACAATGAATCCGGACCGGCACACAGCAGGCCACACTTCCGGCGACGAGGAGAACACCGCTATGACGCAGGACGACCCCACCGCGGGCGCCGCCGTCCCGGACGGCGAGGGTGGCCCCACCGCCCACCGCCGCCCGGGCCGTAAACCTGACCCCGGCCGCGACACCGAGATCCTAGACGCGGCACTGCAGGTCCTGGCGGAGGTCGGCTATGCGGGTATGACGATGAGCGCGGTGGCGGCAAGGGCCAAGGCCGGCAAAGGCACCTTCTACCGTCGCTGGCCGTCGAAGGCCGAACTGGTCCTCGACGCCGTCGGGCACATGAAACGCAGTCAGGCCGACCTGGACCGGCTGCCCGACACCGGCACCCTGCGCGGCGACATCCTCGCGCTGTTCAAGCCGGCCTCCGTCGAGGAAGGCGAGTACCAGCTCACGATCATGGCCGGGTTGGCGTCGATGCTCAGCCAGGACCGCGGGCTCGCCGAGGCAGCCAACGACGCGATCGTCGAACCGTGGGCCGCCGCCAACCGCGTGCTGTTGGGCCGGGCGATCCGCCGCGGCGAGATCGATTCCGCCGCCGACGTCGAGACCCTCGCACAGATCATCCCGTCCATCGCCGCCTACCGCGCGCTCATCCAGCGCAAGCCGTTCGACCGCGACTTCCTCATCTCCATCATCGACGGCGTCCTCCTGCCGGCGGTCCGCCCATGACCTGTTTGCGGCGGAACCCAGGCCATTCTTAGCCCCCACAAAAGGTCCGGTAGCGGGAGGGGTCGAAACTCGCGGGTACCAAATCCAACGACGATCAAAGCGGTGCCAGAAGACTTGCTCTGGCGCAGAGACGGTGGTCGGGGTGACTGCGCGATGCCGAGAGGGTGGTCGTTGAGCTGGGTGTCCCGTCAAGGGAACGGTCATCGGGACACCAGCGATCCGTTCGGCTGGGGGTGAGCGGCAACGTAGGTCGGCTCAGTTCTGGCATCGCTGCGTGGCTCGTGGGTTGAGGTCGATGATGGGGGGCGCGAAGCGGCTGTCGATGACGTTGAGTTGATGAGTGCGGAGCGCGCGAGATTCGTGACGCTGCTGGCCCGGTCTGGTCGTTCAGAGCAGGGATTTCTCCAGCGGTGTTCGGATCGACGGGGTGACGACCGTCCCGTCGAGCCGCCGCTGGAGTTCCGCGGCAGCCAGGTGAATGGTTGATTTCGCGTCGGTGCCCCGGTCCAGGCGGATTGACGTTCGCACTTCACCGGTGGTTGCCACGGCCCAGGAGCCGATGATCTCGCCGTTCCACCACAGGGTCGGGCCGATGTTGCCGGCCGTGTCGAAGATCTCGCGCCGGTCGATGCTGAGGAACCACTCGCGTTCCTTCCATCCCATCGGTGTGGAGTCGAGCGAGGGCAGAAGGGCGGCGTGCGGCGGGGAGTCGGGGATCTCGAGATCGGGCTCACCCAGCATCAGTCCGGTACGGCCGTGGAGGTCGACGTCGATGGTCGGCAGGCGCGACAGGGCGCGTGTGGTCGTGGTCTTGTTCCACCCCGTCCACCACTGCACATCGTCCGCAGTCGCCGGCCCGTACCGCTCCAGATAGCGTCGCGCGAGCGCACGCTGTGCATCAGCTTCGCTTGTCGCCTCGAAATCGTGTGGCCACCAGGCCGCCGCGGGCTGCCAGAGGTGATTCCTCGACGTCCACGCTCCGGTCGGTACACCGCGGACGATCAACCCGTTAGCACTCATGATGGTCAGCAATGGTGACGTGACATTCTGTCGAACCTCCGACGGTGATCCTGGAAGAATCACCGTCGTCAAGCCTGGAACCCGCGCCGACAGTTGAGCACCGGTGGCGGACCCGGCATCGACGAGTGCGGCCATCGTCTGCTTCTCCACATCGGCGAGCCAAGCGTCCAGGTCGCCCTCGATGGGCGGTTCAGCGCCGTTGCGCCGCAGCCGGCTGAGCAGCTGTCGGCGCAGCGTCGCCGCTAGCGGTGTGCTGACCGCGGCCTGGATTCCGGCGATTTCCGAGGTCGGGAACACGAAAAGGGTGCGGCGCATCGCCATCCAGCGCACCATGCTTCGCCGTGCGTACATCGCGTCGACGATGTCCGCGATCGTGGTCGTCCTGCTTCGTGCGAGGACGGACAGGAACGGTGTGGCCGGGTCGGTCGCGTGCAGCCCGATGAGCGTGGCAGCGACCTCGTCGGGACCGGTAGCGCCCCCATGCAGAAGGTGACGGTGCGCAATGACAAGGCGACGTTGTTCGGGCGTGATGGTGAGCAAGCGGTCCTCCATGGTGAGCTGCGGCACCCTGACCAGGGCCTTCTCGTAAACGATACTTGCGCATATCGAGATGCTGGCGTATCGTTTTACTCATGAGTGAAGCAGACGACGAACAGACGGTGAGCACCCCCGCCGCGGCACCTCACCGCCCTGGTCGCAAGCTCGACGTCGCCCGCAACGCCAAGATCCTCGACTCGGCACTCGAGGTGCTCGCCGAGACCGGTTATGAGGGCATGACCATCGACATGGTCGCCGCCCATTCCGGTTCGGCCCGCGCGACGGTCTACCGTCGCTGGACCACCAAGGCCGACCTTGTCGTCGACGCGGTTCGCCACATGAGCGCGTCCGACACCGCACAGCTCACTCTGCCTGACACGGGCACCCTCCGCGGCGATCTCATCGCGGCCATCATCCCGTTGAGCGTCGAGGACCAAGAGCGGCGCATCAAGGTGCTTGCGGGGCTGGCCACGCTGGCCAAGACGGAACCGCGCCTCGCCGGCATCGGTGGCGGTGCGGGTATCGAGCCATGGGTCGACGCGGCCCGAGTGCTTCTGCAGCGTTCCATCGACCGGGGCGAGTACCCCGGCGCCGACGTCGGCACGCTCGCCCTGGTCATGCCGATGATGAGTATCTGCCGCGCCGCCGTGCAGCAGCAGCCCATCACGCCCGAGTTCACGCTGTCGCTCATCGACAGCGTGATCCTGCCCGCGATGCGCGGCGCCCAGCTCACCTGAGCTGCCCGAACACACAACCTCCGTTTCCCGTTTCAGCCAACCCCATCAGAAGGAGCTCTCATGAGCGTCACCACGACCACCCACATCAACTTCCGCGGCCAGGCGCGCGAGGCCCTCGGCTTCTACGCGACCGTTTTCGACGGCACTGTCACGGTCGCCACCTACACCGACATCCACCAGGTCACCGACCCGGCCCAGGCCGACAGTGTCGCCTGGGGCCAGGTCGAGGGGGCCAACGGGTTCCGCGTCATGGCCTACGACGTCCAGACCGCCAAGCCGTTCGACCACGGCCAGAACTCCTTCTACATCGCCCTGCGAGGCACGGACGCGGCGGAGATCCAGACGCAGTGGGACCGTCTCACCGAGGGAGCCGAAATCCTGACCCCGCTCGCCCCGGCGGTCTTCGCCCCGCTCTACGGCATGCTGACCGACCGCTTCGGCGTCACCTGGATCATCGACGTCACCGCTCCCGCACAGGCGTAACCACCCTCGCAGGCGGGGTGCTTTCCGGCACCCCGCCTCTGCTATACCCCCCCGCGGACTTCCGACCACCGTCACAGAAGAGAACTCATGTCGTCACCCACCCTCCAGAACGAGACCCGGATGTCCGGCTCCGTGCCGGATCACCGCTGGTTGATCCTCGCCACCATCGCCGCGGCCCAGCTCATGGTCGTCCTGGACGCCACCGTGGTGAACATCGCCCTTCCCTCGGCCCAGGCCGACCTCGGCTTTGCGGATTCAGGGCGTCAATGGATCGTCACCGCATACGCGCTGGCCTTCGGCGCCCTTCTCCTGCTCGGCGGCCGTGTCGGCGACATCATCGGCCGCAAGCGGATCTTCCTCGTCAGCGCACTGATCTTCGCGTTGGCCTCCCTCGCCGGCGGCGCCGCCCCGACCTTCACCGTTCTCGTGGTCGCCCGAGCCGTCCAGGGCATTGCCGCCGCAGCACTCGCCCCCGCCACCCTTGCCACCCTCGTCTCGACATTCCGTGACCCCCGAGAACGCGGTCAGGCGTTCGCCGTCTACGGCATCGTCTCCGTGGTCGGTGCGGCCGTCGGTCTGATCATCGGCGGATTCCTCACCCAATACCTCTCGTGGCGGTTCGCTCTCTACATCAACGTCGTCTTCGCGATACCCGCATTCATCGGTGCTCTCGCCTATCTCCGTCGTGAACACCCGCCAAAGCGGCAACCGCTCGACCTCGCAGGCGCATGCACCGTAGCTCTCGGTCTGGTGGGCATCGTCCTCGGCTTCTCGCAAGCCGGATCCGCCGGTTGGAGTGCCCCGTCGACTCTCGTTTCCCTCACCCTCGGCGTCATCTTTTTGGCGGTGTTCGTGCTCGTCGAACGACGCACCGCGCATCCGCTGCTCCCGCTGCATGTGATCACCGACCGGATGCGCGCGACGTCGTTCGGCGTCCTCGCTCTCGTCGGCGTCCAAATGTTCGCCGTCTTCCTCTTTCTCTCCTACTACTTGCAGGGGGTGAAGGGCTTCAGCGCGTCGACGTCCGGGCTCGCCTTCTTGCCCTTCATCGCCTGCATCATGATCAGCGCCAACCTCGTCGGCACCAGGTTCCTGCCCCGATTCGGGCCGCGCATCGTCCTGCCGGCGGGGATGCTCCTCGGTGTCATCGCGATGCTGATCCTCAGCACACTCACGCCGACCACCCCCTACGCCGCCGGGGTCCTGCCCGGCCTGATCGCTATGGGGCTCGCCCTCGGCGCTGTCATGGCCCCGGCCACGAACGCCGCCACGATCGGTGTCGCAGTCGCCGACTCCGGCGTGGCATCGGCCCTCGTGAACACGATGCAACAGGTCGGCGGGTCGATCGGAGTCGCGGTCTTGAGCACCGTCGCGGCCTCCGTCACGGCCTCGCGCTCACGATCCGGCCACGAACATCTCAGCGCAAGCAACCTCCTGGCCGACGCCGCAACGCACGGCTACGTCGCCGTCTTCCTCCTCAGCGGCGGCCTGTTCCTGCTCACCGGGATCGTCTGCGCCACGCTCTTTCCCGACAAGACCGAGTACCAGCGTCGAGAAGCGAACCTCGACACCTGACCCGCCCGACATCTCATTCACGCTCCTACGACAGGACTCTCATGCCCCACAGCAAGCTCGTCCAGAACGGCTCCTCCAGCCTGATGCACCGCGTCATCAGCAATGCCATGCGACCCATGGGCTTCAACAAGCAATCCACCGCGAAGGCCAAGGCCTACGTCCTCAAGCGTGACGCAAAGGCCACTCCGGTCGTCCCACCCGCCAAGGCTGTCGCCGGCCTCGACGTAAGCCAATCCGATGAGCGGGGCTTTCCTATCTGGACCCTCCGCCGCAAAGCCGGCGCCGGCGTGCCCCGCAAGGCGATCGTGGCGATCCACGGCGGCGCTTACGTCACCGAGATCAACGCCATGACCTGGGCCTGGAACGCCAGTTGGGCCCGCGCCGATGACGTCGACGTGATCGTGCCGATCTACCCCCTGGCACCCCACGGCACCGCCGGTCGCATCGTCCCGATCGTCGCCGACCTCATCGCCGACCTCGTCCGTGAGCGCGGTGCGGACCTGGTCGCTGTCCAAGGCGACTCCGCCGGTGCCGGCCTCGCTCTGGCGGCCGTTCAGGAGGTGATCAGTCGCGGCGTGGAAAGCCCGGCGCGCGTCGTGCTGATCTCACCCTTCCTCGATGTCACTCTCAGCGACCCGCGCAGCCACACCATCAACGACCCCTTCCTCAGCATCGACGCTCTGCGCGAGTGGGGCCGCCAGTGGGCAGGTGAGCTCGACCCTGCCGATCCCATGGTGAGCCCGATCAACGGTTCGATGGCCGGCATTCGAGGCCTCGCGGTCTACTCGGGCACCATCGACCTCCTGTGCCCCGACACCTGGCGCCTCAAAGACGCTACAGAGGCGCTCGGTATCGATGCCTACTACGACATCCGCACCGGGCTCTCGCACGGCTGGGCCGGATTCTCGTTCATCCCCGACGCCAAAAGTGTCGCGCCGATCATCCAGCGGCAACTTCTCGGTCGGTGAGCCGAAGGCCGAAGCGCCCAGCCCACCACCGGACACGATGTCTCCCCTGCCTACGCCCCGCCGCCACGAGCGGCTGGGCCTACGACAGGGACTGTCCGGAGAGCGCCCGCCGCAGCCGCTCGAGAGCGAGCGCGGGTAAGAGCCCGCTACGGCTCCAATGGGCGTAACGCGCATCAGATGCAGGAGTGGCGGACATTCACCAGATCAGGCGAGCCATACAAAAGATTGGCAATGCCCGTCGTACGATGCGCTTCAGCGGTAGTGATCGCTCTTCTGACGGGATTCCCGAGGGTTGGGGAAGACGGCGGTCACGTCCCGGCCCGTACGGCTGTGGACCCGCCACCGCCCGCCGGCGGCGGTCACCCCGGCGCGCATCCCTTCGTGCTTGATCTCCGCCGCCCAGCCCGCGCCCACCGGCACCGCACCCGCGGTGGCCAGCATCGGGTCCGTCACGGGAGGTAGTCCGGCAGCCGCGCGCATCTGATGATCGTCGAGCGGCCACCGCCGGGCGCGCAGCCGAACGCGAGAACCTCAGCCCGCCACCGCGCCCCACCCGGCTCCCGCTGTCGGCAGCCGACACCGCCCGGGTCGCCGACCCGCTGTTCCGCTTGCGCGACGGGCAGGGCAACCCTTGCACCGTACGACCGGAAGTGAGGAGTCGGTCGCCACCATCACGATCTTTCATGGAGAGCCGCAGGCCGACTACGGCCTGCGGCCCGCCGTCGCGTCAGTAGTGGATCTCGAGAGCGTTGGTGAGGTCGGTGACGCCCGGTGCCGACCACGCTGCGCGTTCTACCTCGCGCCGTTCTGCCCAGGAATGCACGGTTCCTTCGAGCATGACATGGCCGGCGTGGTTGACGTTCACCGTGATGTCGCGACCTTCGGCCTGGGCGGTTCGCACCAGCGCGGCATTGATGACCGCCTTGACGTCGGTCGGCGATGCGACGGGCTTGAGTGTGATGGCGTTGAAGACCTGGAGGACACCTTTGAGGTGGCGGACGGCTTCTTCGGCGGCCTCCCGCTGGTAGTGCCAGGCAACCTCGCCATTGAGGGTGATGACGTGCTTGTGGACAGTCGCCGTCACTGTCTCGGCCGGGACAGTGACCGAACGGGCGAATGCCTCGCCGGCTTCCCGCGCGATGTCGGTGTCGTTTATTCCTGACCAACTGTTGCGCACGGTGATGTCCTCCGCCACGGCGGTGACCCCGCGTACGCGTAATGCCGCGTGTTCCGCGAGTTGTTTCTCGGGCCAGCTATCCACCTCTCCGGACAGGGTGACCGCGCCGTGGTTGACCGCGACTCCGATGTTCGTGTCACTCACACCGGGGGTGCTCCACTTCAGTTCGTCGGTCACCGCGGCCTTGAGTTGTTCATCGGTCCTGTGCAGTGTCTGGGTCATGGCTTTTTCCTTTTCTCTTCGACATGAGGTTGCGGACAAAATCTGTTTCATTCCTACGGATTCGGTCGCGGTGTCAGCGCAGGCGAGAGTGCCGGTCCGAACGGAGTCGCGCAGCCATCAATGCGGTGAAAACGGCGATCGGTAATGCCCGTGCCGTCATGGCGGAAATGGCGACATGTGCACCATGGCGAGGACGTTCGGTCGCGTTCGCCTCGTCGAGGGGAATGCGCGGCGGCGGGTCGGTGGCCACCGGGGACCAGAGCGGCACATCGACTGTACGCCCGCCGGGTGGTGCCGCGCTTCTCGTCAGCGCAGCCCGCATCGCCGCAACCGTTCGAGCCGGCCAGAGCCGTCGCGGGAGGTCGGCCGGACGGCGCGGATGCCGGCCCGGCCGAGTCGGAAGAGGTGTAGTGCTGAGCGACGGCGCGGGACAGGCGTAGGGTTCGGATGGTTGCTCCGGACCCTGGTGGCTGACTTGTCGCCCCGTGGCAGGAGCTTTCATGCCGACGAGATCGCAGCTGTCCTCGTGTGCCGCTCACCTCATCGAATCCGGCGGCTCGCCGGGGCGTGTGATGGCGAGGCGCTGTCCGCGGCGTGGCTGACGACGACCGCACTCGAGGTGGCGGTCCTGTCGTCGAGCGCGACCATCGAGGTCCCCGCCACCGTGGACGGCTTGCACACCCCACGGCTGTCCACCGGCCGGCCATCGAGCGAGTCGGCGACCGGCGCACCCACCCCACCATCTGATCTACCCGAGGAGGACCTGGTGAACAAGAATCTCGATCGCGGCGATCTGCCGGAACTGCACATCCCGTCCATCAACGAGGATCTGGCTCGGCAGGGTGAATGCGGCCGGGTGCATCTGCCCACCGGAGACACGTGCACGTTGCGCAGACATCATGACGGCTCGTGTCAGTTCGTGATGCTCGGGAGTGGGCAGCGTCGCTGACGGTGTGCCGGAGGCCCTCGCCGGGCCAGGAGGGCGCTTGAGCGGGCGGCCGCCGTGCTGCTTGTGGTCCGCTGTGGCGAGCCGGCCGGCTACGTGGGAGGCCCCGTCGGATGAACGGTGAGGATGCTGAGCGTCCCGGTCTCCTTGAGCATGCGCAGGAGGAAAGCCGGTGGATCGGTGAACTCCAAGCAGCAGCCGCTGCTCAGGGCTGCCTGGCTGAGCAGGATGAGGACAGCGAGGCCACCGCAGTCGATGAACCTCACCCCGGCGAGGTCGACGGCGATGTGGTGCGGACGTCGTGTGCGGAGGGCGTGGAACAGCTGCGCCCGGAGTTCTCCGGTGTTGTTGAGGTCGATCTCGCCGGCGACGGCGATGTGGACGATGCCCGCTGCCGGGTTCGTCGTCTGCAGGCTGAGCTGAGCGGGTGATGACACCCGCGGCGTGATGGACATGGGGTCCTCCGGACTGGTGACTTCTGCTGGCAAGGGCGATCGAGCAGGGTCCGGACCCGTCGTCATGAGTCAAGGTGTGGCAGTGCCGATGCGTCCCGGCGCGGGCGGTAGCTCTCGACAGCCGCACAGCGGGAGGTTTCGGAGCTGGTCAGCGTTGCTGTGGCGTACCCGGTACCGCGCTGGCTCTCACTCGGCTGCTGGGGGATGCCGGATGGCGCCGGGCCGGGCCGGTTCGAGGCGATGCAGGGAGAAGATCGCGGAACGCAGTTCGCGGATGATCGTGTCGGTGTCGTCGATGGCGGTCATGATCGTGGCCTGGGCGGTGCTGTCGTGCAGGCGAGCAGCAATGCCGTGCAGGTCGATGCCGAGCTGGGACACGCGGTGCAGCACGTGGTGGTGCAGGTCGTCACCGATCTGCTGGCGATCGTCGCTCAGCCGCAGCTGCACATTGTCGTGTCGGGCCAGGGCCAGTTGCATGACCAGAGCGGCGTGGCGGGCGTAACCGCCGAAGAGCTCGAGGTCCAGGGCGTCGAAACGGGGAGCGGCGCGCTGGTTGCACACGAACAGCACACCGGTGACCGCAGCGTCGTTACGCATCGGCAGCGCCACGGCCGGCCCGACTCCGTCGAGAAGCTGTCCGTCGGCGCGGGGTCTCGCGTACCAGTCGGCGACAACAGCGGGTCTACGGTCGGCGAGCGCGTCGGCGTAGACGGATCCTGCGGTGGAAAAGGTGGTACCGATGCTGTCGGTGTAGACGCCGCCGCCCGCGGCGACCAGCAACATGTCCGGTTGCCCTGCGGGTACGCAGACGCACACTCCGGCGGCGGACGATGCGCTGGTCGCGTGGACGACGATCTGCGGCAGCGCGAAACCGACCGGATCGTCGTTGCCCAGCACGGCGGTGGACAGCTCCGTCATCGCGGCCTGCCACTGCTGGCGTCGGCGAGACTCGTGCAACAGCGCTGTAGCGCCGCCGGCGACTGCCGCCAGCACCGTCACCAGTTCTTCGTCGTCGGCCGGGAATGTCTCGGCATCGGCATTGCCTGCGGGGTACGGACTGCCGGACGCGGGTGCCCCGATCTGGATCGGAACACCGGGAAACGATGGCGCCGGTGCCTGGCGGGCAGGGAATTCGGCCGAAGGCAGCTGTCCGGCGCTCACCGGACTGCCGGAGTACGTGTGACCGGGAGCAGGCCCACGCTCTGCCGAGGTATCCGCACGGTGGGTGCGGGCCGGTGTGGCCACGGTGATGACGCTGCGATGTGGTGTGCGGTCGGTCATGGCTAACCCCCAGGCGGATGGAACCCGGCCCGGGGTCTGGAGGCAGGAGGCATGTTTCGCGCGGAGGGTGTTCAGATCCTGCTCCGGCGGAGCGGCGCTACTCCTTGGACGTGATGCTACGCCCGATGTCGCGTGGTGGTGTGGGCGCCGGGGGACGCGGGGGCGGTCCGCTCGGATCCGCGATGGCGCGTTGCTGCAGTAGTCCTATCGTGGCGACGTCGGCCATGGCTCGGCCGATCCGCAGCTTCTCCGCGGGGAGCGCGCCGGTGCGGTGTCGAAAAGGTTGAGGGTGTTCGGTGAGGCCGTGCAGGAAGTCGATCACGTCGAAGTCGTCGACGAGCGTGTCGGCCAATGTCACGAGTGCGTCCGCCAGGTGGGTTTCGGACACGCCATTCACCCTCGTCATGCGGTAGGTCGTTCGGTGGATCGAGGTGAGCAGGTCCAGGGCACCTGCGCCGCCGGACCCTGGCATATGCGGCCCGGCCCGGCCGGCGGGCTACCGTCGGGACGGATGCCCGGACCGAGGAGCGTTGCATGGTGAACCTGTCGTTGACGGCCGCGGGGGAGCAGCACATGGCCTGGTGGTGGCAGACCCTGATCGGCGCCGGTGTCGCGCTGCTGGTGGTCTGGCTCGCTCTGCTGATCGCCCTGTTGGTCGCGCGGCCTGGTCGAGCTCAGCTCAAGGAAGCTCTTCGCCTGTTGCCCGATCTGCTGCGGTTGTTGCGTCGTCTCGCCGCCGATCAGCGGTTGCCGCGCGGTGTCCGGATCCGCATCGGCGTGCTCCTGGCCTACCTGGCGTTCCCGTTCGACCTGATCCCCGACTTCATTCCCGTGCTCGGGTATGCCGACGATGCCATCATCGTCACCGCGGTCCTGCGGTCCACGGTGCGCCGGGCCGGCGTCGACGCGGTCCGCCGGCACTGGCCCGGGACCGACGAGGGCTTCGCCGCGCTCAGCCGCCTCACCGGCCTCGGCGGCCTCGGCGGGTGAGGCGGCCGGCCGGCTGGCTGGCGGGTGAGGCGGCCGGCCGGCTCACCCCACCTTGATGATCACTTTGCCGGACGTGTGACCGTTCTCGACGGCGGCGAGGGCGGCCGGAGCGTCGGACAGCGGATGCACCGCGGTGATCGCGGGAGTGAGGACGCCGTCGAGGGCCAGCCGGGCGGTCCGCTCCAGGTTCTCGCGGTCCAGGCGCCGCTCGACGAAACGCCCACCGATCTCGGCCACCGACATGTCATCCACGGCGATGACGGTGCGCGGATCCTTGGCCAGCGGGGCGACCGCCCGCAGCGACGTGCCGCCGACCAGGTCGACGATCCCGTCCACGCCGCCCGGGGCAAGCTCGCGGGCCGCGGCGACGACGTCCCCGGCGGTGTAGTCGACGAACCGCACCCCGACGGCCTCGGCGGGTTCGCGCTTGGCGGTGCTGCCGATGCCGATCACCCGCAGGTCGCGCTCGGCGGCCAGCCGGGCGACGAGCAGGCCGACCCCGCCGCCGACGCCGTTGACCAGGATCGTGGCACCGGCCGGGAGGCCGAGCTGGTCGAGCGCATCCACCGCGGTCGTCCCGGCCACCGGCAGCGTCGCCGCCACGGCCGCGGACAGGCCCGCCGGGATGCGCGCGGTGTTCGGCGCGGACAGCACCGTCGTCTCGGCGTAGGTGCCGCCACCGGTGAGCGCGAACCCGAAGACCGCGTCACCCACCTCGAGCCCCTCGACACCCTCACCCCGGGCGAGCACGGTTCCGGCCGCCTCCATCCCCAGCACCAGGGGAAACGGCCGTCCGCCGTCAAGACCAGGGACAAGACCTGAGCGTACGAGGTGATCAAGCGGATTCACGCCGGCCACCTCGACCCGGATCAGCACCTCGCCGCTCCCGGGGACCGGGTCGGGACGCTCGAAGAGCTCCTGGACCTCGGGCCCGCCATAGCTGCCGAATCCCCATGCCTGTCCCATTTTTTTCCGCCTCCGCGTGACCGGCCCGGACCGTTCCGGGCTCTGCAGCGATCCTCACTGCTGACACCGATGTGAAGGGCAACCGCCTGAGTCACGCGTCACAGCATCAGGCCGCCGGTGTCACCGGCTCCGCAGCGGTGGACAGCTCCGCCCAGTGCCGCCGGTTGATCCCGATCAGCACGTCGAGCGCATCCCGGGTCTCGACCAGGTGCGCGATGTCGGCGTCGATCCGGTCGCGCTCACGCGTCATCGTCACGAACGCCGACGCGGTGACGCCCGGGTCACTCGGGACATCCACACACGGCAGCACCGACGCGATCACCCGGCTGGACATGCCCGCGTCGAACAGCTGCCGGATCAGCGTCACGCGCGCGACCTCGGCCTCGGAATAGTGCCGCTGCCCGGCGCCGGAGCGTGAGCTGCTCAGCAGTCCCTGCTCCTCGTAGTACCGCAGTGAGCGCGCGCTCACACCCGTACGCTGGGAAAGCTCACCGATCCGCATCCCCGCAAGGCTACGCGCGGTCCGGGGTTGCCTGTTGCGCAAGGCGCCGAACGGGGCGGCGCACATGGCGAGGATGCGGGAGGTGGAGGTGTGTTGGCCTCCATGGCACGGATTGCCACGTTTGAGTGCTGTGGCCGGGGCGGGTGAGGGCGTAGCGTCGGTGGTGAGTGTCCCCTTCGACGTGGCGGAGAATGTTCCCGCCGGGGGGGGTAAGTGGCCGGCGGTCGCGGGTAGCCGAGGGTCCGACGCGGCGGCCGGCGTGGACGAAGACGAGGTCCCGCGGTCATGACAGACGAATATGCGGCCCGCCAGCCCGGTGTCGACGGCACCGGCCGGCGTGGTGACAGCCGGGTGTGGGAGTTGATCGGTACCCACGGACCCGATGTGGCCGACCTGTGCCGGGCCGGTGCGGTGCTCCTGCCCGACATTGCGGGGCTCGGTCTGTCGGCCGGGCCCCGCAATGTCGGCCCGCCGGCCGGGTCGGTGCCGCAGACCCGGTTCAGCAGCGATGCGGCAAGCGCCCGGCTGGAGTCCGCGCAGTACAGCCTGGACGAGGGGCCGTGCCGCGATGCCGCGGGGATGCGCCGGCCGGTGCTGGCCGCCGATCTGCGGATCGAGCCGTGGGCGCAGCGGTGGCCGCGATTCACCGAGGCTGCGCTGGCTGCCGGTGCCCGGGCGGTGTTCGCGCTGCCCCTGCACGCCGGCGCGGTGCGCCACGACGGCGCCGTCGACCTGTACCGGCGTACCCCTGGCCCGTTGGACACCCAGTATCCGACCGCGGTGGCGTTCGCCGCGGCAGCCGCCGAGTTGCTCACGCTGGAACGTCTCGGCCTGGACTTCACCACGGCGTTCGCCGCTGCCCGCCGGGGCCACCACACCCTCGGCCGGCCCGCCGGCGCCCCGGCCGATGCGCGCGTCGGGCTCGACGCCGAGCCGCCGGCCGTGCCGCTGGCCCGCTGGTTCAACCGCCTCACCCTGGCCACGGTCCGCTCCCACGTGCGCGCGGTCAGCACCGCCGCCGGGCTGTCCGACCAGGACGTCGCCCGGTTCGTGCTCGCCGTGCACGAGGCGATGCTCAACGCGGTCAACCACGGTGGCGGCTACGGGCAACTGCTGCTGTGGCGCCGCGACGACCGGCTGTGGTGCGAGATCAGCGACCACGGTCCCGGCATGGACATCACCGCCCTGCCCCAGCATCCCGGCATCTCTCCGGACACCGGCACCGACCCGGACCCGACTGACCGGCACGGCCTGTGGTTCATCCGCCAGGCCTGCACCAGTCTGGACATCACCACCGACATCACGGGTACCCGGATGCTGCTGAGTTACCGGCTTGAACACGCCTCTTCGCCGTGACCACCGTCAGTACCCGGCCCGGTCCGGCCGTCGCCCGCCGCCGCACCACCGGGGCGCCATCCCAGGGCAGGTGCCGCACATGAGCGACGCCGGCCCGCGCCTCGTGCTCGTCGCCACCCCCGCAGCCGCCGATGCCGGCACGGTTGTCGTGACGGTGATCGGTGACCTCGACGCCACCACGATGGCGGCATTTGATCACCAGCTGGCCGCCATCCTCGACAGCCATCCCCACCACCGTCACCTCGACCTGGACCTGTCCGCCGTCGGCTTCTGCGACCTGACCGGCCTGCGCCTCCTGCAAACCTTCGACCCCGACGGTGCCGGGCAGCGCCATCACCCGACAGCCCGGATCACCGGGGCCGGCACCGCCGTGCAGGTCCTGATGCGGCTCTGCCGGATCCCCACCCTGCTCGGCTACCGGCCACCCACCGGACCCCACCGGCGCTGACCTCTGCCGCCGCACGCGGCCATGGTCGTCGCCCTGCCGTAGGGGCCGAGACGCTGGACTCCCGCTCCGACGTGGATCGTTCCGCGTGCATCGACACCCTACGATGCGAGCCTCATGCGAAAGGGGCTCTGCATGCACCTATCAAGATCACGCCTGATGGCCGCCGGCATCGCCGGTATCACTCTGGTCGCGGGTGTGTCCGTTCCCGCCGAGGCGGCGTCCCCCGCCAAGGCATCCACGGCCTCGGCCGAGGCCGCTACGGTCCAGGCGACACCGGCCGGGGCCGCTACGGTCCAGGCGACACCGGCCGGGGCCGCTGCGGTCCAGGCGACGCCGGCCAAGACCAGCAAGGCCGAGCGCAAACGGGTCGACTCGGTGCCCACCCCGAAACTCGGGTGGTACAAGTGCTACGGGATCGCCGAGTGCGCGACCGTGAAGCTGCCACTGGACTACGACAAGCCGAAGGGCGCGAAGACCGAGATCGCGGTCCTCCGGGTCAAGGCCAAGGACCAGAAACACAAGATCGGCAGCCTGTTCGTCAACCCGGGCGGCCCGGGCGGCTCGGCCACCTCGTTCGCGCTGGACGCGCCGTACTTCCTCAGCGAGTCGGTGCTGCAGAAGTTCGACGTCGTCGGCGTCGACCCGCGCGGCATCGGGGCCAGCGCCAACATCAAGTGCTTCCGGTCGGTCAAGGCGCAGACCGCGGTGCTGAACAAACTGAACATCGCCTTCCCGGTCGGGGCGAAGCAGGAGGCGACGTACCTCGCCGGTGCCAAGGCGCTCGGGAAGGCCTGCTCGACCACCGGCAAACCGCTCTCCGGCGCGATGTCCACCGCCGAGGTCGCCCGGGACATGGACGTCGTCCGCCGTGCCGTCGGCGACAAGAAGCTGACCTATCTCGGCTTCAGCTACGGCACCGCGCTCGGCGAGTACTACGCCAACATGTTCCCGGACCGGGTCCGGGCCCTCGCGATCGACGGCAACCTCGATCCGCGGGCCTGGGTCGGCGCGGGCTCGGCCGGAAATCAGATCCTGGACGCCCGGCTGCACTCGGCGAACGGCGCCTACCGCGCCCTGAAGGAGATCTTCAAGCGGTGTGACCAGGCCGGCGAGAAGTACTGTGCGTTCGCGGCGGGTAACCCGGAGGCGAACTTCGCGGCAATCGCCACGAGCCTCAAGGCCAAGCCGGTCGTGGTGAGCGACGAGAGCGGGACCTACACGATCACCTACGCCGACTTCGTGGGCGCCGAACTCAGCATGCTCTACTCGCCGTACGCCGGCGAGAGCACCATGCAACTGGCGGCGGACGTCGCCGCGCTGATCAAGGGTGGGTCCTCGTCCGCGGTGTCGACGGCACGAGCCTCGGTGCTGCACCGCATCCGGACCGCCCGGGCGACCGGGTACGACTTCCCGTACGACAACGGCTTCGAGGCGACCATGGGCGTGGTCTGCACCGACGGCACCCACCCGAAGAACGTCGCGAGCTGGCCGGCTGCGACAACCGTCCGGGACCGGCAGGCGCCGTACTTCGGGAAGGCGTGGGGATACATCGACGTCCCCTGTGCCCGCACCACCTGGACGGTGCGGGACGAGGATGCGTACCGGGGGCCGTTCACCAAGCGGACGTCCGCTCCGGTGCTGCTCGTCGGGAACTTCTGGGACCCGGCGACCAACTACGACTCGTCCGTGGCGATGAGCCGGCAGCTGCCCAACTCGCGGCTGCTGACCAGCGACAACTGGGGGCACACCGCATACGGGACGGGGACCTGCGCGACCGGCGCGATCGACAGGTACCTGCTCAGCGCCGCGTTGCCGGCCAAGGGCAAGGTCTGTGCCGCCGAGCACCAGCCGTTCACCGAGCCGATCGACCCCGGAGGCGACCCGGCGACCGCGACCACGATGAGCGCGACGGCCGGCAAGCGGCTGCCGCCGGTGGTCGCGCCGCAGCCGGTATCGATCCTCACCGGCCGCCGGTGACGATCGGCTGACCCCGACGGTGTGTGAAGTTCCGGCGAGCTCCACGCCGGAACTTCACACACCCGGGATCGGGCGGCCCTGGTGGGCAGACACCGATGTATACGGTGAGGCCATGGACACGGTGCGTGGGACAGGACGTTCGAACGGACCATTCTGAGTACGCGGCGGGCGGGCGCGCCGGAGGCCTCGGTGAACACCATGTCGCGAACCGGGCGCTGCGTCGCGGCCATCAGCGCGGCGGCGCGCCGTAGTCCTGCACGTAGATCGCGTAACAGGTCAGCCCCAGCTGGTACAGCAGCCCCGACGTCAGGTCGGTCAGGGCGTCGAAGGTGTACGCGAACTCGTCGGCGCCGGGCGCGATGACGTGGTAGCGATCGGCCAGGGCCGGAATCAGGTTCCGGTGGAATGGCGGTTAGACGTGGATCGCGCGGACGAGCAGTTCCTCCTGGAGCTGCTGAACACCACACCCGTCGCCGACGGCGTCGACCTCGACGAACTCGCCGACACCGACGCCGGCCGTGCGTGGCTGAGGGACCGTGGCCGAGACGCCTCACCCGAGGAGTGGCGAGCCGTCCGCGCCGCCCGCGACGATCTTCAAGCGGTGGTCCGGGGCACTGCTGAACAACCCGGAGTGCCGCCTCTTCCTGATCGACCACAGCAAGCCCAACAGCGCCCGCTGGTGCTCGATGGCGGTCTGCGGAAACCGCGTGAAGGCCCGCCGCCACTACGACCGCGTCCGCCAGTCCGCAGCCGGCGAGCCCCGCAACTGAGCCTGTCGATGAACGCCTCTGACCCGTGGACGGATATCCCGACACGCCCTGCCATCCTGGTGGGATGCGGCCTGGTTGAGGATCCAGCTACATGCTCGGCTGGATACGCTAACTCCGATCAGGCGTGATCTCGAGATATGAGCCTGCGGCCGCAGGCGAGGGGATGTCAGGTGTACATCAAAGAGATCAAGCTGCAGAGCGTGCGGGGTTTCCATGACGCCCGCGACGTCTCGCTTGACCTCACCCGGCCGGACGGCACTCTGGCTGGGTGGACAGTCCTTGCTGGCCGCAACGGCTCGGGGAAAACCTCTCTGCTGCGGGCTGTCGCTCTCGCCATTGGTGGCCCTGGTGTAGCTCGTAACCTGGTCACCGACTTCGCGAGCTGGGTGTCGGTAGGTAAACCACAGGCCATCGCCGCGGTACAACTGACCAACGAACCGGATGTCGACAGCTTCGGGGCAAAAGGCCGTCCGCCCGGAGCGCCGTTCTGGGCCGGCTTGAGCTGGAAGGTTTCCGAGGAAGACCTCTTCCGCGTACGCGACAGGCAGCCGTCGATCGGTGAGCCGGAACTCGGGCCGCACGGGATGACGGCAGCCAGACGGGGGCCATGGTCCGATAATCCAGCGGGCTGGTTTTGCGCAGCATATGGCCCGTTCCGTCGCCTTGCCGGTGGCTCAGGAAACGCGCAGCGCTTGATGCTCAGCCGCGGTCCTGCCGCGCGGATGGCGAGTCTGTTCGAAGAGGAGGCATCACTCGCTGAAGGTGTCAGCTGGCTCATCGAGCAGCATCTGCGATCGCTGGAGAACCGCGCCGGGGCGACCGAGCTCAAAGAGGCCGCGCTCGCCGTCCTCGGCGATGGCCTGCTGCCCGACGGCTACCAGATCCAGGAGGTCAACTCGGACGGCCTCTGGGTCCAACGGGGCAGCCACCGGTTCCCGCTCCGCGAGATGAGTGATGGATACCGGACCGTCGCCGCTCTGGTTGTCGACCTGCTGAAACAGGTCCACGAGGCATACGGAAGCCTGGAAGTCACCGACATCGGCGGGCTGACCGCGGTCCTCGCACCCGGTGTGGTGATCATCGATGAGGTTGATGCGCACCTGCACGTGTCATGGCAGAAACGCATCGGCGGCTGGCTCAAGCAGCACTTCCCGCGGACACAATTCATCGTCACCACGCACAGTCCCTACATCTGCCAATCCGCTGACGAGAACGGGCTCATCCGCCTGCCCGGACCCGACGAAAGCAGCCCGCCACAGATCGTGGACCAGGATCTGTACGAGCGGATCGTCTACGGCAGCGGCGACGACGCCGTCATGTCGGAGCTGTTCGGCCTGGACACGCCGTACTCGGAGCAGGCAGTCAAGCTACGCCGGGAGCTGGTGGACTTGGAGACAACAGTCATCACCGGCGAGGCCGACGAACCTTCCGTGCAGCGCTACTTACAACTGCGCGAGTTGCTCACCAGCTCACCCACCGCCCGGGTCGGTGAAATCGCCGCACGGCTGGTGTCGGATGCGGAGCAACTCCGCCCGTGATCCCGATCCGTCGCGAGTCATTGCCAGCTGACGTCGGCAACCGGATGACGACTCTGACCGACCTCATCGAGGCCGCCGCCGCGGATACCCGGACCGCGACGGCGCGGTCGCTCTGGCGCAGAACAAGCACCCGGACGAACGTAGTCGAGCCGCTGCGTACTGTTCTGCAGACGATGGCCCCGGGGATCGAACGCTGCATGTACTGCGGAGATAGTTTCGGCACGGACATCGACCACCACGAGCCACTGACGCGCAATCCGCTGCGCACGTTCGACTGGCTGAACCATCTTCTGGCCTGCTCACATTGCAACAGTCACCACAAACGTGAGCTGTTCCCCGTTGACGAGCACGGACAGCCGCTCCTGATCGATCCGACAGCCGAAGACCCGTTCGAGCATCTGACGCTGTCATTGTCGGCAGGCGAGTATCGAGCGCTGACGGAGAAGGGCCGCCACACCATCGAGGTGTTCGGCCTGAACCGCTATCCTCTGGCGCGAGCACGACAGAACGTCTACGAGGTCGTCATCCTGTGCCTGCGAGCATGGCCCGGCGCCGTGCGCGGCGAAAACAACTATCGACCCGCCACGCTGCTGCACATGATCCGGCAACAGCCGTGCGCCGACGTCTGCCAAGCGATGCTGCGCCAGGTCGAGCAACCCGGCGCAGCCGTCATCTTCGCCGGCCTACCGGAAATCGTGAAAGTGCTCCGTGACCGGGAGGTTCGTAAGGCCCTGCTCGTCACAGGTTCATGAAAGACGGGGTGCCGCGGTGGTGCGCCGCACGACCAGGGTCGGTGACAGGGTGATCTGGGCGGTGCGGCGGTCGCGCTGGCCGATCCGGTCGACCAGTAGGCGGGCCGCGTTCGCGCCCATCTGCCGGCCGTCCTAGTCCACGCTGGTCAGCGAGATCGGCCCGAACGCGGCGAGGGCGCTGTTGTCGTAGCCGGCCACCGACATGTCGCCGGGCACCGTCAGACCGGCTTCGGCGATCGCTTCCATGGTGCCGAGCGCGACGACGTCGGCGCCGGCGAAGATGGCGGTGGGGCGCACCGGGCGGGCCAGCAGCTGCTGGGCGCCGAGATAGCCGCCCTGCTGGGTGGGGCAGTCGATCGCGGACTCCCCGATGGCCGGCAACGGCGCACTCAAGACCCCGTTCTACGACTGGGGTTACACCGGCCGCTTCGGCGACGAGATCAACTGGGGTGACGCGATCATCCTGGTGCCCGGTTTCTGCGCCGGCTCTACGGCGACACCGAGACCGCGGCCCGCTACTACGCGCCGATGGTGCGTTTCGCCGACTACATCGCCCGGCAGAAGGCGGTCGGTCACCTCGTCGACGCGGCCCTGGCCGACTGGGTGTCGGCCGAACCGGCGACGGCCCGCGTGCCAGCGGCGGCACCATCGGCATGGCGCCGACCGTGCGTACCGGGAAATGGTCTTCCGGCCGAAGGTGGTCGGTGACCTGACCTTCGTCAAGGGCCACTACACCACCCCGCAGGGCACCGCCCGCAGCGAGTGGACGCGCGTCGGCGACCGGTTGCGGCTGACCGTCACCGTCCCGCCGAACACCGCCGTCAAGATCTGTATGCCCACCCTGGGCGGCCGGGCGGCCGGGTGGCCGGTACCCCGCACCGCGCGACGTTCCTGCGCACCACCGACGGCTACGCCGTCTACCAGGTGCCGTCCGGCACCTACACCTTCAGCATCACGTGACCGTCGTGCGCCCGTCGAAGGAGGTTTGATCATGGACATTGGCATGACCCGCAGAACCCTGATCGGAGGGTCGCTGTCGGTGGCCGCCGCGCTGAGCGTGCCGCTGCCCGCGCAGGCCCACGGCACCCGGCACAGCGACGAGGCCGCGACCCGGTACGGCCGGGTGCGCGGCCGGCGCGAGGACGGCATCGTCAAGTTCCTCGGCGTCCCCGTCCGAGGACTGCCTCTACCTCAACGTCTGGACCCCGGCCGCCGACCGCAGACGCCGGCCGGCGATGTTCTACAACCACGGCGGCTACATGATCGGATCCGGTTCGGCCACCGGGCAGGACGGCACCCGTCTCGCGCAGCGCCACGACGTGGTGGTCGTCGAATCCCACCACCGCCTCGGCCTGCTCGGCTACCTGTTCCTCGGCGACCTCACCGGCGGTGACCACGCCGCCAACCAGGGCATGCTCGACATCCTCGCGGCGCTGCGCTGGACGGCCGAGAACATCGCGAACTTCGGCGGCGACCCGGACAACATCATGGTCTGGGGTGAGAGCGGCGGCGGCGCCAAGACCGCGGCCGTCTACACCATGCCGGCGGCTTCGCGGTTGTTCCACAAGGCCTCGATCGAGAGCGCCGCTCCGCTGCGGTTCCCCCGCCGCGCCGGTGCCACCAACCGGGCACGGCGGACCTTGGAGCTGCTCGGCTTGACCGCCCGCGACACCGGCAAGCTGCACGACATCCCGGCCGCGCGGCTGCTGGAGATCCAGCAGTCCGAGGCCGCCAACGGCGTCGCGCCGTGGGGCGACCCCGACCCGGTGCTGCCCGGCTTCGGCGCCTTCGTCGACGGTCACGTCATCCCGCGGCACCCGTTCGCCGACGGCGCCGCGCCGTTCTCGGCCGGCAAACCGCTGATGGTCGGCACTTGCCGCGACGAAACGGTGTTCTTCAGCCTGTTCGGCCCGCCGGACATCTTCCGCATCGACGGGGCCGGCCTGCGCAGCCGGTTGAGCGGCACCTACCAGGGCGCCGAACTCGACCGGATCATCGACACGTTCCGCAAGTCACGGCCGGACGCCACCCCGGCCCAGTTGTACTTCGCGATCACCACTTCACCGATCTGGCGCGACGCCATCAAGATCGCCGAAGCCAAGCAGGCGCAGCGCCGCGCACCGGTGTACATGTACCATCTCGCCTACCCTGACCCCACCCTCGTGCCCGGCATGGACTTCCCGCTCGGCTCACCGCACGCCGCCGACATCCCCCTCAAGTTCACCACCCTGAGCAGCGACGCGGTGCCGGGACGGCAGGACACTTCC
Organism: Actinoplanes palleronii; assembly: GCF_016862315.1. Classification (GTDB taxonomy): domain Bacteria; phylum Actinomycetota; class Actinomycetes; order Mycobacteriales; family Micromonosporaceae; genus Actinoplanes; species Actinoplanes palleronii. The sequence continues at coordinate 21,468 of NZ_BOMS01000152.1, read as the reverse complement.
CGCCACATGAGCGCGTTGTGGGCCGGATTCGCTCGCACCGGCCATCCCGCCGCGCCTGGCGCCCCGCATTGGCCCGCCTACACATCGAAGTCGCGCGCCACGATGTGGATCGATGCGGAGTGCAAAGTCGTCCATGACCTGGACAAGGCCGAGCGTCTGTACTGGGAGGACCGGCGCCCGTGAGGTGATCGTGGCCGGATTGCCGGGCCGGACAGGACGTCCGGCCCGGCAATCGTGTCAACGTCGAGTGGCGGCAATCATTTCAACGTCGAGTAATAGCTGGCGAACCCCTCTTGTTCGCAGTCCTGCATCCAGTGAGCCTTGCTCCCGGTGGGCATGACGTCGATCGACGACAACTCGCCGTCCTGGAGGACAGCCTTGATATCGTGGTCGTTGAGGCACTTGATGAACGCCTCCATGTGGTCGGCGTAGGCCGGGTCGAGCCGCCTGGCAGGGTCCCGCGCAAATTCGGGTTGCTTCGATGCGCAATTCTTCTTGAGGTCGGCCCGCACCTTGTCGGACAACGGGCCCCAGGCGTCCGAAATGTTGGCGGGATCGATTGTGTACCCGCCCTTCATGACGGCTGCCTTGGGGAGGCCGTTCGTCAGCAGGCAGGTGGTGAAGACATCTGCCGCCCGTGTGATCTCCTCGTCGGAGGCGTCGAGCCGGATGAGGGGGCGCTCCGCTGATACCGCCGTGGCCGAGGCGGCGGCGGACGGCTGCTGGATGCTGGCGACACCCGTGGTGGCCTGGGCGCCGGACGAGGAATCGGTCGTGGCAGCGCTGCTGCAGCCGGCGACGAGAGCCAGGCAGACGGCGGCGGTGACAGCCACGGCCGCGCTCCGCGAACGAGAAACTCCGATGATGGACATGCCGGAATCCTCACCGAGCAATGTCAGCGAACTGTCGAGACCTCTAACCGGGTCACACCGGTGCTTGGCGGGCCTGGGGCAGGGTGATGGTGAAGGTGCTGCCGACGCCGAGCCGGCTTGTCGCGGTGATGTGGCCGTCGTGGGCCTCGATCAGTTTGCGGGCGATGGCCAGGCCGAGGCCGCTGCCGCCGGTGGTTCGGCTACGGGAGAAGTCGGCGCGCCAGAAGCGGTCGAAGATTCGTGGCAGGTCGGCGGGTGCGATGCCCGTTCCGGTGTCCGCTACCTCGATGACGAACTGATCGCCGGTTGCGGCGGTTCGTAGTGTGATGACACCACCGTTGTCGGTGTGCCGGATGGCGTTGGTGACCAGATTGCCGACGATCTGGCGCAGCCGGACCGGGTCCACCGACAGCTGCGGGTCGACGGTGAAATCGGTCGAGAGGCGGATGTGCTGAGACTCGGCGATCCTGCGGTGTGCATCGGCGACCTGCGTCAGGACGTCGTTGACGTACACGTACTCGGGATAGAGCTGCAGGTCTCCCGTGTCCGCGGCGGCCAGGTCGCGCAGATCGTCCACCACACGTTGCAGCAGGGACGTCTCCTCGAGCAGTACATCCAGCAGCTTTGCGTCGGTCGGTGTCATACCGTCCTGGGCGGCCTCGATGGAGCCACGGATGGTGGTCAGCGGCGTGCGAAGTTCATGGGCCAGGTCGCTCACCAGGGCTTTACGCTGCGCCTCCAGGGTTTCCCGCCGGTCGAACAGATCGTTGAGGGCCACGGCCAGGTAACCGATCTCATCGCGGGCGCCGACCGGGACCCGGCTCTGCTGCTCGACCGGGCGGCGGACGGACGCGGTGAGCCGCCGCAGCGGCCGGACCAGACGGGTGCCGACCAGGAGGGTGACCGCCACCGCGATGATCAGCACGAGTCCGGTGCCCACGGCGATCCGGATGACGTTGGGACGGGTCAGGCTGATCGAGGTGGCCGGCGCACCGGCCTCGTGGTCAGTGATGAAAAGTAGTGCGGCCGGCGCCACGTAGGGGGTGAGCTGCACCTGGCGAGCGGATTGCAGGCATCGCTGGATTTTTTCCAGGCTGACGCCGCGAGGCAACGGCACACCTTTGCTCAGCACGGCGAACTGCTGATCGACATAGATGGAGCCCGGCACCTTCTGGCCCAGACAACTGCCCATCAGGCCCCGTAGGGTCCGCAGTGCCTTCACCTCGGTCGGTGTCGGGTCTTGCAATCCGTTGGATTCGCAACCGGCACCGAAGGGGTCCGGGGTCACGACGGGACGGCCGCTGGGCGTGTGTGTCAACCGCGCATTGACGTTGCTCTTCACGCACGCGAGGGACTGGCGGGCGTAGTCGTCCAGTTCCTGGCGCTCGCGAGTGGGGAGCCGGTACGGCCCGACCGCGCGAGCATCGATGGTTGCCTTGCCCGCATCGTTGCTGTCGGGGTTGACCCGGAGCGGGTCGACGACGGCCGACGGCCGGGTAGCCTGCAGGCTCGGCCCTGCCGACGAGTCGGCGATCGGCTGGCGGTCCCGGGTCAGCAGGGTGACCCGATGGCCGGTACGTCTGCCCAGGTCCGCGACGGTGGGCGAGACATCGTCCCAGCTCGAGTGGGTGGCGGCGAATCCGATCAGCGTGTCGTAGATCAGCGTGTCGTCGGCGAGCGAGCGACCTTGTTGCTGCGCGATGGCCCGGGTCGTCGTCCTGGCCGTGAACCAAGCGGTCGCCGCGATCGCAGCGATGGCTATCAGGATCGACGTCGCCAGCAGCCGAATGATCAAACTACGATGCCACGGCAGGTCAGGACGGCGCATCAGCGTCTTTCGGCGCGACGGACGGATCGGTGAGCTTGTATCCGAGGCCGTACACGGACAGCAGCCGGACCGGATGCCGCGGGTTGTTCTCGATCTTGCGCCGCAGATTCAGCACGTGGGTGTCGACCGCCCGGTTGGTGGAGTCCCGGTCCAGTCCCTGGGCGTGTGCGAGCAGCTGGCCGCGAGTGAAGATCCGATCGGGCTGCCCGGCCAGCATCGCCAGGATCGCGAACTCGGCCGGCGTACACGAGATTTCTCGCTCTCCGATGGTGACGACCCGCCGGGGTACATCCATCGTCAGGTCACCGACGTGCAGCAGGTCGTCGTCGACCCGGACCCGATCCACTCGCCGCAGCAGGGTACGCACCCGAGCCACCAACTCCCGCGGGCTGTACGGCTTCGTCACGTAGTCGTCGGCGCCCAGATCCAGCCCGAGCAGCAAGTCGTCCTCACCGGACCGGGCGGTGAGCATCAGGACCAGCACCGACGACTCCTTACGCAGGATTCGGCACACGTTCAGGCCGTCGAGGCCCGGCATCATCACGTCGAGAATGATCAGATCCGGTCGCGTCCGGCGTGCCTCGGCGAGCGCCTCGCGCCCGTCGTGCACGACGAGGAGCCGATGACCTTCGGCCCGCAAGTAGCTGCCCACCAGGTCGGCCTGACGGCGGTTGTCCTCGGCGACGAGAATGTCAGCGCACACCCGGCGGACTATAGGCCGCCACCGGCGACCGTCGCCAAACGCTCGGCTTTTCTCTTGACAATCTCTCGACAATCGCCCGGCAACCTGCCGGTATGCGAATGATCCCGCGATCCGGGCCCGCCGGATCGGCCATCTCGGCGGCATCCAGGCCGAGTCGATCCCGCAGCCGACGCCGTCTTGCCGGCGTCGTCTGCGTCATCGTGGCCCTGTCCGTCCTGGGCCTGGGTCTCGGCTTCGCCCGGTGGGCCGGTCGAGCCGCCGCTGCCGACCAGAGAGCGGAACCGGTGACCCCGACGGCGACCACGACGGTCACCAAAGGGGACATCTCCACCGCGCGCACCATCTCCGGAACTCTCGGTTACGGCGCGACCCGCGTCATCACCGGCAGCGGGACCGGAGTGATCACCTGGCTGCCGGCCGCCGGGACGACGATCACTCGCGGACAGCGGGTGTACGCGGTAAACGACCAATCCGTGCCGCTGTTCTACGGCAAGATCCCCCTCTTCCGGGATCTGGACACCAGGGGCACCGTGGGGCGCGACGTGCGGATGGTGTTCAACAACCTGCGCGCCCTGGGCTACGAGGTAGGCAGACAACCGGCACCAGGAACGGCCGTCACCCAGTCCGTCCCGTCCGCCGCCACAACGGATATGCCGGCGCCCGGCGCCACGACCGACGCGCCCGGCAGCGCTCCTTCGCCTGCTGCCACGACAGACAAGGGGCCGACCACCACCCGGACGCATCTCCCGGCACGGGTCGTCACCAGGACGGTCCACGACGGTGAAGCAGTCCTGACCGCGGCCCTGATCAACGCGATCACCGCCTGGCAGCGACACCTCGAGCTCCCGGCGAGCGGCGAGCTCACGGTCGGTTCCGTCCTGGTGCTCCCGGCCGCGGTCCGCGTCAGTGCACTATCGGCGCAGGTCGGTGCCCCCGCCACGGGAGAGTTGCTGTCGGCCACGTCGACCAGCAAAGTGATCACCGTGCTGGCCGACCGGAGTGAGGCCGCCGCCGTCGACAACGGCGATCACGCCACGGTGGCCCTCTCCGACGGCACCACTGCGCCGGCCACCGTGACCTCGGTGGGCACGGCGTTACAAACCCCGGACGGCGGTGACCCGTCGAGCCCGAAACTCACCATCACCCTCGTCCTGGACCAGCCGTCGAAGCTCAAGCTGGTCGACTCGGCCGATCTGCAGGTCTCCTTCGCGGCGCAGACCCACAAACAGGTCCTGACCGTCCCGATCAGCGCGCTGCTCGCGCTGCAAGAGGGCGGGTACGCGCTGCAGACACCCGCCGGCGCCCTGATCGCCGTCAAGACCGGCATCTTCGCCGACGGTCAGGTCGAGGTCAGCGGGACCGGCATCAACGAGGGCATGACCGTGGTGACGACGTCGTGAGCACGGTGCTGTCGGTGCGCCGGGCGAGCATGCGGTATGCCCCGGAGGTCACCGCGCTCGACGAGGTGTCCCTGCGGATCGAACAGGGCGAAATGCTGGCCATCGTCGGTCCCTCCGGCTCCGGCAAGTCGACCCTGCTGAACATCATGGGGACGCTCGACCGGCCCACCTCCGGAACGATCGAGATCCTCGGCCAGGACGTCACCCGGCTCTCCGACCGCGACCTGTCCGACATTCGCGGCCGGCGGCTCGGCTTCATCTTCCAGCAGTTTCACCTCACCGCCGGGCTGAGTGCCGCCGAGAACGTCGCCACCGGCCTGCTCTACGCCGGCATCCCGCGGCGCAACCGGCGCGCTATGGCCGAGGAGGCCCTCGACCGGGTCGGGCTCGGCCATCGGATAACCCACCGCCCGCACGAGTTGTCCGGCGGTGAGCGGCAGCGGGTTGCCATCGCCCGAGCCCTGGTGAACGGTCCGGTCCTGGTGCTGGCGGACGAACCGACCGGTGCCCTCGACACGGTCAACGGCCAGGCCGTACTGAGACTGCTGACCGAACTGAATGCGGAAGGCACGACCATCGCGCTCATCACCCACGATCGGGACATCGCCGCCCAGGCACCACGGCAGGTACACATGCGCGATGGGCGCCTCATCGCGGACGTGATTTCGCCGGAGAGTGCCGCATGAGCCGGCTCGGCCCTCGTGACCTGCTCGGTGTCGGCCTGATCGGCATCCGCACCCGCAAGATGCGAGCACTGCTGTCGGCATTGGGGATCTCCATCGGCATCGCGACGATGGTCGTGGTGACCGGCATTCCGGCATCCAGCCAGGCGGACCTGCTGCGGACCCTGTCGGCACTGGGCACCAACACCTTGCAGGTGGCACCCATCGATCGCGACCCGCCGGTGACCCTGCCGGAGGAGGCACCCGCCATGGCGGCGCGGATCGGACCGGTCCTCACCGCCAGCGCCGTGGCCAACACACACACCGTGGTCCGCCGCAACGACCGCACCGATTCCCAGGACGGGCTCGGCCTGACCGTCCTGGCCGGCAAGAGCAACCTGCTGACCACCCTCAACGGCACAGTCCGCGCCGGTCGTTTCCTCGACGCCACCAGTGAAAAACTGCCGATGGTGGTGTTCGGCTCGGTGGCCGCGACCCGGCTCGGCTTCAGCGACCTGCCCGCCGGTGCGACCCCGCCGCAGGTGATGATCGGCGACCAGTGGTTCACCGTCATCGGCATCCTGCACAGCATCGCGCTGCACCCCGACATCGACCGTGCGGTGCTGATCGGCTGGCACGCCGCCCGTACGCTGCTGCATTTCGACGGCCATCCCACGGTGATCTTCCTGCAGGCTCAGGAGGACTACATCGAGGCCGTCCGGGCCGTGCTACCCGCCACCGTCGACCCGCAGCACCCGTCCGATGTCCAGGTCACCGCCCCGTCCGACGCGCTGGCCGCCAAACGGGCCACCCAGACCAGCTTCTCGGCGCTGTTCCTCGGCCTGGCCGCGGTGGCCCTGCTGGTCGGCGGCATCGGGGTCGCCAACACCATGGTGATCTCGGTACTGGAAAGGCGCGCCGAGATCGGGCTGCGCCGCGCACTGGGCGCCCACCGCGGCCAGATCCGGGCCCAATTCCTCACCGAGGCGGTCGTGCTGTCCGCGCTGGGCGGCCTCGGCGGAACCCTGCTCGGCATCACCGCGACCACCGGATACGCGTGGTCACAGAACTGGCCGGTAGTCATCCCCGCCGGTGCCACGCTGACCGGCCTCGGCGGGGCAGCGCTGATCGGCGCGGTCGCCGGCGCCTACCCGGCGATGCGCGCCGCCCGGCTCATGCCCACCGAGGCGCTCAGCGGAACCTGACCGACGACCTGCCGGGCCGGACCGCCACGAGCGGCGCTCACGCTGGCGGCGCCGGCGGGAACCTGTTCGGCCGCGACCTCACCGTCACCGGCGGCCCGGCTCCGGTCCGCCGGCAGGTCCGAGCCGGCCACCTCACACCAGGGTGGTGATGTCCGAGGCCAGGCGACGCACGTCGGTCAGGTGTGCGAACCGGCCGGGCCGGTGGTAGATGTGCTGCTGCCAGCAGTGCCTCGCGGCGCCGGGGCAGCTGACGGGCGGACTGCTGTGCACGGCGAGCGCCGCCGTGCCGGGTGCCGGTGTCACGGTGAGGTCGAGGCATGGCTGGTAGGCGCGGAGCAGGCCGGATTCGTCGCTGGGCTGGGCCAGCGACCGGAACGCCGCGGGGATGTCGTCCAGGGGCAGGGCGGCCAGGTACGCCGCACCGTCGATGGCTGCCGATGTCGCCGGGTCCGCGGGGACGGTGGCGTCGACGGTGACGACCGCGTGGGTGGCGTACCGGGTAGCGAACAGGGTCGCCAGCGCCGCCGACGAGGCGTGCCCGACGACGACCGGAGCCCGCCGGACACCCAGGCTGTAGATCAGGCCGGCGAGATCGTCGATCAGGTCGTCGGGCGTGTACCGCCCGCGCCGGTCACCGCTGTCGCGGTGGCCGGGCAGGTCGACGGCGATCACCGTGGCGTGTGGGCGCAGCTCGGCAGCCAGGGGCCACCAGAGTTCCCGGCCGAACAGGACGGCGGGCAGCAGCACCACCGGCCGGCCGTTGCGGCCCCACGTGTCGTAGCACCACCGGCCCTGGAGGCCTTGCCACGCGTGGCTGGTGCGCAGCGGCGGAAGGATCTGCTCCTTCATCGCTGCACCACCGCTGCGTCACGGCCGGAGCCTTCCGGACTCGGGCCGGCAGGGCCATGCGGCTGGTGTGCCCAGCGGCCCGGTCGCTCGCCGCGGGTGGCGGCGCGAAAGAAAGTGTTGGACGGCACGATGCCAGACGAAGTCATGAAAAGTCGGCTTTCAACGCGAAATGTTCAGGACAGCACCGCAGGTGCGCGGCACAACGGCGCGGGCCTCCGTGCGGAGGGCTGAGCCGTGATGGCGATGAGCTGCCCCTGGTGGCGGGGCAGCGCGGCCGGTGTCCTAAATGCGGCTGATGCCGAGCTGGCTGAGTGTGGCCGCGCTGACCGGGCGCGGGCGTGGTGGTGCCGGGCGCGGCCTGGTCGCGCCGATGCGGGTGATCGTGACCGGTGGATGCACCGCAGCCGCGCTGACGATGGTGAAGGTGGTCGTTCGCGCCTCGGCGTCGCAGTCCTCGGTGGTCGCGCCGGAGGCCGGCCGTTCGGCACCGCCCGGGTGGTCACCGTGCGTGACGTCGTTACCGGCAGCGAATCCGGCGTGTGCTGTGGTGCCCAGCCGGTCGTCGGTGCTCGCGCCGAGGTGCGGCGGGTGGGTCGCGCCGCAGTGCGCGCCCTGCAACAGCCCGAGGCCGGTCAGGGTCAGCACCACCAGCAGCCAGCGCAGCGGCCACGCTGCGCGACTCGTCGGCTGGGGGTGCGTCATCGGGTCAGGCTACGACATCGTGGGATACACCCGGCACGGGCATCGATCTTGCCGGGTGCCCGAGCCGATGGGCACCGAGGGCGCCGGTGCTGCGCACAGTGCAGCACCGGCGCCGCCTTCCCGGCGGCTACCGGCGTGGTGCCGGCGGCCGGGATCGATGCCCCGGTGCGGCCGACGGCATCAGAGCTCGCCGAGCAGGCCGTTCATCTCGGTGATCTCCGCCTGCTGATTCGTGATGATCTTTTGTGCGAGGGTCTTCGCCTCCGGGCTGGTGCCCTGAGCGACTTCCTGCTGAGCCATGGTGATGGCGCCTTCGTGGTGACTGATCATCAAGGTGAGGAACTGCTTGTCGAACGCGGCACCCTTGGCCGTGGTCAGCTTGTCCATGTCGGTCGGCGACATGGCGCCGGGCATCGCGTCGTGGTCCATGCCGGGCATCGCCGAGGCGTCCATGCCGGGCATCGCGGGGCCGCTCATCGCCGGCATCGGGTGATGACCCCAGGCAGTCAGCCACTGGCTCATGGTGTCGATCTCGGGCTGCTGTGCGGCCTTGATGGTGGCGGCGAGGTCCTTGACCTCGCTGCTGCCGGCGCGGCCGTCGGCCAGGGCTGCCATCTGCACGGCCTGCTGGTGGTGCGGGATCATCATGGCGGCGAACGTGACGTCGGCGTCGGTGAACGTCGCCGCCGACGCGGACGCGGCCGTGGCCGGCGTCGTGCCGCCGTGGTTCATGCCGGAGTCCGCGGCGGTGTCGTCACCGCCGCACGCGGAGAGCACCAGCGTGGCGGTCACGGCGGCGCCGGCCAGCAGGCCACGGCGCCAGGTGGGAGAAGACAGCATGGAGGTACGCAACATCGCGGAACTGACCTTTCGACAGGTTACGGGTGTGCGGAAGCTCCCCTGGGACACGGCGGATGGCCGTGACCCAGGGACGCGAGCTCCTATATGCGCAGCACCGCTGTCGAAGCGAGGGTGAGTCCGGCACCGGCGATCGGGGGTGCGCGGGTGGCCGGTCGCCGTGATGCCCCGGCGCCGCGCGGACGCAGATCCGGGCGGGCACCGGCCAGCAATGCCAGCGCCAGCAACACGATGACGGTGAGCCCGCCCAGGATGGCCAGGCACACGCTCCACACGCTCATCTGATCGTGGTCGTGGTGGCCGGTGCAGTGATCGTCCGGGCAGGTCTCGGCGGCGGGGGCAGCGACGAACGACGCTCCGGTCAGGGCCGTGGCCGCTGAGACGGTGGTCATCGCCGCGGTGCCGGGGTGCTCGGCGCGTACGCCGGCGTGGCCCAGCGTGTGCATGGTCGCCAACCCGAACACGGTGCACAGCACCAGCACCGTCCGGGCGGTACGCCCGATCGTTGCCGCGGTTGTGCTGGTCACGGCGACCACGATAGCGGAGCTATCTGGTGAGCAGTTTTTCGCTGAGTGCCCAGAGCCGCTGCGCCGACGCGGGGTCGAGCGCGTGCGGTGCGGCGTCGGACAGCACGACCGGCTTCTCGCCCACCGGGGTGGGACCCCACGGGGTCGGGTCCAGGGGCGCGACATTGCTGTTCTTCAGGTAGACGCCGCCGATGCCGTCGAGCAGCGGGCTGGTCGCGCCGAACACGATCGTCGCGGCGGCCTGCTGCGGGGTCTTCTTCTCGTGCTCAGGGTCGATGATCGGCTGCTCGTTCTCGTCGACCAGCCCCATCGCCTGCAACTGCCGCATGGTGAAGGTGCCCTGCTCCATGTGGGCCAGGCTCGAGGCGATGGAGATGCCGGGGTGCACGGCGAAGGCGCGGATGTCCTCGCCTGCCCAGCGCCGGTCGAGTTCGACGGCGAACAGGACGCCGGCGGTCTTGGTCTGCCCGTAGGCGAGGTTGCCGTTGTAGCCCTGCGCGAAGTGCAGGTCGTCCCAGCGGATGTCGCTGGTGCGGTGCGCGCCGGAGGAGACGTTGACGATCCGGGCGCCGTGCGCGGCCTGCAACGCCGGGTGCAGAGCCAGGGTGAGCTGGAAGTGGCCGAGGTGGAACGCGGCGAAACCCGCCTCGTAGCCGCGGGCGTCCAGGGTGTGCTTGCCGTAGGTGTTGCCGGCGCTGTTGATGAGCATGTGCAGCGGGCGGCCGGTGGCGAGGTAGCGGTTCGCGAAGGCGTCGATCGAGTCCGGGTCGAGCAGGTCAAGTTCGCTGACCTCGACGCGGTTGATGCCGGCGAGGGTGGCGGCGGCGCGTCCGGTGGTGCGGGCGGCGACGGTGATCGAGGCGCCGGCCTTGCTCAGCGCGCGGGTGACCTCCAGGCCGAGGCCGCCGGTGCCGCCGGTGATGACGACGTGCCGGCCGGTCAGGTCGAGGCCGGTCAGAACCTCGTCGGCCGTCGATGCGGCGGTGAACGGAGTGTCGATGCGGTGCTGTTGTCCGGTGGTCATGAGGCAAGGCTAGGAGCTTTTTATCGTACGATGAATGGTTTGAAATTCGTTTTTTCTTTGCGATAGTCCGGGTGTGGACGAATTCTCTGAGGTGTTCGAGGTCGTTGAGGCGCGGGGGCAGGTGACCGGTGCGTTCGCGGCGCGCGGGCGGTGGGTGGCCCGCTCGTTCAGCCGGACCCCGCTGAAGCTCACGGTGATGGTGCGCGGGAGCGCGCGGCTGTCGGCCGACGGCCTCAACGCGCCGGTGCACCTCGAGGAGGGTGACGTCGCCATCCTGAACAACCGGTCCTGGCTCGAGCTCGAGGGCGGTTCCGGTGACGGCCCGGTGCGGGAGATCGAGCCGGAGATCACCGACCTGGCCACCGGGGTGCTGACCGCCGGCGCGGATGGCGATCTCGTCGTGGGTGGCCGGGTGCTGCTCAACCGGGCCGGTGAGGACTTGCTGCTGCAGGCGCTTCCGCCGGTCGGCCACGTCCGCGCGAACGCCCCGGAGGCCACCCGGCTGCGCGTCATCGTCGGCCAGCTCGTCGATGAGGTGAGCGCCGCGCGGATGGGATCGGGCTTCGCCGTCCGGCAGTACACGCAGCTGCTGGTCCTCGAAGTGCTCCGGGCATATGTGGGGCAGGCGGACCTGCCGCCGGGACGGTTGCGGGTGCTGACCGACGCGCGCCTGCGCCCCGCGGTCAGCCGCATGCACGCCGAACCGGGCCGGGTCTGGAAGCTGGAGGAGCTGGCGCACGCCGCAGCGATGTCCCGCACGTCCTTCGCGGAACGCTTCCGGGCGGTGGCCGGCGTGCCGCCGCTGACCTACCTGAACGGCTGGCGCATGCTGCTGGCCCAGCGCGCGCTGCGCGACGGCGACGTGCGGGTGGGCGCGATCGCGGCAGACCTGGGTTACACGTCGGAGAGTGCGTTCAGCACCGCCTTCAAACGCGAGGTCGGTGAGTCACCCCTGCGCTACCGCGCCCGCATCCGCGACGAGGCCAACTGATCACGGCTCACAGGGGACTCGGCGCCGCGCCACGTCCCTGGATCAGCATCACGGTCGCGGTAGGTCAGCCTGTAGCGGTCAGACGGATTGGCGCCGCCGGAGCGGATAGCGGACCAGGTCGCGTTCCTCCACGATGTAGGTCGCGACGGCCTCGGCGAGCGAGTCCGTCGGGTCCGGATCGGTCGGCGGTGCTGCCGGTGGTGCGACGTCGAGCTCTTTGAGCAGTTGCTCCGCCTTGAGCATCTCCCAGTGGTGGAGGTACGGCTGGCCGCCCCGCCAGACCTGGAGGTAGGCCTGCGTGGCCAGGTCGGCGGCCTCCTCCGCGCGGCCCAGTTCGTGGTGCGCCACGGCCAGCGCGAGCAATGGGCGGGCCGCGGGCGGTAGCCGGTCGTACCGGCTCATCGCCTCGTCAAGCGCCTCGGCGGCCTCGGCCAGTCGTCCGGTGCGGGCGAGCAGGCAGGCGATCCGCGCGGGCACGGTCTCCGCACCGGCATCACGTTCCACCTCGTCGACCTTCAGAGCGAGCTCCAGCGCACCCACGTAATCACCACGGGCCTCGAGGACGTCGCACAACAACCGTCCCAAGTCTCTCCGGTGGCGCCACGTGCGGGTCCGTTCCCAGGCCTCGGTGAGCTGTTCGACCAGGTCGTCGCCAGCGCCGTCGAGGGCAGCGAGGTAGAGCTGCCAGTAGCGCAACGACCCCGCGAACCACGGCGCGTTGGTAGGCGGGGCCATGGCGGCAGCCGTATCCAGCAACGCGCCGCCCTGGATGACGCGCCCCGCGATGATCGCCCGCCGGGCGCGGACGAGGCAGACCACGGGATCCACTCCCCGGCCGTGGACCGCGAGAAGTTCCTCCCTGAGTTCGGTGTACCGGACGGCGGCGACCAGATTGCCGTCGTCCTCGAAATGCGTGCTGAGGCGGTCGAGGCTGACGACGACGGCGTCAGTGCGGCCCTCCGCGAGCAGGTCGGCCAGCAGGTCGCGCTCCTGGGCGATCGCCTCGTCGTACCGGGCCGCCAGATTCAGGGCGATCGCCAGGTCGGCGCGCACACCGACCGGTCCGCTGTGAGCGAGCGGCCCGAGCAGCTCGATGGTGGTGCTGACTGCGCCGATGTCGTGGACAAGTGCGTTGCGCAGCTGCCGGTTCCACACGTCGGCGGCCTCGGCCGGGCGTTCGGTGCCGAGCAGTGCTCGATAGATCATGATGGTGTTGCGGAGATCCTCGACCGAGGTCGCCGTGCCCGGACTGTCCGGCGGAAGCGCCTCGAAATGGTCACGGATCTGCTCGTGGACCAGGAAACGCTCCGAGCGGTCGAGCTTGTCCTGGACGAAGCCGCGGACGATCGGATGCATGTCGTACCGATTGGACAGCCGGTCCCACCACAGCAGGCCACGATCTTCGAGAGTGTGCAGGGCAGCGTCCAAGCGGCGGCGCACATCGGCGCTCTCCGGGCCGGTGCCGAACGGGTTGACCGTGTCGATCGTTTCCCAGTCGACGCCGCCACCCATCACCGACAGCCAGCCGAGCAGCCGCTGGCTGTCGGTGTCGAGGTCACGCATGGCCACATCGAGGATGTGGGTCCGCCGCTGGGCCAGGTCAACCGCGGAGGCCGAGAGGGCACCACCGGCGTTCGGGTCGGCCAGCCACCGGTCGAAGTCGCCGGGCGCCGGGCGATAGTCGCGGACCAGCGCAGCGACTATGCCGATCAACAGCGGATGGTTGCCGAGCCGGTCGAAGAAATCCCCCAGCTCCCGGGGGTTACCGGAGATCTGCAGCTGCCCGGCCAGGGCCCGGGTGTCCGGCCGGCTGAGCCCATCCAGCGCGAGCTCACGCGCGCCACCCTGCAGATGTCCGGACCGGGAGAGAGTCGTCGGCATCAGCCGGGTGGTGATCAGGATCCTGGAGCCGACAAGCGTCTCCAGCGAGGTTTCCGGACGTTGGCCGAGCACGGAGATCACGGCACCGGTCCGGCCCCGGCGGAGGCCGGCCACCTCGGGACCGGCACTCGCTGGCACGTTGAAGACCCGGCGGGTCGGTGCGGACGGGATCTGTCGCAACGACAGCAGGCTGCGCAGGAAGCTTTCGGCCAGCGGCTCCACCAGGGTCCGCGGCGACGCGTCCGCGTCCTCGTCGCGCACCAGGGCCGGCTCGTGCCGGTGATAGGCGCTCATCAGCCGTTCGACCCCGTCCAGGACGATCAGGTACGGCTGCTCGCGCAACGCCTCGACCACCCGCCCGGCCAGGTCGGCCGGCGCCATCCGGTCGGCCTCGGCGCGGGGTTCGCCGGTTACGTACGCGTACAACTCCTTGAGGAACTGCAGGATCGACGCCGACCCGTCGTAGAAGCTCCACCAGAACCGGCCGGCCAGCTCGGGGATCGCCACGGGCGCCTCGGTCGTCGACCAGTGCCAGGCCAGGGCACTCTTGCCGACCCCGCCGATGGCTTTCACGACCATGACCGGGTCGGCCGACATCGCCCACGCGCTGAGCTTCCACAGGTCGTCCTGGCGCCCGACGAAATCTGCGCTGCCCACGTACGGCGGGAAGGCGCGGAACGCCGGCGGGCCGGAAACCACCGACCGGTTTTCCGGCGGCGCCGGGCGGCCGGCCATGGCCGGTATCCGCTGCAACTCCTTGATGATCTCCTGGCGCAGGTCGGTGCCATCGGTCACCGCCCGGACGCGGGTCGGCAAGGGCAGGCCCCTCAGGCAGGTCGCGCCGTCGACTTCGAAGGCCAGCGTTCGCGGTACGCCAGAGGCAGTGAGCTGCGTCAGCCGGGCGAGGTCGTCACCGGTGACCGCACCGTCACCGGCGACGACGATCAGGACCTCGGCTCGGTGCGCCGTGCGATCGTGACCGCCGGTCAGTGGAACGCGCAGCAACTGCCAGTCGATCCGGAGGCATGCGTCCGCCGCGGACGCCAACAGCGCGCCACCGACGTCACCGACGGACGTCACCGCGGCGATCCGGGACACCCCGGCGGGGCCGCCGATGAAGTTGTTGATCTGGACCTGCGTACCGTCGCCGATGTTGAACGCCTGCCCGCGGCCGTGCGAGGCGTTCCACGGGGCGGAGCCCTCAGGTGTCATCGTCGAGGAAGAGGTTGTTCTGGACGCCGCCGTCACCGATCTGGACGCCGCGGGAGTTACGCAGGTCGAACTGCGGCGGCGACGGCTCGGGGCGGCTGGCCGCAGCCGGCTCCTCGGTGAACGCCTTGCCCACGATGCTCTTGAGAGTGGGGTAGGTGAGGCTGCCCGGCAGGTCCGGGTCAAGAATGCTGAAGTGGTCACCCGGCAGCGTTCCCACCCGCGGGAACACGCTTTGGGCGGAGGCCCGGGTCACCACGTTGTCGGTGCGTCCGGCGTAGACGTACGCCGGGATCGGGCAGGTGTGATCGGTGAGCGACGTGGCGTTGACGATCGCCTGAAGGAACGTGCGTCGGGCGTCGGTGGCATCCACGACCAGGGTCTCCAGCTGACCGGCCTGCGGGTGGCGGCCGAAACCCAGAGCCCGGCGGATCGTGCCGAGGTATTCGGAGCCCTCGTTCGGGCAGGCCAGCAGCACCACCGCGCGAATGATCGCCAGCTCGCGGGCCCGGCCCTCGTGCGCCATCCAGGCAAGGTAACGCTGAAGAATGAGCCCACCCTGACTGTGCGTCGCGATCACCAGCGGCCGCCCGGGGTCGCGCAGCGCCAGGTGGCTGGCGAGCGAGTGCGCAACATCGTCATAGTCCGGAATCCGGGCCGGCGAGAACGGCATCCGGCCGATCGGCGACTCGTACCCGAACGCGTCGATCGCCACCCCACCGAACTCATCGTCGGCCCGAGCCACCCGAACCAGGCGATCCCAGGTACGGGGCGACGACCAGAACCCGTGGATCAGGACCAGGTCTCCCTCAACCATCCTGCCCTCCCGCCTCAGCTCCGCAGCTCCAGCAAGCTTGACATGCAGCAAGACCACCCGCCCGCTGTCAGCCTCAGATAGTTGTGTGTCCTGGAAGGTCATTAAAACCGGCGTACCGGGGTGAAGCTCCACCTCGAGCCGGACACCCCCGAGTTGGGTCTCGGCCGTGGAGCCTTGGCGTCCGGGCCGGAGATCGTGCGGCAGCGGAGGAACGCCAGCCTGCCTTATGGCAAGGCGGTCATCACGGCAGCCCTGGTTGCACAGCGGGCGGGCGCCCGAGTCCCGCTGACCACGACCCTGCTACGAGCGGCCGCTGCGGCCTACCTCACCAGAGAGGAATGGCCATCGCCCCGGCCGGCTGGTTCGAACGAGCGCTCCTCAGCGCTTGCGTCCCTCCGACCGGCCACATGGCCTGCCTCTCGACGGTGTACAACGATGACGACCGCGTCGGCGGTTATCTTGTCGCCGACTATCTGCACCAGGTGGCCTCCGCCGAACGCGCGGCCATCGCCTTGCCGGACGCCATGTGGCAGGCGCTCGTGGACCATCATGCTCCCGAGGACGCCGTGCGGGTCGCGGACACCGCCCGGCGCATGAACGCGTTCCCGCCTGGACTTCTGCGACTCCATGGGCATCGGCGCACTCGTCGCGGCGCACAAGACCGCCCTGGAGCGCGGCGGCTGGGTCCGCCTCAGCGGTCAACGCGTGACCGGTTTGCGTCCGCCACGTGGACTCCACCGGCGGCACTTTCGATCCATCAGCGAGGAGCCGATACGGTCTGCCTGCCTCGTCAGCCGACAGGTCTGCTGCGACGGCGCCGTCCGTGCGGATCGCGGCCGATAAATCGGGCAGGATGCCGATTTTCACGACCGATACACTCGTCGTTCATTCAGCTGCGGTAAAGAGCAATAGTGGCCTTCCGGTCCGTGGTGGCCCGGCTTGATGGCACCGTTTAGGCTACGGTTTTCCGGGGTGGTGTGCGAAGGGTCGATATCGGTGTCGCAGTCGGGTGCGGGGCAGTTGAAACGGCTCACGATTCCGATCGGTATGAGTGTCATCGGGGCGCTCGGGTGCATGGGCGGATCCTTCTGGCTGATCAATGCCCGGATCGGCGTCGATCACCTCAGTGATGAGCAGGTCCGCGACGGCCGCGCCTGCACCGCAGCCGTGTTGTCGCACCAGGAAACCGGCTCGGTGATCAACAACGAAACGGTCTACGAGTTCGAGCTCCGGGTGCAGCCGTCGGACGGCGCCGGGTACGAAACCACGATCCGCGACGCACCGAACTCCGTCGAGGCCGGCCGGATCGGCGCCGGGGCCACGGAGTTCCCGTGCGTCATCGATCGGGACGACCCTTCCCACGTCGAGGTCTTCTGGTCCGCGTGACAAGGCGTCGGCGTAAATCCTGATGCGACCCGGACCGAGCGCGGAGAAGAGTGAATCCTGATCAGTCCGGCTGAATGGCTTCCACTGAGAGCACGCGGATCGCCGCCGACATCGACGCCGTCGTGCAGCTGTCCGCACCCTCGCCGCGTGAGCTGCACCGGGCGGTCAGCGACCTGCAACTGCTCGGCGGCGCGCAGGAGACCCAGGCCCACATGATCCTGCGCCGGATGGGCCTGACCGCCTGATCGTGCGTGCCGAGGAACCTCGGGCCCAAAGATCTAGAGAGGATCGCCGCAACTCAGGCAGGTGTCCTCGCCGTCCTCATAGATCATTCCGCAGCAGTACGACGGCCCGCCGCTGACCTCGAAGCAGGCTTCGTGCCAGTCCTCCCCATTGAAGTCGGCGTGACTGCCGTCGTCCTCGATCGGCTCCTTGCAACCCTCACAGGTGAGCGTTGTCATTCCTCACTCGCCCCCTCACGCCGACTTCGCAGCGTTCCAGCCCCAACAATCGGGGTAGGTGAAAGGCGAGCAGTAGCCGCTGTCATGACGCTCGGAGTAGTCGTTCATGTTGGCTGAGGGCCTGCCACAGTTGGAACAAGGTTGGTGCTCGCCCGGGCAGGTGCGGCTGTTGTGTCCGCTGAATCCGCATAGTGTGCATGCCACGCGGGTGAGCCTAACTTTTGGTCCACGGGACCGGCGAACGCGAGATCTCGAAACCGTTCACGGCAAGTCGCGTCTCGGCTGCCTTTGCCGGGCGGTCGCCGCGTCTACTCCGGTCACGCCGGCACCATATGAATGCAGGTCACATTGCTGGACGAAGGCATGCCATGATCGCCGTGCCCTCCGCAGCCGCACCTGATGGATGGACCTTGACCAAGGGTCATCTTTCACACCAGCGGGTGACCACTATCTACCGTGAACCCGCAGAACGATCTTCAACCAGGCCCGACGAAGTGATCGATACAAACAAGTGGTGGCTGCCCTGACCGGGCAGCCACCCCATGCGACGGAGTCAGGCGGTGTGCTGCAGCCGGCCGGCCAGGGATTCCCGGTGGACCAGGGCGCGGACCAGGCCGTCGGCGACGCCGAGCACCGGTGGGTGGCTGCGGGATCCGGTAGCGCTCGGCGGACAGCCGGGTCATCGCGTGGACGCGGGCGGCGAAGGCGGGCAGCGCGAAACCGTAGTCGCCGTCGGTGTAGGCGACCGCGTGCGCCAGCGCCGTGCTCGAGCCCAGCCGCAGTCCGAACCGGACGTGGCCGCGCCCGGCGGTCGACGGGACGACGCGCAGGTACCCCCGCTGGCCGGCCGGGGCCTGGGCGGCGACCGTCTGCACCTCCGCCAGGGTGCCCAGGACCAGGCCGGCCCCGGAGGCGTACGCGGCATCGCGGTCCGCGACGGTCTTGCTGTGGCCGTACACCATTGTTTTTTGCGGCCGGAAGCCGGACAGCAACGCCGTGCGCAGATGGTCTGCCGAGCCGACATGGCAGCCGAGGCCCTGAGCGGCGAACCAGCGGCCGGAGCCGGGGGTCAGGCCGGCGCGGGCGCAGCGAGGCCCGCGTCAGGGGACGAGGACGAGTTTGCCTCGATGACCGGGTTCGGTGAGGGCGCGGTGAGCGTCGGTGATGCGGTGCAACGGGAAGATCGTGTCCACTACCGGCCAGACCGAGCCGGTGGCCACGTGTCCGGCCAGGTCGTCGAGGAGCCGGGTGTCCGGGTAGCTGCTGAACGTGCGTACGCGCTGCTCGCCGAAGACGGTCGAGGCGGCGATGGCCGTCATCGCTTTCGCCGAGCCGAAGTTGACGGTGACCATGCGCCCGCCGCACGTGAGGCGCCGGCGGTAGGCGAGCAGGTCCGTTCCGGTCGTGTCCACGATGACGTCCGAGGGCTCGAGATCGGCCGGTGTCACCGTCCGGTAGTCGATGACCTCGTGCGCGCCCAGGGACGTCACGAAGTCGAGGTCGCGAGCGCCGGCCAAGGCGGCCACGCGAGCGCCCAGGGCGACGGCGAGCTGGACGGCGACCATCCCGACGGTGCCGGCCGCGCCGCGGATCAGTACCCGGTCGCCGGGGCGGACCCGGGTCACGTCACGCAGGGCAGTCAGCGCTGTCGTGCCCGACGTCACCAGCGCAGCCGCGTCGGTCCACGTCAGCGAGGCAGGCATGCGGGCCACCCGGTCAGCCGGCACCACGACGTACTCCGCGGCGGAACCGGTGACGTGACCCGATTTCGGGGAGACCATGCCCCAGACGGGGGTACCCGTGGACAGGTCTGTCCCGGCGAAGTCGAGGCCGACGCCGAGCGGGAACCTGCGGCCGGTCACGATTTTCAGGGTGCCGCTGCGGACCACCGCGTCGTGGTGGTTGACCGCGGCCGCCTCCACCTTCACCAGCACCTCGCCGGGACCCGCGGACGGCCGGGGCACCGTCGTCAGCTCCAGCACTTCGGGGCCGCCGTAGCGCTGGAACTGTGCCGCCGCCATCTGCTGCATGGAAACCTCCGTGATCGTTCGATGTGAACGGCACTAACATAGCAGCAATGTTAGAGTCGTCAACATGGCCGAGCGCGGGACTTATCACCACGGGACGCTGCGGCAGGCGCTGATCAACGGGGCCAAGGAGATCCTCGCCGAGCGAGGGCACGAGCAGTTCAGCCTCAACGAGGTCGCCCGGCGCGCCGGGGTCAGCACCGCCGCCCCCTATCGGCATTTCCGCAACCGCGACGAACTACTGGGCGCGGTGGCCGAGGAGGGCTACGTGACGCTCGCCGAACGGCTCGAGGAGGCCAGCGGGCTCGCCGGCCTGGGCGGCGTCTACGTCCGGTTCGCGCACGACAATCCGGGGCTGTTCGTCACGATGTTCCGTAGCCGGCCCGGTGGGACGGAGTCCGTCGCGGGCCGAGCCGCCTTCGAGACGCTGCTCCGGGCGATCACCGCGGCCCAGCGCAGCGGGGAGATCGCCACCCACGCCTCATCGGAGATCACCGCCCGCTCGCTCTGGGTCACGCTGCACGGCCTGGCGGTGCTGCACCTGCAGCAGCCGCACGACCGGTACGGCCTGGGCGGGGAGCCGGAACAACTCGCCACGACCACCCTGTCGGCGTTGCTGGGCCTCAAAGGTGATTGACGCGGCGCCTGCCCGGACCGGAGGTCAGGGCTGGTCGTCCAGGAGAGCGATGGCGCGCGTCTCGGGAACCCCCAGCATCAGCAAGCTGGTGATCGTCGCTGCGCGGGGGTCGGGGTTCTCGTTCGGCAGGTCGCTGGTCGCGATGGCGAATACCGCGCCGTAGGCGACCTGGCTCAGGGTCCCGGCTGGCAGGTGCCGTGCGAACCGGCTGCTGTCCTGGCCGCGTCTCACCAGGTCGGCGAGGAGTTCATCGACCGGCCCGAGCAGGCTGTGGATCGCCTCGCCGTACTCGCCGCGGCGCAGCGCCAGCAGCACGCGATACCGGTGTGTCACCGGCCAGATGCGGGCGATGAACGCGACCCACGTCGCGTCCGCTTCTGCGGCGGCGGCGTTGACCTCGGCGAGCACGTCTGTCATCTCCGCGACGGCCCGTTCCGTGAGGGTCCGGATCAGGTCCAGGCGCGACGGGAAGTGGCCGTAGACGGTGCGGCGGACGACGCCGGCGGCGGTGGCGATGTCGCCCATGCCGGCGTCGGGGTTGTCGCCCAGCACGTCGAGGGCGACGTCGAGGATGCGATCACGGGTCTCGTTCATCGAGCGCAGGCGGGAGGACTCGGCGGGCACGACTCATCATTGCACATCTGTGTGCAACGAATCACACTGCACACCAGTGTGCATTGACATACGCTGCACACCAGTGCGCAATGAGAATTGCGCCGCGTTCCGTAGCTCAGGGGAGAAGGTCTTGACAGTCCTCCCCGCCCTAAGGGACGGGGATTCCCTGGGTCGCCCCAGGGGGTTCCTGCTTCACTGACGACTGCCTCGTCCGAGAGGATCCTCGTTGAGGTCTTACACCGCCTCCACAGGCGATCACGGAGAGCCCCTCCGCGAGAATGTTGCGGGCCGCGTTCAGATCCCGGTCATGCACCACACCGCATCGGCAGGTCCACTCCCGCACGTCCAACGGCATCTGCTCGGTGAGAACACCGCAGGCCGAGCACAGTTTCGAACTCGGGAACCAGCGGTCGACCGCCACCAGAGTCCGGCCATGCCAATCGGCTTTGTATTCGAGCATGGTGCGGAACTGTCGCCACGCCGCATCGCTGACAGCCCGGGCCAGACAGTGGTTTTTGAGCATGGTGCGCACCGGCAGGTCCTCGATCACGATCGTTTGGTTCTCACGAACGAGCCGAGACGTCAGCTGGTGCAGATGATCACGCCTGCGGTCGGCGATCCGGGCATGGACGCGGGCGACCTTGACCCGGGCCTTGGCCCGGTTCGCCGAACCTTTCTCCTTACGCGCCAGGTTCCGCTGGGCACGGACCAGGGCTGCCCGGTCCCGGCGTTCA
The DNA here is from genome assembly GCF_016862315.1 of Actinoplanes palleronii. Lineage (GTDB taxonomy): Bacteria > Actinomycetota > Actinomycetes > Mycobacteriales > Micromonosporaceae > Actinoplanes > Actinoplanes palleronii. Next base: position 80 of record NZ_BOMS01000152.1, on the reverse strand, counting down.
TGCCTCGGGTTGGTGACCGTCTCCCCGGTGGACAGGGCGAGCAGACTGCCGAGACCGGCGTCGATACCGACCGCCCCGGG
>NZ_BOMS01000151.1 GCF_016862315.1 Actinoplanes palleronii | reverse complement strand
TTGCGCGACCGCCGGCTGGCGCTGGCGGCCCCCTCAACAACCCGGAAGCAGCCCTCAGCACCGGCCCGGCACAGCTCCGGGCGCCGGGTGGTTCTCGGGGGTGCCTCGAGCAGCCGGACGCACCCCGGAGGACCAGCCGGCCGGCGGGACGCACACCGCGCGCGGGGCCGGGGCAGGCAGGCACGCCGCGTCAGGCCGCCCTCGGGACGCGGCGCGAGTCCGGACGGCCGGCTGGTGGTCAGGGGTGTGTCGACGGTTGGGAGGCACCCCTGGGGGCCAGCCGCGACGTGGCGGCGCGGGGCGGTCGGGGGGAGTGCGTCGCGCGGCCATCGTGGGACAGGGGTCGCGGCCTGCGGGCGCTCCGTGCGCGGGCCGGAAAGGGCGATCAGGGGGCTGTGGGCAGCGGAAATGTGGTTGCGCCGGCCGGAAGATGGACGGTCAGGTGGCGGGCGGCGGCGGGTGGGCGGGGCAGGAACTTGTGGTGGGCTCGCCACTCGGCGCCGTCGCCGCCGCCGTGACCGGAGGACATGCGGTAGGGCGTGCCGAGATCGTCGGTGACCGTGACCGGGAGGTGCATGAGCGTCTCGCCCGGCCAGGACGGTGAGTGGTCGCGGTCGGGTGCGGTCGCCCAGGCCTCGAACGCGGCGCGGCAGGCGGTGACCGCCGCACGGCTCGCCGGGGTGTCCTCGGCGTCCAGGGTCACCTCGACGTGGTTGGCGATGGCGACGTCGGTGAGCAGTGCGCGGACGCCGTCGGGGGTTTCGGCCGCGAGGACCGGGTTCGTTAGCGGCAGGCGGACGCGGGGCACCCGCTCGACGGTGACGAGGTAGGCGTGGTCCGGGTCGTCCAGGAACTCGGCGTGATAGGTGGCCAGGGAGGGGCCTTCCAGACCGGCCGGGGTGAGGCGGCCCGGGGCCGCCGGGATGAGGCGGCCCGGGGCCGCCGGAGCCAGGCGGTCCGGGGCTGCCGGGATGAGGCGGTCCGGGGCGGTTGGGGGGAGGCGTTCCATGCTGCTGTCGGGGCGGGGCTTGCCGGGGCGGGGGAACAGCAAAGCCTCGACGGCTTCCTCGAAGGTCATGTCGGAGCTCCCCACACTCGATAGTGGACGGCGTTTACAGTGGCGGCGTGGACCCGAGTCGACGCTTGTGGATGATTATGGCCACCTCGGCCGACGTCGACTGGCGGATCGCGGCGGGGGCGGTCGCGGCGGCCGCCGAGGTTCCGGTCGCGGTCGTGGTCATCGGGGTGGTGGTCGGTGCGGACGACCCGGTGCGGCCGCACGCGGCGGGCCTGCTGGAACTGACCGACGCCGGGCGGCTCAGCCTCGCCCGGGCGCGGGAGTTGGTGCTGGCGGTCCGGCGGGCCTACGGAATGGTGCTGGTGGCGGCGCCGGCCGGGATGCTGGTGCCGATCGGTGAGGACGGCTGGCACCTCGCCGACCTGACAGCGGCGGTGGGCGGGTCGGCGCTGGTGGTGACCGGGCCCGGGCCGGACTCGGTGAACCATGTGGCGCTGGCCCTCGGAGCACTGGCCGGCCACGGGATCTCCGGATCGGTCATCACGATCGGTGTGCCACCGGCCCCTGATCCCGGTGCCGCCGGGGCAGGCCAGTCGGCCCCTGGTGCCGCTGCAGCGGACGCCACCGGGGCGGGGCGGGCCGATCCCGGTGCTGCGGATTTCACCGAGGCGGGGCTGCCGGTCACGCCGATCGGGCGGATTCCGGCTGAGCGGCCGGGTGGCCTGGCCGGGGCGGCGGCGTGGTTCCACCCGGTGCTGCGGGCGGCGCCCGATCCCGGGCCGGACGCGGCGGCGCTGCGGGCGCAACGGCCGCCGGTCGACGGGCGCAAGGTGGTACTGGCGCTGCTCGCGGTGTTCGCCGTCCTGGTGCTGCTGGTGTGCGGGATGGCGTGGGCCGGTGCCGGTGGCGGCGACACCAGGGAGTCGCTCGAGGTGGTGCCGGCTCCGCGGCTCTCGGCGTACATCGGAGTGGTTCCGGTCCCGACGCGGACCCGGACCCGGCCGGCGGCCTCGGCCACCTGCCCGCAGTATGCCGCCGGGGTCGCCGTGACCCGGCCGGACACCGCGACCATCAGGGTGAACCGGGCCTGGCAGCGGATCGAGAAGTGGCTCGGCGTCCACGCGCCGGCCTCCGCGCAGGCCCTGCGGCCCGGAGCTCCCGCCGACCGGATCGACGAGGTGCAGCGCCGGATGTCGGTGGCGTTCCCGCCGGACCTGGTCGCCTCGCTCCGGCGGCACGACGGTGCCACCGGCGTCAGCGGGTTCGAGCTGCCGCCGTTCTTCGCCCCCGAGTCGCTCACCGGCATCGTCAGTGACTGGGCGGTGAAATGCTCCGTGCCGGCCGCCGACTGGTGGCAGCGGCAGTTCGTCCCGTTCGCGGCGGACGGCTCCGGCGGCAGCCTGATCGTCGACCAGCGGCCGGGCGGTCACGGGCGGGTGGGTGAAAGCGACCCGGAGTCCGGTACCAGCTTCGAGCGGTGGCCGGCGTCGGTCGCCGAGCTGCTGGAGTTGACCGCGGACGCGTTGGAGACCGGCAGGCCGTTCGACGGCCGTTACCGTCCGCGGGTCACCGCGGACGGGAGGCTGGACTGGGCGATCGAATGATCACGCCACCGGCGCTGACCAGGGTCACGGATTGTCGTACATGACTCGCTGGACCACCTGGTAGACCTGGTCGGTGGTGAGGCCGTGCCGGCGGGCGATGTCGCCGACGGCGTGGCCGTCGGCGTAGGCGGCGACGATCGCGTCCTCGTCCGGGAGGTCCGGCGCCGGCGGATAGGCGTAGGCCTGCGGGGAATACGGCTGGGGCGGCGCGTAGTACTGCGGGGCCGGATACTGCGGCGCGGGAGCAGGCGGGACCGGATACTGCGGGGCCGGATACTGCGGCGTGGGAGCAGGCGGGTAGTAGCCCTGATCCGGTGGCGGGGCGTAATAGGCCGGCGGCGGGTATTGGGGCGGCTGGCCCGGATATCCCGGGACCGGCGGGCCCACCTCGCGCTCGACCACCGCGTACACCTGCGCCACGGTGAGGCCGTAACGCGCGGCGATGCCCTGCACGTCGTGCCCGTCGCCGAACTCAGCGACGATGTGGTCGTCCCTGCTCTGATACGCCTCGATGCCGTCCGCAGCCACGCCCTCACGCTACCCGCCCGCCGCCACGATCCGCGGGCACCGGCGTTGCCGCGGGGGCCGGTCCGGGCGGAGATGATCGTCGATCGGCCGGGCGCTGCGCGCCGCCGCCGGCCCGAGCCCCACCAGCTCGACGAGGACGCGCCGGTGATGAGCGGAACGCCGGCGGGCCACCAGGAGGGTGGTGGGAGTCCAGTGCCACACAGTCGCCCCCGGGGTGCCGTCGACGACCGGGCGGGTCCACTCAGGAGCGGGCTGCCACTGCCGGGTCGAGGACCCACTCCACCGTGACGGTGACGGTCAGGCGCTGGCGGCCCGGCTCGATCGGGATCGGGGCGTCCGCGCCGGCCATCGTCGACATCATCCGGTCCGGTTCGATCGGGGAGCCGGATCCCGGGGTCGACTCGCTGACCTTGACGACGCGGCCGAGCGGGCGGCCGGCTTCCTTGGCGTACAACATCGCCTTTGCCTTGGCGTCGGCGAACGCCTTCGTGCGGGCCGCGGTGAGCAGCGCGGTGTCGTTCTCGATCGCGAACGACGCTCCGTTGAGCCGGGCGGCGTCACCACCCGCGGCGATGGTCGCGGTCATCAGCGCGCCGGCCTGCGGCAGGTTCCGGATCTTCGCGGTCAGGCCCTGGGTCACCGTGTAGCCGGTGATCTTGCCGTTCTTGTCCCGGCTGGTACCGATGCTGACGGTGGAGGTCTGCAGATCGGCGGCGGCGACCTTGGCGTGCAGCAGGGCGTCGCGCATCCGGGTGGCGGCGGCGGTGGCCCGCTTGAGCGCCTCGGCGACGGTGGCCGCGCTGGTCTCCACGGAGAATTCGGTGGTCAGCGTGTCGGGCGTGCCGACCGCCTCACCCCGCCCGGTGACCAGCACACTCTCCCAGGGCTGGTCCGCGGAGCGGGAGTCCGCGGCGAACGCCGGGCGGACGCCGAGCGGCGAGGCCGGCACACCGGCGAGGGTGGCCAGGACGACGAGTGCGGGCGCCGCGATACGTAGTTTACTCACTTTACCGCCTTTAAACTGACATTTCGGACAGATGTCAGCGGTAAGGCTACTCGGTGACCGCGGTGAAGCGGCCGTCCTCCTCCATCTGGTCGTCCGACACATCGACGAGCACGTCCGGCAGCTCGTCGACGAACCGTCGCGCCGCGAACGGCGACATGAAGTGGTGACTCAGGTTCAGGTACTCCAGATGGGTCAGGGACTGGCCGGCCAGCAGCGCCGCGGCGCCGTCGTCACCGAGCGTGCCCCACGAGAGGTCGAGCACCCGGAGCTGGGCGACCACCGGTGCCTCCGCCACCGCGGCGGCGATCTCGTCGGCGTACTCGGCGTTGCGCAGGCCGAGCCAGCTGAGCGCGGGCAGCGCCCGGCCGGACAGGATCGGCGCCAGGTCCTCGACGGTGGTGTCGCCGCCGTAGCGTTCCACGCCCAGCCACAGCTCGATTTCCTCGAGGTGGGGCAGGTCGCAGGCGGTGATCGCCCGCACCACCGAGCCGGGTAGGCCGCCGGACTGCACGACCAGCTCGTGCAGGTTCTCGTGGCGTACCGGTGTCAGCTCGAGGCCGGCCGAGCCCCGGATCCACAGGTGTTGCAGGCCGGGCAACGCCTCCAGCAGCGGGGTGATGTCACCGTGCTGGATCCACGAGATCTCACAGTCCTCGCTCGACATCTCGCCGATGAACAGCGCGCCCAGCTCGCCGAGCCGGTCGGCGTGACCGACCAGTTCGTCGACCGGGAACGGTTCCTGGTACGCGACGCCCCAGTCCCCGATGATCAAAGCGGCCGGGCCGGTCGGCCCGGCGCGCTCCATCATCTGCTCGAAGACCGACGCGAACGTGTCGCTCTCCCCCTCGACGGTCATCCACCAGGCCACTGCCGGCAGATCCTCGTCGAGTTCCTCGTCCACCCGGACGACCGGCAGCCCGGCGAACGTCGGCAGGAAATCGTTCACGCCCACGCGCCGATCTTAGGCGCGCATCACCGTCGCGATCGGGATTCCCGCTGCCCGGATCGCCGGGATGAAACCGCCCAGCACCCCCGCCACCAGCCCCGCCACGATCCCGGAGACGCCCGCCGACCAGGGGAACTCCACCCCTTGCAGGAACGGCTGCGACGGCCCCACCACCACCGTCAACACCTTGAGCCCGGCCACGCTCAACCCGATCGCCAGCCCCGCGGTCAGCAGCCCGGTCAGCAACGTCTCGGCCAGCACGATCCCGGCCAGCACGGCCCGTGGCGTCCCCACCGCCCGGCGCAGGGCGAACTCCTCGACCCGCTCCCCCACCGTGGCCAGGCCGACGTTCAGCACCCCGGCCGCGCCGATGATCAGCACCAGGCTGGCCATCGCCAGGAAGATCAGGCGGAGCAGGTTCAGCTCGTCCTTCATGTCCTTGCGCGAGTTGATCGTCTCGGCGGCGATGCCCTCCGCGCCGAGCGCCTTCAGCTTGGTGATCAGCACCTGTTCCACCGGGGTGGAGCCGGCCAGCAGCACCTGCGTGTCGACCGCGGAGTTCGGGTCGCTCATCCGGGCCATCGGCAGCCAGGTGGACAGTTCGTCGAGCCGGACGTACGCGTGCGGCGACTGGTCACCGTCCTTGACCACGCCCACGATCTGCGGGGTCAGGTTGGCGGTGGCGCCGGCGATCCGCATCTCGGCGGGCACCTGATAACGCTCGAAGCCCTTGGCCGCCTCCTCGTTGAGCACGAGTCGCGGGGCCATCATCGGCTGGCTGCCGAAGTCGAGCCAGGTCCCGGACTTGGGCCGGTACGGCCGGAACTCCCGCACGTCCCCGGTCAGCGCCGAGACCCGCAGCTCGATCGCCTGCCCCTCGGGCGCGCCGGCGTTCGGGTCGTAGCAGTTGCCGCTGTTGTCGCAGACCTGCATGCCCCCGCCCCAGTCCTGGTCGAACGGGGAGCCGCCCTCGTTGATCGGCCGGACGCCGGGTTCACCGATGATCGCGCTGAAGCCGAACATCGCCACGGCGTCGGTGCGGCCCTTGACCGTGTCCACCACCGCCTGGCCGGCCGCGGCGCCGGACGGTACGCCGTACAGGACCTTGGTGCCGTCGATCCCGGAGCTCAGTTCCAGGTCGGACAGCTGCAGCCGTTCGGCGATGCCGGCGCCGGCCTGGACCACGACCACCGCGAGCACGCCGAGGAACAGGCTCACCATGGAGAGGAAGGTGCGCAGTTTGCGGGCCCGGATGCCCTGCAAACCGATGATCGACGCCGAGCGGAGCCGGCCGGAGAGGCGTTTCATACCGTGGCCATCCGTTCGGTGAGCACGCCGGTGTTCAGGTCGAGGATCCGGCCCATCCGGGCGGCGTGGTCCCGGTCGTGGGTGACCAGGATCAGCGCGCACCCGCGGGTGGTCGCCTCCAGCAGCGCGTCGATCACCAGCGCGCCGGTCTCGGTGTCCAGGGCGCCGGTCGGCTCGTCGGCGAGCAGGATCCGCGGCTCGCGGACCAGGGCGCGGGCGATCGCCACCCGCTGCTGTTCACCACCGGACATCCGGGTGGGGCGGTTCTTCGCCAGGTGGGCGATGCCGACCTGCTCGAGCGCGGTCATCACCCGGGCACGGCGGTCCCGGCGGGGCAGCCAGCCCTGGCCGTTGATCAGGGCCATCGCCACGTTCTGCGCCGCGGTCAGGTGCTTGAGCAGGAAGAACCGCTGGAACACGAACCCGAAGTGCGAGCTGCGCAGCTTCGCGGCGTGCCGTTCCGGCAGCCGGCTGATGTCCCGGCCGTCGAGGGCGTAGGTGCCGGAGTCCGCCCGGTCGAACAGCCCGAGCACGCTGAGCAGGGTGCTCTTGCCGGAACCGGACCGGCCGACGATGGCGACGCTCTCGCCGGCCCGCACGGTCAGGTCGACGCCGTCCAGGATGGTGCGGGGCTCCTTCTGGCCCTTGAGCACCTTGGTGATGCCGGACATCGCGATCAGCTCGGTCATCCGCCGGTCACCCCGCCGTCGGCCGGTGCGGCGGCGGTGGGCAGGTTGGGGCCGGGAATCGCCACGGTCTCGTCGCCCTTGAGCCCCTTCTTGATCTCGACGACCTTGCCGTCGGAGAGCCCGAGCACCACGTCGACGGTCTTGCGGGTGTGGTTCTCCCCGGTGACCACGTCCACCTTGCCCTTGCCCTGCGTGCCGGCGACCGCCTCGACCGGCAGGACCAGCACCTTCGACGCCTTGTCGGTGATCACTTCGAGGGTCACGTCGGCGCCGTTGATCAGCTTGACGCTGGCCGGGGGCACGCAGACCAGCCGCATCCCGGTCGGCTCGGAGCCGCCGGAACTGCCGCTGCCGCCCTCGCTGCCCGGGTTGGTCGGGGGCACGCCCGCCGACGAATCCGTCTTGGGCGCCGTGGTGGTCACGGCCGGTTCCGGGATGGTGCCGACCGGCAGCGCCGCGATGGTGCCGAGCGCCTTGCACGAGAACGGCCCGGGACCGTTTTTGATCTGCGCCCGGACCTGCTTGACCGCGCTGGAGATCCGGTAGGCCTGCGCGCTGTCGATCTCCGCGACGATCCCGTACCCGGAGTGCTGCGCGGAGACCACCGGCATGCCCTTGGCCACGTCGGAGCGGTCGTCCATCAGCCGGCCCGCGAAGATCGACCCCTGCGGGATCTCCACCCGCCGCGGGAAGCCGTCGTGCCAGACGCTGGCCACCCAGATCGGCAGGCTCGCCGGCACCTTCGACGGGGTGCGGTCGACGAAGCGCAGCTCACCGTCGGTGGGCGCGACGATCCCGTAGATCGGGTTGATGGTCACCTTGCCGGCCAGACTGATCTTGTTGCTGAGGTCCTGCCGGGTCGGCTGGACCGTGGTCAGCACCGTGCCGCGCTCGGCGAGCCCGGGCGTCGCGGTGGTCTCGTCCGCCGACGAACACCCGGCCAGCGGACCCCCGACCAGGGCGAATCCCAGTAACACCACTCCCAGCCGGACAGGCCTGCTCGTTACCACCGGATCCCCCGTCGTCAATGTCGTAAGTAGCGCGGCGAAGGGTACCGGATCGGCGCAAGACCGCTCCGCCCCCGGCTTGGAGATCAAGACCCCGATTTGGTACGACCTGAGCACCGCCGGAAATGTGGCTGAATCCTCACAGCTCACCCGTTGCGTGCCGATGGACAGGGAGTGAGGTCTGACCAGCTCGAAGAACTGCTGTACGACAGCGAGCGCACCCGCGTGGCCCGGGTCCGCGACAACGACGGCGCGTGGGTGATCCGCAAACAGCCGCTCGGGCCGGGCGCGGCCGAACGCCTGCGCAACGAGCTGGCGGTGCTGCGCCGCCTGGACGGGGTGATCGGCATACCCCGGCTGGCCGGGACGCAGGACTCCACCGAGGTGCTCACCCTGCGCGACACACCGGCCCGGACGCTCGCCGAGCTACCCAAGCCGTGGGCCGGCCGCGCGCTGATCGACGTGGCGCACGGCCTGGCCGAGGTGCTCGCCGCGATCCACCGGCACGGGGTGATCCACCGCGACGTCAGCCCGGCGAACGTGCTGGTCGCCACGGACGGCGGCGCGCCCACCCTGATCGACTTCGAGCTGGCCACCCTGGCCGTCCAGGACCGGGCCACCCCGGTGCCCGAGGGCGCGCTGGCCGGCACCCTGCCGTACCTGGCCCCGGAGCAGACCGGCCGCACCGGCCGCCCGGTCGACCACCGCGCCGACCTGTACGCCCTCGGCGCGACCCTGTACGAGCTGGCCACCGGCGCACCGCCGTTCGGCCGGGACCGGGACCCGCTGAGCCTGATCCACGACCACCTGGCCACGGTGCCCACGCCGCCGGCCGAGGTCAACCCGCAGATCCCGGCCACCCTGTCGGCGATCGTCATGCGGCTGCTGCGCAAGGAACCGGACCAGCGCTACCAGAGCGGGGAGGGCCTGGCGTACGACCTCGCCCTGCTCCGCGAGGAGCCGGTGTTCCCGCTCGGCGCCCGGGACTTCCCGCTGCGCCTGACCCCGCCGGCCCAGCTGATCGGGCGGGCCGAGCCGCTCGCCGCGCTGCACACCCTGCTCGCCGAGGCCACCGCCGGACGCAGCGTGCTCGCCATGATCACCGGCCCGTCCGGGGTCGGCAAGACCAGCCTGGTCGACCGGTTGCGCCCGGCCGTCACGGCGGCCGGCGGCCGGTTCGTCTCCGGCAAGTTCGACCAGTTCCGCCACGACATCGGCGGCGACGCCGTCCGCGAGGCCTTCGACATGCTCGGCAGCCAGCTGCTGGCCGAGTCCGACGAGGTGGTCGCCGAGCTGCGCGAGCAGCTGCGCGCCGCGCTCGGCCCGAACACCGGCCTGGTCAGCGCAATGATGCCGCCGTTCCGGGCGCTGCTCGGCGCCGAGCCCGAGCCACCGGCCGGCGACGATCCGCGGGCGGTGTTCGCCCGGCTCCGGCTGGCCGTGCTCGCCGTGCTGCGTACCGTGGCCCGCAGCGACAGCCCGGTGGTCTTCTTCCTCGACGACCTGCAGTGGGCGGCCGGCGCCGCGTTCCGGTTCCTCGACGACGTGCTCGACCAGACCGACCTGCCCGGCCTGCTGGTGCTCGGCGCGTACCGGGAGGAGGCGATCGACGAGGCCCATCCGCTCTCCGCGCTGCTGGTCCGGCTGCACCACGATCACGGGCCGGCCGGCGAGATCCGCCTGGACAACCTCGGCCCGGACGACCTGCCGCTGCTGGTCGCCGGGATGCTGCGGCTGCCGGTTACCGACGCCGCGCCGCTCGCCGCGGTGCTCGCCGGGCGCACCGGCGGGAACCCGTTCGACACCGTCGAGCTGCTCAACGCGCTGCGCTCCGAGGGCGCGCTGGTGCCGGACGGCGCGACCTGGCGCTGGGACGAGGCCGAGGTGCGGCGCTCCCTCGGGCACGGCGACGTGGTGGCGCTGCTCGGCGCCCGGATCGGCGCGCTGCCGGACGAGGCGCGTGCCCTGGTCACCACGATGGCCGGGCTCGGCGGCGAGGTGGATCTGGACCTGCTGCGGGTGGCGTCCGGGCAGAGTCCGGAAGAGATCACTGCGGCGCTGCGGCCGGCGGTCGACGACGGGCTGCTGTCGGTCGACGAGGTGGCGGCCCGGTTCCGGCACGACCGAGTGCACCAGGCCGCTTTCGGCCGGTTGGCCCCCGACGATCGCACCGCGCTGAGCCTGACCCTGGCGCGGCGGCTCGCGGCCGACCCGGTGCACAGGGCCGCCGCCGCTCCGCAGTACCTCGCCGCGATCGACGCTCTGGTCGTACCGGACATCGCTTTTCCGGAAGAAAAAGCGACCGCTGCCGCGCTGCTGCGCCGGGCCGCAGCGGCCGCGCGGCTCGTCGCCAACCATGCGGGGGTCGAGGTCCATCTCGCGGCCGCGCTGCGGCTGACCGAAAAAAACCATGCAGAGTACGACGGTACGTACGCGGAGTGGCACGCGGCCCTGTGCGGGCTCGGCCGGTACGACGAGGCCGACCGGGTATTCGCCGACCTGGCCGCCGGCGACCACGACCCGGTGTGGCTGACCGGGCCGGTCACCGAGCAGATCGGCACCCTGACCACCCGTCGGATGCTGCCCGAGGCCCTGTCGCTGGGCCTGGACCAGCTGCGCCGCCTCGGCGTCGAGGTGCCCGGCCCGGACGCGATCGGCCCGCGGGTCGGCGCCGGACTGGCCGCGTTCTACCGCTGGCTGGCCACCGCCGGCGACCGCCCGGACGTCCCGGAGCTGACCGCTCCGGATCAACTCGCGATCGCCCAGCTGCTCAACCGGCTGTCCCCGGCCGCGTTCTTCGCCGACCACCAGGTGCTGGCCTGGCTGGTCGCCGAGGCCGCGCAGATGTGGGCCGGGCACGGCGTGTGCGCGCCGCTGGTCGGCTCGCTCAGCAACATCGGCATCCTCACCATCGCCGGCGGCGGCGAGCGCCGGGACGCCTACCGGGCGCTCCAGGCGATCATCCGGATCGGCGAGGCGCACGGCTACGAGCCGGAGGTGTCGCAGGCCAAGTCGCTGCACGCGCTCGCCGGGGTGCCGTGGTTCGAGCCGCTGGAGAACGGGGTGCGGCTGGCACACCAGGCCCGGGACGGGCTGCTGCGCGGCGGCGACCTGCGCAGCGCGTTCTACACGTTCTACGCGTCGGTGCCGCAGGTGCTGGGCAGCGCGCCGAACCTGGCCGCCTTCGCCAAGGAGGCGCAGGCCGCCGAGGCGTTCGCGGCCCGGATCGGCGCGGAGTACGAGGCGTCGATGTTCGTCGTCGGCGGGCGCCTGGTCCGGGCGCTGCGCGGCGAGACCGGTGCGGACGGCTCGCTCGGCGAGTTCCCCGCGCTGACCGGCAACGACGCGGCCAGCGCGTTCTTCGCCGCGGCGCAGGCGCTGTCCGCCGGGATCTTCGGCGACGACGAGACCATGGCCCGGCACAGTGCCCGGGCGATCCGGCTGCTGCACACCATCCCGGGCGTCTACCTGCACGCGCCGGCGCACGTGATGGCCGCGCTCGGCGCCGCGATCCGGGCCGGGCTCACCACCGGCGCGGACCGCGACGAGGCACTCGCCGACCTGGACCGCAGCCGGGACTTCCTGGCCGCCCGGGCCGCCGACCAGCCGGGCAACTTCCGGCACCTGCACCGGTTCGTGGAGGCCACCCGGGCCGCCGCGCACGGCGACTTCATCACCGCGGCCCGCGCGTACGACTCCGCGATGTCGGACGCCGCGACCGCCGGACGGTCCTGGCACTCGCCGCTGATCACCGAACGGGCCGCGCTGTTCTACCTCGCGCAGGGCTTCGAGCACGTCGGCGCCCGGCTGCTCGCCGAGGCGTTGCAGGGTTACACGCGGTGGGGCGCGACCGGCAAGGTGCACCAGCTGAAGCGGTCGTACCCGTCGCTCGGCTCGGCGCTCGGCACCACCGCCGGGCCGCGCACCACCACGCTCAACGGCGCGCACAGCATCAACCTGTCCACCGAGGTGATCGACCTGATGGCGGTGCTCGAGGCGGCCCGGGTGCTCAGCTCGGAGACCGACCTGAACCGGCTGCGGCGCAAGGTGCAGGACGTGCTCAAGGCGATGACCGGGGCGACCACCGTGCACGTGGTGCTCTGGGACACCGCCGCCGGCGGCTGGATGCTGCCGGAACCGCGGCTGCCGGTCGCCGACGCGGCCCGGCAGGGCCTGCTGCCGCTGACCGCGGTCCGGTACGCCGAACGCACCCGGGAACCGCTGCTCGTCGACGACGTGTCGCTGGACGGGCGGGTCGGGCGCGACCCGTACTTCGCCGGGCTGGAGCACTGCTCGCTGCTGGTGGTGCCGGTGCTCAGCCAGGGCCAGCCGCGGGCCATGCTGCTGCTGGAGAACCGGCTGACCCGGCGGGCGTTCTCGGCCGGCCGGCTCGACGCCGTCCAGCTGATCGCCGGGCAGCTCACCGTCTCGCTGGAGAACGCCCAGGTGTACGCGTCACTGGAGCGCAAGGTCGCGGAACGTACCGAGGAGCTGAACGAGGCGAACCGCCGCCTCGAGGTGCTCACCGTGACCGACCCGCTGACCGGGCTGCCGAACCGGCGCAAGCTGAACACGTTCCTCGACGCGGAGTGGCTGCGCTCGGTGCGGTCCAACGAGCCGATCGGTGTCGCGATGGTCGACATCGACAGCTTCAAGAAGTACAACGACCACTACGGCCACCAGGGCGGCGACAACACCCTGCGGCTGGTCGCCGAGGCACTGCGCGACAGCGTCCGGGTCACCGACCTGGTCGCCCGGTACGGCGGTGAGGAGTTCTGCATCGTGATGCCGGGCGCCAACACCGAGAACGCCCTGGTCGTCGCGGAACGCGCGTGCAAGGCGGTGGCCCGGATGCGCGAGCCGCATCCGCTCGCCGACACCGGGATCGTCACCATCAGCATCGGTGTCACCTCGGCGAACCCGGCCACCTCCGCCGGGCCGGACCAGCTCACCAAGATGGCCGACGAGGCGCTCTACGAGGCGAAGCGCGCCGGCCGCAACCGGGTAGTGGGTGGCTGATGCGGATGCGGCCCGGAGCGCGGCGGGTGATGGTCGGCGCGCTGGTGACGATGCTCGCGCTGCTGTCCGGCTCGGCCGTGCTGGAGAGCCGCCGGCACGGCGCCATCGTCAACGACATCATCCGGGCCGGTGACCAGGTGGCGGCGTACGAGCGGGCCGCGTACCTGTCGGCCCGGGAGATGGCGCTGATCGAGGCGACCGCGAACGACCCGCAGGGCCTGGAACGCCAGCAGCTGCTCGCCGTCGACGAGCAGGCCTACCAGGCCACCATGGTCATCTCCCGGATGGACTGGGAGACCGAGGACCGGGCCGAGGCCGGCAACCTCGCCCAGCGGCAGATCAACTTGCGCGGCTCGATCCTCTGGTACATCGCCCTGCTCGACCGCCGCGAGCACGCCAAGGCCCTGACCGCCCTCGAGACCGACATCGTGCCCAGTTACCGCCGCAACATGGCGCGTCTGCAGGAGCTGCGAGATCAACACCAGACACGGTACGAACGACACGTCACGATGGCCCAGTACGAGTCGGACCGGCTGCTCTGGGCCAGCCTGATCAGTTTCGGGCTCACGCTGGTGATGCTCGCGCTGTTCGGCTGGACCGTCCGCGCCCACCGCCGCCGGGTCGAGACGATGGCCGCCACCGACACGCTCACCGGCCTGCCGAACCGGGCCGCGTTCACCCTGCACACCCAGAAGGCGATCGCCGCCGTGGCGGTCCGCGACGCGCCCGGCCTGACCGTGCTGACCGTCAACATCGACGGGTTCCGGCACGTCAACGACCAGCTCGGCCCGAACATCGGCGACCGGTTGCTGGCCGAGGCCGGCTGGCGGATGTCCGCCGCGGTCCGGGAGACCGACCTGGTCGCCCGGATCGGTGGCGACGAGTTCGCCATCCTGCTGCGCGACACCGACCCGGGCCGCGCCGAGATCGTCGCCGAACGGCTCCGGGAGGCGTTCGACCAGCCGTTCCACCTCGACGACATCACCGTCGACCTGGAGATCAGCATCGGCGCCGCGACCGCGGCGCCGGACGACGACGTCAGCACCCTGCTCGGGCACGCCGACACCGCGATGCACGAGGCGAAACAGCAGCACGACGGGTTCCGGCACTTCAGCCCGCACACCGGCCAGGACAGCACCGCCCGGCTGAGCCTGCTCGGCGACCTGCGCCGCGGCCTCGACGACGCCGACCAGTTCACCCTGCACTACCAGGCCAAGATCCGGTTGACCGACGGCTCGGTCGCCGGGGTGGAGGCCCTGGCCCGCTGGCACCACCCGGTGAAGGGGCCGGTGTCACCCGGGCAGTTCGTCCCGGTGCTGGAGACCACCAGCCTGATCCACCGCTTCACCGAGCGGGTGCTGACCATCGCCCTGCGCCAGGCCCGGGTCTGGCTGGACGCCGGCCACCGGGTCCCGGTCGCGGTGAACGTCTCCACCCGCAGCCTGCTCGACGAGACCTTTCCCGGGCGGCTGGCCGCGCTCCTGGACTCCAGTGGCGTACCCGGTGACATGCTCTGCGTCGAGATCACCGAGTACACCGTGATGTCCGACCCGGCCACCACGATCGCGGCCCTGCACCAGATCCGCGCCCTCGGCGTGAAGACCTCGATCGACGACTTCGGCACCGGGTACTCGTCCCTGGCGTACCTGAAACTCCTCCCGGTCGACGAGCTGAAGATCGATCGCTCCTTCGTCGCCGACATGGTCGCCGACCCGAGCAGCCGCGCCCTGGTCGCCTCCGCCGTCGACCTGGCCCACAACCTGGGCCTGACGGTCGTGGCCGAGGGCGTGGAGGACGCACCGACCGCGGAAGCCTTGAGCCAGCTCGACTGCGACACGGCCCAGGGCTACTTCTTCGCCCGCCCGCTCCCCGCCGACGAGGTCTCCCTGACCCGCCGCCCCCTCCCCCTGACCACCAGCTGACCCCACTGCCCGCCGCCCGGCTGCGGCCACCGCCTTGCCACTGCGCTGCCCGGCCACCGCTGCGCCGCCACCTCGCGCCCGGGTGCCGCGCCCCTATGTCAGCTCACACTCGCCAAGATCGCGTCGAGCGGCGGGTGGCGCGGGGATAACCTCGCGGGATGATGTTGCTGGTTCCTGGGGACGTGGTACGGCCGCGCCGGCCCGACGAGCATTTCGCCGACGAGGTGGCCGCGGCCCGCGAGTCCGGCATCGAGGTCGCGGTCATCGACCACGACGCCCTGTCCCGCGGCGGGCCGGGCGACCACGCGGTGTCCCGGGTCCCGCCCGGAGCCGACGCGGTCTACCGCGGCTGGATGCTGCACGCCGACCGGTACACCGCCCTCGCGGACGCCCTGTCCCGCCGCGATGTGACCCTGCGTACCCATGCGGACCAGTACCGGCAGGCGCACGAACTGCCCGGCTGGTACCGGGCCGCCGAGGCGCACACCCCGGAGTCGGTCTGGACCACCGGCGACGCCCGTGCGGACTTCACCACGGCCTGCGCCACTCTCGGCCGGGGACCGGCGGTGCTGCGCGACTACTCCAAGTCGATGAAGCACCACTGGCACGAGGCCGCCTACATCCCGGACGTCGCCGACCCGGACGCCGCCTGGCGGGTGGCGAGCCGCTTCCGTGAACTGCGCGACGACGAGTTCACCGGCGGCTTCGTCCTGCGCCGCTTCGAACACTTCACCGGCCCCGAGGTCCGCACCTGGTGGACCCACGGCACCTGCCGCCTGATCACCGCCCACCCGGACACCCCCGACGACCTCCCACCCCCGGACCTCGACCTCACCCCGCTGGAACCCCTGATGCGAACGCTGTCCCTCCCGTTCACCACCGCCGACCTGATCCGCCACACCGACGGCCGCTGGCGCCTCATCGAAATCGGCGACGCCCAGGTCAGCGACCGCCCCCGAACCACCCCCGCCCCCACCTTGTTAGCCACCCTCCACTAACCCCACCCCGCCGCTGCCGCCGCCGGTCCCGATCCCGTCCCGATGCCGGTCCCGATGCCGATGCCGGTCCCGATGCCGATGCCCGCTCGCAGGGGCGGTGCCCGTCCGCGTTACGAGACTGCGGCCTTTTACCGCCCCCACGCGGGCGGCAACCGCACGCACAACCGGATTGCGGCCCGCTGCCGCCCCCAACCCGGCCGCACGCGTGCTCCTACCGCCCCAACAGCCAGCCGGAGCCCGGCGGCTGGCACTGACGGCCCCCTCAGCCCCTCCAACACGGCCGTCATCGCCAGCCGCCGGGCTCCGGCTGGCGCTGACGGCCGCCTCAACCGCCCGGACACAGCCACCAGCACCAGCCGCGCGGAACGCGAAGCGGTGAGACACCCCCGAGCACCAGTCAGCACCGAGAACTGTGGCATTCCCCGCAAAAAGCCGCGCCCACCCCAGACCCCAGCGCACCTCCCGGCCCCGGCTGGCTCCCAGAGGTGCCTCACCGCCCCCGAGACACCCCGGAAAACCAGCCGCGACCCGAACAAACGGGCGGCACGGCACCGCCGCACTCACCCCGCAGCGCGATACCCGCACCGGACCGCGACGCGGCACCAGACTCGGCTGGCCCTCAGGGGTGCCTC
>NZ_BOMS01000150.1 GCF_016862315.1 Actinoplanes palleronii | reverse complement strand
CCCCGAGACACCCCTGAGGGCCAGCCGAGACCGGAACAAACGGCCGCAGGCACTCCTGAAGGCCAGCCGAGACCGGAACAAACGGCCGCAAAGCAACCCCGCGGCGCCGTGGGCCGCGTCGATGGATCGTCGTCAGCCTGCCGGTGCGTGGTACCGGTCGCGGACGAAGGCGCCGAGCCGGGCCGCGAAAGATTCCAGGGTGCGGGCAGCCGCGTGCCGCGAGTCCCAGACCGCGGTGAGGCGGATGCTCAGGTGGCGTCCGCCGACGTCGACCGGCAGCGGCACCAGCCCGAATCGGGGGTCGTCGGAGGCGACCGCGACGCCCCGGCCGGCCGCGGCGAGGGCCTGCGCGACAGTGCCGTTCGCGGTTTCGATCGAGGACGAGCAGGTGGCACCGGCCGCCGTGATCGCGGCGTCGAGCGACTGCCGGGCGGTGAACGCCGCCGGTTGCACGATCAGCGTCTCGGTGAGCAGCTCGGCGAGCGGCACCGACACCCGCGACGCCCACGGATGCTCCGCGTTGACATAGGCCCAGACCGGCAGGACCGCCAGTGCCTGTGACCGGTACGGATCAGGAGCCCGAACCGTCCCGATGGCCAGATCGGCACCGAGTCGCAGGGTCTCCACCGGTGACCGTCCGTCAGCACCGAGCACGTCCGCGGTCGGGTCGTCCGGCGCCAGCGTCGCGATGAACGGTGACACCACGTCGGTGAGCGTGACCGTAGGCGCCCCGATCGTGAGCCGGTCGAGACGGCCCTGCGCGGCGACCCCGGCCGCGACCCGCAGCGCGTCGACCCGGCCGAGCACGTCCCGGGCCAGCGGGAGCAGGACCCGGCCGGTGGTGGAGAGCTCCAGCCGCCGTCCGGTCCGGTCAAAAAGTGACACGCCGAGGTCACGCTCCAGGACCCGCAACTGGCGGGACAGGCCCGGCTGGGTGACGTGCAGGCGGGTCGCGGCGGCACTGACCGTGCCCGCTTCGGCGGTCGCGACGAAGTACCGCAGCAGGCGCAGCTCCACTTATGCCTCCGAGGCATGGTTTCCAGGCCCAACAGGAACTGGACGAGCATACGTAAGGGTCCGAGACTGACCGGCGTGAGCCTCGAACAGAAGCGCCGGCTGGTCACCGACCTGCCCGGCCCGCGATCCCAGGAACTGATGGCCCGCAAGCTGACCGCGGTGGCCAGTGGCGTCGGCACCACCGTGCCGGTGTTCGCGGCCCGGGCCGGCGGCGGCATCGTCGTCGACGTGGACGGCAACCAGCTGATCGATCTCGGCTCCGGAATCGCGGTCACCACGGTCGGCGCGAGCGCGCCGCGGGTGGTCGCGGCGGTCACCGAGCAGGTCGAGGCGTTCACCCACACCTGCTTCATGGTCACGCCGTACGAGAGTTACGTGGCGGTGGCCGAGGCGCTGAACCGGGTCACTCCCGGTGACCACGAGAAGCGCAGCGTGCTGTTCAACTCCGGTGCCGAGGCGGTGGAGAACGCCGTGAAGATTGCCCGCGCGCACACCGGGCGGGACGCGGTGGTCGTTTTTGATCACGCGTATCACGGGCGTACGAACCTGACCATGGCGATGACCGCGAAGAACATGCCGTACAAGCACGGGTTCGGGCCGTTCGCGCCGGAGGTGTACCGGGCGCCGGGGTCGTACCCGTACCGGGACGGAGGCGTGGACGGCCGGGCGGCGGCCGCGCGGGCGATCGACCAGATCGAGAAGCAGATCGGCGCGGACAATCTCGCGGCCCTGGTGATCGAGCCGATCCAGGGCGAGGGCGGGTTCATCGCGCCGGCCACCGGGTTCCTGCCGGCCCTGGCCTCGTGGTGCCGGGCGAACGGCGTGGTGTTCGTGGCCGACGAGGTGCAGACCGGTTTTGCCCGGACCGGCGACATGTTCGCCTGCGACCGCGAGGGGGTCGTCCCGGACCTGATCGTGACGGCCAAGGGCATCGCCGGCGGCCTGCCGCTCTCCGCGGTGACCGGCCGTGCCGAGATCATGGACGCGCCGCACGTCGGTGGCCTGGGCGGCACCTACGGCGGCAACCCGATCGCCTGCGCCGCCGCGCTGGCCGCGCTCGAGACGATCGAGGCCGACGGCCTGGTCGCCCGGGCCCGCGCGATCGAGGACCGGGTGCGCACCCGGTTGCTGCGCCTGTCCGGAACCGATAGCCGCCTGGGCGACGTCCGCGGGCGCGGCGCGATGCTGGCCGTCGAGCTGGTCCGGGCCGGTTCGCAGGAGCCCGATCCGCGCCTGGCCAGGGACGTCTCCCGGTACGCCCACCAGCGCGGCGTGATCGTCCTGACCTGCGGAACGTACGGGAACGTGCTCCGCTTCCTGCCCCCGCTGTCGATCTCGGACGAGCTCCTGGACGACGCGTTCGACGTGCTGACCGCCGCCTTCGAGGAGATCCGATGAGCACCATCGTGGTTGTCGACCCGGCCACCCTGTCCCCGGTGGCCGACGTGCCCGACCAGGGCGTTCCCGACGCGCGGGCGGCCGTCGACGCGGCGTTCGCGGCGTTCCCGGCGTGGGCGCGCACCGCACCGCGGCGCCGGTCGGAGATCCTGCACCGGGCGTTCGAACTGATGCTGCGCGACCGGGCCGCACTGGCCGAGCTGATCTCCCGGGAGAACGGCAAGTCGCTGACCGACGCGGCCGGCGAGGTGACCTACGCGGCGGAGTTCTTCCGCTGGTTCGCCGAGGAGGCGGTCCGCCCCGGCGGCGAGTACGGCGAGGCCCCCGCGGGCGGGGCTCGCACCCTTGTCACGCACCGGCCGGTCGGAGTCGCCGCCCTGGTCACGCCGTGGAACTTCCCGGCCGCCATGATCACCCGCAAGGTCGCGCCGGCGCTCGCCGCGGGCTGCACCGCGGTGCTCAAACCGGCCGCCGAGACGCCGCTGACCGCGCTGCACATCGTCCGGCTGCTGGCCGAGGCCGGGCTGCCCGAGGGCGTGGTCTCGGTGGTGACCACCACTGACGCGTCCGCGGTCGTCGGCGCGTGGCTGGCCGACCAGCGGGTCCGCAAGATCTCGTTCACCGGGTCGACGGCGGTCGGCCGGGTGCTGCTGCGGCACGCCGCCGACCGGGTGGTCAACTCGTCGATGGAGCTGGGCGGGAACGCGCCGTTCATCGTCGCCGACGACGCGGATCTGGACGCCGCGGTGGCCGGAGCGATGATCGCCAAGTTCCGCAACGGCGGGCAGGCGTGCACGGCGGCGAACCGGTTCTACGTGCACGCCGCGGTGGCCGACGAGTTCGTGGCCCGGTTCGGCGCGGCGGTGGAGAAGCTGACCGTGGGGGCGGCCGCGGACGGCGCCGACATCGGGCCGCTGATCAGCGCGCAGGCGTTGCGGCGGGTGACCCGTACCGTAGATCTTGCCGTTGAGGCCGGGGCCCGGATCACTCATCAGGCCGCGACGCCGACCCTGCCCGGACATTTCTACCCGCCGACCGTGCTGGTGGACGTGGCACCCGACGCGGCGATCCTGCAGGACGAGATCTTCGGGCCGGTGGCGCCGATCGTCACCTGGACCGACGAGCAGGAGATGCTGGCCCAGGTCAACGCCACCGAGTACGGGCTGGCCGGCTACGTGTTCTCCGGC
Source organism: Actinoplanes palleronii (assembly GCF_016862315.1). Lineage (GTDB taxonomy): Bacteria > Actinomycetota > Actinomycetes > Mycobacteriales > Micromonosporaceae > Actinoplanes > Actinoplanes palleronii. Next base: position 6,777 of record NZ_BOMS01000150.1, on the reverse strand, counting down.
GACCTGGCCCGGGCGATCCGGCTCGGCGAGTCGGTGGAGGCCGGGATGGTCGGGGTCAACCGCGGTCTGGTGTCGGACCCGTCGGCGCCGTTCGGCGGGGTGAAGCAGAGCGGGCTGGGGCGCGAGGGCGCCCGGGACGGCCTGCGCGAGTTCCAGGAGACGCACTACCTGAGCGTGGCCTGGCCGGCCTGACCGGTTCCGTTCGCCAGCGGGCCGCGCCGGCGAGCGCAGACCGCACGCGGTCATGTCGTGCTCGCGGTCACTCCTCGATCGCGAGCACGATACGGCCGCCGGCCACCCCGCTGTACCACTTCGGGTCCCTGGTCATCACGTCCACGCCCAGGTCGAGCGCGAGCATCGCCGCCGACGCGCAGTCGGCCCGGCCGACCAGCGCCCGGAGCGCCACCAGCGACTCCCAGTCCTCCGCGTCATCGCTGATCAGGAACGTCGCCGGGTGCGCGAGCAGCAGCTCCAGCCGATCCCGGTCGATCATGGCGGTGTGGTGCCCCGCCTCGATCAGGCACCACAGCGGGATGATCACCGCCCCGCCCTCGTCGTTGATCTCTGCGAGGGTCTCGCCGACGGCCACCGACCCGCGTGCCCACGCGGTGATCGCCGAGGTGTCGAGAACCAGCTTCGCGTCGCGCCCCTCGGTCACGCCGGCCGGGACCGCAGCCCGGCCAGGAACTCCGCCCGGCCCTCGGTGTCCCGCGCCCGCTCCGCCTTGCGCCGCCGCTGCCGCGCCCGCGCCTTGCCCTCGTCGGTGACGGCCAGCCCCATCCGGGTGTGGATGTCCTCGACGCTCAGCTTCGGCCTGGTGTCCTGCTCCATAGCGCCAGCGTAACCGCGCCCGCCCGCCCGACCTATCCCCCGGCGTGGCCGGTCTTGCCCACACCCGCGGCGGTGCGGGGCGGCCGGCTGGTGCTCACGGTCGCCTCAGCGCCCCCGAAAGGACCGTGAGAACCAGCCGGAACCGCACGGCACCCGCCACGGGGCGGGGACGCCGGCTGGTGCTCAGGGGTGCCTCGCGGCCGTTGAGGGACCCCTGAGCACCAGCCGGGGACCGCGCGACGCGGCAATGCCGGGACCGCACGCGGATCTCGCGCGCTGCACCCCGTACCGAATAAAGCACCTGCCCCGAAGCGGGCCGTGTGTGAGGGTGGCGGCATGAGTCAACCGACGTTGCGGACGGAGCGGCTGTTGCTCGTGCCGCTCGCCGACCGGCACTTCGAGCTGGAGGTCGACCTCGACGCGGACCCCGAGGTGCTGAAATACATCTGGGGACGGGCCAGGGACCGCGACGAGGTGGTGTCCTCGCACGCGGAACGGCTCGCGCTCGGCGCCAAGGTCGACGGGCTCGGGTACTGGATGGCGTTCGGCTCGGAGGGCGGGCGCCGGGACTCCACGGGGCCGGAGAGCGAGGCCGAGGGTGAGTTCGTCGGCCTGATGATGTTGCCGCCGGCGCACGGCGACGACCAGCCGGACGATCCGACGGTTGCCGAACTCGGCTACCGGCTGGCGCGGAAGTACTGGCGGCTCGGACTCGCCAGCGAGGCGGCCCGGATGTTGCTGCGGCACGCGTTCGACACGGTCGGGCAGAGCCGGGTGCTGGCGCAGACCATGGCGGTGAACCACGGATCGCGCGGCGTGATGGAGACCGTCGGGATGCAGTACGTGCGGACCTTTCACCCGCTCTGGGACGACCCGTTGCCGGGTAGCGAAGCGGGCGAGGTCGAGTACGAGATGACCCGCGCGATGTGGGAGGCCCGGCGCGGCACCTTGTGAGGGTTGTGTGGAGGTTCGGTGATGATCGGCGATAACCGGCACCGGCGGTGATGGGATCGCGGCCATGCTGCAATCCGTCAAGGCCGCCGCCTACGCGCTCTACGCCCGCCGCCTCCGGGCCCGGCTCGCCGGCGCCACCCTCCCCCGGCACGTCGCGATGGTGATGGACGGCAACCGCCGCTGGGCACGGCAGATGGGTTTCGACGATCCGAGGATCGGCCATCGGTACGGCGCGGAGCACCTGGACGAGGTGCTCGGCTGGTGCCGGGAGGCCGGTATCCGGCACGTGACCGTGTTCGTCGCCTCGGTGGACAACGTGGTCAAGCGGGACGCCGGCGAGGTCGGCAACCTGATGCGGATGATCGAGCAGGTGGTCGCCGTGCGGCTGACCAGCCCGCCGGCCCGCTGGCAGGTTCACCTGGCCGGACGACTCGACGTGCTCCCGGACTCCACCCGGCACGCGCTGAAGCTGGCCGAGGAGGCCACCCGCGACAACGGCGCGGAGTTCCACGTCACCATCGCGATCGGCTACGACGGGCGCGACGAGATCGTCGACGCGATCCGCTCGCTGCTCGAGGCGGAGGCCCGCGCCGGGCACGGCGTCGACGACATCGCCCAGCGGCTGACCGCCGACCGGATCGCGGAACACCTCTACACCCGCGGCCAGCCCGACCCGGACCTGGTGATCCGTACCAGCGGGGAGCATCGGATGTCCGGCTTCCTGCTGTGGCAGGCGGCGTACTCGGAACTGCACTTCTGCGACGTGTACTGGCCCGGCTTCCGCAAGATCGACTTCCTGCGGGCGCTGCGCTCGTACGCCGCCCGCAACCGCAGGTTCGGCGCCTAACCGGGCAGGACCGCGGTGTTCTGTCCGGCAACGATCTTCCAGGTGTCCCCGGTGCGCGACCACAGATAGCTGGGCGCTCCCCGGCCATCGGTGGCGAGCGGGCGGCCGTCGCGGTCCAGATATTGCTGGCGGACGCCGGTGAGCGCGATGTCCGGCGTGATGAACGCGATGTGCTCGACGACGTAGTCGACCGAGCCGTCGCTCATCGCACCGGGCAGGACCTGCCGGGTGAACTCGCTGATCTGACCGAGACCGATCAGCCGACGCCCGGCGCCGGTCACCCACACGGCGTCCGGACCGAAGAGCGCCAGAAAACCATCCGCGTCCTCGGTCCGCTGCGCCTGCTCCAGGTCCGCAACAAGACCAACCAGATTTCGTACGTCCGCAGCATCGGCCGGCGCCGGTGCCACGGTGACCGTCGTGCCCTCGAATCCCGTCATGGCGCCGAGGCTAAGACGTGAACCGAAGTTGAAGTAAAGCCCCGCTTACGCCAGCCCGCCGAAGGCAGCGACCGCCTCTCGCCCCGCGGCCTGGTTCGCGGTGACATAGGGACGCAACTCCTTCTCAAAGCGCTCGAAAGCGGCCCGGTGGTCGCCGCTCGCCTCGGCCAGGCAGCGGGCCAGTGTGGATGCGGCGAGCAGGGCCTGGGACGTGCCCATCCCGCTGGTCGGGGCGGCACAGAAGCCCGCGTCGCCGAGCAGCGCGACCCGGCCGGTCGACCAGGAGTCGAGGTGGACCTGGCAGGTGGAGGCGAAGTAGAAGTCGTCGGCTTCGGACATCGCGGCGAGCAGGTGTGACGTCTCGGACCAGGGGTGGCCGGCGAACGCCGCGCGCACGGCGGCCTCCTGGACGGTTCGCGGCTGCCGATCCAGATCGGACGACGACGTGCCGAAGGACAGACTCACCGTCATCCGCTCCGAAGAACCGCTCGCGAAGGCGTAGATCGCTCGGCCCGCATCGGGCTGCAGCAGGCCCTGACGGTCCAGGCCGAGGCGGTTGCCGGTGGTGAAGCCGGCCCCGGACATCCCGAGGTGCTGCACCGGGTCGAGGCCCGGGAAGGCCAGCCGGCGGACCGCCGAATGGACCCCGTCCGCCCCGAAGACCAGGTCGAAGTCGCGGGTCGGGGCGCGTTCGAAGGACACCGTCACCCGGTCGTCGTGCTGAACGAGCTCGGTGACCGTGTCGTCGAACAGGTAGTCGGCGTCGGCGACCCGGTGCAGCACCCGGGTCAGGGCCGGTTTGGGAACCTCCAGGTCACCGCCGAACGCGGCGGCGGGCAGCTCACCGATCACCGAGCCGTCGGGCGCCAGCAGGGTGGTGCCGCGCATCCCGGTCTCGTGGGCGCGGATCTCGTCGAGGATGCCGAGCTCGGCGAGCACCTCCAGCGCGGGACCGCGGAAGTCGACGGCATAACCGCCCGGGCGCAGGTCAGGGGCGCGCTCCACGATGGTGACCGCACAGCCTTGCCGGCGCAGGAACCAGGCCAGAGCGGGGCCGGCGACGCTCGCCCCGGAAATCAGAACGCTTGTCATGCCTCGTACCGTAGCCGCCTTTTATCCATATGGTGAATCCATTTGGATAAACCAAGTGGCTAAGACCTCCGGTACGATGGCGGCGTGGGAAACCGGGACGCCCTGCTGGCCGGGGCCAAGTCATGCCTGACCGAGCGCGGCTGGGCGCGCACCACCGTGCGGGACATCGCCGCCGCCGCGGGCGTCAACCACGCCGCGATCGGCTACCACTTCGGTTCGCGGGAGGCGCTGCTGGTCCAGGCGCTGATCGAGGCGGTCGGAGAGCTCACCGACACGGTCGCGGCGCGGGCCGGCGACGGCACGCCGGAGGAGCGCTGGCAGGCGCTGATCGAGACGTTCAGCACGCACCGGCCGCTGTGGATCGCGCAGCTGGAGGCGGCTGTGCAGGCCGAGCACTCCCCCGAGCTGCGCGAGCGGCTCGCCGAGGCCCAGCGGCAGGGCCGCGAGGGGATGGGCGGCTCGGTGCCCCTCGCGGTGCTGACCGGCCTGATGATGCAGTGGCTCGTCGACCCGGGTCAGGCCCCGTCCGGCGCGCAGGTCGCGAGCGAGCTGCGCGCCTACGCGGACGAGGCCTGACCCGCGGGGTCAGCCCAGCAGGCGCTTCCAGCCGGAGGCGTTCGTGCAGCTGCCGAACGTCGCGCTCGCGACGAGCCGGTTCAGGTCGGCCTCGGTGATCTGCTGCCGATCCCGCACGTGCACCAGACCCATGCAGTCCCCGAATCGCACCACCATGTCCGCCCCGCCGTCCTGCCCCTGGGTGGCGAAGAGCGTGTTGGGCCGCGGCAGATACCAGGTGTCCGCCCCGTTCATCTTCACGGGCGGATGCCCCTGGAGTTCACGCTGGTAGTTGGACCACTCCTGGGGTGCCAGCCGGGTCAGCTGCAGCTCGAACGGCAGCGCCTCCCGGACCGAGTCGAACCAGAGCAGATCCGGCTTGCGATCGGTGGCGTAACCGAGCCCGAACGACGCGCTCAAACCCCCGATCCGGGACGTGTTCACGTCGGCCCGGTAGATCTGCAGGCCGGGCGGCACCCAGCCGAGCGTCATCGGCGACACCGCGTCCATGCCGTCGACGACGCGGATGTCCCGGGCCACCTCGACCAGGCCGTCCGGCGTCTCCGCGCTCCGGTTCATCACCAGCACCCAGACGCCGCTGCTGTCGCGCCACCCGACGAACGATCCGTCGAACCCGGAGTCCGGCACCCCGGCGTGCATGTCCCGGGCGAACCAGCCGTGCCGGTCACCGATCGTGACCGGCGTGCCCTTCTGCAGCTCGGCCGGGTCGAACGCGCCGGGGTCGAAGGACAGCACGTCGGCACCCTCGTTGCGGCCCTTCACTCCCGGCCGGGCCGACTTCACGTCCTGCAGGTTGCGGACCCGTACGAACTGGCCGGTCGGCGTGCTCTTCCGGTCCAGCAGCAGGAACGGCGAGCCGGCACGCAGGGTGATGCTGGTCTGCTCCGGGGTCCGGGACCAGGCTCGCGCCGTCGCGGTGACCGGCGCGTCCGTCCGTACGATCAAAGGGGTGATCCCGGCGGTGACCGCGATCGCGGCCACCAGAGCCGCGCCGCCCAGCACGGTCCGACGGCGGCGCAGCTGCGCGGCCCGCCCTCGCACGGCCGGGAGCAGGGTGATGTCGGCGGGCGGGGCCTGACCGGCGTGGCGGTCCAGGGTGTCCCGGAGTTCGTCCAGAGTCCTCGTCACAGCATGCCTCCCAGGATGACCGGCGTGACACCGGCGGGCTGTTCGGTGAGTTCGATGCGCAGGGCGGCAAGGGCCCGGCTGGCGTAGGCCCGCACGGTGCCCGGCCGGCAGCGCAACACCTCGGCGATCTCGAGATCCGAGAGCCCCTCGTAGTACCGCAGCACGATCACCGCGCGCTGCTGCTTCGGCAGCGACCGGATCACCTGCCACAACTCGTCGTCCGCGGTGTGCCGCACCGGTGCGGCCAGCGCGTCCAGGTCGCGTTCCTCCAACGGGACTACCGCGACCCGGCGCCGCCGGCGCAGCAGCGACAGGAACTCGTTGGTCACCATCCGCCGGACGTACGCGTACGGTTCGCCGCCCGCGATGATCCGCCGCCATTTCAGCATCGCCCTGGCCAGGACCTCCTGGACGATGTCGCGGGCCTCCTCCCGGTCCCCGCTGAGCAACGTCGCGTACCGCAGCAACGCGGACGATCGCGACGCCGCGAACTCCTCGAACTCCATGCACCTCTCCCCCGTCGGGCGATTGTCGTAAGGAACACGCCCACCCGCCACGATCTGCTGTGCGCCACGTCAGCCGTTCAGCATCCGTTCATCAGCGTTTCTTTCATGGGCCGAAGGTCAAGGAGCGCTGGAACCGGCGGGGCGAACGGTGCGCTACACCTACCGCCTGCGGCCCGGCCGGCAGGCGCAGGCTGCGCTGGTCGTTGAGTGGGGCCGATGCCGATGGTTGTGGAACGAGGCCGTCCACCAGCGGAAAGCCGGTCACAAGCCGACGTTCGGCAAGCTGTCGAAGATGCTCACCGAGGCTCGTGGCCTTAACGCCTGGCTGCGTGAGGGTTCGCAGGTCGCCCAGCTCCCCTACTGACTCTTGCCCGGCCCGGCCGCGACACCCGCCACACGGCCC
>NZ_BOMS01000149.1 GCF_016862315.1 Actinoplanes palleronii | reverse complement strand
TTATGAGCACCTCATAACGGCCGTGAGGACCAGCTGGGCGGGGAGCCGATCAGCAACCGGGACGAACCGGCCACGTTGCGGGACGGCCGCGACCCGGGACGGGCGGCGACCGGCGCTGCGGACCGCAACGCACCGCCCACCCGGCCTGGCTGTGGCCACAAGGGAATCCGTTAATTAGGACGGCCTTAGCCGGGCTTTAGGGTGCGAAAGGAAAGAGTCGTTCGCATGCACTCACTGCGCTCGAAGAACCTCACCACCCTGGCCGTGATCGCCGTTGCCGTGCCGCTGGCCGCGGTCGTCGGGCCGGTCGCCGCCCAGGCGGCCAGCTCCAAGTTCTGTGACGGCGGCAGCTACACCGTCCTGGGCAAGACCGGTGTCAAGGACAGGTTCCGGGGCACCGTCGCGGCGCCCGCCGGGCGCTTCACGGTTCAGGGCAAATACACCAGGTTCAGCATCGACCCGAGCACGTTCGCCATCTACGACTACGCGTTCACCGGCGCCGCCAACGTCGGCGACATGACCGGCGGCAAGGCCACCGCGGTCTACGCGAGCAAGGTCCCGGACCACCGCGGGCTCGCCCTGACCAGCACGATCAGCCTGGAACTGCGTGACGGCGACATGACGATCTCGCGTACCGGGCCGGGCGGGCTGAGCATGAAGATCCAGGCCAAGGACTGCGCGCAGGGTGGCATCTTCCAGATGGAGCCGGCCCGCGGTGACGGGACCCGCACCCGGATCGTGCACACCGTTGCGGACTCCGCGTTCTACTACGACAACCCGAACTTCCGCGCCAGGGTGGGTGCGTGGCTGGGCTCCGCCTGCGCCGACGAGGTCAGCGGTCCGGCAGGGCAATTTTGTGTACGGGTGAGCCCGCGCGTGAACATCGGCAGTGACGCCGCCCCGAAGCTGGTCCTGCGGGACAGTGCGCAGGTCGCCACCCGGGTCCCGCAGGCGTCGTGCGGTCCCGACTTCACCAACGCGCTGGGCCTGTCCGAGACCAAGGACCACTGTGCCGCGACGAGCATCTGGGACGTCGCCAGTGGTGGCCGGATGGGCATGGTGACCGGCGAGGACGCCACCGAGGTGGCCAACCCGCCGACGACCTGCACCGAGGACTGCGAGGCCGGCAACGGTGTCAACGGGCGGCTCGCGGTGCTCGGCTTCCCGTCGGTGGTTCCGGCCGGCAGCCGGCTGTCCCCGCGTACCTCGGCTGACGGCCTGGACGCCCCGCTCACCGCGCCCTGACCGGTCTGCTCGCCCGCCGGCTCGTCGTCGCTGGTCCGCAGCGACGGCGAGCCGTCGGCGTGTCCGGCCGGCAGCGGCGACTACGCTGAGGAATGTTTCCCAGGAGACCGAAACGCGGAGGCGGCGGGCGATGAAGCGGGCGGCCCCGCAGATCCGGGATGTGGCGGCGGCGGCCGGTGTCTCGCACCAGACGGTCTCGCGGGTCCTGAACGACTCGCCGAACGTCCGGCCGGACACCCGTCAGCAGGTGCTCGACGCGATGGAGCGCCTGCAGTACCGGCCGAACCGGGCGGCGCGCGCGCTCGGGCTCGGCCGGGCAAAAGCGGTCACGGTGGTCACCGCGAACACCACCCTTTACGGGTACGCCGGTGTGCTGCAGGGTGTCGAGGAGGCGGGCCGGCTGCTCGGCCTGACCGTCGGGATCCGGGTGGTGGCCTCCGACGCGGCCGCCGACGTCCGGAACGCGGTCGAGTACGTCGGCGACCCGAGCTGCGGAAACGTGGTCGTGGTGGCGTTCGACCCGGCCGGTTCCGGCGTGCTGCGGGCGATGCCCGACGGGCTGCCGATGGTGGCCGCCACCGAGGCCGGCGGCCTGCCCGGCGTGGACCGCCGGATGATCTTCCTGGACGAGCGGCAGGCCGCCGCGGACGCCACCCGGCACCTGCTCGGTCTCGGACATCGCACCGTTCACCATGTGGCCATCCCGTCCGAGGTGCGGGACAGCGCCCGGCAGGGCGGCTGGCGGGCGGCCCTGGAGTCGGCGGGCGCCGCGGTGCCCGAGGTGGTCCCGGCCGGCTGGGATCTGCGCAGCGCGCACCGCGCCGGGCAGGCGCTCGCCGCCGATCGTGCGGTGACCGCGATCCTGTGCGGCAACGACGACACCGCCCTCGCGGTGCGCCGGGCGCTGCACGAGGCGGGCCGTGACGTGCCCGGCGACGTGAGCATCGTCGGTTTCGACGACGTGCCGGGCGCGGCCTTCTGGACGCCCGCGCTGACCACGGTCCGGATGGACTTCGTCGGCCTGGGCCGGGCGTGCGTCGCCGCCCTGGCCGACGACGGCGAGCCGGTCCACCTGGACCCGCCGAGCCTGGTGATCAGGGAGTCCACGGCCCCGCCGCGGGCGTGACGACCAGGAAGTCCGCAGCCGCGCCCGCAGGCCCGGCGACGGGAAGCGCGCGACTGAAAGCCATCGATCGGTAACAAAACCGTAACGCACTCTTCCGTCCGGAGCGTGTGACCGGTCACACTCATGCCATCCACCGACCATGTGACCGGTCACATCTCCACGAAGGAGACCCCGTGCGATCGAGACACATCACTGCCACGGCCCTCGCCGCCACCGTCCTGGCCGCGAGCCTCCCCGCCACCCCGGCCTCCGCCGCCGCCTCCACGTTCACCGTCGACCTGGCCACCGGCACCGGCGCGCTCCGCTACGGCGCCACCGGCTTCCTCTACGGCCTCGGCGACGAGGGCATCCCCAACGAGACCATGCTGGCCGCCCTCAAACCGCAGGTCACCGCGCAGAAGGCGCCGGACGGCCTGCAGCACCCGAACGGCGACGCCCTGAGGATCGCCCCGATGTTCAAGCGCGCCGGCGGCCGCGAGATCCAGATCTACCTGCAGGACGTCTACCAGCAGTGGCCCTACGAGAACCTCGGCCTCACCGACTACCTCGCCAAGGTCGACACCATCACCCGCAAGGTGGTCGCCGACCCGTACCGCTCGTCCTACGTGTACGTCCCGTTCAACGAGCCGGACCAGATCTGGTACTCCGGCAACCTGGCCGGGCTGCTCAGCGCGTGGAAGACGGTCTACCAGAAGATCCGGTCGATCGACCCGGGCGCCCGGATCGCCGGGCCGAACTTCGCGGCGTACCGCTCGGCGGACCTGCGCGCGTTCCTCACCTACGCCCGGGACAACGGCGTGCTGCCGGACGTGATGACCTGGCACGAGCTGGGCGACGACTTCTACACCAGCTGGCAGCAGCACTACGACGACTACCGCGCGATCGAGGTCGCCCTCGGCGTGACCAAGCGGCCGATCAGCATCAACGAGTACGCCCGCGCCTCCGGAGACCTCGGTGTGCCCGGCAACCTGGTCCAGTACGTGGCGAAGTTCGAGAACAGCAAGGTGGACGGCTGCCTGGCCTACTGGACCACGGCCGGCGGCCTGAACGACCTGGTCACCCGGAACAACCAGGCGACCGGCGCGTGGTGGCTCTACAAGTGGTACGGCGACCTGTCCGGTGGCACCGTCGCGGTGACCCCGCCGGCGGCGGGCGGCTCGCTGCAGGGCCTGGCGGCGCTGGACCCGGCGAAGAAGCAGGCCCGGGTGATCCTCGGCGGCAACAACCCGGGCACCGGCACGTACGACACGAACGTGCTGGTCAAGGGCCTGCCGTCCTACCTCGGGACGACGGTGCACGCGACCGTGTGGGGCATCGACACGTCCGGGACCAACCCGTCCGCCGGGCCGTACGTGGTCAAGGAGGGTGACTTCACCGCGAGCGGCGGGCAGGTGACCGTGCCGCTGACCGGGCTCAAGGGGCAATCGGCGTACCAGATCATCGTGACACCGGACAAGGACCTGACCGCGGCCTCGACCGGTCGCTACGAGGCGGAGTACGCCGCGCTCGCCGGCACCGCCAAGGTCACCTACGGGAGCAACAGCGGCTACTCCGGAACCTCGTTCACCGAGGGGTACGGGGCGAGCAGCACCGCGAGCACGAACTTCGTGGTGACCGCGCCCGCCGACGGCTACTACACCCTGGCGTTGCGCTACGCGGCCGGGCCCTACACCGGGGCGCCGGTGAACCGGTCGGTGCGGCTGCGGGTCAACGGCACCGACCTGACCGACGTGGCGTTGCCCGGCACCACCGACTGGAACACCTGGAAGACCGTCACCACCAAGGTGTACCTGCCGGCCGGGATCAACCGGATCGACTACCACGCGTACGCGAGTGACGACCGGGACGCCGCCAACCTGGACTATCTCGACGTGGCGGCGGCCACCGGCGCGGTCACCGCGTACGAAAGCGAAACCGCGGCCAACACGCTCTCCGGCACCGCGGCCGTGGTCAGTGACGCCGCCGCCTCGGGCGGCAAGTACGTCGGGTGGCTGGGCGCCGGCAGCGCCAACACGCTGCGCTTCAACGGGGTGACCGCAGCGGCGGCCGGGCGCTACCGGCTGGTCGTCGGCTACGCGAACGCCGAGGTGGTCGGCGACCACCAGTACAACACCAACATCGTCGACCGGTACGCCGAGATCAGCGTCAACGGCGCCGCCGCGAAGAAGGTCTTCTTCCGCAACACCCTCGGCTGGTCCAGCTACTGGACCACGGTCGTCGACGTCGACCTGGCCGCCGGGGCCAACACCATCACGTTCGGCAACGCCTCGGCCGGTTACGCACCGAACATCGACCGCATCCAGATCGCCGCAGTACTCGGCTGAGCAGCACAGGGAGCACCACAGGTGGATGGGATCATCGACACCCCCGCGGACGGACCGGCCCGGCTGGGCGACACCGGACAGCCACTCGTGGAGATCCTGATCGCCGGGGAGGGCCGGGACCACGTGTCCCGGCGCTTCTCGGAAACCTCGATCGGCCGCCGGCTCCGGGTCACCGGCACCGCCGACGACCGCGACGAGCAGCGGATCGACCAGCACGACGACCGGACCGGCCTGTCCGTGCGCACCACCCTGCGGCGTACCGCGGCCGGTGCCGTGCAGGCACGCACCACGGTGACCAACAACGGACCCGAGCCGGTCCTGCTGCTCGGCGTCACGTCCCTGGTCGTGGGTCTCGCCGCGGATCCCGGTGACCTCGATCTGCTCACCGGCGACAGCGAGTGGCTGGGTGAGGGCCGCTGGACCCGGCGGCCGCTGCGCGACGTGCTCCCGGACCTGCGGCTGCGCGAGCACGGCCAGGACGGCCGCGGGTGCCACACCGTGACCAGCGCCGGCACCTGGTCGACCGGGACCCGGCTGCCCACCGGCGCCCTGATCGACCGGGTCACCGGCCGGTCCCGGTGGTGGCAGATCGAGCACAACGGCCCGTGGCGCTACGAGGTCGGCGAACGGCGCGACGGCGTCTACCTGGCGCTGCTCGGCCCGACCGACATCGATCACCAGTGGCGGCAGTGGCTCGGCCCGGGCGAGTCGTTCACCACGGTCCCGGTCGCGCTCGCCGACTCGTTCGAGGACCTGACCGCGCACCGGCGCAGTGTGAAGAAACAAGCGTCCCTTCCGGTGATCTTCAACGACTACATGAACACGCTGATGGGCGACCCGACCACGGCGAAGCTGCTGCCCCTGATCGACGCGGCCGCCGCGGCCGGCGCCGGGATCTTCTGCATCGACGCCGGCTGGTACGACAACGACACCACCTGGTGGGACAGCGTCGGTGAGTGGCAACCGTCGCAGACCCGGTTCCCGGGCGGCCTGGCCGAGGTGATCAGCCGGATCCGCGGCCACGGCATGACCGCCGGGCTGTGGCTGGAACCCGAGGTGATCGGCGTGCGCAGCCCGGTCGCCGACAAGCTGCCCGCCGAGGCGTTCCTGCAGCGCGGCGGGCTCCGGGTGGTCGAGCACGGCCGCTTCCACCTGGACCTGCGGCACCCGGCCGCGATCGCGCACCTGGACGAGGTCATCGACCGGCTCGTCGAGGAGTTCGGGGCCGGCTACTTCAAACTGGACTACAACATCGACCCCGGTGCCGGCACCGACCTCGGCGCGGACAGCGCCGGCGCCGGCCTGCTCGGCCACAACCGGGCACACCTGGACTGGCTGGACGGTGTGCTCGACCGGCATCCCGGCCTGCTGCTGGAGAACTGCGCGTCCGGGGCGATGCGCGCCGACTACGCCCTGCTCAGCCGGATGCACCTGCAGTCCACAAGCGACCAGCAGGACTTCACGGCGTATCCGCCGATCGCGGTCGCCGCGCCGCTGTCGGTGCTGCCGGAGCAGGCGGCGAGCTGGGCGTACCCGCAGCCGGAGATGACCGACGAGGAGATCGTGTTCACCATGTGCACCGGTCTGCTCGGCCGGCTGTACCTCTCCGGGCGGCTCGACGCGATGAGCGCGGAGCAGCTCGGCCTGGTCCGGGACGGGGTGCTCGCCCACCGGGAGATCGACCTGCGGCGCGCGGTCCCGGTCTGGCCGCTCGGCCTGCCCGGCTGGGACGACCGGTGGCTGAGCCTCGGACTGCGCGTCGGGGACACCACGTACCTGGGCGTCTGGCGGCGGGCCGGCGCCACCGCCGAGATCACCCTGCCGCTGACCGGGCGGGACGTCGAGGTGCTCTACCCGCGCCGGTGGGACGGCTGGACACACGCCTGGACTTCCGGGGGGCTCACTGTGCGTTCCGAGCTCGCCGACCCGTACACCGCTCGGATCTTGAAAATCTCCGACTGCTGACGAAGGAACATGATGAGACGTCTTGTCGGCGCCACCGGCGCCCTGCTGCTCGCCATCGGACTCACCGCCTGCACCGACCCCGGCGCCGAGCCCACCACCGGTGACACCGGAGCGGTCACCTGGAACGACCCCGCGGCCAAGCTCGACGGGGTGAAGCTGACCGTCTGGGCCGCGCAGAACAGCAACACCGTCCCGCAGCAGGTGATCGAGGGATTCCAGCGGGCCACCGGCGCGAGCGTCCAGGTGGTCACCATCCCCGACCCGTACGAGCAGGGCGTACAGACCAAGGTTGCCACCGGCGACAAGCCGGACCTGGCGTTCTGGCAGCCGACCGCGTCGATGCTGACCGCGATCAACGCGAAGACCAACCTGCAGCCGCTGACCGGCGCACCGTGGCTCGGCGCGCTCGACCCGGCGCTCAAGGACATCACCGGGCTGCTGGACGGCACCCGGTACGCGGCGCTGGTCACCAGCCCCGCGGTCGAGGGCGTCTACTACAACAAGCAGGTGCTGGCCGCGAACGGGGTCACCACGCCGCCGAAGACCTTCGACGCTCTCGTGGACCTGGCCCGCACGCTCAAGGGCAAGGGGGTCACGCCGTTCTACGAGATGGGCGCGGACCGGTGGGCGACCCAGTGGTGGGTGCAGGTGCAGCTCGCCGACGCGGCCAAGGCCGGGCTCTGGGACCGGATCAACACCGGTCAGGAGAAGTTCACCGATACCACCGTGCTGAACGCGGTGACCCGCTACGACTCCCTGATCAAGGAGGGGTTGTTCAACAAGGACATCAAGACCGCCACCTTCGAGGACCAGGGCACCGCGCTGCTGGCCGGCAAGGCCGCCATGGTCGTGCAGGTCAACTCGTTCTTCGGGCAGCTGCAGGCCAAGGCGGACACCGCGACACTCAACGAGAAGATCGGCTTCTTCCCGATCGCGCCGTCCGGCAACGTCGGCACGGTCATCCCGGACCAGTCGAACGCGCTGGTCGCGTTCCGCACCGGTGACGACAAGCGGGAGGCGGCGGCCCGGCAGCTGCTGGCGTACTGGATGGGTCCGGGCTATCCGGACTTCGTCGCCGGCCGCAACACCGTCTCGCTGGAGACCGCGGTGGCGAACCCGGCCGGGGTGCCGCAGGCGCTGCTCGACGTGCACGCCGCCGTCGCCGGCTCGGCCGGTTCGATGCAGGCCCTCGCGGTCGCCAACCCCGACCTGTACCTCAACCTGGCCGACATGATCGCCGGGACGATGACCCCGGCGCAGGTCACCGAGGCCACCCAGAAGCAGTTCGAGCAGCTCGCCAAGGCCGCCGGTCACCTCAAGTGACGACCGCCATCGGCCGGCGCACGCATCCGCTGTGGTTCCTGCTTCCGGCGTACGCCCTGCTCCTGGTGTTCTTCGTGCTGCCCACCGCGTACCAGTTCGTCTACGCGTTCACCGACTGGTCCGGCTTCAAGGCGTCGATCAACCCGGTCGGCGTGGACAACCTGACCCAGCTCGCCTCGGACGGCACCCTGTTCCGGGCGCTGCGGATCACCGTCGTCTACGCCGTCCTGGTGGCGATCTTCCAGAACGTGTTCGGGTTCGGGCTGGCCGTGCTGCTCGAACGGGACACCGCGCTGAACCGGATCGCCCGGACATTCTTCCTGATCCCGGTGCTGATGTCCGCGCTCGCCGTGGGCTACGTCTTCCAGGCGCTGCTCAAGGGCACCGGCGCGCTGGCCGACACCACCTGGACGCTGCCGGTGGTCGCGCTGATCCACGCCTGGAAGTGGATGGGTCTGGCCATGCTGATCTACCTGGCCGGGCTGAAGACCATCCCGCTGGATCTGCTCGAGGCGGCCCGGCTCGACGGCGCGTCCCGGTGGCACAGCTTCTGGCGGGTGCGGGCGCCACTGCTCGCCCCGGCGGTCACCTTCAACGTGGCGACCGCGCTGCTCGGCTCGATGAACGGTTTCGACATCGTGCAGGCCACCACCGGCGGCGGACCGGCCCGGACCACCGAGCTGCTGAACATCTTCATCTACCGGACCTTCGGCCAGGGGTTGTTCGCCCAGGCCACCACGATGAGCCTGGTGCTGTTCCTGCTGGTGGCGCTGATGGCGTTCCCGGTGATCGTTCTGCTCCGCCGTCGCGAGGAGGTGCTGTGAGCCGCCGTCTGCAGCCGGTCGCCGTGATCGTCCTGGTGGCGGTCGTGATCGGAATCCCGCTCTGGCTGGTGATCGCCACCGCGGGCAAGTCCCAGGGCGAGGCGATCGACCCCAACCTGCGCCCGCCCACCCACTGGCACCTGCTGGACAACGTCCGGCAGGTATGGGTGGACGCGGACGTGCCGGCGGCGTTCGTCGGCAGCCTGCTGATCGTGGTGCCGACCGTGGCCGCGGTGCTGGTGCTCGGCTCGATGGCGGCCTGGGTGCTGGCCCGGCGCGCCTCCCGGCTGACCGCGGTGCTCTACGCCGCCGGGATCAGCGGGATCATCCTGCCGCCGGCCGTGGTCACCGTGGTCCTGCTGCTGCGCCAGCTCGGCCTGGCCGGCACCGCGCTCGGGATGATCGGGGTCTACCTGGGCATCTACCTGTCCACGGTGATCTTCTTCGTGACCGGGTTCGTCCGGACCATCCCGGAGGCCCTCGAGGAGGCGGCCCGGATCGACGGGGCCGGGCCGTTCGCGGTGTTCCGGAAGGTGGTGCTGCCGCTGCTGCGCCCGGTGCTGGCCACCGCGACCATCCTGATCTGCCTGTACGTCTGGAACGACGTCTTCTACGCGTTCTTCGTGATCGGCGGCCGGCTGGACACGCTGCCGCTCAACCTGTTCCGGGTGGCCAGCGCCGGCCTCTATCTGAACAACTGGCACCTGATCTTCACGTACGTGATCCTGATGAGCCTGCCGCTGGTGGTGGTCTTCGCGGTCGCCCAGCGCCGGATCATCTCCGGGATCACCGGAGGCGCCGTGAAATGAGCCCCTGATACATCGGCCGCTGTCATTGATCCGCCAGTGCGCCGGGCCATCCGCGGCGCTAGCCTCATCAACGCTCAGTCGACGTGGAGGTGGACATGGATGCTCTTGCCGGCCGTCTGGCGGCCGAAACCGATACCCGCACCCTGCAACTGGCTCAATATCTGGCCTATCTCGACGATGACTCCCCGGCGACCCGGTACGGCCTGCAACCCGACGGCAAGTTCCACCTCGGCGACGTCAAGATTGACATGCCGGCAGGCGAGGCGATCGGCGACGTCGGGTACCAGAACTGTGTGCCGGCCGCGATGGCCCTGCTCGCCCAGGGCTGGTACGCGACCGCCAAGGAGCAGTTCGTCCCGACCCTCGACGACACCCTGAAGATCTACGAGAAGGTGTCGCCGTTCCACCGCGACGCCGAGCCCGGCCTGGCCGCCCTGGTGGAGAAGCAGCCGAACTCCGGGCATCGGGAGGCGCACAACGACTTCGGCACCAGCCTGCTGCTGGCGCTGAAGACCTGGGTGCACCCGGAGCAGCCGCTGACCGGGCTGCTGCCGGAGGCCCGCTCGTTCCTGGAGATCGAGCCGCGCAACCTGGACCAGCTGCGCGAGGGGGTGCTGCGGTTCGGCGGCGTCCTGGTCGGCCTGGCCCTGCCGCAGTCGATCAAGGACGGCGCCGGTGTGCTGCGCGACTCCTGGTTCGTGCCGGGGTACGGCTCGATCTACGACGCCACCGCGGGCAGCCTGTCCAGCCACTGCGTGGCGATCACCGGGTTCAACCGGCGGGAGTTCTTCTGCCTCAGCGCCGGGCAGGTCCGCCGGTTGTCGCCGGAGTTCCTGCTCACCTACGTCGAGGAGGCGTACACCGTGCTGTCCGGCGCGGTGCTGGACGCCAACCCGGCACTGCGCGACCGGATCAGCGCGGACGTCGCGGAGATCCGCAAGGCCGACCGGCCGGGCGGGATGCCGGCCTTCAACCACCGCTGGCGCGGCGGCAACATCATGTAGTCAGCGCGCCTCACCGCGCCGGATCAGCGCCGCCTCCCAGCGGTTCGCCGCGCCCAGCTTGGCCAGGATGTTGGAGACGTGCACGCTGACGGTCTTCTCCGCGATGTCCAGGCTGCGGGCGATCCGGGCGTTGGTGTAGCCGAGCGCGATCAGGTCGAGGACCTGGACCTCACGCCGGGTCAGCCCGAGGTCCGGCTCCTTGACCGGCGCCGGGGCGGGCGGTAGCTCCTCGGTCAGGGCCACCCCGCCGAGCGCGGCCAGCTCGGTCAGGTCACGGGTCAGCCGCCGGGCGCCGAGCCCGGCGGCCAGCCGCGCCGCGACCGCGACCTCCCGGTGCAGCGCGGCGGTGGCGCCCCGGCGCAGCAGACAGGTGGCCAGCCGCAGCCGCGCCTGCGCCTCCGGGTACGGATGGCCCAGCTCGGCCCAGGTCGACACGACCGCACCCCAGGCCGCCTCCTGCGGCTCGTCCCGGACCCGCAGCAGCTCGGCGGCCGCGACCAGGCCGAGCGCCTCGGCGACCGGCAGCGCCCGCCCGCCACCGGGCCGGCGCAGCTCCGCCATCGCCGTCGCGACCCGCCCGGCCAGCGCTTCTGCCCAGCTCAGCCAGCGGTCGGCGGTCGGCGGGGTGGTCCGGCGGGCCTGCTCAGCGGCCTCACCGGCGGCCTGCAGCCCGCACACCGCGAGCCGCAGCGCCGGGAACACGCCCTCGCCGTCGCCCAGCTTGGCCAGCCCCTCGTCGACCGCCCGGCGGGCCGCCCGCCAGTTCCCGTCGGCGATCTCCAGCGAGGCCAGCGCGGCGTAGGTGTGCCCGACGAAGTCCTGATCGGTCTTGCCCGCCGACCGGCTCATCACCATCTCCAGCATGGCCCGGGCGTCCTCGCGCTCGTCGCGGGCCACGCACACCTCGGCCCGCACGTACTGGATGTAGAGCGGCAGGTCCTCGGTGGCCCCGTCCGGCAGCATGTCGCCGATCAGCTTCTCGATCTCGTCCCAGCGGCCCAGGTCGAGCAGGATGTCGGCGGCGTTGCCGACCAGCACCATCCCGGTCGTCATCCGCAGGCCGAACCCGGCGGCCAGGTCGCAGCCGCGCCGGGCCAGGTCCAGGCCCTCCTCGAGCCGGTTGAGCATCTGCAGGCAGTAGGTCAGGTTCGTGTACGCCCGCAGGATGTTCTCCTTGCTGTCGGTGCTCTCGGCCAGCGCCAGCCCCTCCCGCAACTGGTCCACCCCGGCCTCCCGCTCACCCAGCAGGAACCGCACCGTGCCGAGCGTGACCAGCAGATAGCCCCGGTCCACCGCGCTCGCGGCCCGGGACAGCGCGGCCTCGGCCTCCTCCCGCGCCTGCCGGTAGTGACCGCTGAGCATCAGCACCCGCGCGTACGTCGCCCCGGCCTGACCCGGGCGGTCACCGGCCAGGGCCACCGCCTGCCGCGCGGACGCCATCGCACCGGGGGTGTCGTTGGCCCGCCAGCGCAGCCGGGCCAGGTGCTCGTGCAGCCCGGCCAGCACCTGCGCGTCGCCGTCGCCGCCGACCACCTGCAACGCCTCGCCGGTCAGCTCGACCGCGCGCTGCGGGTCACCGGCGTAGTCGAACACCTCGGCGGCCTCGTCGAGCAGCCGCGGATAGGTGGTCTCGCACAGCGCCGCGGCGTCCGGGACCCGGCGCCACAGGTCGAGGACCCGGCCGTACTGCCGGCGGGCCTCGGCGTAGGCGTGCACGGTGGCCGCCGACCGGGCCGCCCGCACGGTCCAGAACAGCGCGTCGTCGTCCTTGCGGCCGTGGAACCAGTGGTGCGCCAGCTCGGCCTGATCGATCGGCGACACGTCACGGCCGGACGAGGCGGCCAGCGCGGTCGCCACCGCCCGGTGCAGACCGGCCCGCTCCCCGGGCAGCAGGTCCTGATAGAACGTCTCGGCGGTCAGCGAGTGGCGCAACTGAAAACAGTCTTCGGTACGGATGAGCACCTGGCTGGTCACCGCGTCCCGCAGGCCGGACCGCAACGCCGGGCCGGGCAGCCCGCTGGCCGCCTCGAGCAGCGCCCCGGAGACCGGACGCCCGGCGGCGGCGACCACCCCGACGATCTGCTGACCCTCCTCGGACAGCCCGTCCACCCGC
Organism: Actinoplanes palleronii; assembly: GCF_016862315.1. GTDB lineage: Bacteria > Actinomycetota > Actinomycetes > Mycobacteriales > Micromonosporaceae > Actinoplanes > Actinoplanes palleronii. Next base: position 2,914 of record NZ_BOMS01000149.1, on the reverse strand, counting down.
ATCATCAGCAGGTCACGCAGGTGGTCGGGCATCGGCCCGCCCGGGTTGCGGTGCTCGGCGGCCAGGATCTCCTGTGCCAGGAACGCGTTCCCGCCGGACCGGTCGTGCACCCGGGTGACCACCGCCTCCTCGACCGGCCCGGCGGCCCGCAGCAGGGTGGCCAGCTCGTCCCGGCCGAACCGGTCCAGTTCCAGGTAGGTGCTGCTGCGGCCGCGGATCAGCTCGCCGAACACCACCCGGTGCCGGGAGTCCTCGTTCAGCTCGTCGGTGCGGAACGTGGCGGCGAGCAGCACCGGGACCCGGCGCAGGTTGCGGCTCAGGAACAGCAGCAGGTCCAGCGAGGAGGTGTCCGCCCAGTGCAGGTCCTCGAGCAGCAGCACCAGCGGATGTTTCCCGGCGAGCCGGCCGAGCAGCTCCAGGAACTGCGAGAACAGGTGCGCGCGGGCCAGCTGGCCGCCCTCGCGCGGACGACCGGGATCGGTCAGCGCCGGGATCAGCGCGGCGAGGGTGGCCTGCTCGCCACGGGCCCCCTCGACCAGCGCCTGCGCGCCGACCTCGGCCTCGACCGCCTGCATCGCGGCCAGCCACGGACTGTACGGCAGCTCACCGGCGCCGACCGACACGCACGAACCGCGGGCCAGCAGCAGGTCCCGGCCGGTGCAGCGCTCCTCGAACTCCTCCAGCAGCCGGCTCTTGCCGACCCCGGCCTCACCGGCGATCAGCACGGTGCGCGGGGTGCCCAGCGCGGCGTCGTCGAGCGCACCCTCGAGTGCGGTGAGTTCGGCCGCACGCCCCACGAAGCCCGTACCGACCGACATGAAGAGCAGTATCGTCCGATCCGCCCGATCACGGAACGGTCTGTCAGGCCGCTTTCCCGGCCAGTTCCGGGAAGACGTGGGCGAGCTGGGCGCGGCTGGACACACCGAGTTTGCGGAACACCTTGCCGAGGTGGAACTCGACGGTCTTCGGGCTGAGGAACAGCCGGGCCGCGGTCTCCCGGGTGGACACGCCGGTGGCGACGATCCGGGCCACCTCGTACTCGGCCGGGGTCAGACCGGTGGGCGCGCGGCCGGTGCGGGTCTCGTCGGTGCCGGTCAGTTCGCGCTCGGCACGCTGCCGCCACGGCGTCGCGCCGAGCCGGGCGAAGGCGTCGCGCGCGGTCCGCAGCTGGTGACGGGCCGCTCGGCGGTCGCCGTCGCGGCGCAGGCGTTCGCCGTACGAAAGATGTATTCGCGCCTCGTCGAACGGCAGATCCATCGTGGTGTGCAGCCGCACCGCCCGGGCGAAACAGTCACTCGCACCGTCCCGGGTGGTCAGCCCGAGCACCCGCCACGCGTTCGCGGCGATCGGCCCGGCCGCCGACCGGGTCAGCCCCCGCAGCGCGCCGAGGTCGGTCGCGCTCAGCCCACGGTCCCGCACCAGGCGACATTCCAGCAGGTCCGGCAGGAACTCGGCGGCGACCCCCGCAGTCGCCGGAAGATCACTCGGACCACGGGCGGCCAGGGCCGCGAGCAACATCAGACCGCCACCCACCGGATCACACCGCAGGGGTACGACCATGGCCGGCGCCCGGCCCAGCACCGCCGGCTCGCCACGCAGCACGGCCAGCAGGGTCCGGGTGTGCCGGGCGTGCACGACGGCCCGCCGGTCACCGGTCAGCGCGGCCAGCTCGAGCGCCTGCCCGGCGTCGTCGGCCGCGGCGGTCAGGTCACCGGCCCGGGCCAGCGCCCACCCGCGCAGCGCCAGCACGGTCGGCAGGCGGCGGATCGCCCCGGTCTCCCACAGCTCAGCCGCAGCCGCCGTCAGCATCTGCCCGGCCACCCGGCTCCGCCCCCGCCCCATCTCCCGCCGAGCCGCCACGACGGCAGCCCGAACCGGCGGCGCGGGCCGCGGCTCCCCGGTCGCACCCGCCCGGCGCAGCAGTCCCGCGGCCCGGTAGTGCTCCCCGGCAAGCTGCGCATCGGCCGCGGCCAGGCTCAGCAGCCGCCTCCGCCCCACCGGCACAAGATCCGCAGCCAGCTCCAGCGCGGCGGCCGCCGCGGCATGCCCGGTAGCCCCCCGGGCGAGAGTCGACAGCCGCTCCAAAATCTCCACAGTCGAGTCCCGCACTGGCCGCTCGGCGCGGTCATTGGTCCGGTCGGGCCGCTCGGCGCGATCGGCGGGCTCGGGCCGCTTGACTCGGTCGGCGCGGTCATTGGTCCGGTCGGGCCGGTCGGCTCGGTCGGCCCGGTCGTTGGTCCGGCGCTGGGTGCACCCGGACCGGCACTCGGCCTGGGCGGTCATCGGTGGCCGCCGAACTCCGCGGTGACCAGGCGGCGGGCCCAGACGATCCGGCGCACCGCATACTCCGGGTCCTCGCCGTAACAGGCCGCGACCTCCCCCGCACACCCCCGGGACCCGTGATAACACCGCACCATGGCCCGGATCGCGGCGTCGATCTCCCCGCGCTGCGGACACGACCCGGTCGACAACCCACTCACGAACAGCGCGTCGGTACGTGCCACCGTCAGCATCGTCGCGGACATCAGCTCCCCCTCACCGTCACCGGCTTCCGGAAGCAGCCTCACGCGCACGCCCGCCCGCCCGTTAGGGAGCAATCCCTACCCCACACTTAGGCACCTACCTACCCCACCCCACCCACCCCCTTAGCCCTCACCCCCCGGCTGATCACCAGCGGCCCCTCCGACCCCGCGGACACCCCCAGCAACCAGCCACAACAGACACACCCGCAACCGCCGGACCCCCGGCCAGGGGGTGAACACGGCGTCTGCCCGCGGAACGTCGAGCACGATGATCGCCGGCTGGTCGCCCCCGACGCCCCGGTGGCCGGCGAGGGTGCACATGCCCGCTCGGATGCACCTGTCACTGCCGGGCGGGGCGGCGAGAGTCCGCAATGCCAGATCGCGTGCGGCTA
>NZ_BOMS01000148.1 GCF_016862315.1 Actinoplanes palleronii | reverse complement strand
GAGACACCCCTGACGACCAGCCGAGCTGAGTGGGCTGGTGCTGGGGGCTGCCTCCGGGCTCTCGAGACAACCGCCAGCGCCAGCCGCGGTGCTCCGCGGCGTACTGAAAAGGGGGTTGTTAGAAATGATCTTTGTGGATGCTTCGGGGGACGGGCGTTATCGGCGGGTGGTGCTGGTCGGGCTCGGGTGGCACGGGGCGGTGGTGGCGCCGTTTTTGATCAACACGTGGCGGCCGCTCGAGGACACGTCGTGCGCGGACGCAACGAGTTTTTGTTTCACCGCGCGGGACGGCGCCCAGCTCCTGCTCATCCTGGTCGGCGTGTTCCTGGGCGGATCTGCGCTGCTCACGCTGCTGATGGCGTGGCCGCTGTCGCGCCGGATCTCGTCGGGGTTCCTGGCCGGGACCCTCGCCGCGGTGGCCGGAGCGGTGGTCGCGGCGACCCTGATCACGGTTTTCGGCGGGTTCGTGTATCTGCAGAACCGCTACGGCTGAGGTGACCCGGCGCGGGCGCGGGCGGCGCGGGTGAACTGGTCGTCCCAGCGGCGCGGGAACGGCAGCATCCGGTGCTTGGCGCGCCACGGCCGCATCTGGCGTACCGCGTTGAACCCGGCCGCCGTGATCACCCGCTCGGCCTGCTCGAACAGCGGCCACGCCGGGAACGGATCGATGTGCGCGACACCGTCCGGCAGCCCGGCCGGACGGTGCGGGGCAGCGAGGACCAGCCGCGGACGGCGACCTTCCGCGGCGGCGCACTCTGCGGCATACGCCACCAGCTCGTGGACCTCCGCCGCCGGACCGGCGTGCAGAATCAGCCACGCCCCATCGACATCCGAGGCCACCGAACCAGCCGAGCAGACCGAGGCCGCCGAACTGTCGCTGGCGGGAGCTGGCGGATCGACCAGCTCCAAGGGCTGCACCGCGGCCGAGACCCGCGACAGGTGTGCGCCGTGCGCGGCGGTCGGCTCCTCCACCGTCCACGTCCGGTCGAAGCGGATCGGCGAGGCCGGGAGCACCTCCCGGTACGCGTCCCAGCGCAGCAGCCGCGCCAGGTGCACGGTCCGGGTCCCGGGCGGCACGCACCCCGCGTCCAGCTCCCCGGTGATCCCCGCCGGGAACGCGTCCACCACCAGCACCTCCGGCCGCAGCTCGGCCAGCACCGCGGCCGGCGAACCGGTCAGGTGCAGCAGCCGGTGCGGGCCCAGTACCCGCGGGTCCGCGGTGAACGGCGACCCGCTCAGCACCGTCGCCGGCTCGTCGGCGTGCACGGTGTGCAGGTACGCCCGGAGCCTGGTCAGGTGCCCTAGCCCGCCGCCCTGCGCGTAGCAGACGATCACCGGGTGGCGGCCAGCACCGTCAGATATCCGTCGGTCTCGGACGCCACGCCGAAGCGTTCCCGGACCCGGGCGGCACCTGCCGCACCGAGCGCCGCAAGCTGATCGTCGTCGGCCAGCGCGGCCCGGTGCACGGCCGCCCGGCAGGCGTGCGGGTCACCGGCCGGGAACCGGAAACCGATCGTGTCGTCGACCAGGTCGGCGAGCCCACCGGCGTCCGAGGCGAGGATCGGGATGCCGAGCGCGGCCGCCTCCAGCGCGACGTTGGGCAGCCCGTCGTAGAACGACGGCAGCGCCACCAGGTCACATGCCGCATAGACGCCGAGCAGCTGATAACGGTCCTGGAACGGCAACGCCGTGTACGCGAGCGACGGGTGCCCGGCAAGCCACTCGTCCAGCCCGGGTTCGAGTTCCCCGGCCAGCACGATGTGGAACCGCGAAGCGTGCCCACCGGCGACCACCGCCTCGAGGAGCAGCCGGACGCCCTTCTTGTTCTTGAGCTGACCGATCATGCCGAGCGTGCGGCGGCCCGGCGCGACGTGTTCAGCGCGCCACGCCGCCGCCTTCTGCCGCTCGGACGGCAGCACCTGCCACTCGGTCGTGTCGATGCCGTTCGCCACCCAGGTGACCGGGGTGGACGGGGCGAGCGCGGCGACCAGCGGCGCCGTCGAGGCGGCGACCACGCAGACGGCGGCGGACGCCCGCAGCGCCTCGAGCACCACCGGCTGGCGGCGCAGCGAGAACATCCCGGTGTCGAAGTCGTTGCCGCGCAGCAGGGTGATCAGCGGCAGCCCGGCCCACGCGGCGTAGACCGGCGCGGACAGCAGCGGGTACGTCCCGCCGAACGCGACCACGTGGGTGTACCGGTCGGCGCCCGGCGCCAGGGTGGTCCAGAACTGCCGCAGCGCGTGCTCGGGGTCGTCGCCCAGCGGCACGGTGCGCACCCCGGCGCCGCGCGGCGCGAGGTCCCGGCGGGTCAGGTGCACCACGTCCACCGCGACACCGGCCTGCTGCAAGCCGTGCACGATCCGGTCGCAGGAGTTCGCCATGCCGCCCGGGCTGGGTGGGTAGTTCTCGGTCACCCAGAGCAGACGCATCAGCTGTCCACCAGCGCGTCGTCACCGTCGTCCCGGAAGTCCTGGTTCCCGGCGGCGTCCGGGTCGAACGCGGCCCGGTCGTACGCGTCGAAGCTGGTGTACCAGCCGTAGTCGCTGTACTCGGTGGCGCTGCGGTGCCGGTAGGCCCGGCGCCGGTGTGCGGCCGCCGCGGCCGGGTGCCCCACCTGGTTGCGGGCGGCCGCGCACTCCGGGCACAGCCCGCCCTCGGTCACGTGGTCGGCGCAGAGCGCCCGGCCGCACGACGGGCAGCCGGCGATCGCCATCTGGCCGCACTTGCCGAGCGTGAAGAAGCCGGTGGTCACCGCACAGGGCGTCATGCGTTTCCTCGTTGTCCGGTGCTGGTCCGCGGCGTCCAGCGGAACGGTTCGGTGGCCACGCTCAGGATCCGGTCGAGCTGTTCCTGCCCCGACTGCGGCATCCGGGTGAGCTTGGCCGCGGCGAGCACGCTGCGGCGCTCCCCCTCCCGTACGAAAGTGCCGATCCAACCCGGAGGCCGGGAGACCGGAACCGAACCGGCCTCCTCTTTCGGCAGCCGCCGGCGGACCTTGATGATCTGGACGACCTTGCTCTTCCGCTTGGTCTTGATCTTGCCGCGCGGGTTGCGCTTGGAGATCCGGCGGGTGCGCTCGCGGTCGACGACGAGCAGTTCCAGGATGCTGCCGTCGCGCAGTTCGGCGCGCAGCCGCAACCACGGGTCGATCGACCAGGTCTCGGTGGCCGACCGGATCGGTTTGCGCACCGGCAGGTCGCGGGGCTTGCCGGTCTTGCCGGGGGCGTCGCGGCCGCGCAGGTCCGCGGTGATCGTGAGCGTGCCCTTCGGGTCGAGGTCCGCGCCGACCTCGACGATCAGCGGCACGAGCACGTCGAGGGTGCGCGGTGGCAGCGCCCACTTGGACCGCTGGACCAGTTCGGCGTGGCGGAACAAACTGCTGGTCAGCGCGGTCCAGCCGGCCGCCGGCAGGGTCGCCGTGAAGACGCGCTCGTGGATGAGCGCCTGGTGTGACGGGTGGAACCCCGCGATTGCGGCCTTCTGCCGGCGCCAGAACATGATCGGACCGTATCAGCGGAGGTCGAGGCCGTGATAGACGGCCGCCAAGCGGGTTCGGGCGTGCGTCCAGGTGTACCCGTTCTCGACGTGTTCGCGGGCTTGCCTCCCCAGATCGGCGCAGAGATCCGGGTATTCCAGCAGCACCCGGACGGCGCGGGCCAGCTCGGCCGGGCGGTCCGGCGGGACGAGCCGGCCGTGCTCGCCGAGCACCTCGCGGATCACCGGCAGGTCGGAGGCGACCACCGCGGTGCCGGCCGCCATCGACTCCCACACCTTGATCGGGCTGCAGCCCTGGTCCAGGTTGCGCGGTGACGCGGTCAGCGGCGCGACCGACAGCTCGGCGTGCGCGAGCCACGCGGCCACCTCGGCGTGCGGCAGGGTGTGCTGCCAGTGCACCCGGCCGGTGAGCCCGAGCCGCTCGGCGAGCCGGCGCAGCGCCCGGGACCGGGACGGCGCCACCGACGAGCAGATCACCAGCGACAGGTCGGACAGGTCGGCGAGCCGGGCGAACGCGCGCAGCAGCACGTCGATGCCCTGCCACGGTTGCAGGGCGCCGACGTAGATCAGGTACCGGCCCGGAGCGTCCGGCGGGCGCGGCACGTCGGCCGGCACCGGGTCCGCGCCGTTCGGGACCAGGTGTACGCGCTCGGCCGCGACGCCGCGCGCGGTGACGGTCCGCGCGATGACCTGCGACGGGACCACGACCGCGTCCGCCTTGAGCAGGCACTCGCGCTCCAGGTCGGCGATCTTGGCGAGGGTGCTGGGTGCGGCCAGGGGCCAGGTGTACGGCAGCTCGATCGACGGCAGGCCGTTCGCCTCGTAGACCAGCCGGCGGCCGAGCGACAGGGCCGGCAGCGCGCCCCACGGGTCCCGCACGTGGCACACCTCGAGGGTGTCGCGGTGCGCGGCGAGCCGGTCGGCGACCCAGGCGGAGAACGCCTCGGCCCGGTCCAGCCAGTTCGGCACGACGGCGTCGAACCGGACGATCTCGACGTCGCCCTCGCGCTGGTAGCTGGGCAGGCCACCGCCGCCGAGCACGCAGAGCAGGCCGCCGCCGTACCGGTCGAACAGCTCGGCGGCCATGTGCCGGATGTGCACCGCGGAGCCCTTGGTGGAGGGGAACCTGTCGAACGCGACGTAGGCGGCGCGGTGTCCGTCAGCCATGTGCGACCTTCCGTCGTGCCCGGTGCCAGCTGATCTGGTGGGCCAGGCCCTCGTCGAGGCTCGTCCGGGCGGTCCAGCCGAGCAGCGCGGCGGCGCGGTCGGTGCCGGCCCAGGTGCGGGTCACGTCGCCGGGCGCGGCGTCCTTGGCGACGGTCGGCGGCCTCGTGCCGAGCAGCGTGCCGATCCGGTCCAGGGCGTCGCGGACGCCGACGGTGTGCGGATTCCCGATGTTGAGGACGGTCCCGGCCGGCAGCGGGACCTGTGCCGCGCGGATGGTCGCGGCCACCACGTCGCCGACGTAGGTGAACGATCGGCTCTGCCGGCCGTCGCCGTAGAGCGGTGCGGGCGAGCCGTCCAGGGCCGCCTCGATGAACCGGTGGAACGCCATGTCCGGCCGCTGCCGCGGACCGTAGACCGAGAAATACCGCAGGATCACCGCAGCGCCGTTTGCTTGCGCGAGCTGTTCCGCCAGGGCTTTTGATGCAGCGTACGGACTGAGCGGATCGATCCGGTCCCCCTCGGCGCACGGACGCTCGGCACTGCCGTAGACCGACGAGCTGGACGCCAGCACGAACCGCGCCCCGCGGCACGCGGCGAGCAGCCGTTCCGTCGCGATCACGTTGTCCCGGTGGGCGTCGGCCGCACCGGGGCCGAACGAGCTGCGCACCCCGGGCCGCCCGGCCAGGTGCAGCACCACGTCCGCGCCGGCCAGCCGGGAAAGATCGTCGGTGGCGAGGTCGATCTCGGTCACCGCGATACCGGCCTGGGCGAGCTCGGCGCGGTTGGCCAGCGCCGCCTCGCGGGACCCGGCCCGCTCCACCGCGTCCACGGCCAGCACATCGTGCCCGCCGGCGACGAGCGCCTGCACGAGATGGCTGCCGATGAACCCCGCCGCCCCGGTGACCACTGCCCGCACCACCGGCACTCTACGTCAGTACCGGAAGGACCCCACCAGGGTGCGCAGCCGGTCGGAGAGGTCGGCCAGCTGGGCGGCGGCCTGCTGGGTCTCGGCGGCGCTGCTCGTGGTGTGGGTGGCGGCGTCGGCGACCCCGGCGATCACGTCGGCGATCTCGCGGGAGCCCTGTGCCACGTCGCCGACCGAGCGGCTCATCTCGTTCGTGGTCGCGGTCTGCTCCTCGACCGCGCTGGCGATCGTGGTCGAGTAGCCGCTGATCTGGCTGATCACGCCGGTGATCGCGGTGATCGCGGCGACCGCTTCGACGTTGGTGGTCACCCGGCCGGCCGAGTCGGTGACCAGCGAGGCCTGCTCGGCCGAGCTGCGGGCGCTGCCGGCCAGGCGGCCGGACACGTCGGTGATGCCGCGGCTGACCACACTGAGGTCGTCGGCCGCGCCGGCGATGCCCCGGACGGTGCCGGCCACCTTGAGCACGAACCGGTTGAACGCCATGCCGAGCTGCCCGATCTCGTGGTACGGCGACTCGTCGACCCGCTGGGTCAGGTCGCCGTCGCCGTCGGCGATGCCGGCCATCCGGTCGCGCAGCCCGTTGATCGGCGCGACGATCGCCCGGGCCAGCAGCAGCGCGGCCAGCATGCTGACGGCGAGGGCGATCAGGGCCAGCACCAGGGCCAGGTTGCGCAGCCGGTGCGCCGGGGCGAGCACGGTGCTCTCCGGGATCGTCACGACCAGCGCCCAGGTGGTCTTCGCGCCGATCGCCACCGGCGTGGCCAGCCGCAGCTGGGACGAGCCGACCGCACGGGTGGTCGTGCCGCCCTTGACCGCCTGCTGGGCGAGGGCGCCGAGCGCGCCGCCGAGGGGTTTGGTGAGCTTGTCGGCCGGTCCGCCGGCGACCACGTTCCCGGCCGCGCTGACCAGGATCGCCGAGCCGGTGCCGAACGGCTTCATCGCGCTGACCAGGGTGCTCAGCGAGTCGAGCGTGACGTCGACCCCGGCCAGTCCGGCGAACCCGCCGTCGCGCACGATCGGGGTCTCCGCCGAGGTCATCAGCGTCTGCTTGCCGTCGACCTCGTACGAATAGGGTTCGAGAACCTTCTCCTGGCCGGTCTTCTTCGGGTCCTCGTACCAGGCGTTGTTCGCCACGTCGTCGAGGCCGACGATCGGTTCCACCGCGACGCCGCCCGCCGCGGTCCGGTGCCAGTAGGGGATGTACCGCCCGGTCTTGTCGGAGGTGGTCGTCGCCCGGGTGCGCGCGTCCCGCCTGTCGAAGAGGTTCGGCTCCCAGACCGCCCAGGCGGCCATGTACTCGGGGTGCGCGGTCAGCACGTCGCTCAGCACCTGGTTCGCCAGCGGGCGCGACGGGTCACGCTGCGCGATCGCCGCCAGGGTGGTGGCGAGGTCGCGGGTGCTGGTGAACGCGGTGTCGAACCGCCGCGCGACCTGTGCCGCGTTCGACTCCGCCTCGTGGCCGGCGTCCGAGAAGGCCGCCTCCTTGAGCCGGCTGGACGCGCCGACGACCAGCACGCTGACCAGCACCGCCACCGAGATGACAAGGAGCGTGGCGACGCTGAGCACGAGCTTCGTACGAATGGTCATCCGATGCATGACGCCCCCTCACTCCCCAGATCGGCGCGATCACGGATTGTGTGAGCCACTGCAAAGATCCCGGCGGAAAAGAAAACCCGTTCGGGATTCAACCCTTCCGGCCCCGGTCGCGTAACTCAGGGCAACGTATTTGCACATTGAGTGCGAATAGATGGAGAGGGGTGTCTATGTCTCCGAGGGGGTACATCACACGTCGTGCCGGCCGGACGTCGGTGCGCAAGCGGCTCGCGCTGGGCGGAGCGGTCGCCGCCGTGACGGTCGGCGCGCTGCTCGTCGTGCAGAACAGCTTCGCGGCCACCATCCCGTCCCGGGCCAAAGCCACGGCCGCCGGCTGCCCGGCCGTGCAGATCTTCGTCACCCGCGCGTCCACCGAGGCGCCCGGCACCGGCATCATCGGCTCGCTCGCGACGGCGGTCACCAGGGGCAGCACCCAGAAGATCGCGGTCGAGGCGACCGACTACCCGGCGCTGCTCAACCCGTACCAGCCGTCGGTGGCGGCCGGCACCCGGGCGCTCACCGAGCAGCTGACCGGCGAGGTCGCGGCCTGTCCGGGCACGAAGATCGTGATGATGGGCTACTCGCAGGGCGCGCACGTGATCGGCGACGTGCTGGCCGGCACCGGGCGTGCGGCCGGGTTCACCCGGTTCGCCGCGGTGTCGACGGCGATCACCGATCACGTGGCGGCGGTCGTCCTGATGGGCGACCCGCGCTTCGTGCCGGGCAAGTCGTTCAACGCCGGCACGTCGCGGACCAAGGGCCTGTTCGCCCGGGGCGCGGCCAACTCGCTGGACGCGTTCGCGGCCAGGACCCGATCGTTCTGCGACACCGGTGACACGTTCTGCGCCAGCGGGGCGAGCATCGCGGTGCACCTCAGTTACACCCGCAAGTACAACGCCGTCGCGTCGAAGTTCGTCCTCTCCCAGATCGGCGGCTGACAGCAGGTGCGGCGCCGGAGGTCACGTCTCCGGCGTCGCACCGTTCGCTCCGGCCAGCAGCCCGGTCAGGGTGATCCGTAACGCCCGGCCGAGCCGGGCCGGGAAATCCACGCGGGACCGCTGCAGGCGAGGGTCGCGGAGCGCCTCGACGACCGAGGGCGAGGGATTGGCGTACGGCCAGAGCCCCGCCGTGAGCAGGATCGTCATCGCCACGAACTCCCGTGCGTCGGCCTCGCCGAGGCCCGGGATCCGCTCGGCCAGCACCCCGGCCAGCCGGCCCTGCAACGCACCGTGCGTCAGCTTGAACTCCAGCACGGCCGCCGCGGAGATGTTGCGCTCGAGTTCACTGCCGAGCGAGCTCCACAGTTCACACACCAGCGGCCGCCGCCCGAGCGACACCGCCAGCGCGTCCACCACCACCGACGGCTCCGCCTGCGGCAACTCCCCTGGCAGCTCGCCCAGCCAGTCGTCGATCGCCTGGTTGAGCAGCGCGAAGAAGACCGCTTCCCGGGTCTCGTAGTACCGCACCACGTTGGTCTTCGACAGCCCGACCCGGCGGGCCAGCTCCCGCAGGCTGATCTCGCTGAGCGGCATCTCGGCGAGCAGCTCGGCCGCCACGGCCAGGATCGCGCGCCGGCGGGCTTCCCGCTGCTCGGGACTGCGGGCACGCTGGAAGTCCAGGTCAGAGCTCATCGAGCGTCAGGCTACCCCGCGTACGAAATGGATTCGCTCACCGCGCGCCACCGCTCGTCGGACGCCGCGAGACCGGCAGCTTGGGCAGCGGCGACCGCGACCGCGTCGGTGCCGAGCAGCAGGTGCACCGGCGGCTCGGGATCGGCGGCCAGGTCGATCAGCACCCGGGCCACCCGGGCCGGGTCACCGGACTGCGTGCCGTCGGCCGCGGCCATCCGGGCCACCACCGGCTCGATCACCGGCCGGTAGGCGTCGCTGACCGGGTGGGTGGCCATCGACGCGCCGGCCCAGTCGGTGCGCATCCCGCCGGGCTCGGCGACGGTCACCCGGATCCCGAACGGCGCGACCTCCTTCGCCAGCACCTCGGAGAACCCGCCGACCGCCCACTTCGCCGACTGGTACGCCCCGAGCCCCGGCATGCCTACCCGGCCGCCGACCGAGGAGATCTGGATGATCCGCCCGGCGCCCTGTGCGCGCATCACCGGCAGCGCGGCCCGGGTCACGTGCACGACGCCGAAGAAGTTCGCGTCGATCTGCGCGCGGAACTCGTCCTCGGGCACGTCCTCGATCGACGCGACGTCGGCATACCCGGCGTTGTTGACCAGCACGTCGAGGCGCCCGAAGGCCTCCAGCGCGACGGCCACCGCGGCCCGCCCGGCGGCCGGGTCGGTCACGTCGAGCGCGACCGCCCGCACCTGGTCGCGGTACTTCTCGACCAGGTCGTCGAGCTGCTCGGGCTTGCGGGCGGTGGCGACGAGCCGGTGACCGGCGGCCAGCACCGACTCGGCGAGCTGCCGCCCGAGACCGCGCGAACTGCCGGTGATCAGCCAAACCTGCTGCATGACGTCTCCCTCGTTCTTTAAAGGGCCAGTGGCCTCTTACGCTTCGACAATAAGAGGCCACTGGCCCGTTAGCAACCGATGCGATGCGGATCTCAGGGATGCCGCCGGCGCCCGGAGAGCCGGTCGGAAACGCCCACCGGCAGGTGGCACGAATCCAGGAGAGATCTTGATGGGGGTGTCCTCATAGGATTTCGGCACGAGGGCGAACGAGGCCGCTCGATAGAAACTGATCACGGGGGAAACACCATGTTCCAGTTCAACCGCAAGATGCTGGCCACCATCGGCGCCGCGGCGATGGCCACCGCCGTCACCACCGCCCTGTTCAGCTCGCCGGCGCAGGCCGCCACCACCGGCACCGCCCAGGTGGTCGGCACCAAGGGCAGCATCGTCCGGTTCACCGCCGCGGCGGGCCGGGCGAACTCGCTGGTGATCACGGTCTCCGGCCGGACGTTCACCCTCGACGACCAGGTCGCGATCAAGGCCGGCAAGGGCTGCAAGGCGGTCAAGGGCGACAAGACCAAGGTCAAGTGCACCACCTCGGCCAAGCCGACCGAGCTCAGCATCGCGCTCGGCGACAAGAACGACGCGGTGTCCAACAAGACCGCGGTGCACATGTACGCCTTCGGCGCAGCCGGCAACGACGTGCTGCGCGGCGGCTCCGGCAACGACCAGTTGATCGGCGGCGGCGGCAACGACAAGCTGTACGGCGGCGCCGGCAAGGACTCGCTCGACGGCGAGGACGGCAACGACCACCTCTCCGGCGGCAGCGGCAACGACTGGCTGAACGGCCAGGACGGCAACGACCTCATCCTCGGTGGCACCGGCAACGACCGGATCTACGGCGACGACGGCAACGACGACCTGCACGGCGACGGGGGCAACGACACGATCTACGGCGGCGCGGGCTACGACCACGTCGCCGGTGGCTCGGGCCGCGACAACCTGCACGGCGGGGCCGGTGACGACACCGTCGTGGGCGGCGAGATCGACGGCGACGTCCCGGACAGCGCCGACATCATCTACGGCAACGCCGGCGACGACCAGCTGATCGGCCAGCAGGGCAACGACCGCATCTACGGCGGCCCGGGCAACGACCAGATCTCCGGCGGCCCCGGCAAGGACGTCATCGACGGCGGCTCCGGCATCAACCGCATCTGGCAGTGAGCGCCACGTGCGCGTGGCGCGGCCCGGGACCGGCCGCGCCACGCGTCCGCGGTGCCTAGGAGCGGGTCCACTTCTGGTTGGCGGCGCCGGCGCAGGCCCAGGTCTGCAGGCCGGCGCCGTCGGCCGTGCGCCCGCCGAGGCCGGCGGCGGTCCATGACTCCCGGTGTCTCATGGCTCTCCTCGGAGGGCGAGAATTTTCAGTACGGCGATCCGGGGATGTTCAGCCGCACGCTGTAGAGCCCGAAGTTGCCGGTGTCGCCACCCGACGACGGGGAACCGGACGTGATGAACAGCGTCCGGCCGTCCGACCCGCCGAAGGCCGCGTTCGTGGCGTTGCGCCCGGCCGTGATGGTGCCCAGCGACTGCCCGCTCGGTGCGTACACATGGATCTTGCCGTCGCCGAAAGTCGCCTGATACACGTTGCCCGCGCAGTCGATCGCGCCGCCGTCGGTGCCGGCCAGCGCGACGAAGTCGGAGCGCGCGCCGGTGCTGCCGTCGGCCGCGACCGGGTAGCGGTAGACCTTGCCGGTGGCGTTGCCACCGACGTAGAGCCACGTGCCGTCCGGCGACAGCTCGATGCCGTTGGGTTCCAGGATCGTGTCGTCGATCAGGGTGACCACACCGTTCTTCACCCGGAAGACGCTGGTCTTCCCGGCCATCTCGTCGGCCCGGTTCGCTCGCTGGAAGTCCGGGTCGGTGAAGTAGACGGTGTTGTCCGGCCCGATCGTGAGGTCGTTCGGCGAATTGAAGCGCCGGCCCTGGTAGTTCGCCGCGAGCACCCCGCGCGCGCCGGTGCGCAGATCGAACGTGGACACGCTGCGCTGATCGTGGGTGGCCGCGACCAGCTGGGTGCCGTCGCGGCTGATCGCCAGGCCGTTGCTGCCCGCACCGGCCAGGAACGTGCCGAACACGCCGGTCGCCGGGGTGTAGGTCAGGATGTCCGAGGACTGCACGTTCTCCGGGCCGCTGCCGTCGTGCATGTTGGTCAGCTTGAGCGTCTGCGTCGCGGCGTCCCAGGCCGGCCCTTCCAGGAAGTTGAACCCGTCCCTGATCTTCGTAGCGGCCACGGTGGTGGCCGGCAGCGGGTTGCCGGTGGGAACGCTCGACGGGCACGGCCCGCTGGTCGGCGGGGTGCTGGGCGCGGCCGGCAGGGTCCACTGCTGGTTCGTGCCGGTGCCGCAGGTCCAGATCTGCACTACCGTGCCGTTCGCGCTGCTGCGCCCGGCCGCGTCCAGGCACTTGCCGGAACCGGCGTTGACCAGGTGCCCGGCCGAGGCGGTCCAGCGTTGCGCCCCGGAGCCGTTGCAGTCGTAGAGCTGCACGGCCGCGCCGTCGGTGGTGGCCCCGGCGGCCACGTCGAGACACCGGCCCAGCGCGGCGACCGTGCCGTCGTCGCCGACGGTCCAGCGTTGCGCCGCGCCGCTGTTGCAGGCCCAGAGCTGGATCCGGACGCCGTTGGCGCTCCTGCCGTCGGTCACGTCGAGACACTTGCCACCGATCCCGGTGACCGGCCCGTCGGCGGCGGCCACAGCGGCGGTGCTGATCCCGGCAATGCCGAGTCCGGCAGCCGTGACGACCAGGGTGGCGAGGCCGAGGAACCGTCGCCGATGGAGGGGATGCGTGGTCATGGAGCTCCTTGCGGGGGATGGAGCCGGCCGGATGAAACAAGCCCTATCCCCAGATGAGGATGCCGCCGTCGTGGTGGTTCCCGGCGCAGTGGGTCATGAAGATCATGGTGCTGAGGTCACCCTCGACGTAGTGCTGCCGGGTCTCCTGCGTCGTGCCCCCCAGATTCGCGGCGGCGATCTCGGCGGCGTGGATCAGCAGGGTGGCGCACTCCCGCAGGAACGCGCCGGTCTCCTCCGGACGGATGCGAAGGTAGCCATCGCCCAGCTGTGGCAGGTAGGTGGCGCCCAGCTCCGCCACCACCGGCGACGTCCACAATCGCACCGAGCTGACGCCGTCGTAGATGCCGTACGGCGGCTCCTCCATCACAAAACGGCCGTCCGGCAGATCTCTGATGATGTGGATGGTCAGGCCCATGATCGGATCACGGTAACGCCCGGCGGCACCGTAGTGATCTCCGGCAAACCGGATCGCTTTGTCCTAGGACATAACTGTAGGGTGGGCCGGTGCTCATCCAGGGGGAGACCGCCGCCGACATCGCCGACTCCGTGCGGGTCCTCGTGCAGCGCGGTGAGCTGGCCGCCGGCGCGTCGCTGCCACCGATGCGGGTGCTCGCCGCGCAGCTCGGCGTCAACCGCAACACCGTCGCTTCCGCATACGCGCTTCTCGCCGCCGCCGGCATCGTCGACGCCCACGGCCGCGCCGGCACCACCGTCCTCGGCCTCCCCAAGGTCGGCGGCGAGGGCGAGGGAGCGCCGGGCGAGGGCACGGCCGCGCCGCGCACGGTGAATCTGGCCTCCGGCAACCCCGACCCCGCACTGTTGCCGGATTGGTCCAGGTCGTTCGCCGGATACACCCCGATTTTGTACGGTGAGCAGCCCATCCACCCGCGCCTGCACGACTGGGCGGAGCGCACCCTCCCGCCCGGGCCGACCCCGGGACAGGTGACCGTGACCAGCGGGGCGGTGGACGCGCTCGAACGGCTCCTCGCGGCCCACCTGATGCGCGGTGACGCGGTCGCCCTGGAGGATCCCGGGTTCTTCCTCTCGGTCGGTACGCTGCGCGTCGGCGGCTACCGCGCGGTGAGCCTGGAGGTCGACCCGCAGGGTGTCACCGTCGCGTCGCTGCGGGACGCGCTCGCCGCCGGGGTCCGCGCGGTGGTCTGCACGATGCGCGCGCAGAACCCGACCGGCGCGAGCCTGAGCGCCGAGCGCGCCGAGCACCTGCGCGCCCTGCTCGCCGAGCACCCGGACGTGCTCGTCGTCGAGGACGACCACTTCTCCGCGATCGCCGTGACCCCGTACCGCACGGTCATTCCGGCGGGCACGGCACGCTGGGCGATCGTACGATCGATGTCGAAGTTTCTCGGTCCTGACCTGCGCCTCGCGGTGCTTCGCGCGGACGCCGGCACCACCGCCCGCCTGGCGACCCGGCTCGGCCGGCCGTCGTGGGTCAGCCACCTGCTGCAGCACATCGGCGCGGAACTTCTCACGTCCCCGGCGGCCCAGGAGCGGCTGGCCGAGGCGGCGGCCGCCTACCCGAGCCGGCGGGCGCTGCTCGTCGACGCGCTCGCCGCGCAGGGCATCGCGGTGTTCCCGGCTGCCGACGGTTTCAACGTCTGGATCCCGCTCCCCCACGACGAACACCGGGTCGTGACCGGTCTGGCCCAGGCGGGCTGGGCGGTCCGGGCCGGCTCCGCATACGGCGGCTCACCGTCCCGTTCCCCGGCGATCCGGGTCACCACCGCGACGCTCACCGCCGACCAGGCCGCCGGGCTGGCCGCCGCCCTCCACCCCCTCCTGAAAGGGAACTGATCATGTTCACCGGTCTCAGCGCCTTCCCGCTCACCCCGCTCACCGCGGACGGCTCCGTCGATGAGAAAGCGTTCATCACACTGGTCCAGCGCCTGGTGGCAGCGGGCGTCGACTCGATCTCACCGCTCGGCTCCACCGGGTCCTACGCCTACCTGAGCCGGGACGAGCGCGCCCGGGTGGCCCGGCTGGCCGTCGAGCACGCCGCCGGCGTCCCGGTCATGGTGGGCATCGGCGCCACCCGTACCCGGGAGGTCCTCGCCGTCGCCGAGGACGCGCAGGCCGCGGGCGTGTCAGCGGTCCTGCTCGCCCCGGTGTCCTATCAGCCGCTGACCGAGGACGACGTGTTCGGGCTCTACGAGGACGTCACCCGGGAGCTGTCGGTGCCGCTGGCCGTTTATGACAACCCGGGCACAACGCGGTTCACGTTCACCGACGAGCTCTACCAGGCCGTCGCGGGGCTGCCGCAGGTCGCTTCGATCAAGATCCCTGGGGCGTCGGGTCTCACGTCGGCGCGTGTCGAGGAGCTGCGCACGATGCTGCCGGGGCACCTCTCGCTCGGGGTGTCCGGGGACGGATTCGGTGCTGCCGGGCTGAGCGCCGGGTGCGACGCCTGGTACAGCTCGATCGGCGGCACGCTGCCGGGACCGGTGGTGGCGATCACCCGGGCGGTGCAGTCGGGTGACCTCGCCGGTGCGGCGGCCGAGTCGGCGCGGTTGCAGCCGTTGTGGGACCTGTTCGGCAAGCACCGCGGTGCCCTGCGGGTGATCGGGACGATCGCGGAGCATCTGGGGCTGGTGAGCGCGCCGTCGCTGCCGCGGCCGATCCGCGGCCTGTCCGGCGCGGACCGGGCCGAGGTGATCGCGGTCGTCACGCGGCTGGGCTTGACCGAATGAGTTCAGTCCGGCGTGGAGCGGGCGTCGCGGGCCCAGCCGCTTCCCCAGGCGTCGCTTCCTCCGGCGGCACGGCTCGTCCGGGCGGTGCGGGTGCGGGCGGGCTCGCCCGCTACCTGGCCGCGGCCACACTCGCCCGCGCCGCTGACGGTGGTGCGGTGGTGGCGATCGTGCTGCTGGTGACCACCAGCGGCGGGCCCGGCTGGCTGGCCGGGCTGCTCGGCGCCGCGATCACGGCGCCGCACCTGGCCGGCCCGTTCATCGCCCGGCCCCTCGACACCGCCCGCGACGGGCGCACCGTGATCGCGGTCGCCTGCCTGGTGCACGGCGTGACCCTGGCCGCGGCGGTGCTGCTCTACCCGTACGCGTGGCCGCTGGTCACCGCGGTCCTGCTGGCCGCGTCCGGGCTGGTCGGGCCGCTGCTGACCGGCGGGATCAGCAGCCGGCTGCCGGCCATCGCCGGACCGGACCGGCGCAGTCAGCGCCGCGCGCAGGGCTGGGACGTCGCCACCTACGGCATCGCCGGCACGGTCGGGCCGTCCGCGGTCGCCGCCGTCGCGGCGTGGGCCTCCCCCACCGTCGCGGCGCTGGTCCTGGCCGTCGCGGTGATCGCCGCCGCGGGCCTGATCCGCCTGCTGCCCTACGCGCCGCCGGCCGCGACCCGGGCGCAGGCGCCGCACCCGGCTCGCACGCTCGGGCTGATGCTGTCCACCGGACCGCTGCGCCGCACCCTGTATCTCACGATGAGCGTCGCGCTGTCGGTCCAGGTGCTGCCGGTGGTCGCGGTCGCCTCCACCGGCACGCTCGGCGTGGGTGCCGCTGCCGCCGGCGTTCTGACTGCGGCGTACGGCGTGGGCGGTCTCGCCGCCTCCATGCTGATCATGCTCCGTCCGCTGCCCGGCGACGCGGACCGGGCCATGACGATCCTCGCGGTCACCGTGGCAGCGGCCCTCACCCTGGTCGCGGTCACCACCACGTTCGGCGCGGCGGTGGCCGCTTATGCCGTCACCGGCGTACTCAACAGCTATTTCTTTGCGGCGACCCTCGCGGCCCGCAGCGAATACGCCCCCGCCACCGCCCGCGGTCAGGTGTTCGTCTGGATCGGCGCGCTGAAGATCTCGGCGGGCTCGGCAGGCACCGCCCTGGCCGGCACGCTGATCGGCGCCGGCGCCCACCTGCCCCTGCTCCTCGCGGTCACCTGCACCACGATCGCGGCCGCGGTCTCCCTGGCCGACCGCAGCGCTCAGAGGCCGCGCTTCTGGTTCCAGTCGTAGACGTACCAGGCGTAGATCAGGTTGCCGATGCCGTAGGTGAGCACGAACAGCAGGATGTGCAGGCCGACCGAGTTGTGTTTGCGCAGGCTGTAGCCGCCGGCGAAGGCCGCCGCGTGCACGTTGTTCTGGATCACGATCTGCGGCGGGTAGGCCGGCGGGTATCCCGGGCCCTGCGGGTAGGACTGGCCCTGGGGGTAGTGCTGGCCCGGCGGATACGCCTGGTTCTGCGGGTACGGCTGGCCCGGCGGGTAGGCAGGCGCCGGCGGGGCGCTGTACTGGGGCGGGTACTGCTCCGTCTGGTAGCCGGGCGCGGCCGGATAGGCCGGCGGGTAACCGGGCTGGCCGGCTACCGGCGGATACCCGGGCTGGCCGGGCTGCGCCGGCGGGTAGGCGGCCGGGTAGCCGGGGGCCTGCTGATAGGCCGGCGGGTATTCGTTGTGCGGCGAGTAGCCACCGAAGGACGGCTGGTCGGCAGGGTGTGACACGGTGGCACTCCAGACGGATCTTTTCGGGTGAAGAAGCAGACTAATTGATCGTCAGGATTGCCCATGGTCCCCCGGACGGTTGATTCGCCCGGTCGAACAGCCGGGGACCTCCGTCCACTGTCGCTGCGTCAGTGGTGTATTCAGGATATTTCCACCGGGGGACGGGAACCGTGATCAACCCACTTCACGACGACGCTCGGTCGGCCTGGGCGTACCGCCGGTACCTGGCCGGCCGCGAGCCGGGCCCGATCCACCCGGCCGTGGGCGCGGGCATCCTGGCGCAGCTGCTCCCGGGCGACCACGTGGAGCTGATCGCGGACACGGTCTCGCAGCGCACCCTCGAGCCGCTGACCGGGGTGTCCCGCCGTGACCGGCCGTTGGACCTGGCCGTTCGTACGCTGAGGGCTTGGTTTTTGGTCGACCGCAACACCGGCGGCATCGCGGTCCTGCCCGGAGCGCCCACCTCGCTGGGTTACACCAGTGGCGCGGACGCGCCCTGGGAGGTGACCGGCTGGACGAACGCGCACTATGCGGTCGACGGCCGCCACTTCTATTTCAAGGTCTTCCTGGACAGCCTGGACGCGCCCGAGGTCGAGGTGCTGGCCGGCGGCGCGGGCGGGCAGATCATGCGGCTGCCGGAGAACCCGGCCGTGCCGTCACCCCCGGCTCCCGACCTGCCGCCGGACGAGGTCGCCACCTACGTGCAGGAGGTCCGGCAGCGGGTGACCGACGCGTTCACCTCCACCGGCGTCGACCGGGCCCGCTCCCGCGAGCTGTACCCCGGTCAGCACACCCGGCTGCGCGGCTACCTGACCCGGGCGGTCGAGAACCTCACCGACCCGGAGGCCGCCGCGTCGGCCCGCTCGGCGGTCATCTTCCACCACCACACCGAGCTGCTGGCCGCTGTCTACTTCCGCGAGCTGGGCCTGCCGTATCCCCCGGACGCGCCGCCCACCGGCACGCAAAAGCCTGAAACCCTCGACGACTACTACCGCTGAACGGTATAAACAGCCACCGTGACCGACGCCGGCCGAGAGATGCTGCGCACCACGTTCGGCCAGGACGCCGAACTCTACGATCGCTGCCGTCCCGGCTATCCGCCCCAGCTGTTCGCCGACCTCGCCACGCTCGCCGGCCTCGGCCCGGACACTCAGGTGCTGGAGATCGGGTGCGGCACCGGGCAGGCGACCCTGCCCCTGGCACAACTCGGATGCAGCGTCGTCGCGATGGACCTCAGCCCCGAGATGGCCGCCGTCGCCCGGCGCAACCTCGCACCGTTCCCGGACGTCACGGTCGTCGCGTCCGCGTTCGAGGACTGGCAGCCCGCCGACGGACCGTTCGACGCGGTGCTCTCCGCGACAGCGTTCCACTGGCTCGACCCCGCCGTTCGGATGGTCAAGGCGGCTGACCTGCTGCGCCCCGGCGGAGCGCTCGGCATCGTCTCGACCCATCACATCGCCGGCGGGACGGACGCGTTCTTCGCCGACGCGCAACGATGCTACGAGCGCTTCGACCCCGCAACACCGCCCGGCATGCGCCTGACCACCGATGACGAGACCGCGGAAGAGGCCGCGGAATTCGAGCGGTCCGCGCGCTTCGGGCCGATCAAGTTCCGACGGTACGAGTGGCAGCGGACCTACACGGCCCCCGAGTACCTGAACCTGCTCATGACCTATTCCGGTCATCGGGCCATGGCAGCCCAGGCCCGCAGCGACCTGTTCGCGTGCCTCACCCACCTGATCGACGACGTCTACCACGGAGAGATCACCAAGCAGTTCCGGACCAGGCTCGCCATCGCGCACAAAGCGGCTCCATAGGATGCGGCGGTGCGATACGACGAACTCGAAGCGTCAGTCGTCCGGCTGGTCCGGGACGCCGGCGAGGACAACCTCCGGACCTTCGGCGCCGAGACCGTCGTCCGGCTGGTGCGCGACGCAGCGGCACTCGACCCCGCCGACCAGGATCAGCTCGACCCGGACGCGGCCGCGGCGCTCGGTGCCGCCTGCGCGAACGTGCTGACCGCCGGCCCGGCCGAGCTGCGCGCGCAGCTGACCCGCATCGACGACGGCATCCTGGCCGACGGCGACATGGACCCGGAACTCCTGAGCGTCATCACCGCGCTCGAGCACTGGACGACGTACCTGGAGACCGGTTTGCGCGGGGAGCTCTACGAGCTGGCGATCCGCTCCATCGAACAGGTCGACTTCCAGGTGTCGGCCGACCTCGGCGACTTCCTCGCCGACCCGGAGATGGCCGCCGAGTACGCCCGCATCACACGCTTGCTGACGGCGTAGATGGCACTGCTGGTGGAGATCCACGTTCCGCTGACCCCTACGCCGGGGCTCAAGCCCTGGGAGTATCCGTTTCCCTGGATCGAACAGGTGGAGGACTTCCTGATCGAGCTGGAGGAGGAGGGCACGGCCGAGTCATATGACGAGGGGACCGAGTTCCGCGCCTGCTTCGTGTTCTTCCTGGTCGGGGCGACCGAGGCCGGGTTGTTAGCCGCAAGCTCCCGGGTGGCGACGCTCAAGGGTGTCCCGGCCGGGTCGTTCGCCCTGGTCACCGACACCGAGGCCCCCGAGATGGGCACCGGCCGCCGGGTCGACCTGCCTCTCTGACCGGGATGCCGGTTGCCGGGGTGCCGGTTACCCGGGGCCGTCATGCGTCCGGGCAACGGCCGTCAGGCCCAGCCGGGCTGGGCGCGATGCCGCCCAGCCTATTTGATCTCGGTGGGGCCGTGGAGGTCCGCGCCCGGCGCTGGTGGGGCGGCGGGAGACCGCGCTCGGCGCTGGCGGGGCGGCAGGAGTCCACGCTCGGCGCCGGTGGGGCGGCAGGAGACCGCGCTCGGCGCTGAAGGGGCGG
>NZ_BOMS01000147.1 GCF_016862315.1 Actinoplanes palleronii | reverse complement strand
CTGAGCGCGTGTACTCGACGCAGGTCACTCGCAGGATCAAGGCTGGACGTGGCGCTGTCTATCGCGCGCTGCTCGACGCGGAGGCGATCGCGCGGTGGCGGGTGCCCAGTGACATGAGCAGTGTCGTGCATGAGTTCGAGGCCTGGGAGGGCGGGGCGTTCCGGGTCTCGCTCACCTATGACGCACCGGACGGTGCCGGGAAGACGGCCGGGTCCACTGACACCTACCACGGTCGATTCGTGCGCCTGGTGCCGGACGAGCAGGTCGTCGAAGAGCTGGAGTTCGAGACCGCGGATCCGGGGCTCGGCGGCACGATGGTGGTCACCACCACGCTCACCGACGCGCCGGGCGGGACCGAGGTCACGATCAGGCACGAGGGCATCCCGGACGTCATCCCGGCCGCCGACAACGAGGCAGGCACCCGCATGGCCCTGGACGCCCTCGCCCACCTGGTCGAACAGGGTGATAGCCCGGCCGGCGGAGAGCGGTAGGCCGGCAGTTTGCCCGCCAAGGCGACCAGCGTCACGGCGACGCTGCGGTCCGGTCGGACGGTCACCGGGTCACGCGACGGTGACCTCTTCCTGATCTGGGCGCCGGGTGCCGACGTCGAAGGTGCCCGGCTGACCGCTTCCGGTCCGAACGGCAAGGTCATCGCCACCACGACGGCGCCCCGGGTGGACGCCTGACCCGCCCCTCCGGCTGGCGGTCACGGCTGTCTCGGCAAGGGTGAGACAGCCCTCAGCACCAGCCGGGACCTCGCGTCGCGCCTCGGTCCGGGCGAAAGGCGGTCTCGCGCTCGCCTCACGGGCGGGACGTGGCATGTAGCCTGCGGACGAGCGCTCGATATTAGTACCAAATGGGGTTAATTTGTTCCTGCGGTCAGTTCGCTGAAGAGGCGGTTGGCGGCGGGGGAGGTGAATTGGCGCTGGAGTTCGGCTCGGGCTACCTGTTTGCGGAACTCTCCGGCATAGGTGGGGTCGCCGGCGTTGTGCATCAGGTCGGTGATCCAGGTGGCGAAGGCCTGGTAGTTCCAGATGTGGCGCAGGCACGTCGCGGAGTATTCGTCGAGCAGGGACGGGTCGTTGCGCTGGTAGCGGTGGATGGCCGCGCGGGCGAAGACCTCGGCGTCGTGCAGGGCCAGGTGGATGCCCTTGGCGCTCATCGGCGGGACGATGTGGGCGGCGTCGCCGAGCAGGTAGAGGCGGCCGTGGTGCATCGGGGTGTGGACCACACTGCGGAGCGGGACGAGTTGCTTGGAGACGATCGGGCCGGACGCGACCGGGGTGCCGAAACGGGCCGCCAGCTCGGACCAGATCCGGTCGTCGGGCCACTGGTCCACGGTGTCGTCGAGGCGGCACTGCAGGTAGAGGCGGCTGGCGGTGGCGCCGCGGGAGATCACGCCAGCCAGGCCGCGGGAGTGGATCGCCATCCCGGACGGCTTGGCCGGGACCTCGGCGAGGACGCTGAGCCAGGCGTATCCGTATTCGTGGGAATGGCGCGTGAGAGCGTCCGGCGGAATGGCGGCCCGGCTGATTCCGCGGTCGCCGTCGCAGCCGGCGACGAGATCGCCGAAAACCGCTCGGGTGTTGCCGGCATAACGGACCACGGGACGTCGGTCGTCGATGCCGTCCAGGGTGATGTCCGCGGCCTCGAACCGCAGATCGCCGCCCGCGCGGAGGAAGACGTCGGTGAGATTGCGGACCAGGACCTGCTGCGGGCAGAAAATGCTCTCGTTGTCGTCGCCGGTCTCGATCGGCATCTCCTCGCCGTCGATCCAGAAACCGCCCTCGGCCTCCGGGATCCGGTCGCCCTCGAGCACCTCGGCGAGGCCCCATTCGCGGAACATCCGCACCCCGAAACTGTCGATGGTGCCGGCGCGCTGGCGTTGTTCGACGTATTCGCGGCGGTGCTTCTCGAGGATGACGCAGTCGATGCCGTTGCGGAGCAGGAAATTGCCGAGCGTGAGCCCGGCGACCCCGGCGCCGATGATGACCACGGAGGTGGTTGTCTCGTTCATGAGTCGAGTTTCGGCGCGGCCAGCCGGGACGACTACCGGTGAATGTCGTCCGGATGCCGTAAACCCGCCACATAGCGGCCCGGGGTCTGCCCGACCACCTCGGTGAACGCCTCGATGAAGCTGGACGGGTTCGACCAGCCGCACTCGACCGCAGTGTCGGTGACCGACCGGCCGTCGGCCAGGTGCACCAGGGCGTGGTGGATCCGCAGGATGGTCCGCCATCGATGAAAGCTCATGCCCAGTTCGCTGTGGAACAACCTGCTCAGCGTACGTTCGCTGGCCCCGGCCGCCCGCCCCAGCTCGGTCAGGGTCGCCACCCGGCCGGGATCGGCGTGCAGCAGATCGGTGACCGTGCGCAGCCGGTCGTCGCGGGGCTCGGGCAGGTGCAGCGACTGCGCCGGGGTGTCGGCGAGCTCGTCGACCACCACGGCGCGCAGCCGGGCGAACGCGCCGGGCCGGGCCTCCGCCCGATCGGTCAGCGCCAGCAGGACCTCGCGCAGCAGCGGGCTGACCGCGAACACGCTGGGGTGGCCCACCAGATCACCGCAGGACGCGGCCGGGATGGTGACGAGCCGGGTGTCGGTACGGCCGTAGAACCGGTGCGAGTGATCGAACCCGGGCGGCGTCCAGGTCACCCGGTTGGCCGGCGCGACCCAGGTCCCGTGCGCGGTCGTGGTGGCCACCGCCCCGGCGGCCGCGTAGACGAGCTGGCCGTCGGCGTGCGTGTGGGTGTCGAGGTGGAAGCCGTGCGGCAGCCAGCCCGCACCCTGCAGCGGTGGTGGCGTCGGGTCCGCCGTCCGCGCCCGGACCGCGAAACCCCGCGGGGACGAGGTCATCGAGGGTCAGCATAGGGTTCCGCGATGGACTTCCGTAGCGTGCCGGACCCCGCGTGGACGTGGATCGCCGAGGAGCACGGCCGGGTGCTGGCCCGGGCCGGGTGGTGGGGCCGGCCGGGGAGCGCGCAGCCGGTCCTGCTCGACTCGCTGTGGGTGGACGACACGGTCACCGATCGCGCGGAGCTGGCCGGCCGGCTGCTCGGCGCCGCGTACCGGAGCTTTTCGCCGTCGCCCGAAGCCTTCCGGATCACCTTGCCGAACGGCTGGCGCGACGACCCGGCCGCCCGGGCCGCGGTGGCCTGGCAGCGGGACGCCGCCGCCGCGATCGGGTTCACCCACGAGGTGGAGCGGCTGCAGCTCGCGTGGACGCCGGCCGCCGGGGTGGCTGCCGACGACGGGCGGCTCGTCTTCACGGCCGAACCCGACGACCGGGTGATCCTGGGGATCCTCCGCCGGATCGGGGACGGCAGCCTGGACGACGAGACCCGCAAGAACCGGGCGCGGATGTCGGCGGAGGAGACCGCTCGCCGGGAACTGGACTTCTACCTGAACGCTCCCGGTGAGCGGGATTGGTGGCGGACCGTGCGCACGCCCGGCGGCACGCTGGCCGGGCTGGCCATCCCGTCGGCGACGGCGTCGCATCCGAACGTGGGCTTCCTCGGCGTCGTGCCCGAGCTGCGCGGCCGCGGTTACGCCCGGACGATCCTCGCCGCGATCACGCGCGGGCACGCGAGCCGGGGCGCCGAGCGGATCACCGCCAGCACCGACGTCACCAACGTGCCGATGGCCGCCGCGTTCCGGGCCGCCGGGTATTCCACCGAGTCGGCCCGGTTGATGCTGTCGGCGTCATGACGACTGGGCGACCAGCTTGCGGCACAGGGCGAGCAGGCGTTCGTCCTCGCTGATCTGGGCGGCCGGGAGCACGTGGTGCTTGCTCGCGTTGTGCCGCAGCACCGTGTCCAGCTCGGCGCGGGCGTAGCGGAAGGCGTACCGCGCGTCGCCGGTCACCGCCCACAACCGGGCGATGCGGGGGCGGACCGCCGGGGTCGACTCCCACACCCGGCCCAGCGAGCGGGCGGCCTCGCGGTCGCCGGCCACCCGCCACAGCGCGTCCGCGGCGGCGACCACGACGGCCGGGTCGACGCCCCGGCGGCGGGTCAGGCGGGTCAGCCGGCGGGCGCGGCTCTTGGCCCGGATGCCCAGCCGGCCGAGGCCGTCGATCGCGGCGACCGCGTCCTCCGGCGTCGAGGCCCGCTCGTCGAAGTGCCGGTCGAAGACCTCGGCGGCCGCGTCGGTGTCCCCGGCGACCAGCCAGATCGCGTGTGCGGCGGCCAGCTCCACGGCCGGTTCGCCGACGGTCAGGGCGGCGCGGATGCCCGGGATCCGGCCGGTGGCGGTACGACCGGCGCGAGCCAGCAGCCCGAGCGTGACCACGTCGATCGGTTCCTGGTTCAGGTGGTCGATGGCGTCGTTCGGCGCGACGGCGGTCAGCGCGTCCAGCAGGCCGGCGCGGTGCGCTTCGTAGTGGTCCGGGTCGGTGAAGGACTCCGGGCGCAGCGCGCGCAACCGCCGGCGCAACGTGCGGCTCAGCGCGCGGGCCCGGGGACCGTACCCGGCGATGTGCCGGTGCAGGTCGTCGGCTTCGGGGGCCTCGTCGAGCAGCCGGTCCAGCATCGGCAGGACCCGCTCGTCGCGCAGCTCGGCGAGCATCTGCGCGGCCGGGCCCAGCTCGGGGCCCTGCACGCCCCAGGTGAGCCAGCCGACCTGGCCGTTGTCGTCGGCGAGTGGACGCCGGGCCGGTTTGGTCCGGGACAACGCGGACCACACCGCGTCGGCGGCCGGGCGGGCGATCTCACCGATGCCGTGCAGCAGTCGCAGGGCTGCCGCCCGTACCTGCGGCTCTTGATCTTGAAGAAGTTCGGCGGCCCGGAGGGTCAGCGGCAGGTAGGGGCCCCGCAGCCGCTGGACCAGCGACGGCGCCTCGTTCAGCGCGTCCTGCCGGGCGTCCCAGCGGTCCAGCGCCACCATCTGCTCGAGCAGGTCGAGCTGCGGGGCGACGTCGTTGCCGAAGGCGGCCCGCACCGCGGTGACCACCTTGGGGTAGCCGGGCGTCCACTGCCGCGCCGCCATCCGCCGCCCGGTCAGCAGCGGCGTGCCGTCGTCCTCCAGCGACGCCGGCTCCTGGTTCAGGCCGTCCCGGTACGCGCCCAGCAGGGTGTCCCGGGCGATCGGCGCGTCGAACGGCGACGGGTCGAGCAGCGCCACCAACTCGGTCAGCGCGGTGATCCGCACCCGCAGGTCGGCGTCACTGTCGGCGACCCAGGCCAGCCAGACCTTGGTCAGCTCGTAGCCGCTGCCGACCGCACCGGTGATCACACTGGAGTGCAGCAGGGTGACCCGCACGGCCGGGTCGGGCTCCTCGACGTAGCGTTCCCACAGCAGTCCGGGCAGCACCGAGGTCAGCCGGTTCACCGCCCGGATCGTGTAGGCGGCCGCCTCCCGCACCTGCGGATCCTCGTCGGTCAGCCACTCGGTCAGCCCGGCGTACCCGGCCAGCAACCGCTTGGCGCGCAACGTCTCGCCGGACATCTGCCACGTCCGGTCCGCGCCGGCCAGGTCACCGACCAGTCGCAACAGCGGACCGCGGTCCGGCCGCGCGGTGTCGGCGACCATCGCCAGCAGCTCCGGCAGGGCCGCCACGGCCCACGGCTTGACGTCCTCCCAGGCCGGCGCGGCCCGATAGAGATCCCGCAATGCGGTGGTCCGGGCCGCTTCGTCGCCGCCGGCGAGGTCGTCGAGCATTTTTCGTACGACGGAGCCGCGCTCCAGCGAGGGCCAGTAGACGCTGTGCGTCACGCTGAGCGGAAGGTGGGTCTCCGTCATGCCGTAGATCATGGGCTGTCCGCGGTGCGGCTGGCTACCGGAGTCGCCCGGTCGTGCTTCATCCGAGACCGACGTGTTTCTTTTACATGACCTGCGCGGTCAACGGGTGACCGAGCGTCGGTGGCGCAGGCCACGGAGAGTGCGGATCGCGCCGGTCGCGCCCAGGGCCCAGGCGACCAGCGCGGGCTGGAAGGCGAGCCGGACCGCGCGCTTGGTGTCGGTGTCCAGCCCGAAACCGTCCTTGTGCTCGAGGTACTGGGCGATGTTGCCCGGGAACACGGCGACGAAGAACGCGGCAGCGGTGGCGCCGACGATGCCCCGGGCCGGCTGCTTCCAGACGGAGAGCAGGGCGACGCCGAGACCGATCTCGACCGCTCCGGAAGCCAGCACCACCAAGTCGGTGTCGAGGGGGAACCAGGAGGGAACCTGGGCCTGGAACTCCTCACGGGCGACGGTCAGGTGGCTGACGCCGGCGAACGTCAGGAACGCGCCCAGAGTGGCCTGGCCGGCGGCGGCGACGATCCGGCGAGCGGGGGAGGAAGTCATGAGGGAACGCTATCAGTTCTGATGAATTCATCAACTTGGGCGGCCGTTTAGGATCGGGGCATGACGGCCAACCGACTCGACCGGCGCAAGGCCCGGACCCGGGCGGCGCTGATCGCGGCGGGCCGGGAGCTGCTGACCGGGCGGGATCCGGCCGAGGTGAGCATCCAGGAGATCACCGACGCGGCGGACGTGGGTTTCGGCAGCTTCTACAACCACTTCACGTCCAAGCAGGCGCTGTTCGAGCGGGCGTTCGCCGAGGTGGTGCGGGAGCACACCGCCCTGCTGCGGATGAGCACTTCCGGACTCACGGATCCGGCCGAGGTGCTTGCTGTGGTCGTACGGAAAACGGCTCTTCTTCCGGTGACCCACCCGGACCTGGCGCGGATCATCGATCGTGCCGGGCTGCGGTATGTGGCGCCCCCGGCCGGGATCGGACCGCTCGCGCGGCGCTTCCTGCGGCACGCCAAGGACGTCGGGCGGCTGTGTTACGACGATGTGGACGTTGCGCTGGCCTGCGCCGGTGGAGCGGCGCTCGGGGTGCTGCGGCTCGGGCTCGCCGAGCCGGACCCGGTCGCGGCGGACCGGGCCGGGCAGGCGGCCGCGGTCGCGCTGCTGCGGATGTTCACGCTGGTGGAGGGCGATGCCCGTCGGGTGGCGGCGCGACCGTTAGCGATCGGCGATACTCCCGAGGCGACTGCCCGGTGACGCGTTTGAAGGCGTTGCTCAGGGCGCTCTCCGAGCGGTAACCGACCCCGCGCGCGATCACGGCGACCGTACCGTCGTCGCGGCGCAGGCGGTCGGCGGCGAGTTCGATGCGCCAGCCGGTCAGGTAGTCCAGCGGGGAGCGGCCGACCACCTGCCGGAACCGCGCGGCGAGGGTGGACCGGGAGACCGCCGCGGTGCGGGCCAGGTCGGCGACCGTCCAGGGGTCGGCCGGGCGGGCGTGCATCACCCGCAGCGCCGGGGCGACGACCGGATCGCCGAGGCCGGCCAGCCAGCCGGTCGGCGGCGCGTCGACCAGGCGCAGGATGTGGATCAGCATGACCATCGCCAGGTGCTCGGTGACCAGGGTGGATCCCATCGGGCGGTCGCGCATCTCGGTGTCGATCAGGTCGAGGGCCCAGCGGAGCGCGCCGGCCGCGGGGGTGTCACCGGGGACGTGGATCACCGGGGGGAGGGCGGCGAGGAGGATCTCACCGGCACGGTGACCGAAATCGAACCGCCCACCGATGATGAACACGTCATCGTCGCTTTCGGTGTTGCTCTTCGTGGCTTCGTCCATGCCCGGGTCCGCGGTGGTGCGGATTCCCGCGCGGGCGATGCCGTCCTGCGCCGCGCGGAACAACGGCCCGGCCGGGACCGTCGCCACACCCGGTCCGCTGGCCAGGGTGAACGCGCGCGGTTCGATCAGCAGGAAGCAGTCGCCGGGTGCGAGCGCGATCGGCTCCAGCCCGTCCACGCTGAGCAGGCACCGCCCGCTGCGCACCGCGTTGAACTTGACCCCGTCCGGCGGCTCGAAGACCACCGCCCACTCCCCGCTCCCCGCCAGTGCGACCGACATCCGGCCGGTCGTGCCGACCAGAGCGAGGACGTCTTCCAACGGGTCGATCTCCTGGACGCTCACGCAAGTATTCTGGATCCTTCGGCATGGGCAGTCCAGTTCAGGGTGCCTACCGTGGGCTCATGACACGCCTGACCACCCCGTTCACCGTCCGCACCACCGCCGCCGAGATCCTCGCGGGAGTCGACCTCACCGGCCGCCGCATGATCGTCACTGGGGGCGCTTCCGGGCTCGGCGCGGCGACCGTCCGGGCCCTGGCGGGCGCGGGCGCCGAGGTCACCGTCGCGATCCGCAACCCCGCCGCGGCCGCCGCGCTGGTCACCGAGATCCCCGGCCTCCAGGTCGCGGCCCTCGACCTGTCAGACCTCGCTTCGGTACGACGATTCGCCGCAACCTGGGACGGCCCCCTGCACGCCCTGGTCGCCAACGCCGGAGTGATGGCGGTCCCCACCCGGCAGCTCACCGCGGCCGGCTGGGAGATGCAGCTCGCCGTGAACTATCTCGGTCACTTCGCGCTGGCGCTGGGCCTGCACCCGGCGCTGCGCTCGGCCGGCGACGCCCGGGTCGTGGTGGTGACCTCCGGCGCCCAGTTGCGCTCCGGCGTGGACTTCGGCGACCCGCACTTCGCGCAGCGCCCGTATGACCCGTGGACCGCCTATGCCCAGTCGAAGACCGCCGACGTGCTGCTGGCCGTCGGCATCGCGCAGCGCTGGGCAGCCGACGGCATCATCGCCAACGCGTCCGCCCCCGGCCGCATCCACACCGCCCTGCAGCGCCACCTGGACACCGCGACCATGCAGGCGATGGGCGCCATGACCGAAACCGGCGCCTTGATCCACCCGGAGAACTTCAAAACCCCGGACCAGGGCGCTGCCCCGGCCGTCCTGCTCGCCGCTTCTCCGCTGGCGGCGGCGGTGACCGGCCGCTACGTCGACGAGGACAACCAGGAGGCGGAGACGGTGCCGGGCGGTCCGGACGCCCCATCCGGCGTGGCCGCATGGGCCCTGGACCCGGCCGCCGCCGACCACCTGTGGGAGCTGGCCGCCGCCACCCTCGCCGTTCCCGGCACCCCGGACCCTCACGCCGTCGCCGCCCCGGTTCTCCCCTGACCGCCACGACCAGCCCCGAGCCGCAGACCGCAACCCACGTCGCAGTCCCGCGCCGCCGACCCGCGCGGTCGCGACCCTGGCTGGTGGTGAGGGGTGTCTCGGGGCGCTTGAGGCACCCCTGAGGGCCCGCCGGGGTGGTTACCAGCCGCGGGTGCCGGGAGGGCCTTTGAACGGGCCGGTGATGTCGGGGGTGATCCAGCCGCCGTAGAAGTCGCCCTCCTGCGGCTGGACCACTACGCCGTTCACCGTGCACTCGTCGACGCGGCTCGGGTAGAAGGCGACCGCGCCGACCAGCTCCGCGTACGCCGGTGTCGGATTTTGATAAGACCACGCCACCGGCGCGCCGCCCTCGGTGAGTGCCCAGTACGTCGCGTCGCCCTTGAACTCGCAGTAGGAGCGGCCCGGGGCCTGCACCAGCGCGCCCGCGGCGATGTCCGAGCGTGGCACGTAGTAGACCGGCGGGTGCGAGGTCTCCAGGACCCGCCAGCACCGGGTGCTGCGCACGAGCGGCACACCGGCGTGGGTGATGGTCACGATGGCGTCGGTGCGTTCCAGCCGCGGTGGACGCGGATAATCCCAGACCGATTCCATACCTTCACCGTACGCCGGTGTGCCGGCCCCTAACCGGTCGTGCAGACGGTGCCGTTGAGGGTGAAGACCGTGGGCAGCACGTTGGGACCGCTGTAGCCGCCGACGAAGCCCGCCGACGCGGTCGCCCCGGCGGCCAAGGCGTCGCCCACCGCGCGGACGGTGCGGCCGTTCTGCTCCCAGGTGGCGCTCCAGCCGCCGTTCATGGTCTGCCACCCGGTCGGCCAGGTGAAGGTGAGCGTCCACCCGGTCAGCGCGCTCGCGGTGTTGTTGGTGATGTCGACCGAGGCGACGAAGCCGTTGCCCCAGTCGTTGGTGTCGCGCAGCTTCACCGTGCACGCGGCGCCGGCCGGGGTGCCGGTGGTGAACGTTAGCGGCGGCGACGGCGGTGACTGCCGGCCGGCGCTGTCGCGGGCCAGCACGTTGACCGTGTAGCGGCGGCCCGGGTCCAGGTTGCGCACGGTCAGTGACGTGCCGGTGGTCTCGCCGAGCAGTTCGGCGGCGCCGCCGTTCTGCCGGTACACCTCGTATTTCACGCCGGCGGCGACGGCCGGCCAGCTGATCGTGGCGGTCCGGTCGGTGACCGTCGCGGTGGGCCGGGCGGGTGCGCTCGGCCCGCCCGCCTCGGTCCGGTTCGGGTGCAGGGTGACCAGCGTGATCGAGTACGGGGTGAGCGTCTGCGCGGCCGCCGTGCCGGTCGCGCCGGTGGTCACCGCGTCGGCGCCGTCGGCGAACGTGGCGACGGCCGGTGTCGCCGACGAGGGCGTGAAGCCCTGGTAGTTCAGGGCGACGGTGTGGCTCGCGTCCGGGTCCTTGTTGATCAGCAGGACCGCGAGGTCGCCGTTGGTGCGCCGGACGGCGTGCGCGCTGACCAGCGGGTCGTCGGCGCCGGCCGCCACGAACCGGTCACCGGGCCGGGCGAACGACCCGACCAGCGACAGCGCGTGGTACGGCGCGAACGGCGTGTTCAGCGGCGGCTCGCAGGTCGTGCCGTCGGCGGTGCAGTTGCCGCTGGAGAGCAGCCCGTAGTCGCCGTAGTCGGTCTTCCCGGCGACGGTGGAGACCTTGTCGATGCCGTTGTGGACGTTCCACCACTGGACGGTGAAGACGCCCTGGGCGAGCAGGCCGCTGTAGACGTCGGCCAGGAACAGCGCGCCGGGCTGGGTGGTGCGGCCGGTGTCGACGTTCGTCTCGGTCATGCTGATCTGGATCCGGCTCGCGTTCGCGCCCGCGTACTGGTTGATCTGCTGGCGCAGCAGGAACGTGGCGTCCTGGATCTGCGCGGGCTTGGTGAGCGTCTCGGCCGGGGTGGCACCGCCCGGGTACCAGTGCACGTCGACGAAGTCGATCGCGGCTCCGGCCCGGGAGAGCACCTCGGTGTTCCAGGTGCCCTGGTCGCCGGTGCCGAC
Source organism: Actinoplanes palleronii (assembly GCF_016862315.1). Taxonomy (GTDB): domain Bacteria; phylum Actinomycetota; class Actinomycetes; order Mycobacteriales; family Micromonosporaceae; genus Actinoplanes; species Actinoplanes palleronii. Next base: position 55,688 of record NZ_BOMS01000147.1, on the reverse strand, counting down.
GATGCCGTCCGGCCAGTTGCCCGGCATGGTGAGCACCGCGCCCACCTTGATCGTCGGGTCGACGGCCTTCATGGCCTGGGAGTAGGCGATGACATTCGACGCGTACTCGGCCGGGCTCTTGTCGGCGTGCTCGTCGGCCTCCCACGCCGAGCCGTAGTGGCCGTTGCCGTAGTTCTCGTTGCCGACCGTCCAGTACCGGGCGCCGTACCCCTTGGTGACGTTGGCGTAGCGGACCCAGTCGGCGGCTTCCTGTGCCGTACCGGTGCCGTAGTTCGCGATGATCATCGGTTCGGCGCCGGTACGCCGCGCCCCGGCCATGAACGTGTCGAAGTCGGTGTTCGGCGCGACGTAGCCGCCGGGCGCGGTGTGGTCGCGCCAGTGGTAGATGTCGGCGTAGGAGCCGCCCGGGTAGCGCAGCATCGTCACGCCCGCGTCGTGCAGCAGGTCGGCGACGGCCGGGGTGCCGAGCTGGGAGTCCCAGATGGCGTGGTTGATCCCCAGCGCGGCGTCACCGACGGTGGCGAGCCCGGCTCGGACGTCGACATCGACGTGGGTGGTGGCGGGGGCGGCGGCCTGCGCGCCGGGCGGCGCGGCGGCGGCGACGGCGGCGGTCATGGCGAGCAGGACGGTGCTCGCCATGGTGCGCCGGAGGAACGTGGACGGCATCGGCATCTCCACGGTGGAAGGGGATGGGTGGGAGCGCTCCCATCGTTGATCCGGCGAGCACGGGTGTCAATGTTTCGCGGGCGTTACGTCCAGCTGGCCGGAAAGGTTCACCGCGTTCACATTTCGTGACGATCACCACCCGAGTACCCGCAAACCCCCCTCTCGAGCGTCAGGGCACTGACGAAGTGAATCGACGTTGTAGATCGCGAAGGGGCGACCTTTGACTCCGACGGCACCGGCGGACCGGCTAGGCCTCGATGCGCTACGGCGCCTGGCGCGAAGACCGGTGAACTGGTATCGCCGCTGGCCACGCTGGTGCAAGCGGGTCCTGGCCGGTCTGGTCGCGGCCCAGCTGGTGCTGGTGCTGGCCGCCGCCGGGTACGTCTGGAGCGTCGACCTGCCGCCGGACCCGGTGCCCCCGCAGGCGTCGGTGCTCTACTACCGCGACGGCACCACGGTGCTCGCCCGGTTCGGGCCGACCGACCGCACCGACGTCACCATCGACAAGATCCCGGTGGACGTCCGGCGGGCGTTCATCGCCGCCGAGGACCGCGGCTTCTACGAGCACCACGGCGTCTCGGTGCGCGGGCTGGCCCGGGCGCTGTGGTCGAACATCGTCAGCGACAGCGGCGAGGGCGCCTCCACGATCACCCAGCAGTACGTCCGCAACGCGTACCTCACCCAGGAGCGGACGGTCACCCGCAAGGCCAAGGAGGCCGCGCTCGCGCTGAAGGTGGAGAGCACGTTCAGCAAGGACGAGATCCTGCGGCGCTACCTCAACACCATCTACTTCGGCCGCGGCGCGTACGGCATCGAAGCGGCCGCCCAGGCGTTCTTCGGCCGGTCCGTCGACCACCTGACCGGGTACCAGGGCGCGGTGCTGGCCGCCATGGTCAAGGACCCGACCCGGGGCGACCCGGCGGTCGACCCGACGTGGACGCTGAACCGCTGGAAGTGGATCGTGCGGGCGATGAGTGACGCGGGCTGGCTGCCGCCCGGCGCGGCCGAGCAGACGCCCTACCCGGACGTGGCCAAGGAGTCGGTCACGGCGAGCACCATCGGCGGGCCGGCCGGGCTGATCACCGACCGGGTCGAGGACGAGCTGGTGGCCGCGGGCTTCAGCCGCCAGCAGATCCGCACCGGCGGGCTGCGGATCACCACGACGCTGGACGCGACCGCGCAGCAGGCCGCCGTGAAGAGTATCGAGAAGGCCCTGCACGGACAGCCCGACGAGCTGCGCTCCGCGCTGGTGGCGATCGACCCGCAGGACGGCGGGGTGCGTGCCTACTACGGCGGGGACCGGGGGCGCGGGTACTTCGACGACGCGCTCGCCGCCCGGCCGCCGGCCTCGACGTTCAAGCCGCTGGTGCTGGCGGCCGCCGAGGAGCACGACATCAACTACCGGTCGTACTACAACGGGAGCTCGCCGCGGCAGTTCGCCGACCGGGGCGGCGCGCCGCTCTACAACCTGGACAACATGCAGTGCCCGGTCTGCCCGCTGGACATCGCGATGGTGCACTCGCTGAACACGCCGTTCTACGCCCTCGCCGAGCAGGTCGGGCCGGGCGCGATCCGCAAGCTGGCCCGCAGGCTGGGCATCCCGGAGAAGTACGGCGACCAGACCACGATGGTCGACCTCAAGGGTGAGCTGACCCCGGGCCGGACCCGCTCCGACATCTCCATCGGCCGGTACCCGGTCACCCCGGCCGACCTGGCCACCGTCTACGCGACCATGGCCGGCGGCGGGAACCGCGCCGACCGGCACTTCGTGCAGTCGGTGACCAGCGCCGGGGGTGCGGTGCCGTACCGGCATGTGGTCAAGCGGACCCGGGTGCTCGACGGCGGGGTGGCCGCGGACGTGGGCGCGGTGCTGGCCCAGGTGGTCGAGCACGACGGGGCGGTGCCCGGGGTGCCGGCCGCCGCGAAGACCGGATCCCAGCAGTACGGCAACACCAGTGACTCGTCCGACGCGTGGACCGCCGGGTGGGCGCAGGGTCTGGCCGCCGTGGTCTGGCTCGGGCGCGACAAGCCCGGCCCGATCCGTACCGCAAAGGGAAAGGCGATCAACGGCGACGGCATGCCGTACGAAATCTTCAGATCTTTCCTGTCGGGGGCCTTGAGCGGACAGCCGGCCCGGGCCCTCGCCGCGGCGGCCGAAGTCGGTCAGGTCCAGAAGGACGATCTGCGCACGCTGGAACCCGGCACCGAGATGGCGCCGGGGCGGTTGTTCCCCGGGCCGCAGAAGGGCGACCTGGTCGACAAGTCGCTCGCGGTCGGCTCCTGGGACGAGCGGGTCACCCGGCTGACCGGGGCCCTGCAGAAGTACGCGCTCAGCGCGCCGGACTTCTCGGTCTCGGTGGTCGACCGCAAGACCGGGCGCAGCTACGACTACCGCGGCGACCGCGAGTTCGAGACCGCCAGCGTGGTCAAGCTCGAGCTGCTGGCCGCGCTGATGCTGCAGGTGCAGGACGCGAACCGCAAGCTCAGCACGGCCGAGAAGAAGCGGGTCCGCAAGATGATCGTGGCCAGCGACAACGACGCCGCGGTGCAGGTCTACGACGCGATCGGCGGCCCGGACGGGCTGCGTGACGCGCTGCAGCGGCTCGGCCTCAACGACACCGAGCCGGACGAGCAGTTCGGGCTGTCCCGGACCACCGCCGCCGACCAGACCCGGATGGTGCTCGCGCTGACCGGCAGCGGCGGCCCGCTCACCAAGGCGTCCAAGGACTCGATCCTGCAGCTGATGTCGCAGGTCAACGCGGATCAGACGTGGGGGGTCAGCGCCGCGTCGTTCTCCGGCGAGCAGACCGCGCAGAAGAACGGCTGGCTGTCGCGGTCCAGCGAGAGCGGCAAGTGGATCGTGAACACCACCGGGCGGATCAGCGGCGCCAAGACCGACGTGGCGATGTCGGTGCTCTCGCACGGCAACAGCGACCAGCCGGCCGGCATCGCGGTCGTCGAACAGGTCGCGGCGATGACCCGGAGCTATCTGGGCTGGTGACGATGGGGGAGGAGCCTTTTAAGGCTCCTCCCACATGCTCGTCGACGACGGAGATTCAAACTCTTCGAAGACCAATAACGTACGGGTGTTCACCACCCCCGGCATGCCCTGGATCTCGTCGAGCACCAGCCGGCGCAGGTCGGTGTTGTCCTTCGCCCGGACCAGCAGGATCACGTCGAACTCGCCGCCGACCAGGGCGATGTGCACGACACCGGGCAGCATCCGCAACCGCTCGCCGACCACCCGCCACTCCGCCTGGCGCAGGTTCACCGTGACGTACGCCGACGTGGCCATCCCGGCGGCCAGGTGATCGACCTCGGCCCGGAACCCCTTGATCACGTTCGTCTCGCGCAGCCGCTGGACCCGCGCGTACGCGTTCGCCCGGGAGATGTGCAGCGTCTCGGAGAGTTTCCGGATCGGCATCCGGCCGTCCCGGCTGAGCTCGGCGAGAATCCGCCGGTCGATGTCGTCAAGCGTGCTGGCCACGTGTCTTCAACTCCTCGCCCGAACGCCCGTTCAGTTGGACGATTGGCATCGTACAGCGGGTCTTAGGACCGGTTTTTCTCGTTCTCCTCCGGGTTCTGGATCACAGGTGACGGGAGCCACACGATTACCGCATGACACCTGACTCCCGTCGGCTGTTGCCGTCCGCGACCCCGGTCAGTCTCATCGACCCCGAGGGCCGGGCGGTGGAGAACAGCCCGTACCCGGCTCCGGACGACGCGACCCTGCTGCGGTCGCTCGGGAAGCTGATCACCGCGCGCCGGCTCAACGACCAGGCGTACGCCCTGGTCCGGCAGGGCCGGCTGGCCGTCTACCCGTCCTCGCACGGCCAGGAGGCCTGCCAGGTCGCGGCGGCGCAGGTGCTCGACGCGCAGGACTGGCTGTTCCCCACCTACCGCGACACGGTCGCCGCGGTCGGCAAGGGTGTCGACCCGGTCGAGGCGCTCAGCCTGCTCAAGGGCGACTGGCACTGCGGCTACGACCCGTACGAGCACCGGGTCGCCCCGCACGCCACCCCGCTCGCCACCCAGCTGCCGCACGCGGTCGGTGTCGCCCACGCGGCCCGGCTGCGCGGCGAGCCGACCGTGGTGATGGCCATGTGCGGCGACGGCGGCACCAGCGAGGGCGACTTCCACGAGGCACTGAACTTCGCCGCGGTGTTCCAGGCCCCGGTGGTCTTCTTCGTGCAGAACAACGAGTACGCGATCAGCGTCCCCCTCGCTCGCCAGACCGCCGCGCCGTCGCTGGCGCACAAGGGCATCGGCTACGGCGTCCCCGGCGAACGCGTCGACGGCAACGACATGGCCGCCCTGCTCGCGGTGCTCGGCACGGCCGTGGACCGGGCCCGCAACGGCGAGGGCCCGCAGCTGATCGAGGCGCACACCTACCGGATGCAGGCGCACACCAACGCCGACGACGCCACCCGGTACCGCGACGACGCCGACGTGGCGGCCTGGGTGCACCGCGACCCGATCACCCGGCTGCGTACCTACCTGACCGCGCGGGGTGTGCTCACCGACCAGGCCGGCGCGGCGTTCACCGCCGAGGCCGAGAAGGTCGCCACCCACCTGCGCGACGGTCTCAACCGCGACATCGAACCCAACCCCGAAGACCTTTTCGCGTACGTCTACGCGAGCCCCACCCCGCAGCTGCGGGAACAGTCCGCCGTGATCGCGGACGAACTGAGCCGGGAAGGAGCGCGATGACCACCGTCGCCCACGAGAAGCTGTCGATGGCGCAGGCGCTGAACCGGGCGCTGCGCGACGCGATGACCGACGACCCGTCGGTGGTGCTGTTCGGGGAGGACATCGGCGCGCTCGGTGGCGTCTTCCGGATCACCGACGGGCTGACCGCCGCGTTCGGTGAGAGCCGCTGCTTCGACACCCCGCTCGCCGAGTCCGGCATCGTCGGGATGGCCGTCGGGATGGCGATGAACGGGATGCGCCCGGTTGTCGAGATGCAGTTCGACGCGTTCGCCTACCCGGCGTTCGAGCAGATCATCAGCCACGTGGCGAAGATGCGGAACCGGACCCGGGGCCGCGTCGGGCTGCCCATGGTGATCCGGGTGCCGTACGCCGGCGGGATCGGCGGCGTCGAGCACCACTGCGATTCGTCCGAGGCGTACTACGCGCACACGCCGGGGCTGCAGGTCGTCGCGCCGGCCACCCCGTCGGACGCGTACACGCTGCTGCGCGCCGCGATCGAGTCACCGGACCCGGTGGTGTTCCTCGAGCCGAAGAAGCTCTACTGGAGCAAGGAAGAGGTCGAGTTCCCGTCGCGGGCGGCCGGGATCGGCACCGCGGTGATCCGGCGCGAGGGGACCGACGCGACGCTCATCGCGTACGGGCCGTCGGTGCCGGTCGCGCTCGAGGCGGCCGCGGTCGCCGCGCAGGAGGGGCGCAGCCTGCAGGTGGTCGACCTGCGCTCGATCGTGCCGTTCGACGACGCGACCGTGTGCGCGGCGGTGCGCTCGACCGGCCGTGCCGTCGTGATCACCGAGTCGTCCGGGTTCGCCGGAGTGTCCGCCGAGATCGTGGCGCGGGTGACCGAGCGGTGCTTCACCTCGCTGGCGGCACCGGTGCGCCGGGTGACCGGGATGGACATTCCGTACCCGCCGCCGAAGCTGGAGCACTTCCAGCTGCCCGGGGTGGACCGGGTGCTGGACGCCGTCGACGACTTGTCATGGGAGCAGTGATGACGACGTTTCTGCTGCCGGACCTCGGTGAAGGGCTGACCGAGGCGGAGATCGTGCAGTGGCTGGTGGCCGAGGGCGACGACGTGGCCGTTGACCAGTGCATCGCCGAGGTGGAGACGGCGAAGTCGGTGGTGGAGGTGCCGTCGCCGTATGCGGGGCGGGTGGCGACGCTGCACGTGCCGGCCGGGACCACCCTGGCCGTCGGGCAGCCGTTGATCACGGTGACTCCGGCCGCGGCGGCCGCGCCGGTCGAGTCGACCGCGCCGGTCGCGGATGCCGCCGCCGCTTACCGGGAAGAGGAGCAGGCCGGGTCCGGCAACGTGCTGATCGGGTACGGGACGTCCGGCGGGGCGGTCACGGCGCGCAAGCGGAAGCCGCGCGCTGACGTCCGTACCAAAGCGGAGACCCGGACAAAAGCGGAAGCGGAACCGGTCAGCGGCGCGCGCCCACCGCAGGTGATCTCGCCGCTGGTCCGCAATCTGGCCCGGACCAACAACATCGACCTGCGGAAGATCGAGCCGACCGGCCGCGGCGGCGTGATCATGCGCGCCGATGTGGAGCGGGCTCTCCACCAAACCCCGGCGGCCGTCGCCGGGGAGCGCCGGACGCCCCTCAGCGGCTTCCGCAAGGCCGCCGCCGTCGCCCTGGGCCGCAGCCGCAGCGAGATCCCGGAAGCCACCGTCTGGGTCGACGTCGACGCCACCAAGCTGTGGGAGCTGCGCGAGAGCCTCCCGACCGGCCCCGGTCTGCTGGCCTACCTCGCCCGGTTCACGGTCGCCGCGCTGCGCGAATACCCGGTGCTCAACGCCCGCTTCGACGCCGACCGCCAGGAGATCGTCGAGTTCGACCAGATCAACCTCGGCATCGCCGTGCAGGGCGACCGCGGCCTGGTCGTGCCCGCCGTGATCGGCGCCGAGGCGATGACCACCACCGGGCTGGGCGAGGAGATCCGCCGGCTCACCGCGACAGCCCGCGAGGGTCGCAGCACCACGCGCGAGCTGTCGGCCGGCACGTTCACACTGAACAACTACGGCAGTTTCGGCGTCGACGGCAGCGCCGCGATCATCAATCACCCGCAGGTGGCGATCCTGGGCTTCGGACGGATCCTGGACCGGGCCTGGGTGGTCGGCGGTGAGCTGTGCGTTCGTAAGATCACGCAGATGAGCTTCGTGTTCGACCACCGGGTCTGCGACGGCGGGACGGCTGCCGGTTTCATGCGCAGCGTCGCCGACGCGATCGAGAACCCGGCGTCGGTGATCGCCCGGCTGTGACGGTTCTCTTCAACGACCTGGTCGACGGCGGCCCGGCGGGCGACGTCGCGCTCGGGCCGCAGTTGCTGCGCACCGGTCGCGGCGATGAGCGGGACATCCTGCGGATCTACTCGCCCGCGCCGACCGCGGCGTTCAGCCGCCGGGACACGCTGCGCCCGGGATACGAGCGGGCCACCGCCGCGGTGCGCCGGCACGGATTCGTCCCGGTGGTACGTCCGCAGGGCGGCAGCCTCGCCGCGTACCACCGGGGCAGCGTGGTCGTCGATCACGTGCACCGGGCGGCGCTGGAGTCGCCCGATCCGGTCGAGCGGTTCCAGCGGTTCGCGGCGCTGCACACCGCGATGCTGGTGAGCCTCGGCGTCGACGCGCGGATCGGCCCGGTGCCCGGTGAGTACTGCCCGGGCGAGTACAGCGTGAACGCCGGCGGCGCGAAGATCGTCGGCTCGGCGCAGCGGGTGACCCGGGACGGCTGGCTGTTCAGCACGGTCATCCAGGTCAGCGGGGCGGCGGTGCTGCGCGAGGTGCTGACCGCGGCGTACGCCGAACTCGGTTACCCCTTCGACCCGGCGACCGTGGGCGCGGCCGAGGACACCGTCCCGGCGCTGACCCCGGCGGCGGTGACCGCGGCAGTACGCGCCGCCTACGGTCTTTGACAGCACGCTGTCAATCGTGGCAGGGTCTCCGGTATGGACGAACAGGCCGGCCCCGGTGACGCGTGGAGTCAGTTCGTCCAGGCGGTCTTCGAGGTCAACTCGCGGATAAACCAGGCCGGTGAGGGCATCGCCGGCCCGCTGGGCCAGAGCTCGGCGCGGTGGCACGTGCTCGGCCGGGCGTTCCGGCCGCAGACCGTGGCCGCGATGGCGGCCGACATGGGCCACGCCCGGCAGAGCGTCCAGCGGATCACCGACGCCCTGGAGCGGGACGGCCTGATCGCCTACCGGCCGCATCCGACCGACCGCCGTACCCAGCTCGTCGAGCTGACCGCGCCGGGCCGCGCCGTGCTCGAGGAGATCTATCAGCGCCAGCTGGCCTGGTCCGCCGGGGTCACCGAGCAGCTCGGCGAGTCCACGTTGCGCACGCTCGCGATGTCGCTGCGGGACGTCTCCCGCACGCTTTCCGATCCACGATCGTAGGGAGCTCCAGACCATGGCTCGATTCGTCGTGCTCTACCGCGCGCCGCACGAGGTCGCCGCCCGGTTCGTGACGGCCACCCCGGAGGAGGCCGTGATCGGCGTCCAGCAGTGGACGGACTGGTTCACGCGGCTCGGCCCGGCGCTCGTCGACCCGGGCCGTCCGCTGGGCCACACGACGACAGTGTCCCGCTCGGGCGTCGCGGACGCGCCGACCGAGATCGTCGGGATGACCATCCTGGAGGCCGCCTCGATGGACGAGGCCGTCGCGCTGGTCGGCGATCACCACCATCTGCAGTGGTCCGACCAGTGCACGATCACGATCCTCGAGGAGATGGGTATCCCGGAGGTCGAGGCCGGCCTGGTCGGCTGACTACCGGCGGAAGCTGCCGACCAGGGTGTTCAGCTGGGATGCCATCCGGGCCAGCTCGGCGGTGGCCTGCTGGGTCTCGGCGATGCCCTGGGTGGTCGACTCGGCCGCGGTCGCCACCGCGGTGATGCCCTGCGAGATCTCGTTGGTGCCGGACGCCGCCTCGGACACGCTGCGGCTCATCTCGGCCGTGGTGGCGGTCTGCTCCTCGACCGCCGAGGCGATCGTGGTCTGGAAGTCGCTGATCCGGGAGATGACCAGGGAGATCTCCTCGATCGCGGCGACCGCTCCGCTGGTGTCCGCCTGGATCGCCTCGACCCGGCTGGAGATGTCCTCGGTGGCCCGGGCGGTCTCCTGCGCGAGGTCCTTGACCTCGGACGCGACGACGGCGAACCCCTTGCCCGCGTCGCCGGCCCGGGCCGCCTCGATGGTGGCGTTCAGGGCCAGCAGGTTGGTCTGCTCGGCGATCGAGGTGATCACCTTGATCACGTTGCCGATCTCGGCGGACGACTCGCCGAGCTTCTTCATGGTCGCCGAGGTGGCCTCGGTGACGTTCACCGCCTCGGCCGCGACCCGGGCCGCCTCGGACGCGTTCTGCGAGATCTCCCGGATCGACGCGCCCATCTCCTCGCTGCCCGCCGAGACGGTGTCCACGCTGCGGGAGATCTCCTCGGCGGCGGCCGAGACGGCCTGCGCCTCGGTCGAGGCCTGCAGGGCGGAGTCGGCGATGTGCGCGGCCGCGCCGGTCATCTCCTCGGACGCGCCCGCGAGCGACGCCGCGGACTGCTCGATGGTCGACACGGTCTCCCGCAGGTTCACGATCGCCGCGTCGAGGGCCTGACCCATCCGGCCGGGCTCGTCGCGTCCGGTCAGCCCGCTGGAGTGGGTGAGGTCGTTCACGGCCAGGGCGTCGCACACCTCGCGGACCCTGGCGAGGGACCCGACGATGCCCCGGGCGACCACGGAACCGATCCCGATCGCCAGGACCACCCCCAAGATCAAGATCACCACCGACAGCGTACGACTGAACCGGTACGTGTCCTGAGCCGCGTCGGCGTTCTTCACCGCGTCGGCCTTCTCCGTCGCGTCCAGCTCGTCGAGCTGTGCCCCGACCTTCTGCATCAGCGGCTCGGTCTCGGTGTCGCGCACCGTCGACCAGGCGGCCAGCTTGTTGGTGTTGCCGAGGGCCAGCATCCGGTCCTTGGCGATGGTGGCGTACTGACTCCACGTGTCGGCGAGCGCGGCGATGGTGTCCTGGCTGCCCGCCGGGCCACTGGCCCGGTACGCGGCCATGGCGTCGTCGAACGCCTGCAGATCGGCGGTCAAGTCGTCGGAGAAACCGGCGGCGACGGTCTTGTCCGGGGAGAGCGCTTGGTTCGCCGAGTCGCCCTGCGTCTTCTCCACCGCGGTCTGCAACCGGCCGACCGCGGTGATGCTCGAGACGTTGCTCGTCGAGATCAGCGCGGCCGCGGCACTCGTCTTGCTCAGCCCGATGATCCCGGTCACGCCGACCACCACGGCGATCGCGGCGGCCACGGCGACCGCGGCGATGACCTTGACGCTCACGCCGATGTTGGCGAGCCAGTTGTTACCCGTCACGTCCTGCCCCCGAAGTCACGACGACCGCGCCCGCACGGCACGCGTTTCATCCCATCGTCACCCGTGCGGTGAGGATTTTTGCCGATTTGCCGTGCTCGGTGACGGACCCGTCTCGCGGTGACCCGCAGCGGACCGCCCGGTCCGGCCCCGGCGGCCGTGACAGAACGGGCGGTCCGGTATTTCGGTGACCTATCGGTCCGCGACCAGCAGATATTCCGCGCCGCAGGACTCGGCCAGCTCCGCGCCGAACAGGGCGGCCGGGGTGAAGGCGCCGGGCCGGCCCTCGCCCGCGAGCAGCCGCCGGCACACCTCGGCCGGCACGATGCCGGTCCACTCCTGGGCGTCGCCGAGCCGCAGCCAGCCCTCGCGGGTGGTGCCGTCCGGCCAGTCGATCACCGCGTGTCCCCAGGAGTGCTGGCGCGGACGCGGCCGGGCCGTGACCTGCACGGCGGCCAGGCGCCGTTTCGCGAACTCCCGGACCGGGCCGATCGCCAGCACCGGCAGCAGGGCCGCCATGGCCGCCCGGGCGACCGGCGACGACGGCGCCTCGCTCGACGCGGCCTGCACGTCCGGCGCGCCGCTGGCCCGCTGAGCCGCCATCAGCTCGCCGAGCGGGATGCTCGCGGCGGTCGCGGTCCCGCCGCCGTCGGGCAGGGTCAGCTGCCGGGCGTCGCCGCCGATCCGGTCCGGAACGAGCCGTCCGCCCCGATAGCGGCGGCCCTGGAAGCGGCCACCGCCGGCCACGCCCGGGATGCCGTCCAGGATGCTGGCGGCCAGGGCCTCGCCGAACGCGCCGGCCTCCATGGCGAGCGAGGCCACCGCGTCCACCCGGACGCGGCGCGGTGCGGGCCGGCCCTCGCACAGTTTCACCACGACGCTCTCGGTCGCCGCGACGCCGAACCCGGCGCCGGTCACCGCGGTGCGCCCGGCGGCCGCGATCGCGTCGTGCAGCCCGAGGGTCGTGGTGAACGCGGACAGGTCGTTCGCCAGGTCGACGTAGTGGCTCGCCGGCAGGCAGGCCCGGATGATCGGCTCGGCGGTCGTGGCGAACGGCCCGACCGTGTTGACCACCACGGCCGGTCGCTGCCGGGAGATCTCGCCGGCCATCGCCGCGATCGAGGCGGCCACCACCGTGCGGTCGCCCTCGGCCACCGCGGTCAGGCGGGCGCCGTCCCGGCCGACGAGCGTCGGGCGGATGCCCCGGGCCCGCAACGCCGTGGCGATCGCCCGCCCGCTGCGGCCGGTGCCGCCCAGAATCCACACTTCAGCCATCGCTGAGACTCACCTTCTGTAATGACATGACGTGTCATCACCATAGCTCGTGACGACACGACGTGTCATCACTAGTCTGGTGTCATGGCGCGATGGCAACCGGACGCCCGGGAACGCTTGCAGCAGGCGGCACTCGAGCTCTTCGCCGAGCAGGGCTTCGCCGCGACGACGGTTCCGGAGATCACCGCCCGGGCCGGGCTGACCACGCGGACGTTCTTCCGGCACTTCGCCGACAAGCGGGAGGTGCTGTTCGCCGGCGACGCCGAGGTGCCCGCCATGGCCGCGGAGTTCCTGGCCGACGCCCCGGCCGACGCGGCGCCCCTGACGATCGTGCTCGACGGTCTGCGGGCCGTGGCCGAGACCCGGTTCGAGCCGCGCAAGGCCGCGGTGCGGGCCCGGCGCGAGATCGTCGGCACCGACGAGGGGCTGCAGGAGCGGGAGCTGCGCAAACGGGCCGCGCTCGCCGAGGCGATCCGGGCCGGGTTCGTGGCGCGCGGGCTCGGGAGCGTGCGCGCGGCGCTGATCGCCGAGTCCACTGTGACGCTGCTGTTCGTGGCGGTCACCGAGTGGCTCGACGAGGACCGGCCGCTCGCCGCGATCATCGAAGACTGCCTGGGAGTGCTCCGCGCCGAGATAAGTCCCGTCTGAGATCCGGTACCGGCTTCGTGCCAGGACGGCCGGACGGTGGTACCGCGGGGTGATCGGCGCTCGTACAGTTCGCCGAAAGATACCGCCCCATCAGGGAGGACACCCGTGTCGGCTCAGGACGCCACGTCATCGGCAGCGGCGCGACGCCGCTGGTTCATCACGGTTCTGCTCGCCCTGGTGATCCTCGCCGTGGCGGCCGGATACGCCCTTTCCCACAACCGCGTCACCGGCACCGGCTCCCTGCCCGGCCCGGCCACCTCGGCCGACGCCTCCGCCCCGGCCGATGAACCTTCCGTCGAGTCCTCCGACCTGGCCGACCCGCAGTCCTCGGAGTCGCCGGAGCCGTCGTCCGGCGCGCACACCCCGAAGGTGATCTCCACCCACAAGACGTCCACCTCGACCGCGCCGACCACCTCGGAGCCGACCGGCCCGTCGATCTCCTACTTCCGGGTCGCGTCGAAGCCGTCCTGCCCGTCCGGAACCGATCAGGTCAAGTACGAGGGCGACCCGGTGGTCCTGGAGTGGAAGGTCAGCCACGCCGAGTCGACCACGATCTCGGTCGACGGCCCCGGCATCTACGACACGTACGGCACCAAGGACTCGGTCAGCCTGAACTTCCCGTGCGGCGACGCCGAGCCGGGCAGCTACGCGACACACACCTACCTGCTCACCGCGACCGGCCCGGACGGCACCAAGACGAAGAAACTGACCGTGCGGGCGAAGGCCAACGAGATCGCCACCACCTGATCCCGCATCGGCATAGGGAAGACTCGATGGCATGACCCGCCGCCTGATCCATCCGCGCCGCTGGAGCCCGCCCGCCGTCACCGATCCGGGACCGACCGGACCGCTGGCGGTGCGGCGGCTGCCGACCGGCGGGCACGGCCCGGAAGACGTCGTCTTCGACGACCAGGGCAAGATCATCACGGGTACGGCGGACGGGCGCATCGTCCGGATCGACCCGGCCACCGGTGACCGCACCGTGCTGGCCGAGACCGGCGGCCGCCCGCTCGGACTGCACCCGCGGCCCGACGGCGGGGTCCTGGTCTGCGACCACGATCGCGGCCTCCTCGAGGTGCGGCCGGACGGCTCCGTCGAGGTGCTCGTGGACACCGTGGACGGCGAGCCGCTCACCTTCGCCAGCAACGTGGTCCAGGGGCTCGACGGCACGATCTGGTTCACCACCTCGACGTCGCAGTGGCACCTCGACCAGCACCTCGGCGACGTCTTCGAACACTCGAACACCGGCCGGCTGCTGCGCCGGGACCCGGACGGCGCGGTCACCACCGTGCTCAGCGGGCTGAAGTTCGCCAACGGGCTGGTGCTGGCGCCGGACGAGTCGTACCTGCTGGTCGCGGAGACCACCGGCTATCGCGTGCAACGGCACTGGCTGACCGGCTCCCGGGCCGGCGACACCGAGACCCTGGTCGGCAACCTGCCCGGCTTCCCGGACAACATGTGGCTCGGCGGTGACGGGCTGGTCTGGGTGGCGATCGCGGCACCCCGCAACACCCTGCTCGATCGGCTGCTGCCACTGCCCGGGTTCCTGCGCCTGCTGGTCTGGAACCTGCCCGCCGCGCTGCGCCCCCAGCCGGTGCCGATCGCCTGGGTGATGGCCTTCGACCTGGACGGCAGCCGGGTCCACGACCTGCGGGTCGCCGACGGCTCGTACGGGTTCGTCACCTCGGTCGCCGAACGCGACGGGGTGCTGGTGCTCGGCAGCCTGACCGAGGACGACGTCGCCGTACTGGTCAGAGGTACCTGACCCCGGTCAGCTCCTGCGCGGCGGCCCAGAGCCGCGTGGCGACGGCCGGGTCGGCGGCCTCCCGGCTGAGCTTCGCCTCGGTGACCCGGCCACGGGTCTCGCCGAGCCCGGCCGGCCCGAAGAACTGGCCACCGACCACGGCCGGGTCGGTCGCGGCGCGCAGCTGCGGCAGCGTGCCCTGCTCGACCGACTGGGTGGCCAGCAGCCCGACCGTCGCGATCGCCCGACCGAGCCGGCCCTTGTGCTCCCAGGCCCGCGGCGTCAGGTTGGTGCGGGTCAGCCCCGGGTGCGCCAGGGTGCTGACGATCGGTGAGCCGGTGGCGCGCAGCCGGCGGTCCAGCTCCAGACCGAAGAGCGTGGTGGCGAGCTTGGACCGGCCGTACGCGGGACTGGGTTTGTAGTTCCGCTCCATCATCAGGTCGCCGAAGTCCAGGTGCGCGCTCTTGTGGGTGATCGAGCTGAGGCTGACCACCCGCGGCTTCGGCGCGGCGGCCAGCGCGTCGAGCAGCAGGCCGGTCAGCGCGAAGTGGCCCAGCATGTTCGTGCCGAGGTGCAGCTCGAAGCCGTCAGCGGTGACCCGGCGCGGGCCGAGCAGCACCAGCCCGGCGTTGTTGACCAGCAGGTCGATCGCCGGGTGGTCGGCGGCCAGCGTCGCCGCGAAGGCGCGTACCGAGGCGAGCGACGCCAGGTCCAGCTCGCGGACCTCGACGTCCCCGCCGATCCGCCGGGCGGCGTCCTGCCCGGCGGCGGTGTTGCGGACGGCGAGCACCACGTGGGCGCCGTGCCGGGCCAGCTCGGTCGCGGTGACCAGGCCGAGACCCGAGTTGGCGCCGGTCACCACGGCGACCCGGCCGTGCTGGTCGGGGATGCGGTCGGCGGTCCATCCGGTCATCTGCTGCTCCAAGGTGTGTCGGTGCGCTACGCCGACGACGGTAGGAGCTGCGGGAGCGGGTTCGGTCGCACTTCGTTGCCTAGGTCTGCGAGACCTACCGTGCCGGTCCGGGCAGGCGGCACACTTGCGGAATGACCCATCCGTACGCCCGGGAGCTCGGCGATTTCCTGCGTGCCCGGCGCAGCCGGCTCAGCCCGCGCGACGTCGGCCTGGAGCCGGGCGGCCGGCGCAAGGTGACCGGGCTGCGGCGCGAGGAACTGGCCCTGCTGGCCGGGCTGAGTACCGACTACTACCAGCGGATGGAGCAGGGCCGGGAGGTGCGCCCGTCGGACGACGTGCTGGACGCCCTGGCCGGCGCGCTCGTGCTCGACGGCGACGAGCGCCGGCACCTGTTCGCGCTGGCCCACGCGGCCCGCCGGCCGATGCCCGAGCAGCCGGACCGCGGCCCGGAACACGTCCCGGCGAGCACCCGGCGGCTGCTGCGGGTGATGGACACCCCGGCGGTCGTGCTCGGCCGGCACCTCGACCTGCTCGCCTGGAACTCGATGGCGGAGGCCCTGCTCGGCGACCCGCGCGACGTCCCGCCGGACCGGCTCAACATGCTCCTGCTGCTCTTCGACGACACCCGCACCGCCGAGCGGAGCTGCCCGGACTGGGAGGGCCAGGCCCTCGACTACATCGGCCTGATGCGCGCCGCCGTCGCCGCCGACCCGACCCACCCGCGGGCCACCGCGATCGTCGGCGAGCTGAGCATCCGCAGCCCCGAGTTCCGCCGGCTGTGGGCCCGGCACGACGTGCGGGTGTCGGTCAGCGGCACCAAGACCTTCCGGATCCCGGCGGCCGGCGACATCACCCTGGACTGGGACACCTACCCGCTGCCCGGCAACCCGGGCCCGGTTCTGCTGGTCTTCACCACCGAGCCGGGCAGCGCCGACGCGGACCGCCTGCAGCTGCTCGCCGCGCTGCACGCGACCCGCTCGGCGTCGGCGGTTACTTCGCGACCGTCTCGGTGACCCAGGCGATGAAGTTCGCGGTGGCCTCGCCGGTGCGCTCGGCCATCGTGTGGCCCAGGCCCCAGACGGTGGCGAAGTCCACCTCGCTGCCGTAGTTCTGCAGCGCCAGGGCCAGGTTGACCTCGGTCGCGTTCGCGGTGTCGCCCTGCATGATGCCGGTGCGGATCCGCCAGTGCGGTGCGACGGTCGCCTTCTGGTAACCGGCGTAGATGCTGTTCAGGTAGTAGAGCGGGCTGTACATGTTGACCCGGTAGGTGACGTCCTTGCCGACCGCGTCGGTCTTCGCGAAGTCACCGGTGTAGGCGGTCGCGGCGAAGTCGTCCGTCCAGCCGGAGAGCTTCGCGAAAGCGGTCTCGTTGGCCGCGATGACCTGCTCGGCGACCGGCGAGAAGTGCAGCCCGTCGGTGCCGCTGCCGAACACCACGTTCTCGCCGACGGTCCGGTCCGGGCCGTCGAACGCGCCGACCGCCTTGGTCGGCGGCTTCTGGCTCTTGGCGAAGCCGGCCAGGCTGGTCACCTTCGCGGTGTTGGAGGCCTTGTCGTAGGTGACCCACTGACCGGTTTTGTTCAGGTGAGTGAAGTACTCCTCGACCGTCTTGTAGGTGGTGGTGTCGGTCGCCTGCCCACCGCCTTGCGCGCCGCCGGGCATGCCGCCGCCCGGTGCGCCGCTGGGCATACCCGCTCCGCCCGGCCCGCCGCTCGGCATGCCCGCACCGCCCGGGAATCCGCCGCCGCCGGGCGCTCCGCCGCCGGTCATGCCGGCCATGAACGAGTTCGACGGGGTGTAGGGGAACGTCGTGTCGGTGAGGAAGTTGTTCAGCGACTCGTTGACCACCGAGACCAGGTGGTCGTAGTAGCTGCCGCCCAGGTAGACGCCGGTGCTGGACTTGTCCAGGGAGAGCGTTGTGCCGGACGCGTCCTTCAGGGCCAGCTTGTTCTGGTGTGCCGCGAACGCCTTGGCCAGCTCGGTCGAGTAGCTCTGCGTCCAGGTGCCGGCCGCCCGGGTGTCGGTGTCGGCGAACTGGCCGATGTTCCACTCGTACGACGCGTTCGCGTAGTCCAGGCTGGTGATCGGGCACCAGCACATCGCGCCGGCCACCGCGTCGCTGATGGTCTTGCCGCTCGCGTCGGTCATCGCCGCGCCCAGGCTCTCCAGGTACGGCGTGTACAGCTCGCTGTCGCCGGACGCGCCCATCACCGCGCTCTGCGCCCCGCCGCCGCTCATCCCGAACACCACCATCCGGTCCTTGCTGCCCGGGATCAGTGCGGCGTTGTAGCGCACGTAGCGCACGGCGGCTTTCAGGTCGGTGACACCCCACGGCGCGTTGCCGGCGTACCCGGTGCCGTTGCTGTCCTTGCCGCGCAGGCCCGGGTGCACGTAGACGTAGCCGACCTTCAGGTAGGCCGCGACGTCGTCGTAGCTGTACTCGGTCAGCGGCTTCTGCGCGGCGTAGCCCGGCGTGTTCACCGGGAAGACGATCGGGGCCGTGCTCGCGGTGAAGTCGCCGACCTTCCCGGAGCTGTCGATCGCGGCCGTGTACGTACCGTCGCTGTTTTTTGTGCCCTTGAAGTAAGCCCCCGGGACGAAGACCGCGAGCGTCTCATAATCGGTGGCGGCGGGCTTGGCCAGGTAGGACCGGCCGATCTGGTAGTAGACGTCGTTCGTCTCGTCATAGCTCCAGGCGCTGCCGCTGAAGGCCAGCGACCCGGTGCCCGCGGGTGCGGCGGAACTGTCCGGCGACGCGTTGTCGTCCGAGCTGGTGCACGCCGCCAGACCCAGGACGCTGACCGCCGAGGTGGCCATGGCCCCCTGAAGAAGCGTTCGCCTGCGCAGTTCCATGAGTGTTTCCTTCTCTCGCTGACCATCCGGGCTTGCTCAAAGCGTGCCGAATCGGCAAGCCGGTGTCGTCCACCGACAGCAGCCACCGCAACTACCACTGCAGTAGTAGGCAGCCGCCACGCCGTGCCCGCCCGTTGTCCAATGCTGTCCAACCCCGGCCGATAACACGGGTGCCGGTCGATGCCGTCCCGTTAGCGTCCGCTCGCAGACAGGCTGGCGATGGGGGATGGTTCGTGCGAGGCAACAGGATTCGCCGGGTGGTAACCGGGCTGACCGGGGCAGTGGTACTGCTGACTCTGGGGACGGTGCCGGGACAGGCGTACGCGAAGGAACAGAACGACGTCGAGAGCCGCAAGCGGCAGGTCACCGCCAGCGGACCGGGGGTGGTCCGGCCGGTGGCGCCCGCCGCCGAGCCGGGCGACGGCGACACGGTCCGGCTCGTCGTCGGTTTCGACGACGGGGTGAGCGCGGCCACGGCGACCCGCGACCTCGGTGCGGCCGGGGTGCGTGCCGACGGCAGCGCACCGCTGGCGAAGCTGGGCGCGCAGACGGTGAGCGTGGCACGGTCGCGCAGTGCGGCGGTGACGGCCACGTTGCGGGCGTCGCCGGGGGTCGCCTACGTGGAGGTGGACACCGGGGTGCGGGCCGACGCGGTGGTGCCGAACGACCCGCGCTGGTCGGACCAGGGCGAGTTGCGGCAGATCACCGTGCCGGACGCGTGGAGCCTCACCACCGGTGCGGCGGTGACCGTGGCGGTGATCGACGGCGGGGTCGACGCGATCGGCGATCTGGCCGGGGCGGTCATCGGCGGCCACGACTTCGTGAACAACGACGCGGTCGCCAACGACGAGAGCGGTCACGGCACCGCGGTGGCGTCGCTCATCGCGGCCCGGGGCAACAACGGGGCGGGTATCGCCGGCACCTGCTGGGCCTGCCGGATCCTGCCGGTGAAGGTCCTCGGCGCGTCGGGCGACGGCAGCATCGCCACCACCGCGGCGGGCATCGTCTACGCGGCCGACCAGGGGGCGAAGATCATCAATGCGTCGCTGGGCACCCCGCAGAACCTCACCGTGCTGCGCGACGCCGTGGCGTACGCACAGCGCAAGGGCGCCCTGGTGGTCGCGTCGGCGGGCAACAACGCGGTGCGGACGCCGCGCTACCCGGCCGCCTACCCGGGAGTGATCGCGGTCGGTGGCACCGACGAGACGAGCGACATCTTCCTGACGTTCGACCCGTACACCTACGAGATCTACGGATCGAACTACGGGCCGGAGTGGGTGGACGTCGCCGCGCCGTGGTGCACGCTCGCCGCGGACCTGGCCAGCGGGGGTTATGCGAACTTCTGCGGCACCTCGGCGTCGGCGCCACTGGTGGCCGGAACGATCGCGCTGATGAAGTCCAGGCATCCCCGGGCGACCAACACGGCCCTGGTGCAGAGCTTGACGGGTAGCGCCAAGGCCACCCCGACGACGGGCTTCACCCAGTTCGGCGAGATCCGCGCGGGGCGGGCGGTGTCAGGCGTGGACACGACCGCGCCGCGGATCACCGGCACCTCCCCGCGGCAGTCGGCCCGGTTCCGCGGCACCGTCACCGTGCAGGCCACCGGCGTGTCCGACACCGGCAGCGGCGTGGCCCACGCCGATCTGTACGCCGACGGCCGGTACGTCGGACGTGACACCACGGCGCCGTACGCGGTGCGGTACAACAGCGGCAAGCTCAACCGTACGGTCGCCCTGCAGTGGCGGGTGTCCGATCGGGCCGGCAACCAGTCCCGCTACGACCGCAAGGTGATCGCCGACAACCGTGGCCCGTCGGTGCGGATCAGTAAGGCCCCGCGCTCCGGGGCGAAGGTGCGTGGCACGGTCACCGTCAAGGTCGCCGCCACCGACCCGGCCGGCGTCGCCCGCGTCGAGGTGCTGATCAATGGCAAGGTCGTGGTCAGGGACGCGAAGGCCCCGTGGACCCTCAAGATCAAGGTCGCGAGATACGGCAGGACGATGACCGTACGGGTCCGCGCGGTGGACAAGCTCGGCAACGTCACGACCACCGCCGCACGCACCTGGAAGCGCTGACGGGAGTTCGGGCCGATGCGGGCCGGAGCCGGCGGGTAACGTCACGGCTCCGGCCCGGTCTCGTGGCCGGGTGCGGACGAAGGGTTTGAGGTGCCGGCCGACATCACCACCGTGGCGGAACTCGGACAGTTGCTCCGGCGTCTGCGGCGTCGTCAGGCACGGCATGCCGGTGCGAAGGAACTGACCTACCGTCAGGTTGCCGAGCAGACCGGATGGTCACACGGGATCGTCGGGGAATACCTGGCCGGGCGGGTGCTGCCGCCGACCGACCGGTTCGACGTCCTCATCCGGCTGCTCGGTGCCACCGCCGCGGAACAGGGTGTGTTCGCTACGGTCCGGGACCGGTTGGAGGAGCAGCGCCGTCCGGGGAGCGCGACACGCGAGGCGGTGCCCCGGGAACTTCCCGCGCCGGCCGGGACGTTCGCCGCCCGCACGACCGAACTGTCCCGTCTGGACGCGATGCTGCCCGACCGGCGCCCCGTGGTGATCAGCGGGATGGCGGGCGTCGGCAAGACGACCCTGGCGTTGCACTGGGCGCACCACGCCGCCGACCGGTTCCCGGACGGTCAGTTGTACCTGAACCTCCGCGGGTTCCATCCCGCCGGCGCGGTCGGCGTGAGCGAGGCCCTGCATCATCTTCTGGGTTCGCTCGGGGTGCCCGCCGAACACCTCCCGGCGACCCTGGAAGCTCAAGAACGGATGTATCGCACGATGCTCAGTGGCCGGCGGGTGCTGATCGTGCTGGACAACGTCGCCGACGCCGGCCAGGCCCGGCCGCTGTTGCCGCCGGCGGGCTGCCACTGCGTGCTGACCAGCCGCAACCACCTGACCGGCCTGATCGTGGCGGAGGGCGCGCAGTCGCTGACACTGCAGCCGTTCAATGATCAGGACGGTCGTGACCTGCTGACCCGCAGGCTCGGTGCGGCCCGGATCGCCCGCGACGACACCGCGGTCGAGCGCATCCTCGCGGCCTGCGGTGGCCTGCCGCTCG
The DNA here is from genome assembly GCF_016862315.1 of Actinoplanes palleronii. Classification (GTDB taxonomy): domain Bacteria; phylum Actinomycetota; class Actinomycetes; order Mycobacteriales; family Micromonosporaceae; genus Actinoplanes; species Actinoplanes palleronii. Next base: position 34,460 of record NZ_BOMS01000147.1, on the reverse strand, counting down.
CCCTCGCCCTGGTCGCCGCGCGGGCCACCATCCACCCGGGCTTTCCCCTCGCGGAGATCGCCACGCAGTTGGATCAGGCGGCCGGTGGACTCACCGCGCTGCGCAGCGACGACGTGAACACCGATGTCCGGACCGCGTTCTCGTGCTCCTACCGGCTGCTCCCGGAGATCAGCCGACGGATGTTCCGGCTGCTCGGGCTGCACCCCGGTGCCGACGTGTCCGATCGGGCCGCGGCAGCCCTGGCCGGGACGACGCCGGGCGAGGCCGGCGCCATCCTCGACGGACTCGCCCGCGCCCAGCTGCTCACCGAGCACCGCCCCGGCAGGTATGTCGCCCACGACCTGCTGCGCGCCTACGCCGCGGAACTGGTCGCCGAGGCCGATCCGCAGGCCGCCCGCCTGGCGGCGCAGGACCGCCTGATCGACCATGTCGTGTACGCGGCGTGCACAGCAGCCACCACGATCAACCCCCTGCGTAAGCCGATCCCGCTGGGCATGGGTGACCCGCCCGGCACTGTGGCGCCCTTTCACGACGAGGCGCACGCCATGGCCTGGTTCCGCGACGAGCACCAGGTCCTGCTCGCCGTCCTCCGGCTCGCGGCGCAGGTCGGGGCGGACCGCCGAACGTGGCAGCTCGCCTGGGGCATCGGAGAGTTCCTCGACCGCAACGGCAGCCTGACGGACTGGGCCGCCGTGCAGGCCACCGCGCTCGAAGCAGCGGAACGCCTGGACGATCCCGCCGCCCGAGCGTTCTCCCATCGGGTTCTCGCGAACGGCTGCATCCGCCTGGACCGGCCGGGCGACGCGCTCGGCCACCTGGCCCGGGCCCTCGACCTGTACCTGTCGCTGGACGATCTCGCCGATGCCGCGACCACGCTCTACCTGACGGCCTGGGCCCACAGCCTCCGCGACGACTGGCCCCAGGCCCTCGACAACGGTGAACGGGCCGTCGCCCTGGCCCGCCGCGCCGGCGACCCGGTCGTGCTGGGCCTGGCTCTGAACATGATCGGACATCTCCACGCCGAACAGGGCGGGTACGAGGTCACGCTGGAGCGCTGCGGGGAGGCGGCGCAGTTGCAACGCGCCATCGGGCACCGGGTCGGGCTCTCCGCCACGCTGGACACCCTCGGCGTGGCCCACCAGGCGCTCGGCCGTCACGAACTGGCCGTCGAGCACTACCGCGAGGGGATGCGGCTGCACGCCGACCTGGGCGACCGCTACAACGAGGCGGACATGGCGGTGCGGCTCGGCGACGCGTACGCCGCGGTTGCCGACCACACCGCCGCTGCCGGAACCTGGCGGCACGGCCTGACCATCCTCGAGGCCATGGATCATCCCGGGGCGGCCGGACTCCGCGAGCGGCTCGCCGCGCTGGACACGGTCGCGTAGGCCAGCATGGTCATTGACCCCGGCTGGTGCTGGGGGTTGTCTCGACGGCTTTGAGGCACCCCTGAGCACCAGCCGGAGTCAGGCGGCGAACAGCGGGAGAAGATCGGTCAGCGTGGCGAGAGAGTGCGCGGTGGTGCGGCTTCCGGACCGGTCCAGGTGCGCGGAGGCGATGCCCAGCGCGGCCGCTCCGCCGATGTCGCTGGTCACCGAGTCGCCGACGTGGATCACGTCGGTGGCGGCGAGGCTGAGCTGTCGCAGCGCCAGCCGGAACGGTTCCGGGCGGGGCTTGTAGGCGCGGGCGTCCTCGCTGGTCACCACGCCGGCCACGGTGATGCCGTGCCGGTGCAGGACGGCGTCCAGGTCGCCGCGGTCGGCGTCGGAGACCAGGCACACCGGCACCGGCACGGCGGCCAGGAACGGGAGGGCGTCGGCGAACAGCGGGGTGGTGCGCCAGAACGCCGTCTGCTCCCGGGTGACCTGCGCGGCGTCGATTTCTACGCCGAAATGCTCCGCGGTCTGGGTCAGGCTCGCGGTGGTGAGGTCGGCCAGGCTGCGGAAACCGTCACCGTGCGCGGTGTCGGCCATCGCCCAGATGCGCGTGCTCCACTCCCGCTCGACGACGTCCGGCTCCACCCCGGCCAGCCCGGCGACCACCGCGGCGACCGCGGACACTTCGGCCTCGTCGTCGTGCACCAGCGTGCCGTAGACATCGAGGAGCACCGCGCGATACATGGCGGGGATCCTAATGCGGTTGCGGTGGCTCGTAGGCTTTCGGCATGAGTGCCTTCGCCGCTTGGCGGACCCGCAGCTGAGGGTCGGCTCACCGCCGCGCCCACCTGACGCCTTTTCTGTCGGCTTTCAGAGACTCCGCTTGCGAGGCACTTCCATGCGTATCCGTTCTTTCGTCCCGTCCGATCTCGCCCGGCTCACCGCGTTGACCATCGAGACGTTCGGGCCGTTCTATGAGGACTCCTTCCGGCCGCTGGTGGGTGAGGTGGTCTTCGCCAACCAGCACGGTGCCTGGCGCGACGACTACGTCACGCAGGTCGCCGGGCTGCACGATCCGGACCAGCACCGGTACGTCGCAGTGGCCGAGGCCGGAGGCGCGCTCGCCGGGTACGTGGCCTGGTCGGTGGACCTGGCGCGCCGCACCGCCGACGTCACCATCCTCGCCGTGGCCGCCGGGCAGCGCCGCCGGCACACCGGGACCGCGCTGTGCGAGCACGCGTTCGCCGCGATGCGTGAGCTCGGCGCCGAGGTCGTCACGATCGGCACCGGCGGGGATGGCTTCCACGCGCCGGCCCGCGCCCTGTACGAAACGTTCGGCTGCACCCCGCTGCCGGTCGTCGTCTACTACCGGGAGTTATGACATGACGCGACGGCTCGGGTTCGGGGCGATGCATCTGGTGACCGAGGCGGGGCCGGGTCGGGAGGCGTCGGTGGCGGTGGCCCGTCGCGCCGTCGAGCTGGGTGTTCCGCTGATCGACACCGCTTTCCTGTACGGCGGTGGAGCCAACGAGCACCTTGTCGCCGAGGCCCTGCACCCCTACCCGGACGGCGTGCTGATCACCACCAAGGTCGGCGTGGCCCGCACCGGCCCGGCGGGGGAGTGGAAGCTGGACGGCCGGCCCGAAGTCCTGCGCGAGCAGGTCGAGCAGGCCCTGCGCCGGCTCCGGCTCGACCGGATCGAACTGCTGCAACTGCACCGGATCGACCCGGAGACCCCGCTCGCCGACCAGCTGGGCACCCTGCGTGAACTGCAGCAGCAGGGCAAGATCGGCCGGATCGGGCTGTCCGAGGTCACCGCCGGTGAACTCGAGCAGGCCCGGCGGCTGGTCGACGTGGCGAGCGTGCAGAACCGGTACAACCTGCTCGACCGCGAGCACGAACCGGTGCTCGACGCGTGTGAGCGGGCCGGGATCATGTTCCTGCCGTGGCGGCCGGTGGCCTTCGGTACGACGGGGGAGCAGTCGGTGGTCGCGGCGGTGGCGGCCGAGCTGGGTGCGACCGCGACGCAGGTGGCGCTGGCCTGGCTGCTCGCCCGGTCACCGGTGATCGTGCCGATTCCCGGGACGGCCCGGCTCGACCACCTGGAGGAGAACCTCGCCGCCGAAGCCCTCCAGCTCACCCCTGCCCAGCTCACCACCCTGAACGACGTGGCGAGCTGAACCCGGCTGGCTCCCAGCGGTGTGTCGCCCGGCTCGTGACACCCCTGGGAACCAGCTGGGGCCGGGATGTGTGCCACGGCCTGCGGATCCCGGCTGGTGCTCAGGGGTGCCTCGAAGCCGTTGAGGCACCCCTGAGCACCAGCCGACCGCCGGGAGGCGCGGCACGGTCCGGAGTGGCAGCGGTGTCGCGTGAGACCAGCCCGGGGCGTGGCTTGTAGCCTGCGGCGGGCGCTCCGTATTCGTACCAAATAGGACCGGAAGCCGGGACCACCTCGCGCCGAGCAGTGGGTTGACCGGAAGCCGGCGACTGCCTTGCGCCGAGCGGCGGTTCGGCTAGACCGCCAGCAGGATCGCGCTGACCAGCAGGCTGCCCAGGAGGTTGTAGGAGCCGGAGATCGTGGCGTAGAGCAGTGGGCGGGGGAAGTTCGGGTTGATCGCGATGGTGACCGTGTTCGCGGTCAGGTAGCCGAGGCCGACGATCAGGCCGAACAGCAGGGCGTCGCCGTAGGTGTCGATCTTCAGGGCGGCCATCAGGATCGCGCTGGTGACCGTGATGATCAGGCTGGTCAGGGGTGGGCCGGCGAAGAACAGCGGCGAGCCTTGCGGCTTGGCGCCGGGGTCGCGGCCCAGGGACAGGTTGTAGGCGCGGGGGAACAGCAGCGCGAACCACACGCCGCCGAGCACGGTGAACGCGACGAAGCCGGCCAGGATCCCGAACCAGTTCAGATCGCCCAGAACATCGAACATGCTGCTGACTCCGTACTCACAAGGGGTTGCTGTCGAGACGAAGATTCGCAGCAGTAGGTGCCAGGGTGTGGCCTCTTCTCCGGGCAGAATCCAGGACATGCCGAAAACCTCCGCCCGCCTGCTGGCCCTGCTGTCGTTGTTGCAGACGCGCCGCGACTGGTCCGGCACCCTGCTCGCCGACCGCCTCGACATCAGCCTGCGGACCGTGCGCCGCGACGTCGACCGGCTGCGCGAGCTCGGCTATCCGATCGTCGCGATCAAGGGCCCGGACGGCGGGTACCGGCTGAGCGCGGGCGCCGACCTGCCGCCGCTGCTCTTCGACGACGAGCAGGCCGTCGCGCTGACCGTGGCGTTGCAGATCGCCGCGACCACGCCGGGCAACGGGCTGGCCGAGGCCGCCGAGCGGGCGCTGCACACGATCCGGCAGGTGATGCCGTCGCGGCTGCGGCACCGGATCGCCGCGCTGCGAGTGACCGCCGTCGAACGGCCCGGCACCCCGGTCGACGGTGACGTGCTGCTGGCGCTGAGCGCGGCGGTGCACGGGCACGAGGTCGTGCGGTTCGACTACGGCGACGCGGACGCGGATCGGCCGCCGCGCCGCGCCGAACCGCACCACGTGGTGACCCGGGACGGACGCTGGTATCTGATCGCCTGGGATCTCGACCGCGCGGACTGGCGGACGTTCCGGGTCGACCGGATCCGCCTGCGCACCCCGAACGGGCCGCGTTTCGCTCCGCGTTCCTTGCCCGGTGGCGACGTCGCGGCCTACCTCACCGGCACGTTCCGCGGATCACAAGAAGCCGACGGCGGATGGCCGTGCCAGGGCACCGTGCTGGTGGACAAGCCGGCGGCCGTCATCGCCACCTACACCCGGGAGGGCCTCGTCGAGCAGGCCGGCCCGGACCGCTGCCGGGTCACGCTGGGCTCCTGGTCCTGGGTGGGACTGGCCGCCGCCTTCGCCCGCTACGACGCGGAGATGGCAGTGGTCGGCCCGGCGGAACTGAGCGCAGCGTTCGCGCAGTTGTCCCGCCGGGCCGCCCGGGCCGCGATCAGCCCACCACCGACCTCAGCGGGATCGAGGCCGCCCGCAGGTCACTGATCAGATCTTTCAGGTACGGGTGTTCGTCGATCGGCAGCCCCTCCGGGTTCGGAACGGTCAGGTACGCCGAATCGCCGACCACCGCGGCCGTCGCCGTGCCGGTGTACCGGCTGACCACCTGCTGGGTGCGCGCCAGGTCAGCCACCGCCACCTGGATCCGGCCCGGCCGCCACTCCCCGCCCAGGTTCGGCGGGTCGGGCTGGTCCGCCGCCCGGGCCCGAGCCGGGTCCACACTCGGCGCCACCAGCCGCGCCTCCGGTGCCGCCCCCGGGTAGAGCAGCGCGTTCGCCACCAGTTGCAGCCCGTTCTCGTTGTAACCCCGGAACAGCGGGTTGAACGCGAACAGCACCGCGCGCCCGGCCCCGGTCGGCTCGTCCACCACCACCGACGTTCCCTTGAGGACGTCGGCGTGCACGGTGTAGCCGTTGTACCAGAACGTGTCGTCGGCCGGGTACGTGACGACGTTGGCGCCGGTGGTGCTCGGGGTGAGGACCGGGTCGCCGTTGTTGAACTGGAAGTCCTCGGCCGGCCGGCCCGCCGCGACCGGGCTGTCGTCGTGCACGTCCACCCGCAGGTGCGACCCGATCACCAGGTAGTCGGCGGGTTTCGGCTTCTCGGTGGTGGAGGTCAGGCCGGCCGCGCGGGCCAGGCGGGTGCCCTCGTTGCGCAGGCCGACGTACGTGTGACCCTGCGCGATCCAGTTCCGCAGGTTGGCCTGCCCGGCCGCGGTGAGCCCGCCCGTCGCGTTGCTGCCGTCCGGGACCAGCAGGACCGTACGGGCGGTGAACGCGGCCGTGTTGTCGTTGATGTCGGCGGTCGTCACCGGGGAGAGGGTGAGCCCCCACTGGTTGCCCAGCACGTACCGCGCCTCGCCGTAGGAACCCGAGGTGGTGGAGATGCCGGTGCCGCGGAACAGCCCGACGTCCGGCAGGGTGACCGCCGTGCCGGTGGCAGCCCGGCGACTGGCGGTCAGGGTGACGCCCAATGACCGGGCGAGCTTGTCGACGGCCGGCGTGACCGCGGTGGCCGGCACCCGGACCAGATCGTCGTCACCGAGGACCGGGACACCCTGGCCGAGCAACCGGAACGTCAACTGGGCCGCCGACGCCGAGTCCGCCCGGTACGAGTACGAGCCCCGTGCCGCCTCGTCGCGGCCGCCTTCGAGCCGCGTGACCCGCTCGGCCCGCGGCTTGACGGCGTCACCGGTGTAGATCGTGGTGATGCCCATCAGCAGCGGGTTGCTCCACGACGACACGTCATAGAAGTACGGGAACGGCACGTACGGGTCCTCGCCCAGGGTCGCCTGGATCCAGTGCTTCTGCGGCTGCTCCATCGGGATCCAGTACGCGCCGGCCGGCACTGTCACGTTCGTACCGGTCCGGCCACCGAAGAGGTGCGCGGTGGGCACCTTCAGCGGCTTCGTGACCCGGTAGACCTCGACGTCCATCCGGCGCAGCCGCTCGACCAGTTTGCGCACGTCGGCGAGCTGCCGGTCCGGCATCAGGAAGTACGACTTGATCTTCAGGTCCGGCACCGGGAACTGGACCTCGTTCGTCGGCTGGACCACCTCGTTGGGTTCGAGCGTGCCGGCCCGGCCCTCGGCGAGCGCGTCCGACCAGATCTTGTAGTAGCTGGTCAGCACCTCACGCTTGTTGGCCGCGGCCCACCCGAGGGTCGCCCACTGGGTGTTGAACTGCTGCTGCACCCGGTCCTGGACGGCCGAGGCACTGCCTTTTTCGTACGTCATGCCGGCCGCGCCGAACCCGGTCGCCGGAACGGTGTCGCCATAACCCATGTAGAACAGGTCGTAGGTGTCGTAGTTGAAATAGCACTCGTCCGTGACGGTCTCCGTGCACGCGCCGTGGTAGCCGAATCCGGCCTTGTTCGCCTCACCGATCCGGTTGATCCAGTCGACCGGTTCGTCGGCGATCTCGTGGTGGATCGGGTCGGCGTTCGGCGGGAAGAAGTACTGCTTCCCGCCCATCTCGTGCGCGTCGATGAAGACCTGCGGCGGAAACTTGCGGAGCAGCTCCAGCTTGCTGTCGGTCTCCGGCTGGGTGCGGGCGAACCAGTCCCGGTTCAGGTCGAAGCCGTACTCGTTCTGCCGGCGCAACGCGTCCCGGCCGTCCGGGTTCTGGGTCGGCACGATCACCGTGACCAGGTTGTCGGTACGCTGGCGTACCGCGCAGGACAGGCCGGATGCCAGCTCGTACAGGGTCTTGAGGGCGGCGTCGGCGCCGCTGGTCTCGCCGCCGTGCACGTTGCCGGCGATCCAGACGATGGCCGGTTTGTCAGCGGCGATCCGGCGCGCGTTCACGGCTTTGAGCGAGCGCGGATCCCGCAGGCCACGGATGTCGGCGGCGATCTCGGCAAGGGTGCTCTTCTTCGCCTGCCTGCTGCTGGTCACCACGGCGTACGGCAGCGACCGGCCGAGCACGCTGGTGCCCATCGTGCCGCTGGTCACGCGGTCGGACGACTGGTCCACCGCGCTCAGATAGCCCTGGATCTCGTCGTTGGTGACCACCCGCTGCTGGCCGGCGCCGAGCGGGAACCCGAGGAACGCCTCCGGGGCCGGCACGGTGCTCAGGCGGGCGGCGGGGTCGTCGCCGCAGGTGGTGGGCGGCGGGGTCGCGGTGGCCGGTGTGCCGGTCAGCAGCGGGGTCATGGCGGTGATCAGCACGAGCGCCAGGGCGCCCGCCAGACGGTTCGGCGGAAGTCGCAACGTGTCCTCGTTCCCTTCCCGGGAAATGACTCGAAACGATCAGCAGCCTATGGCGTCGAATTCACGAAGGTCAACGTGTGGCACGGTTTGCCCATCGACTACCACGAATGCTGACATTCATCCCGGGAAGTATGCCTGTGGCCGGGTGGCCCGGTGACGGGAACGAAAGAACACCGGCCGGATCGGGTGAAATACCCCGTTCCAGCCGGCGTTCGCCGTGTTTCTAGTTCACGCGTTGCGCGACTTCTTAGTTCACGCGCTGCGCGACCGACAGCCGCGAGCGGAAGTCGCTGAGCGTGACGACCCCGGCGGGCACCTCCTCGACCGGGAAGATCGCGATGTCCGCGTCGTCCTCGGCCAGCTGGGGCAGCCACTCCTTGAGGAACACGTCGACCGAGATCTTGATGGCGTGCTCGCCGTCGACCTCGCCCTCGTTGTCGAGCCGGGCCACCGTCGCGTACGGCCAGATCGGCAGCAGGGTGTTGCGCTTCCCGTCCTCGGTGAACAACGTCTCGTCCTCGTCGCCCCAGACCCACAGCGCGCGCTTGGCGGCGATGACCTCGAACGTCTTGGCCACCCGGGCCTCGTCGTCGAGCTTGCGGAGCCGGTCCGCCTCACCGCGCGAGATGTCGTCCTGTGCCACGTGGCCTCCGTTAATCCCATGCTTGCGTACCGTGGCGATGGTATGCCGGGCGGGGCGTGCCGGATCAGGCGGGTATCCGCGCGGCCATCGCGGCGCGCGCCTCGGGCATGGTGGTGAAGATCGGCAGACGCTCGGCGCCGATCCGCCGCAGCCGGGTCTCCAGCACGGTGGTGGCCGGCATGCACAGGGCCAGCGGCACGGTCGGCCGGATCGCGGCGGCGGCCCGGCGGGCGGCCAGCCACAGCGGGAGGCTCGCGGCGTCGTCGTCGGTCATGCCGTGCAGGTCGATGATGACGGCGGCCGGTGCGTCGGCGAACCGGGCACGCAGCCCGGCCACCACGTCCACACCCAGGCGGTGCGACCAGACGCCGTGCACGGCGTACTCGACGACAGGGGAGGGGGACACGGTTTCTTCTCCCTGGAGTGCTTGCGCGGATTCGAGTGCGCTACCAGGGTCTGGGGCAGCTGAAGACGGCGGACGCGTAGCCGCAGCCACCAACCTACGGCAGCCCGGCTCACTCCAGCGCGTTGTCACTCTATAGTGAGGTTTAGCGCGTCGTTTCAGGTTTCATCCGGTCGCAGCTCAGGTTTTGGTCCCGCCGCAGCCGATCGGTCAAAGGTCGGATTTTCTGGTCGCACGATATCCGGAGCAAGGGATCATGGACCGGTGAGTGGCCGCATCTTCGCGATCCTGTCCCCCTTCGTCGGCGGTGACTACTACGGCGCGATCATCGAGGGGATCAACGCCGCGGCCGTGGCCGGCGGCGACCGGGTGATGGCGGTGCAGACCCTCGACCCGGGCTCGCACAGCGCCGACCGCAGCGGGTTGCCCGAGTTCCGCCGGCCGCTGGCCTGGGACCACGTGTCCGGGCTGGTGGTGCTGCCCGGCGCGGTCGAGCCCGGCTGGGCCGCCGCGGCGCGTCGGGCCGGCCTCCCGGTGATCCTGGTGGCTCAGGACGCGACCGACACCGGCGCGTCGGTGGTCCTGGCCGACAACCGCAGCGGCGTACGCGAGGCCGTGCGCCATCTGATCGACCACGGTCACGAACGGATCGCGTTCGCCGGCTACCTGGCCCACTTCGACCTGCGCGAACGGCACGAGGGATACCGCGAGGGACTGCTCGCGCACGGCTTGACCCCCGACCCTGCGCTGCTCTTCGACACCGGCGACAACCACGAGAGCGGCGGGGAGGCGGTCGCCGGCACGCTGATCCGGGCCGGGATGCCGGCCACCGCGATCGTGCTCGGCACCGACCGCAACGCGATGGGGCTGATCGGCCGGATCCTCGCGGCCGGCTACCACCTGCCCGGGGACCTTGCGGTGGTCGGGTTCGACGACATTGCCGACGCGGCGTACCTGCGGCCGGCGCTGTCCAGCGTGCGGCAGCCGCTCGACGAGGTGGGCGCCGCGGTCTACAAGCTGTTCGGCGAGCTGCTGGCTGACCCGGCCGGGTCGCCGCGCACCTGGCAGGTCCCGACGATCTTCCAGCGGCGCCACTCGTGCGGCTGCCCGAGCACCGGCCTGCCAGTGTCAGAACCGGACACCCGCTCGCTGTTCGGCCAGGTCCAATATCTGCAGGCCACCCTCAACATCCAGTACGAACTGGGCATCGCGCTGCTCGGCACCCAGCAACTCGACGCCCGCGCGCTCGACTGGCTCGGCCTGACCCCGGCCCTGGCCGGCTGCCTCGGCCTCTGGACCTCCGACCAGCCCGGCCACGACGGCCCTGGCCGGGCCGCGGGCCCGGCCGTCGAGGCCGATCGGCTGCGCCTGGTCGGTGAGTTCCGCATCGACCTCGGCGCGCCCGACGCCGAACTGCCGGTGTCCCGCTTCCCACCGGCCGCCCTGTTCGACCTGGCCGACGGCGCGGCCGGTGACATCGTCTTCTCGGTGCCGGTCCGCAGCCGCGCCAAGGACTGGGGCATGCTCGCCGCGGTCGGCCGGATCCAGTCCACCACCCCGCCCGGCCGCGAGATGATGAACCACTCCGGCGCCCTGCTCGCGTCGGCGCTGGACTACCAGGTGATGATGACCGCGCTGCGCGAGCAGGAGGAACGGCTGCGCACCGCCGCGCTCCGCGACCACCTGACCGGCCTGCCCAACCGGGTACTGCTGGAGGACCGGCTGGCCCGGGCCGAGGCGCGCGCCGCCCGCGAACCCGGTTACCGGTTCGCGGTGCTGCTGCTGGACCTGGACGGCTTCAAAGCGGTCAACGACACCCACGGCCACGCCACCGGCGACCTGCTGCTCATCGAAACCGCCCGCCGCCTGACCGCCCTGCTGCGCCGCACCGACACGGTCGCCCGGCTCGGTGGCGACGAGTTCGTGGTACTGATCGACGGCCTGCCCACCCCGGACGCCTACCAGTCGGTCTGCACCGGCATCCAGGAGGCCGTCTCGATGCCCACCGTCATCGACGGCCGCACCGTCGAGGTGGGCGTCAGCATCGGCGTAGCCGTCTCCGGCAACGGCACCATCGACTCCGACCACCTGCTCCGCGAAGCGGACGCCGCCATGTACCGCGCCAAATCCACCGCCCGCCACCGCTGACCACTCCCGGTCACCCGACGCCCAGCCGGCAGGCGCGCCGGGCCGCTGCGCGCTTCCGTGTCTTGGCTGGTCGTGGGGGGTGTCTCGAGGTGTCGATGGCACCTCTCGCGCCCAGCCGGCAGTCGTGCCGGGTCACCGTGTGCTCCCGTGCCCCGGCTGGTCCTGAGGGGATGCGTCGATTGCTCCCTGAAAGCCCGCCGACTGTCCCCGGCCGGTGGTCACAGCTGTCTCGGGCCGTCGAGGCAGCCGCCAGCGCCAGCCGGGTCGGGAGGGGCGCTGTGGCCGAGAGGGCAGGCGAGCGCGCGCTTCTTGGCCCCCGGAAGGGCGGTCCGTGCACGCATTGCCGGACTGCGTCCTGCTGCCGCCCCTGGGCGGGCGGTAAACGCACGCAGACCCCGATCGCGTGCCGCTACCGCCCCCGAATTCGCCGATCGCGGACTCCGGCCGCCCCGTCAGCCCCGATTGCGGACTCCTGCCGCCCCGTCAGCCCCGATTGCGGGTTCGTGCCGCCCCTCCAACTCCGATCGCGGACTCCGGCCGCCCCTCCAACTCCGATCGCGGGCTCCGGCCGCCCCTTCGGTGCTGATCGCGAACCCCCGCCGCCCGGCGCGGGCTGAACGAACCCCCGCCGCCCGGCGCGGGCTGAATGAGTGCGCCGGCCGCCCCGGCCGATCGCAGCATGCCGTTTACCGCGACCTACTTCGATGCGACATGGCCCAGCGGGTCAGCGCCCGCGCCAAGGGCATCCTGGACCGCTGCCCAGCCGCTGCTCTCGACGCCGAGCGCGTGCCGCAGGTATGCCAGCGTCACCCGCTGGACGAGCGCCACCCGACCGGCGTGCTCGTCGGTCGTCTCCCGGGCGTCGTACCCGGCGATCCCGCCCAGCGAATGTTCCGCGCCGGTCAGCGTGAGCAGGCTCTTCTTGCCCGGGCTGAGGAAATACGGGTCGGTCGTCCACTCCGGACCCCGCACCGTCAGCGGCAAGTCGTCCTTGTCGCCGGCGACCACCAGGGCCGGTGTGGTCATGTGGGCGAAATCCGGGTTCATCCACGGGAAGTTCTCCGCCGCGAACGGCGTCAGATCCGATCCGCCCCGACCCGCCGTCGCCAGCAGCACCCCGGCCATGACCCGCGAGTCGGACAGAGCTTCCGCCGGTCCGCTCCCCGGGTCGAGGACGCGCAGGCCCAGCAGAATGCCCGCGCTCTGGCCGCCGAACGAATGCCCGGCCACCGCGATCCGCCCGTGGTCGAGCCGGCCGGCCAGACCCGGCACCGCGGCTTCCAGCACGTCGAGCCGGTCGAGAATGCGTGTCAGATCCTCGACCCGCAGCCGCCAGAGCCGCCGGGTGCGCGGATCGTCCGGTGCGAGGCCCACGGTGCGCGAGTCCAGGTGGGTGGGCTGGACCACCACGAAGCCGTGGGCGGCCCAGAAGTCGGCGAGCGGCCCGTACCCGTCGAGCGAGGAACCGTAGCCGTGCGACAACAGGACGATCGGCAGATCATTCCCGGTCACCGGTGCGGAGATCTTGACCGGCAGGTCCGTCCCGCGGCCGGGCGCCGGCAGCAGCACCGGCTTCACCGAGACGGTGGGAACGGGGAACATTGTTGACGTGGTCATGACGAGAATGCTGGTGGTTGCCGGTATCACTTGTGAAGAAGGCACCTTTTTGGTACCCAGGTACCTGATGGATACCAACTTTCCCGACCTTCGGCAGTTCGGTGGCGCCGAGGCGTTCCTGCGGGTGTGCAAGCCCCGGGTCGTTCTCGAGATGTTCACCAGCAAATGGACCGCGCTGGTGATGGGCGCGCTGCTCGACGGCCCGCGCCGGTTCAGCGAACTGCGCCGCGCGCTGGACGGGATCACTCAGAAGATGCTGTCCCAGACCCTGCGGACGCTGGAGCGCGACGGCCTGGTCACCCGCACGGTCTTCCCGACGGTCCCGCCCCGGGTCGACTACGAGCTGACCGCTCTGGGCCGCAGCGCCACCGGCATCCTCGAGGCGATCGGTGCGTGGGCGGGTGAACACGCCGACGCGGTGATCGCGGCCCGCACGACGTATGACGCCCGCGCCGCCGAACCGCCCCGCCCGGTGACATAGATGAGCATCGCCGCAGCCGCCGCGCTCGCCGACGCCATCACCGCGCTCGACGGCGTCGCGGTGCGCGCGGTGATCCTGCACGGCTCGCTGGCCACGGGCACTTTCCGCCCCACCCGCAGCGACCTCGACCTGCTGGTAGTCGTCGACGACGGCCTGACCGACGAGCAGGCCACCGCGCTCGAACGGTTGGCCCGCCGGGCGGATCTCGGCGACGCGGCAGGCCTCGACCTGGATGTCGTGACCGCGCGGGTCGCCGCCGCGCCGGTCCGTGAGCCCGCGCTGGAACTGCACATCGGCCGCTACCCCGGCCCGCCGGACCAGCCCACCGCCGGTGAGGTCGAGCGGCGGGTCGCGGCGGCGCCGGATCTGCTGGCCGAGCTGTCGATGGCCCGGGCCGACGGGCTCTCCCTGCGCGGCGCGGGGCCGCACGAGGTGATCGGTCCGGTGCCGCCCGCCTGGGTCGTCGATCGCGGCCGGCATTGGCTGCGCACCTGGCAGACGCTGACCGATGACACCGAGCACGCCGCGTTCATGGTGCTGACCGCGTGCCGCATCTGGCGGTTCGCCGTGGAGGGCCGGCACTGCGCCAAGACCGAGGCTGCGGCGTGGGCACTGCAGCAGGACCCATCACTGACCGCGATCAGACAAGCCCTTTCACAGTACGAAGGTGAGCCGTCCGTCCCGGTCCCCGCGTCAGCCATCGCCACCGTCCTCGGCCGCGCCCTGACCGAGACCACCCGCCACACCCCGCAACCGCCCGGCTGGTTCTGGGGGGTGTGTCGGGGTGCCGGAGGCACCTCTGGTGTCCAGCCGGTGACCGGGTTGTTGTGTGTGGTCCGGTGCCCGGCTGGTTCTGGGGGGGTGTGTCGGGGTGCCGGAGGCACCTCTGGTGTCCAGCCGGTGGACCGGGGCGCGGCGACGCCGCCCGGGGGGAGGCGGGCGGCGTTGACGGGGTGGGGCGGATCAGGCCAGCACCTGGTCGGCGCGGGCGGGACTGCCGTCGGCCAGGCCGCGGTCGATGGCTCGCCGGGATGCCAGCCACATCGCGGTACCGACGACGAACACGATGCCCTCCGTGACGGTCAGGGCCCAGATGATGCCGGCCAGGCCGAACCACACGTTGCCGAGCAGCACGGTCGGGATGAACAGCACACCCTGCGTGACCGACATGACCGTGGCCGGCAGCGCCCGCCCGGTGGCCTGGAACAGCGAGGTGAGCAGGCCGGTGAAGCCGTTCGCCAGCATCGCGATGAGTTGCGCGGTGAGGACCGTGACGCCGATCGCGAGCACCGAGTGGTCCGCGGAGAACGCCGCGAACACCTGCTCCCGGAAGACGATCACGGTGACCGAGAAGAGCAGGCCGATGCCGCCGACGGTCAGGGCCGCGGCGCGCAGCGCGGTGGTCAGCCGCTTGCGGTCGCCTTTTCCGTACGAGTAGGCCAGCAGCGGCAGCACCCCCAGCGTCACGCCCATGATCAGGAACTCCGGCACCTGGGCGATGCGGACCGCGACGCCCATGGCGGCGAGCGGGCCGTCGCCGTACCCGGCTGCCAGGTTGTTCAACACCAGCGAGGTGACGATCAGGAACGCGGCCTGCAACAGTTCACTGACCCCGACGCCGAAGACCGGCTTCAGGACGGCCGGCGCCAGGGTGAACCACCGCGGCGCCAGGCTGAGGTGCTCGCTGTGCCGGTGCAGCCAGGTGGCGAAGTAGCCGATGACCACCAGGTTGGACAGGCCGACCGCCAGTGCCGCCCCGGCCACGCCCCAGTGCAGGACCAGGATGAACAGCACGTCGAACAGTACGTTGGCGATCGTGGAGGCGATCAGCCCGACCATCACCTGGCGGGCGGCGCCCTCGGAGCGGACGAGTTGTTCCAGGCAGAACGCGGCGGCCAGCACCGGGACGAAGATCAGCAGGACGGTGACGAAGTCGGTGGT
The DNA here is from genome assembly GCF_016862315.1 of Actinoplanes palleronii. GTDB lineage: Bacteria > Actinomycetota > Actinomycetes > Mycobacteriales > Micromonosporaceae > Actinoplanes > Actinoplanes palleronii. The sequence continues at coordinate 19,103 of NZ_BOMS01000147.1, read as the reverse complement.
CGCGGCGACGGCGGAGGTGTCCGCGCCGAGCAGCGACACCAGCGGGTGCAGCAGGAACAGTCCGAGCCCGCCGAGCACGGCGCCGACGATCCCCGCGCCCCAGAACGAGAACGACGCGACGTGTTTGATCTCGCCGGCCTTCGCCGGGTCGTGTTCGGACGCGCCGAGCAGCCGGGAGATCAGCGCGCTGCCGCCGGTGCCGAACACCCCGCCGACCGCCATGACCAGGCCGAGCAGCGGTGAGCCGAAGGTGACCGCGGCAAGCATCGCGGTGTTGTGCAGCGAGCCGATGAAGCCGGCGTTGATCACGTTGTAGACCGCGCTGACGATCATCGCGGCGGCCATCGGCACGCAGAGGTGCACCAGGGCGCGGACGATCGGCGCGGAGGAGAGGTACCAGCGGTTGCTGCCGACAGCGTCGGCCTTGGCGGGGGAGTCCGTGGCGGTGGAGGAGGCGCTCATGACTGATCCTTTCCGGGCAGGGTGCAGCGCACGCCGACGAAGGCCGGCGCGGCGAGGGGCGTGTGGCGGGCAGGGTGCAGCGCACGCCGACGAAGGCCGGCGCGGTGTGGGGCGTATTCAGGTCAGGGTCCAGCGCGCGACCGGCGAGACGCCGACGCGGTGCGGAAGTTCAGCAGGCCAGGACTACCTGGTGGGCTGCGGCAGCTCTGCGGTGATCTTTTCGAGCAGGGTCTGCAGGGTGGCGCGTTCGGCCTGGTCGAGCGGGGCCAGGATGGTCTCCGAGACGCCGGCCATCGCCGTGTCGAACCCGGCGATGAGCTCGACGCCGGCCGGGGTCGGGTGGATCCGTTTGCTGCGCGAGTCGCCGTTCTCGGTGCGGCGCTCGACCAGGCCGCGGCGTTCGAGGCCGGTCAGGAGGCTGGAGACGCTCGCCGCGCTGGTCCGGGTGATCTCGGCGATGTCGCGCTGGATCGCTCCGGGGTTCAGGCGCAGATAACCCAGCACGAAGCTCTGCTCGAAGCTGAGCTCGCGCTCCCGCATCCAGTCCTCACCGGCTTTGCGCTGGGCCCAGCCGACCCAGCGCATCAGGTCGAGGCTGCTCGTGAGGGAGGGTTCCGGCGTGTTCATGGTTAGAACTCTAACCATTCGAGCCCTAACCGTCAATGCTCTAACTAAGCCCGGGACTCGGTTTTGAGGGTTTGACTGCTCCGGTTGTACCAAATGGGGTTGAGGTTTAAACCGAGAGTTCAACGATATCGTTGAGGGAATGACTGCCTCTATCGAAGATGCCACGTGTGCTGTCGACGCTGCGACACTCCTGGGGCTGCTGCCGGCGCGGCCGCGGCTGCTCGCGGTGGGTGAGCCGACCCATGGTGAGGACGTGCTGCTCGACCTGCGCAACGACCTGTTCCGGCAGCTCGTCGGCGAGGGCTACCGGACGATCACGATCGAGAGTGACTGCCTGCTGGGTCTGATCGTGGACGACTACGTGACCGCGGGCGAGGGCGATCTCGACGACGTGATGGCGCGCGGGTTCAGCCACGGCTGGGGCGCGTCCGCGGCGAATCGGGAGTTGGTCCGCTGGATGCGGGCCTACAACGCGGAGCGGCCCGCGGCGGAACAGGTGCGGTTCGCGGGTTTTGACGGTCCGCTGGAGCTGGCCGCCGCTGCCAGCCCGCGGCAGGCGCTCATTTTGTTGTACGACCACCTCGCCGCCCGGGTCGACCCGGACCTGCTGCCCTGCGCCGCGGAGACGCTCGACCGGCTGCTCGGCGCCGACGAGTCATGGACCGAGCCGGCCGCCATGCGTGATCCTTCCCGGTCAGTGGGCCGGACCGCGGAGGCCCAGCAACTGCGCCTGCTCACCGATGATCTGGTCGCCCTGCTCGCCACCCAGGCACCCGAGCTGACCGACCGCGCCCTGCTGTATGCCCGCACCGCCACCGGCCTGCTGCGCTACCACGCCGCGATGGCCGATCCCGCGCCGAGCCGCCTCAACCGGATGTGCGCGCTGCGCGACGGGATGATGGCCGCCAACCTGCTCGCCACCGCCGACCGGGGCCCGGCCCTGGTGCACGCCCACAACTCGCACCTGCAGCGCGAGCTCAGCACCATGCAGCTCGGCCCGCACCGCCTCCAGTGGTGGAGCGCCGGCGCGATCGTCAGCGCCCGGCTGGGTCAGGGGTACGCGTTCGTGCCCACCGCCCTCGGCACGATCCGCCACCACGGGGTTGGCACTCCGGCAGCGGAGACTTTCGAGGGTCTGCTCTACGCGCTGCCGGGCGACCGTCAGCTGGTCGACACCGGGCGGCTGGCGAAGATGACACCGGCCGCCCGGGTCTCGGAGTGGTTCGGGTATGCCCCGCTCGACCCGGCCCGGATCACCGCGACCGAGGGCATCCTGTTCGTCCGGGGCGGGTAGCTACAGGCCGGTCGCCGCCTTGAGCAGGGTCGCCGACGCGTCGTCGCTCTCCAGCGAGTACATCATCACGCCGGCCAGCCCGTTGTCCTTGATGTAGCGGCGCTTGCCGGCCAGCGAGAGCGGGGTCTCGACGGAGAAGAAGTTCGTGCCGTCGTGGACCCAGGTGCTCGTGGACACCGGGTCGTAGTGCGGGTTCGTCAGCTTCCCGGCGGCCAGCAGCTCCTTGTACATGGCGACGCCCTCCTGCTGGGAGAACGGGAAGGCGGCGGTCGGGCCGGTGACCGGCTGGTACAGGCCGAACGTGTCACCGGCCGGCACTCCGGTCCAGCCGCGGGCGTAGAACGGCACGCCCAGGGTCAGCTTGCCCGCCGGGAACCCGCCGGCCAGGTACGCCTTGACCGCGTCGTCGGCGGTCATCTTCCCGCCCGCGGACGGGCTGGCCGGCGAGTCGTACAGCGGGGCGTTGAAGTTGGTCGGGCCGGCGGTCTCCCAGGCGCCGTGCATGTCGTACGACATGACGTTGGCCAGGTCCAGGTAGGTGCCGAGCTGGGACAGCTGCAGGTTTACGATGGCGTCCGGACCGGCCGGCACCGCCGCGGTCAGCGACCGGTGCGCGCCGCCGAGCGCGTCGAGCTGGCTGCGGAACTCGGCCAGCAGCGCGGTGAAGTTCGCGGTGTCCTGCGGGCCGTAGTGGTTGCCGGCCCGGGCCTCGGTCGCCGGGAACTCCCAGTCCAGATCGATGCCGTCGAAGACCCCGGCGGCCGCCCGGCCATGCAGGTCAGGTTGACCGGGTCGATGTTCGCGAACGCGTACATCAGCGTGGTGAGCCGCGACGCCGTGCCGTTGGTGTCCAGCGTCTTCGGGTAGAGCGCGTTGCCGTACACCGACCAGCTCGGGTAATACGCGATCCGTTGGGCCGGGGCACCCGGGTCGGGAGGGGTCTCCTCGGTCTTGTCCACACCCAGCATGAGATAAGCATGCCCGAGCCGGTGATCGACAGCGAGTCGTGAGCGCCCGAGAACAATATGTAAAGGGGCCGTGAGGCATTCGTTGCTGTCACCGTCACGGCCCGCTGCTATGCGTCAGTCCATCGTCTATTCGTGATTCTTGAAATGGCCCGCCAGTTTCTCGGAAATGACATTGTTCGCGGCGGTCAGGAGCGACACTCCCCGGTCGGCGGCGTGCAGGCGCAATTCCGGGTAGGCGTGGCGGGCGCCGACGTCGGGCCGTTCGCCGACCAGGTCGAGGGCGAGTTGGATGGTGGCGCGTACCGACAGGGCCTCGGTGAAACCGGCGATCAGTTCCTCGCTGCCGGCGTCCAGCTCCGGCGACTCTTCGTGGTCGTTCTCCGGTGCCAGGTCGGCGTCATAGGCGGCGCCGATCCCGGCGGTCAGCGGCGCCATCGCGTCCGCGTCCCGGCCGTAGAGGTCGAGGGTCGCGATCGCCGCACCGCTGCCGGTGAACAGCGGAACCGACACCACCTGCAGACCCATCCCGGCAGCGGCCTCCCGGAACCCCGGCCAGGTGATCATCGTGGACGAGTCGTGGCCGTCGTCGTCGAGCGGCGGCAGTGACGGACAGTCGTCGACCGCGTCGACAAGCTCGTTACTCGCGGCGACCATGCTGCAGCCGTTGCTAGGCCGGGTGGAGACCGCCGCGTATTCGGCGGCGCCGATCCGGTCGGCGGCCAGCTGCGCCAAAGCCTCGAGCCGGAGGTCGATTCCCGGCACGTCATCGGGTGTTTCGGCGAGCGCGACGATTGATGCGGCCAGCGGTTGCGGAGTGCCGATTCGCATTTGTGTCGATGGCCGGGTCATCGGTCCGCCCCCTCAGTTCGTGTTCATGGTGACGCTGTGGTGGTACCCGAGTGATCTCGTTTCACACGAATTCACCAACGCCGAGTAGTTGCGGAACTTCCCGGACCGTCAGCGCCGAGTGGCGGCGGCGTTGTCGCCGACCCGTTCGAGCAGCTGTTTGAGCAGCGTCGACTCGGATGCGGAGAGGCCGGCGCTCAGGGCCACATCCAGCTCGGCGACCCGGGCGTCGGCCTGCTCGAAGGCCGCCCGGCCGGCCGGGGTCATCCGGATCTCGATCAACGTGCCGTGCATCGGGTGCGGCCGGCGCTCGATGAGGCCGCGCCGGTCCAGCCGGCCGAGGGTGCTGTTCATCGTCTGTGGCGTCACGGCGCACTCCCGGGCCAGCTGCGCGGCCGTGATCCCGTCATGGTCGGACAGGATCGCGAGCGCGCTCTGCTGCGCCGGGGTCATCCCGAAGTCGCGCAACACGAACTCCTTCGCCGCCTGGGTGACCTGTTCCGCCCGCTTCACGTGGCCGAGAAGGCGCTCCGAGTAATGCATGCCACTCAGCGTAGCGGGAGGCATCCGCATGCTGTTAGCTATCAGGCATCGAATAGATGACAGCATGCTGAGGAGTTCTGGTGAATCGACGGAGTTCGTGAACGCCGGGCGGCGGCGCTGGGCCGTGCTGGTGATCGGCATGGTGGCCATGACCGCCGGCTGCGCCTTCCAGTTCGGACTGGCCTACCTGATCCCGGCCCTGATGGCGGACGGGCTCACGCTGGCGCAGGCCGGTCTGCTCGCCGCCGCACCGACCGTGGGACTGCTCGCCACCCTGATCGCGTGGGGCGCCGCCGCCGACCGCTGGGGCGAACGGTGGGTGCTGACCATCGGCCTGGCCACGGCGGGCGTCATCCTGCTGGCCGGCATCGCGGCCGGTGGCACGGTCGCGCTGGGCGTCTGCTTCCTGCTCGCCGGGGCGGCCGGCGCCGCCGTGCACGCCTCCAGCGGCCGCCTGATCCTCGGCTGGTTCGCGGCCCACGAGCGCGGACTCGCGATGGGGCTGCGGCAGACCGCGCAACCGCTCGGCGTGGCCGTCGCGGCCCTGGTGCTGCCGTCCCTGACCCGCCCCGCCGCGCTGCTGTTCCTCGGGGCGTTCTGCCTGGTGGCGGCGGCGCTGGTGGCCATCGTCGTACGAAATCCGGAAGCGGCCCCGGCCACCGCCGGGACGGCGACCGGATCGCCCTACCGCACGCCGGTGCTCTGGCGGTTGCACGCCGCGAGCGCTCTGCTGATCGTGCCGCAGTTCACGGTGGCCACGTTCGCCCTGGTCTTCCTGGTCGAACGACATGCCTGGGAGCCGTCGGCCGCGGGCCGGGTCCTGGCGGCCGGCCAGATCGCCGGCGCGCTCGCCCGGCTCGGCGCCGGCTGGTGGTCCGACCGGGTGCGCTCCCGGACCCGGCCGATGCGGATCGTGGCACTGGGAATCGCACTGGTCATGGCACTGCTGGCGGCCGCCGCGACCACCTCGGTGGCGGTCGCCGCCCTGCTCGTCGCGGGCGTGCTGTCGGTGAGCCCGAACGGGCTGGCGTTCACCGCGGTCGGCGAATACGCCGGGCGGGCCTGGGCCGGTCGTGCCCTCGGCGTGCAGAACACCGCACAGAACGCGGTCGCCGCCCTCACCCCACCGATCATGGCGGCCGTCATCGGCACCGGCGGCTATCGCGTCGCCTTCGCCGCGGCCATCGTCTTCCCGCTGCTCGCAGCGGTCGTCATCCCCGGCGCACCGTTGTCGAAAGGAACCTCATGACCGCCATCCGCCACATCCCCGCCTTGACCAACGGGCCCTTCACCTGGTGGTCGTCGCGGACCGACCGTCCTTGACACACCGGTGACAGGTTCAACAGAGAGTTGACTCTGCCGGTGCGTGTCAAGATCTGTCGACCGGCTCCGACCTCATGATGACGATCCCAGTCTCACCACCGTTATCGCCATCACAGGAGGAGCACGTGGCTCAGCTACTGAAAGTCCAGAACTTCAACGTCTCGAGTGACGGAATCGGTGCCGGTGAAGACCAGACCCTGGAGAGGCCATTCGGTCATGTCGACCCCGAGAGGCTGTTCGCCTGGGCCGGCGCCACGGCCAGCTGGCCCATGCGCACCGATCCCGGGGGCAGCCGGGGTCTCGACGACTACCTCACCCGGGACTACGCCCACAACATCGGCGCCGAAATCATGGGCCGCAACAAGTTCGGTCCCCAGCGCGGGCCCTGGCACGATCACGAATGGCGCGGCTGGTGGGGTGACGAGCCCCCGTTCCGCACCCCGGTGTTCGTCATGACCCATCACCAGCGTCCTTCATTCACGCTCTCCGACACGACGTTCCACTTCGTCGACGGCGACCCTGCCTCGGTCCTCGAACAGGCCCAGGAGGCGGCGCGGGGCAAGGACGTCCGACTCGGCGGCGGGGCTACCACCATCCGTCAGTTCCTCGACGCCGACCTCGTCGACACCCTGCACGTAGCGGTCTCGCCGGTGAAGCTCGGGTCCGGAGTACGACTCTGGGAGTCGCCCGACGAGCTGCTCGACCGATTCCACCTGGAGGTCGTTCCCAGCCCGAGCGGGGTGACGCACCACCTGTTCTGGCGAAAGTGACCGATCCTCAGGGGTGGCCCCGGGCCTGACCGAGAAGATGCGAGGGGCCTCGGCCAAGTCGGCCGAGGCCCCTGGGGCGCGGCCGGGTCCGGTGAAGCGCGGCGTCGCGGTGGCCTCAGGGGCGGGACTCGGCTCGTAGCCTGCGGACGGGACTCGGTATTCGTACCGAAAGGGTTAAAGGGTTAGCAGGAGGTCGCGGACTGCGGTGGGTTGGGACAGGAACGGGTGGTGGCCCGCGTCGATCTCGACGGTGTGGGCGGCGCGCTGGGCGAATTCGCGCTGCAGGCGGGCCGGGGTGCCGCGGTCCTGGGCGCAGACGAGGTAGGTCGACGGGATGTCGTGCCAGGCGGCGGCGCTCACCGGCTGGGCGGTGACCTGCACGGACTGGCGGGCGAGGTGATCCGCGCCCGCGGCCTGGACGTCGGCGTCGCAGTCGTGCAGGAACGTGTCGATCAGCAGCTCGGGGCGCACCCCGAACGTGCCGGCTTCGAGATCGACGTCGAGGAACGGGGCGGGGGCGCCGTCGCCGAAATCGGACAGGCTCTGGCCCGGCTCGGGCAGGTAGCTGGAGATCAGCAGCAGGTGCCGCACTGACGCGAGGCCGGCGGCCGCCTCGGCCGTCACGATCCCGCCGTAACTGTGTGCGACGACGATCGTCGGCTCGGCACTGTCCAGCAGCACGCGGCGGACCGCGCTGACGTCCTCGGCCAGGCCGGGACCGCCGGCGCCGCCCGGCACACCTGTCTCGCCGCAGCTCGGCAGGGCCGGGGTCACGCTCGGCACCCCCTTCTCCGCGAGGAGTGCGCCCGTGCGGTGCCACCACCACGAACCGTCCTTGACGCACGCCCCGTGCACGAAAACGACCCTCATCCTGACCTCCACTGTTGCTGGTCCCTCAACGGTAGACGTACCGCCAGTTACGTGAAAAAGTGCGCCGGTGGGACGGCGACCTCAACCCGAGATCAAGCAGCGGCTGCTGGACGCGTGCACGGATCACGCGCTGGAGCACGGCCTGCCCGACCGGCTCGAGCCGCTGGCGTCCGGGACCGGCACCTCGGCCCGGATGCTGATCTACCACTTCGGGACGCGCGACGCCCTGCTGCGCGCGGTGCTGGGGAACGCGCGGGAACGGCAGCTGGCCACGTTCGGTGGGCTGCTGCGGGTGCGGGCGGATCAGGTTTATCCGGGCACGCTGGCGGACGCCTGGACCTTCATCGCCGGTCCGGGTGGGCAGCCCTACCTGCGGATGTTCGGCCAGTGGGGTACGAGCGCGGCCCAGCAGCTGCTGCCGGACTTCCGCCGGGCGGCGACGACCGACTGGCTCGGCCCGCTGGAGGAGGGTTTGCGGAGCATCGGGCGGCCGGAACTCGCCACCCTGGTCCTCGCGGTCATCCGCGGCCTGCTGATGGACCTCGACGCCACCGGTGACACCGCACGGACCGGTCAGGCCTTCGCCGACTTCCTTCGTACGCTGGAACAACCTCGCTGATCGGTACCTCCGGTGTCGGATCGAGGCCAACACGGTGCCGGTGGCCGAGTGATGATTCCTAGGCTGCGGTCGTGGTGATCCTGGATCGGGGCGCTCGGCGATGGGCCCGCCGGATGCGGCTGCTGGCACGGGCCACGGTCGTGCTGCTGGTCGCGGTCGGCCTGATCAGCCTGCTCGCCCTGCTGCTCGACGAGCACCGCCGGGACGGCCTGCTGCAGTTCCGTCAGGCCGGCCTGGCGCTCCTGCAGGTCGGCGGCATCTTGCTGCTGCTGTTCCTGGCCATCGGGCTGATCACCTGGCTGTCCCAGCCGATGGGGATGGCGTTCGAGAACGCCACCGGGGATCCGGAGCTCAGCGGCGCCACCCTGGCCCAGTCGATCGCCGGTGAACTGCAGCGCATCGAAGCGGTGCACGCCGCCGAGGCGCAATCGCGCAGACGCCGGGCGGCCGCCCCGTCGGTCAGCCTGCAGCCGGCCGTGCTGAGCCGGCGGGAGACCATGGCGTCCAGCGTGCTGGCACCGCTGGCGCCGAGCGGGCGGGCCGACGCGGTGGCCGCGATCGGCACCATCGACGTCGCCGGGGCGAGCCTGCCGCTCGGCTCGATGCTGGCCGCGGTCAAGCAGCTCTGGCCGCTGCCCCGATCCGGCGTGATGATCGCCGGCCGGCTCCGCCGCGAGGGCGAGAGCCTGGCCCTGACCGTCCACGTGCGCCGGGGGCGGAAGGCCATGCCGCACGAGTTCACCGTCACCGCGCAGTCCGGTGACACCTGGCGCAGCTACAACGACCTGGTCACGGCGTCGGCGATCCGGATCGCCTACGGGCTGACCCCGGACGACCGGGGCATCAGCAACGCCGGCTTCGGCCACCTCACCCGCGCCCTGGAGTTCTACCACGACTTCCAGCGGATCGGCGATCGGCAGGCACTGGAGTCCGCGGTCGGTGAGGCGCACGCGATCCCGGCCGGCGACGACCGGCAGCCGGACGTACGCGGGCTCATCTACAACCTCGGCATCTGCTGCCTGCAGGTGCGCGACCTCGAAGGCTCGGAGCGGCTGCTCCTGCGGGCCCGCCGCGCCGACCCGTCCGACGCGGTCATCGGCAACGCGGTGGGCATGCTGTACTTCGAGCAACGGCGGTTCACCGAGGCCAAGGAGATCCTCCTGGTCACCACGAGGCTGAACCCCTCGCACCTGTGGGACCGGCTGTCCAACGGCGAGTGCCGGTACGCGTCCTGGAACCAGCTGGGCAACACCTACGTGGAGCTGGCCGACTACGTCCGGGCGATCGAGGCGTACCAGGAGGCCGTGAAACGCCCTCGGGACTGGGCGGTGCCGCACAGCGGGCTGGGCAACGCCTACCTGCAGCAGCACCGGTGGGACGACGCCGAGCGTGAGTACGACCGGGCGCTGGCGATCGACGAGACGTCCGCCTACGCGCGGTGCGGGCTCGGCAACCTGGAGGCCCGCCGGTCCCGGTTCCAGAAGGCGTTCGACCACTACAACGAGGCGCTGCGGCACGACGTGCTGTTCGCGTCGGCCTGGAACGGCCTCGGCGAGGTGCACGCGGCGCTCGGGCGCTACAAGGAGGCGGTGGCGGCACACGAGCAGGCGCTCGAGCTGCGCCCGGACGACCTCTACTCGCTGAGCAGTCTCGGCGACACCTACCGCAAGCAGCGGGACCTGGACCGGGCCCTCGAGGTGCTGGAACGCGCGCGCGGCATCGACGACAGCGCCGCGTACGTCTGGCGCAACCTCGGCGAGCTGCACCTGGCCCGGAACGACCCGGCCGAGGCGGCACATGCCTTCGCGGAAGCCGTCCGGCGTGACCCACGGGACGCGGTGGCCTGGGACGGGCGGGCCAGGGCGGCGCGGATCCTGGACAACAGCGGCGAGGAGCAGGACAGCCTGCTGCAGGCGGCCAGGGAGAACCCGATGGAACCCTGGGGCTGGAACCAGCTCGGTGACGCCTACCGCCGGGGCGGGCTCCACCAGGAGTCACTGCGAGCGCACGAGATGGCGTTGAGCCGGGACCCGGACAACTCGTACGCGCTCGACGGTATGGGCAAGGCGCTGCTGGCCCTCGGCGACTTCGACCAGGCGCGGCGGATGCACGAGGCCGCACAGCGGGCCGACCCCGCCAACGCGTTCGCCGCGCACGGCGTCGCCGACGTGTTGATGGCCCGCGGCGACTACCGGGGTTCGATCGCCGCCAACGAGCGGGCGCTGCGCATCGACGAGCAGGCCGCGTACGCGCGCAACAGCATCGGTGACGCCTACGAGCGGCTGCGCGAATACCCCGAGGCGGAAGGGCAGTTCCGCGCGACGCTGGAGAAGTCCGGCCAGGACGGTGCCGCGACGGCGTACGCGTATGACGGACTGGCCCGGGTCGCGCTCGCCCAGGGCCGGCACGCCTCGGCTCTGGACGCCGCCCAGCAGGCGTACGACCTGCGGCCACGGCTGGCCTTCCCACTGGTCACGATCGGCAACATCCACCTGGCGCAGGGCACGTACGACGAGGCCGTGGAGGCGTTCCGGCAGGCTCTGGCCCGGAACCCGGCGAAGATGGCCGCGTGGGACGGGCTGGGCCGGGCGTACGTCTGGCAGGGTGACTTCGCCACCGCCTCGGAGACCTACCAGAAGGCGGTGGCCGCCTGCGGCGACGACGGGCGGCTGTCGCTGGGAGCCGCCGACGTGGCGGTGCGCAGCGCGGTGGCCCGCAGCGAGGGCGGCAGCCTCGACAATGCCCTCAAGGACTACGAGACCGCGATCGCGATGAATCCGGCGTTGTCGACGGTGGCGCACGTCCGCCTCGCGGTCCTCGCCGCGCACCGGGGCGACCCGGCGACCGCCCGGCAGCACGCCGGCGCGGCCCTGCACGACTTCCCTTGCTGCTGGCAACGCCGGCCGTTGCCCGACGCCGACCTGCGGGAGCTGCGGGCACTCGCCCTGCTGATCACCGGAGACCGGAAATCCGCGGCGGCCGCCCGGGACAAGGCGCGGGCCACCCTGCCGATCGGCGCCCGGTTCGACTCGGTCCGGGTGGGCGTCTACGACCTGCTCACCGAGGACCAGGTGTCGGGCTTCACCGAGTTCGCGGCGGAGATCCCGCGCGGCCCCGAGCTCCTGGGAAACAGACCTCCGGACGGCGGTTAGCCGTCTGCCTGGTCGGACCGGGTTGCGCCGCGCAACGCCGGGCGCAGGTCGCCGTCGGCGAACGCCGGCAGCGCGCTCTTCGCACCCATCGGATCACGCCCCCGGGAGGCCGTCGAGCATGAGGCCGATGGTGAAGTCGAAGCGGTCGGTGACGGTGCCGCCGGTCAGCTCGGCCGCGTAGCGCTTGGTCTGCGGGAAGTCCTCCGGCAGCGCCGCGAACCGCTCCAGCGCCTCCGCATGGCTCAGGACCCAGTCGTCCTCGCTGCTGCTGCGCCGGGTCCGGGCCACCGACACCTCGAGGCAGAACGCGTTCACGTAGAGGTTGAGTGAGTCGATCGCCCACGCCGCGACCTGCGGGGCCAGGCCGCCGGCCAGCAGGATGGCGAGCATGCCCTCGCCGACCCGCAGGGTGTCCAGGTTCGACGGGGCGGCCGCGAACGTCGCGCGGGAGATCCCCGGGAACCGCAGGTACTGATCACGCAGCTGGGTGCACACGCTGATGATCTGCGCACGCCAGGTGGCCGGGTCCGGTGTCGGCAGGGTGATCTCGGCGCACAGGCGGCCGATCAGCAGCTCGTCCAGGTCGTCCTTGTTGACCACGTGGGCGTAGAGCGAGGCCGGGCCGGTCTCCAGCTCGGTGGCCAGCCGGCGCATGGTCAGGGCGTCGTAGCCCTCGCGCTCGACGATGCCGAACGCGGTGCTGATGATCGCCTCGACCGTGATCGGCTTCTTGCGGCCGCCGGAGGGCCCGCGGCGGGTCGCCGGGGCGGCCGTGGCGGTGCCCAGCTGGTGTCGGGCCGCGCGGCGCTGCTCCGGGGTCGGTGACATGCGGGCCAGTCTAGCGCCCTTTACGAACAGTGTTCTATGTCATTAGGAACGGTGTTCGTATTGCTAGGAACAGTGTTCGCGAGTAGAACTCCTGGTACCCCACCCGAGAGGAGCGCCGATGAGCGCCCAACCCGAGAACACGCTGCGGGGGTCCTGGGTCGCCCTGGCCGGACTCTCCGCCGTGTTCCTGTTCGAGATGCTGGACAACTCGATCCTGAACGTCGCCCTGCCGGTGATCGGCCGGGAACTGCACGCCTCGACGATCGCCCTGCAGTGGGTGACCGGCGCGTACGCGGTCGTCTTCGGCGGCCTGATGCTGGCCTTCGGTGCGCTCGCCGACCGGTTCGGCCGGCGCCGGATCATGCTGGTCGGCCTGGTGCTGCTCGGCCTGGCCAGCCTGGCCACCGCGTTCGTCACCACGGCGGAGCAGCTCATCGCGGTCCGCGCGGTGATGGGCGTCGCCGCCGCGATGACCACACCGGGCTCGATCGCCCTGGCGTTCCGCCTCTATCAGGAGGACGGCCTGCGGGTCCGCGCGATGAGCCTGATCACCACGGTCGGCCTGGTCGGGCTCGCGATCGGCCCGACCGCCGGCGGCTTCGTCCTCGCCGTCGCGCCCTGGCAGGTGCTGCTGCTGGTGAACGTGCCGATCGCGGCGCTCGCGTGGCTCGGCATCCGGTCCGGCGTCGCCGCCGACGCTCCGGCCGACTTGCACCGCGACCCGCTCGACATGCCCGGCGCGCTGCTCGGCACCGTGACGATCGTGCTCGCCCTGGTCGCGCCGACCCTGTTCGTCGACCGGGGCGCCGGCAGCTGGGCGCCCTGGACGGCCACCGTCGCGGCGGTCCTGGCCGCGATCCTGTTCGTGCGGCGGGAGCGGTCGGCCCGCTACCCGATCCTCGACCTGAAGCTGGTCACCCGCCCGCTGGTCTCCGCCGGGCTCGCGTACAAAGCCGCGTCCGGGCTCGCCGTCGCCGGCCTCGGCTACATGGTCACGCTCCAGCTGCAGCTCGACTGGGGCTGGTCGCCGGCCCTCGCCGCGGCCGGCATGCTGCCGCAGGTCGTCGTCCTGATCGGCGCCGGCCCGTTCGTCGGCCGCTTCGTCGACCGGTTCGGCCTCGACCGCGCCGCCCAGCTCAGCGCCGCGGCGATCGTTTCCGGACTCGCCCTCTACGGCCTGCTGGGCCGCTTCGGCTACGTCTTCGTCGCCGCGGCGCTCGCGCTGGTCGCCGCCGGCATCCGGGTGGTCGGCGTCGTCGCCGGCGTCAACGTCCTGCGCGGCCTGCCGGAGAACCGCACCTCGATCGGCGCCGCCCTGGTCGACACCGCCTCCGAGGTGACCTCCGCGGTCGGTATCGCCGTCACCGGAACCATCCTGGCCAGCCTGTTCACCGGCACGATCGCCAGCGCGCACTGGACCGCGGGGCAGACCGCGTCGTTCCGGGAGTCGGTCACCCTCGCGGCCCTGGTGCTCACGGTGGTAGCCGCGGCCCTGGTCGGCTGGGCCATGCGCCGCACCCGCACCACCGCCGCGGTTCTAGTCAGCTGAACTCCGGCCGCTGCCCCTCACGACCGATCATTTTCGGTACGTATACGGAGCGCCTGTCCGCAGGCTACAAGCCGCGTCCCGTGGTGATCTCGCGCCAGACCGACCTGCTCAGGGCTCGGCCGCGCCGTGCGGCTTCGGGTGGGTCTTGCGCGAGACCGCAGCCCACGAGTTCCGGCCGCGCCGTGCGGCGTTGGGTGGCTTGCGCGAGACCGCTGCCCGCGATGCCCGGCCGCGTCTTGCGGCTTCGGCTGGCTCTGAGGGGTGTGTCCGCGTGGCGGACACACCCCTCAGGCCCAGCCGGGACCTGGGGCCGCGCCGCGGTCCGGGCCACGGCGGTGCTCGCGGGCGGGCGCCGCGGGGCCGTGAGCGCGGGGATCACTCGTCGGTTCGCCCGATCGGTGGAGAAAGGGCGTCCGGATGTGCCGGTTTGCCGATGGAATCTGGTGATCTGACCGTGCGGCCTGCAAGACTTCGGCGCCCGCCGGGGGCGGGGGCGAGAGGGTGGTGCGGGTGGCAGGCGCAGCGGCTACCGTCAGCTATCTAGCGGGGCGCTGGACCCTGGTGGCGGGGGAGAAGGTGACCGTCGGGCGCAGCAGCGCGTGCACGGTCCAGCTGCCGAACGACGGCCACTTCTCCCGGCTGGCGGTCGCGATCGAGCTGGTCAACGGCGTGGTGCTGGTCAGCAACACGTCCGGGAGCAAGCCGTTCGTGGTGCGGCCACCGGCCGGGGAGGACCACGTGGTGGCACCGCGGGCGGCGATCTCACCCCCGTGCGCGCGGTTCGACATCGTGCTGGCCGGGTCGCGGCGTGACGAGAGCGTCGGGGTCGATGCCTCCGCGCTGCGGGCGGAGCCGGGCGGCGAGCCGGCGGCAACCCGGTCAGCGGACACCTTCACCGGGCCAGGGCAGTTCTCCGCGGCGCAGCTGCGCGTCGTGGTGGAGCTGTGCCGGCCCCTGCTCACCGAGTCCGGTGCGGCGGCCCGGCCGGCCACCTACGCCGAGATCGGCGAACGCCTCGCGCTGAGCCCGCAGTACGTCCGCAACGTGCTGAAGGCGATCCGGGAGAGCTTGACCGGCTATGGCATCCCCGGCCTGGTCTCGGCCGACCAGAACCCGAACGACGACTTCCGGCTCTCCCTGGCCCGCTGGGCGCTGTGGAACGGCTGGGTCGTAGCTGCGGATCTAGGAGACCCCCGTGGAAAGTGACACCGGCGCGGCCACCGAGGGACCGGCCGACCTGCCCGCCCCACGCCCGAACGGCCTGTTCGCCGGCCCGGCTGACGCCCCGGACCGGTTCGAGCTGCTCGGCGAGGGCCGCCGCGGCGGTGAGGGCCTGACCTGGCGGGCCAGCTACCACGGTGAGCTCCGTGCGGCGGTGCCGCTCGCGGTCAAGGCGCTGCACCGGCCGGACGGCGTGGACGACAGCTGGCCGTCCGCGGAGATCCTGCAACGGTGGAAGGACCGTACGGTCCTGCTCCAGCACCTGCACCTGGACCGCGTGGTCTGGCTCAACGAGGTGTTCGTCGGCGCCGCACCGCACCGGAAGGGCGCGGACGGTGACGGCCCGCCGGTGCCGTACCTCGTGATGGAGTGGGTCGACGGCCCGAACCTGGTCGAACTGGTCGGCGGGGAACCGGCCACCGCCGCCACCGTGGGGCAGCGCATGCAGTACGTCCACGAGATCGCCGAAGCCCTGCACGAGCTGCACGCGGCGAGCCGTTCGGCGGGCAACCCGAGCCTGCACCGCGACGTCAAACCCGGCAACTGCATCGTCCACCCGGCGCGTGGCGTGGTGCTGATCGACGTGGGCGGGATGCGGACCGCCGACGACGGGTTCGACCCGGCCGGCATGCACACCCCGGGTTACACGGCGCCGGAGATCCTGCGGAATCCGTTCCGGAGGCGCGAGGCGTCCGGGGACTGGTACGCGCTCGGCGCCCTGGCGGTCTTCTGCCTGCTCGGCAAGCACCCGAAGCCGGCCGGTGCGGCCCTGCCGGACCTGGTCGCGCCCCAGTTGCGCGCGGTCGCCCGCAGCGCCGGGGTCACCGATCCGGACGCCCTGACCGCGCACGTGATCGCGATGCTGCGTTCCGACCCGGCCAGCCGACCGGCCGACGGACCGCGGTGGGCCACGGAGCTGCGGCAACTCGCGGTCGTCGGCGCCGTTTCCGGTACGAGCGCCACGTCCGGTACGAAGGGACGAGCCCGTCGCCGGTCGATCCTGGCCACCGCGTCGGTGATCGCTCTCGCCGCGATCGGCGGTGGGGTGGCGGTGGCCGCACCGTGGAAGCCCGCACCACCCGGCGCCGACCTCGCCGGGCCGGTGGTCGTGTCGTCCTCGGCCGCGCCGGCACCGGTCGCGGGGGATGCCGCGCCGCCGTCGAGCGCGCCCAGCACCGGGCTCGTCGCCGGCACCGTCGCGCCCGAGCTGCCCACCAGCGTCGCCCCGGTCCTGACCGTCGACGACGGCGTCACCGAGCCCGAGGTGCCGCCGGTGCCGTCGGCCAGCCCCACCCCGCGGGTGGTTACCACCACCGCCCCCGCCACGATCACCACGACCGGGAAGATCAGTGCGCCGGCAGCCGGCACCGGCGTACAAAAGTGTGCTTTTGTGTCCGGAACGGCCCGCCTGGCCGCCGGCCAGACGCTGATCCTGGCGGCCCGCAACCTGGACAACGACGAGCCGGACGCGTGGTACGTGCAGTATCCGCGCGGGTGGAACGACCCGTCGACGCTCGCCTCCTGGCAGGGCGTCGAATACTTCCCGGGTGCGGTCGGCCAGCACTACGAGATCGGGTTGTTCGCGGTGGACCTGGACGCCGCCGAGACCGCGCACGCGGGCGGCGACAAACCGTCCGACGATCTCGCGGACGTGGCCACCCCGCTGGCGACCCGGCGGGTCGTCCAGATCGCCGGTGGCAGCGGCAGCGACTGCGACTGATCCACCGGGGTACACCCCTGCACTGTCGCCCGGCCCACGATCACGCCAGGGTGGGCCATGTCTGTTCATCTGCCCACCATCGGCGTGGTCGGGGTCTCCGGCGTCGGTAAGTCCAGCACCGTCAGCGCGCTGTTCGGGGCCTCGTCCACCGCACTGACCGTGCAGACCGTCCCCGGCCTGGGCGAGGACTTCCGCCGGGATCCCGGCCTGCTGCGCGAGTATGCCGCGCGGCTGCCGCTCTGTGACGTGATCCTGTGGGTGCAGGACGCCCGCGGGCGCGGCCTGGCCCTGGACCAGTCCTACCTCGAGACGCTGCGACCACCCCGGGACCGCCTGGTGTTCGGCGTCAACCAGGTCGACCTGATCGCGCCCGGCGACTGGGCCGGCGGGCCGTCGCCGGAGCAGGCACAGCACCTGCTCGAAGTCCTGGAGGAGCGCAAGGCCCGGCTGCCCGGGCCGGTCGTCGGCTACTCGGCGCTGCGGGCGTACCGGTTGCAGGAACTCTTCACCGCGCTGGCCGGCGCCTGCCGGCCGTCCGCGGTCGCGGCGCTGCGCGCCGCCAAGAGTCTGCGCTCCGACCCGGCTGACCGGCGCGAACGTCTCTACCTGCGGCTCGAGGGGGTACACCCCTGAACTATTGAGCGACCCCGGGTTCGCGGTGAACTGCTCTCGTCGTTCGCCGAAGACCTTCACTCGTGAACCCGCAGGAGTAGCCATGCGCAACCTTGTCCGCCACGCCGTCCGCCTCACCGTCGCCGCCCTGACGCTGAGCCTGCTGCCGTTCGCGGCGGCTCCCGCCCAGGCGGCGGCGGGAACCTTCCGGCTCAGCGCCGGGGAACAACTGGGGACCAATGCCCGGCTGGTCTCCCCGAACGGCCAGTTCGCCCTGGTGATGCAGTCCGACGGGAACCTGGTCGAGTACGCACCCGGCAACCGCGCGGTGTGGTCGACCGGCACGAACCGGGCCGGGTCGATCGTCCGGATGCAGACCGACGGGAACCTGGTCGTGGTCGCCCCCGGCAACATCTCGGTCTGGTGGACCGGCACCAACGGCAACCCGAACGCCGCCCTGGAACTACAGGACGACGGCAACGCGGTGGTCTACGGCGCCGGGCACGTCGCCCGCTGGTTCTCCGGCGTCCGCACCGGCAGCGGGGACAGCGGCGGCAGCGGCGTCGGCGCCCGGATCGCGTCGATCGCCCGCGGCGAGGCGGCCAACGCCGCCCGCAACCACGAGACCGGCACGAACTGCAACTACTACTCGGGGGCGCTGTCCGCGGGCAGCAAGTGCGCCGGCGGCTGGCGGTCCGAGGCGTGGTGCGCGGACTTCGCCCGCTGGGTGTGGGGCCAGGCGGGCGCGAACACGGCCGGGCTGACCGCCGGGGCGATCAGTTTCCAGGGGTACGGCACGAAGCGCGGCACCTGGCACGCCGGGGCATCGCTGACCGGGGTGCAGGCGGGAGACGTACTGGGCTGGCGGTTCGGCGGTGGTACCGCGGACGACCACGTCGGCGTGGTGGTCGCGGTCGGCGCCGACTCGGTGACCACCGTCGACGGCAACTACCAGAACCGGATCACCACCCGCACGATCCGGCGCGGGACGGCCGGAGTCGCCGGCTACACCCACCCGCAGAGCTGACATTCCCCTTTCTGAGACGAAGGACTTCCTCATGCGACTCCCGTGGTTCTCCACCCTGACCGCCGTGATCGTGGCCGGCACCCTGGCCCCGGCCGCACCCGCCCGGGCCGATGACGGGCGGGCGGTGTCACCCACCGGCGAACTGCGGTCCTTCTACCGGCACGCACTCAACCGCACCCCGGATGCCAGTGGTCTGAACACCTACCTCGGGCTGGCCGGACAGGACTGCCGGGCCGGGGTGCTGCGATTCAGCTACCGGGTTACGGGCCAGTGCTCCGGGCTTCAGCCCGGGGGTGAAGGCCCGTGCGGGAGGGCCGCCAGGCCCGAACGTGCCTTAAACAGAGCAGTTCTGCTGCTCGATGTACTGGCGTAAGACGCTCAGCGGTGCGCCGCCGACGGAGCCTGCGAAGTACGAGCCCGACCAGAGCTTGTTGGCCCGGTAGTAGTGCCGGGCCAGGTCGGGAACTCCTGGCGCATCCGCCGCGACGACACGCCCTTGAGGCAGTTGACCAGCTTCGCCGAGGCGACCTTGGGCGGGAAGTTGACCAGCAGGTGCACGTGGTTGTTCTCCCCGTTGAACTCGACCAGCTCGGTCTCGAAGTCGGCGCACACCGCTCGCATGATCTCCTGCATGCGGGCGAGGTGCCGGTCCCCGAACACGCCGTGCCGAAA
>NZ_BOMS01000146.1 GCF_016862315.1 Actinoplanes palleronii | reverse complement strand
ACGTTCACATGAGCATCATAGCTGCCTCAAGAGCGCCAAAGATGCTCAACACGCCAGCAGTTAGCTACCCCTGCCCGACGCGGTGCCCGCGCTGCGCTGCCCGCGCGCGCGGCGACTGAAGGGCGTCACGTGTCGCGGTTGGCCTTGCCGTCCAGGCGCAGTTCGTTGCTGGGGTCGCTGTGCGCGGTGCCGCTGTTGACGTGCTTGTCGCCGATCGTCGTCCCGTTCTTGATCACGTGGACGAGAGCCATGGCGTGCCCGCGGCCGAGCTCGTAGTCGTCCTTGAGCCACTGCACGATCACGCCCGCCTTGGTGTCGACGTCGTAGCCACGCGCGTGCGCCTCGGCAACGAGATCAGCGGGAATCTTGCCGGTCTTGACCTCGATCGCGTCGAGGTATGCCTGGAAGGACATGGCGCGCTCCTGACAGAGATCGAGTGCGGTAGTGCCACTCTAAAGTCTCCGCGGCGTAGCCTGCTCTGGTGGGAGCGATCGTGCCGTGGTTGACCTTCGTCGCCGTGCTGGCGGCAGTTCTGGGCGGCCTGACGTGGCTCGCGGCCCGGGTCCGGCGCAGCGGGGCGGGCCGGGACATCATGGGGCCGGTGGACCTGATCTATCGTCCGGACACGTATCGGATCCATCAGGAGATCCGCGTTCAGGAGGACCGCTCGGTGGCCATGCCGTCGCCGGGTGATCCGCTGCATTAGCGACAGCGCAGGTGCTTGATCATCATGGGGTGGGCATTTTCTCGTTGTCGATTCCGCCGCTGTTCGCGGCTCTCGGTTCATCCCGCAACGTTCTGATCGCCGGTGCGGGCGGCGGTTTTGATGTGTACGCGGGTCTGCCGCTGGCCGTGGCGCTGTGGAACAGCGGCGTGCGGGTCCACCTGGCCAACCTGTCCTTCTCCGAACTCGAACTGATCGACCGCGACGCGTGGATGACCGAGCACGTCGCGGCGATCTCACCGGAGACGACCAGCCCGGATTGGTATTTCCCGGAGGGAACGCTCGCCCGCTGGCTGGCGGTTCACGACCTGCCGTCGACGGTCTACGCCTTCCCGCCGCTCGGTGTCCAGACGTTGCGCGAGGCGTACCGGCACCTGATCGACAGCCTGGGCATCGACGCGATCGTGCTGGTCGACGGCGGCACGGACATCCTGCTGCGCGGCGACGAGAGCAACCTCGGCACGCCGGTGGAGGACATCACCAGTCTGGGTGCGGTGGCGGGCCTGGACGTGCCGGTCAAGCTGGTCACCTGTCTCGGATTCGGGATCGACGCTTTCGACGGCGTCAACCACGTGCAGGTGCTGGAGAACATCGCCGCGCTGGACCGGGAGGGCGGTTATCTGGGCGCGCTGTCCATTCCGAATGCGAGCCGGGAGGCGATGTTGTATCGCGATGCCGTCGCGGATGCCCAGGTGGCTACGCCGGCACGGCCGAGCATCGTGCACGGGCAGATCGAGGCCGCGACCCGAGGGGCGTTCGGCGACGTTCAGTTCAGCCGGCGGACCAGTGGGAGCGCGCTGTTCGTCAACCCGCTGATGGCCATCTACTTCACGGTCGGCCTGGACAAGCTGGCGGCCCGATGTCTGTATCTGGACCGCATCGAGAACACCATCGGCAGGCGGCAGGTGATCAGCCGCATCGAGGCGTACCGCAACGAGGTCTCGCCACGGATTCCACGCGCCTTCCCGCACTGAGCCCCTCAGCGCGGAGCGTCGGGACCTTCGCCGGCTGACCTGGGGGAGCCGGCACGCATGGCCCGGGTGGACTGCCGGAACGGACTATCGGTCGGGTCGGCAGAGGTGTAGCGCGCTGGTCCGAAACGCCTGGCGGGCGTCCGTCGGGGACATCCGGCCGGCCGCCACCTCGGCGGCCGCCACGTGGATGAGGCCGATCACCGCTGCCGCGAGCCATGCCGGTGGGACCCGGGGGTCGAACTCGCCGGCTGCCTGTCCGCGTTCGATCAAGCGGGTCAACCGGTCGGTGATCGGCGCGTGTCGCTGCGGATCGACTTCGGGTGCCCCGTTCAGCGCGTCGGTGTGCAGGATGGGGTATTTCGTGAGGATCTCCCAGAGGAGGTCCAGCCAGTGTCCGAGGGTCTCAGTCGGCAGGCCTTTCGCCGGGTCGAGACGGTCCACCTGGGACGTCACGTCGGCCGCGATGTGGCCGATCACCGCGGCGATCAATTCCTCGCGGGTCGGATAGTGGGCATAAACGGTCTGGCGGGCTACCCCCGCTGCGGTCGCGATGTCACGCATGCTGGCCTGCGGCCGTTCGGCCAGCAGATCGATCGCGGCCTGTCGCACGGCCGCGCGACTCCGTTCGGCGTCCGCCCGACGAGCTCTTAACTCTGACACAGTTGTCAAGGATAGCGGACGCGCTTATCTTGGACAGCGATGTCAGAGATAGCGGGGGTTCGTTGATGGAGCCGTTGATTGTTCTCGTCGCCGTGACCGCGATCCAGTCCGTCGTCCGACGGAGTCGACCGTGGTCCCTACCCTTGCGCGACGGCCTCGCCGCGATGTTCGTCATGACCGGGACGGCGCACTTCGTCGGCCTGCGCGACACGATGATCGCCATGGTGCCGCCCGGCCTCCCGGCGCCGGCCACGCTGGTCTCGATCTCCGGGGCGCTCGAGCTGCTGGGTGCGGTCGGCCTGCTCTGGTCACGTACCAGGCCCTGGGCCGGCCTCGGCCTGTTCCTGCTGCTGCTTGCGGTCTTCCCGGCCAACGTCCACGCCGCCCGCGCCGGCATCTCGACCAGTCCCGGCGACTCGCTGCTGCCCCGGACCCTGATCCAGCTGGTCTTCCTGGCGGCGACTCTCGCGATCCCGGTCGGGTATTGGCGCTCGCGTCGCCGGGCGTCCCCGAGTCGTCCGATGGCCGGGGCAGAGCGAGGCGCCTACGGGGTCGACGGCGATTTCAGCCGGGTGTCCGCGGGCGCGCAGCTCACGATCGTTGTCCTGGTCTGGCTCGGGCTGGTCGCTCTCACGGCCACTGCCCTCGCCCGGGGCTGGATCGTGGTCGCCGTCCTCGCTGGGCTGGTTGCGCTCGGGCTGCTGTTCGCGATCGGCACCTACGCCTACACGACCCGCGTCGGCAAGTTCCGGGTCTGGTCCGAACTGCTCACCGGCCTGCGGCTGGACGGTGACGAGGAACTGCTCGATCTCGGCTGCGGCCGCGGCGCCGTCCTGCTCGCCGCGGCCAGACTCCTGCCGCGAGGCCACGCGACCGGTATTGATCGGTGGCAGGCCGACCAGACCGGCAACTGCGCCGACGCCACCCACCGCAACGCCCGGAGCGAGGGGGTCGCCGACCGGGTTCGTCTGTTCACCGGTGACGTCCGCCGGCTACCTTTCGACGACGACAGCTTCGACGTCATCGTCAGCAGCCTGGTCCTGCACAACATCCACGACGCCGACGGCCGGCGGGCGGCACTCGACGAGGCTGTCCGCGTACTGCGTCCCGGCGGCCGCCTGCTGATCGCCGACCTGGCGCACACCGGCGACTACCTCGCCCGCCTGCGACACCACGGCCTCACGGCCGGCCGCCGCAACCTGGGACCCCGAATGTGGTGGACGGGCCCATGGGGGCCGACCCACCTGGTGACGGCCACCGCCGGAGCTGATCGACAGTCGTCAACGGAGCCGGTGCCGAGCTGATGCCGGCCCGGCACGCATCAGGCCGAGGGACTGTTCGGGGACCGTGCCCACCGTACGGATAATGTTTTGGGGTAGTCGAACTTTTTGAGTCGGCTGTGCGTGAGCTGTGTCGTGAACCGGAAACGGGTGGCCGGTCTTGACGGTCTGCGTGGGCTCTGTGCCCTCTATGTGATGCTGTTCCACTGCTGGGCTTACACGTTTCGTGGGTTTCCGCGTTATCGCGGGCCGGACTGGCTGAGCTGGCTCGGGTTCGGGCGGCTCTCCGTGGTGTTCTTCCTGGTGCTGTCGGGGTTCTCGCTGGCGCTGGGCGCCGCGCACAACGGCTGGCGACTGGGCGGGCTGGCCCGGTATGCCCGGCGGCGGGCCTGGCGGATCCTGCCCGCCTACTGGGCCGCGCTGGCGTTCAGCCTGGTCGTCGCGTGGGCCGTGGTGCGCCAGCCGCACTCCCCGGAGCCGGACGCCGGGTCGGTGGTGATCTACACGCTGCTGCTCCAGGATCTGTTCGCCGGACCCACCCCGAACGGCGCGTTCTGGTCGATCGGGGTGGAGGTGCTTTTGTACGGCGTACTCCCGCTGCTTTTGATTTTGTGTCGCCGAGTCGGCCCGGCGGTGATGCTGGGCGTTGTCACCCTGCCCGTGGTCGTGGTCGGTTTTGTGGTTTTCGACGGGTCGCCGCCGCAGGGCGACAATTGGCTGGCCCCGCATCTCGTGCCGGCATTCGCGGCCGGGGTGGTGGCGGCGGGCGTGGTCGCGGCGGGTGACCGTCTGCGCCGTTTGCCGTGGGCCGGATTGGCGCTGCTGGCCGCGATTCCGGCCGGGGCGCTCATCCTCTATCAGGGGTCGCGGTGGATGGTCACCCACTATTACTGGGTCGACCTGGCGGTTGTTCCGGCGATGACGTTGTTTTTGCTGGCAGTGGTGAGCGGGCGGCCCGCCGGGCTGGTCCGGCTGCTCGACTCGGCGCCGTTGCGGGGCCTGGGGTCGATTTCGTACAGCCTCTATTTGATTCATCTGCCGATCGTGGTGGCGATCGACAAGAAGGTGGTGGCGCCGCAGCTGGGTCACGGCACCGTGGCGTTCGTGGTGACGACGGTGCTTGCCGGTGGGTTCTCACTGATCGGGGCGTGGTTCTTCGCCAAGGCGTTCGAGGTGCCGTTCCGCTCGTGGGCGGACGTCAGGAACGTGCTGCGGCCGCCGGTGCCCGCCGCAGGAGTGAACGACGACGGTCGCGGCGTGCTCACCGGATCCGGCGTGCGGTCCGGGCGGTGGGGCGGGTGACCGGGTGCCGGCGAGCGCACGGCCGTGCACCAGCCGGCCGGGTGGCCCGCTCCGGGGAGGGCGGTGAGAGTCCGCATGACCAGATCGCGTGCGTTTGCCGCCCACCCGCGGGCGGTAGGCGCACGCACGACCCGATCGCGGACCGCCACCGCCCCCGAACCCGCCCCACTGCGCGGCTATCGTGCTGACGGTTACGCATGGAAAGGATCGATCGGGGATGAGTCCGGACCGCAGCCACGACGACCGCGGGGTGATGAGCAGAATCCTGCTGCTCGGCCGCGTCGTCTTCAGTAACCCTGTGCTCGCGTGAACGGCAACGTGGAGGAGCAGAGTGCTGCGCTGTGCGCGGCTCTGGCCCGGAACGCCTCGCTGCTCGCGGTGCTGGAGCGGGCCGCGGTCCTGGACCTGCCCGGCTGGTATCTGACCGGTGGGGCGGTGTTCCAGACCGTCTGGAACGTTGTCACCGGGCAGCCGGCCACCGCCGGGATCAAGGATTATGACCTGTTCTACTTCGACGGAGGGGACCTGTCCTGGGAAGCCGAGGACCGGGTCATCACCGCGGCGGCCGTGGCCTTCGCGGACGTCGGGGTCAGTGTGGAAGTGCGGAACGAGGCGCGGGTGCACCTCTGGTACGAGCAGAAGTTCGGGGCGGCCTGTCCGCCCTACGACTCGACCGAGGCGGCCATCGACTCGTTCGTCGCCACCACCTGCTCCGTCGGGGTCCGGGTGGAGGCGGGCGGGCGGTGGCGGATCTACGCGCCGCACGGGCTCGGGGACGTGTTCAACCTGGTGCTGCGGCCCAACCCGGGGGAGGGGCGGCGTGCGGCCTACGAGACGAAGTCGGTGCGGTGGGCTCAGCAGTGGCCCGAGCTCACGGTTCTTGAGTGGCCGGAATGAACGACGGGAATGTCACCCCGGTCAGGTTCTCCGAGGCGGTCCACAGGCGTTGCTGGACGGCCACCTCGTACGAATCAGGGCTTGAAATGACGAGTCGCGGGTGGCCCTTGATCTCGAAGCGGCCGCCGGGGCCGTAGTACTGGCCGCCGAGCGTGGCCGGGTCGGTGGCGGCGCGCAAGGTGGGCAGGGCGCCCATCGCCGGGGTCTGGGTGATCAGCGGCGCGAGCATGGTGAGCGGGAGTCGCAGCGCCGCGGGGGTGTTGCGGGCGAGTTCGGTGCTGGACACGCCGGGGTGTGCGGCGACCGCGACGGTGGTGCCGTGGGTGGCGAGGCGGCGTTGTAGCTCGTAGGTGAACATCAGGTTGGCCAGTTTGGACTGGCCGTAGGCGCCGACCCGGCTGTACGAGCGCTCCCACTGCAGGTCGTCGAAGTGGATCGCGGCCCGGATGCGGTGACCGGTGCTGCTGACCGTGACCACCCGGGAGCCGGGCACCGGCAGCATCAGGTCCAGCAGCAGGCCGGTGAGCGCGAAGTGGCCCAGGTGGTTGGTGCCGAACTGCATCTCGAAGCCGTCGCGGGTGGTCTGCTGCGGGGTGTACATCACGCCGGCGTTGTTGATCAGCAGGTCGATCCGGGGGAGCCGGGACCGCAGCGCGGCGGCCGCGGTGCGGACCGAGTCGAGTGAGGTCAGGTCGAGTGCCTGCACGCTCACGTCGCCGGTGATCCGGGCCGCGGCCTGCTCGCCCTTGTCGGTGTTGCGCACCGCGAGCACCACGGATGCTCCGCGCTCGGCGAGGGCCTTGGCGGTCTCGAAGCCCAGTCCGGTGTTGGCGCCGGTCACCACCGCGACCCGTCCGTGCTGGTCGGGGATGTTCGCCGTCGTCCACTGCTCGCTCATGTCGGGCTCCTCGTTCGCTAACGTACCGAAGGTATCTTGTGCTGACGACGTTAAAGTACCTTCGGTACGTTGTCAACGTACCGCGGGTACGTAAGTTAGGCTGGCGGCCGTGACATTCCAGCGGGCGCGGACCGAAGAGCAGCGGGAGATCCGTCGGCGGGCGATCCTCGACGGGGCGTCGGCGATGCTCGACGAGATGCCGGTGGCCGCGGTCACCCTGAACGAACTCAGTCGCCGGGTCGGGCTGGCGAAGCCGAACGTGTTGCGATATTTCGAGTCGCGCGAGGCGGTGCTGCTGGAACTGCTGGATCTCTTCCTGCGGGAGTGGCTGGCGGAGCTGGCCGTCGAGTTGGCCGCCGGGGTCGGTGAGGATCTGCCGATGGCGGAGCGGGCGGCGGCGGTGGCCGAGATCCTCAGCCGCTCGCTCGCCGGCCGGGTGGTGCTGTGTGACCTGTTCGGGGCGCAGGGCAGCGTGCTGGAGCGCAACGTCTCGGTCGAGGTGGTGACCCGCTACAAGCGTGGGTCGCTGGAGCGGTTGGCCACGATGTCCGGCCTGCTCGGGAAGTACCTGCCGGAGCTGGGGGAGGACGCCACCCTGGTCAGCCTGCAGACCATGGTGCTGGCCGGTGCGCTGTCGGCGTACAGCACGCCGCCGCCCAGCCTGCAGGCGGCGTATCTGGCCGAGCCCGAACTGGGCCGCTTCCACATGGCGTTGGCGGACTCGTTGAAGATGGCGCTGACCGCGACCCTGCTGGGCGTGCTACCTCGCTGACCGGCGAGCGGCGCGCCAGCCGCCGACCGCCAGGTAGATCTCGTTCGCGCCGAACCACGCGAACGGCAGGGTCTCGCGGGCCGCGGCGATGAGGATTCGGCGGTCGGGCATCAGGTGCGCAGGTGGGACGCGCCGTTGAGGTCCAGGATCGCGCCGGAGGACCACGTCGCCTCCGGGGAGCTGAGGTAGGCCACGGCCGCGGCGACCTCTTCCGGAGTGCCGACCCGGCCGAACGGGCTCTGCGCGAGCAACGCCTCGCCCGCCGTACCGGCGAGCTTCGCCGCCTGCCGGTCGGTGCTGACGAAACCGGGCGCGACCGAGGTCACCGCGATCTGGTACGGGGCGAGCGCCACCGCCATCGACTGTCCGAAAGCGTGCAGGCCGGCCTTCGCGGCGCCGTACGCGGGATAGTCCGGCTCGCCGCGGAACGCACCGCGGGAGCCGACGTTGACGACGCGGCCGGGCGCGCCCCGGTCGATCAGGTGCCGGGCCACCAGGTACGTGACGTTGGCCGCGCCGATCAGGTCGACGTCGAGCATCCGGCGCCACGCGTGCTGCCAGTCCGCGTAGGACACGTCGGCGACGGCGTGCCGGTTGCTCTCCGCGGGGGCCACCGCCGCGTTGTTGACCAGGACGTCGATGCCGCCGAGCGCGGCCACGGCGGCGTCCACGATGCCGGCGGCCTGATCGGGATCGCTCACGTCGCCGTGCACCAGGGTGTGACCCGAACCGGACAGCCGCGCCAGGGTCTGCTCGGCCTCCGCGCGGGCGGAGCCGTAGTGCACCGCGACCCGGTCGCCGCGCGCGGCGAGGGCGACCGCGATGGCCCGGCCGATACCGCGCGACGCTCCGGTCACCAGGGAACGCGTGATCGCCTGTGGGGTTGTCACGGCTCTGAGCTAACCATCTCGCCCCGGGGTGACGACGGTCACGTCCGGTAATTGTCCGGTTGGTGTCCGAGCGGTGTCAGGCACACCTGTTTGTATGGGTTCATCGACGTTTTGCGCCATTCGATGGCGACTCTCTCCCCTGGAGGACTGACGATGCGAGTCGAGTTCGACGAGCCCAAGTGCGTCGCCGCCGGGCAGTGCGTGATGGTGGCGCCCGACGTGTTCGACCAGCGTGACGAGGACGGCGTGGCGATCGTGCTCGACGCGGAACCCGGCCCGGAGCTGCACGACGAGGTGCGCGAGGCGGCGGCGGTGTGCCCGGCCGCCGCGATCCGCCTGGTCGAGCCGTGAACCGGATCGTCGTCGTGGGCGCGTCGGCTGCGGGTCTCGCGGCCGCCGAGACCCTGCGCCGCGAAGGGCATTCCGGATCGGTCACCCTGGTCGGCGAGGAGCTTGATTTTCCGTACGACCGTCCGCCGCTGTCCAAACAGATCCTCGCCGGGGAATGGGAGGCCGAGCGGCTGGCACTGCGTACCAAAGAAGATTTTGATCGGCTCGATCTCGACCTGCGCCTCGGTGCGGTCGCCGTCGGCCTCGACCCGGGCGCGCGCCTGGTGCGGCTGGCCGGCGGCGAGCAGCTCGGCTACGACGGGTTGATCGTGGCCACCGGCGTGCGGCCACGCCGGCTGCCCGGCCGGGGCGGACACGTGCTGCGGACCCTGCGCGACGCCGTCGAGCTGCGCAAACGGCTCGGACCGGGCCGGCGGCTCGTGGTGGTCGGCGCGGGTTTCCTCGGTGCCGAGGTGGCCGCGGTGGCGCGCGGCCTGGGCTGCGAGGTGACGCTGCTGGAACCCGCACCGGTTCCGCTGGCGCACGCCGTCGGCGAGCAGGTCGGCCGGGTGCTCTCCGAGGCGCATCGGGAGCACGGTGTCGACCTGCGCACCGGCGTCACGGTGACCGGAATGACCGATTTTGGCGTGACCCTGTCCGGCGGAGAGCTGGTCGCCGCCGACGAGGTGCTGATCGCGATCGGATCGGTACCCAACACCGAATGGCTGGTCGACAGCGGTCTGCCGATCGACGACGGGTTGGTCTGCGACGCGTTCAGCGCCGCCGCCCCGCAGATCTACGGCGCCGGCGACGTGGCCCGCTGGCACAACCCGCGGTTCGGGGTGAGCATGCGCATCGAGCACCGCACCAACGCCGCGGAACAGGGCATGGCCGCCGCCCGCAACCTGCTGCACCCCGACGCGCGCAAACCGTTCACGCCGGTGCCGTACTTCTGGTCGGACCAGTACGACATGAAGATCCAGGCGTACGGCTACCTGCGCGGCCACGACACCGTCGACATCGCCGAGGGTGACCTCGCCGGGCGGCGGTTCCTGGCCACCTACCGCAAGCAGGGCCGGCTGGTCGGCGCGCTCGCCGTCGGTTTGCCACCCAAGGCGCTGCGCCCCTGGCGGCAGGCCCTGATCACCCAGGAGCACCAATGATCAACCGTGATGTCGTCGTCGTGACCGGTGCCGGTGGGATGGGCCTGGCGGTCGCCCGGCGTATCGGCAGCGGCCGTACCGTGATCCTGGCCGACGCGTTCGCCGCGCCGCTGGATCGGGCGGTCGCCACCCTGAACGCGGAAGGGTACGCGGCCGTCGGCCACCTCACCGACGTCGCCGACGCCCGCGCCGTGGTCGCGCTCGCCGAGGCGGCCGCGGCGGAGGGCCGGATCGCCGCCGTGGTGCACACCGCCGGGGTCTCCGCGGCCACCGCCACGGTCGAGAAGATCATGCAGGTGGACCTGGCCGGGACCGCGCACGTCATCGACGCCTTCGAACCGGTCGCGACCCGCGGCACGGCACTGGTCTGCATCGCCAGCATGGCCGGGCACTATGCGACGCTGAGCCAGGCCGACGAGCTGGCGCTGGCCACCGCGCCCAGCGCCGAGCTGCTGTCACTCGACGTGGTGACCGCGGCGGCCGGGGCGGAGCCGGTGGCGGCGTACATCATCGCCAAGCGTGCCAACCAGGTCCGGGTCCAGGCCGCGGCCCTCGCCTGGAACCGGCGCGGCGCCCGGATCAACACGGTCAGCCCCGGCGTCGTCGCGACCGCGATGGCCAGGTCCGAGGCCGAGTCCACGTCGGGCGAGCACATGCTGGCCATGCTCGACGCCTGCGGTGCGGGCCGCACCGGAACGCCCGCCGAGATCGCCGACGTGGTGGCGTTCCTGACCGGTCCCGCGTCGCTCTACATCACCGGCACCGACGTCCTGATCGACGGCGGTCAGGCCGCCTGGATCCGCTGGCACCGCAGCGCGACGCCGCGGGGTGGAGAGCCCCGCGGCGCCGCACCGGTCACCGTCAGCTGACGGTGAGCGCGGTGTCGTCGATGACGAAGGACGTCTTCAGCGAGGAGTCCTCCACCCCGGTGAACTTCAGGGTCACGGTCTGCCCGGCGAAGGCGGCCAGACTGTACGAGCGCAGCGTGTAGGCGCTCGCGTTGAGGTTGGAGAACGTCTGCAGCGTGGTCGTGCCGACCTGCACGGTCAGCTTGTCGTACTGGGTGCTGGAGGTCGTCTCCGACGTGCTGATCTTCAGGTAGAACGACAGCGTGTACGCGGTGCAACCGCTCGGAATGGTCACCGACTGCGACAGGGTCTCGGTGTTCGTCGAACCGTTGCCGTTGAGCCACGCGTCACGGGTGCCGGTGCGCGGGGCCCCGTCACCGGTGTTCGCGCCGATCACGCCGGTCGACGCGGTCCACGGCGTCGTCGCGGTCTCGAAGCCGGGGTTGCCGAGCTTCTGACCGGCGCCGGTGCACCCGCCGGTGGTGCCGACCGTCAACGTGTACGCGGCGGTGTGCGTCGCGGAGCCCGTCCCGGTCACCGTGATGGTGTACGAACCGGAGGCGGCGGCCGTGGTGGTCGCCACGGTCATCGTCGACGACCCGCCGGAGGTGACCGACGCCGGGCTGAAGCTCACCGTGACCCCGGTGGGCGCGCCGGAGCTGGTCAGCGCGACGGTCTGCGCGCTACCCGAGGTGGTGGCGGTGCTCACCGTGGTCGTGGCCGAGGAGCCCGGGGTCACCGTGGCCGTGCTCGGGCTCAGCGCCACCGAGAAGTCGTTGGCCGTCGACGTGGCCGTGGTCAGCGTCCACGCGGCGTACAGCTCGGCGTTGGCCCAGCGGCCCAGCGAGGTGCTGTTGATGTTCGACGGGTACGAGTCACACGCCTTGTGGTAGCACGGGTCGTACGCCGAACCGGCCGTGCCGCCCCACTTGGTCACCTGGGCGCTGGTCTTGGTGTAGCTGGCCCCGGTCGAGTTGATCGACGACGGGATGCCGGCGTCGCGGAACGAACCGTCGTCGCTGCAGCACTCGGTCGACGTCTCGGTCGGCACGCTGATCGAGGTGAAGTAGTCGCGCAGCTTCACGGCGACCGCGTCGGTGCCGGTGACGAAGTAGCCACCGTTCGTCGACGCGATCATGTCGAACGTGCCGTACGCCTTGATCGCGGTCTTCTGCGCCGTGGTCAGCGAGTTGACGTAGAACTTGGAGCCGATCAGCCCCTGCTCCTCGCCGGCCCACCAGCCGAACCGGACGTGGTTGGTCATCGTCGGGTTGTTCGCGGCCAGCACGAGCGCGGCCTCGAGGAGCGTGGCCGTGCCGGAGCCGTCGTCGTTGATGCCCGGACCGGCCGACACGCTGTCGGAGTGGGCGCCGAACATGTAGGTGTTGCTGGTGTTGCCGCCCGGCCAGTCGGCGATGATGTTCTTCGCCGAGCCGCCGCTGCACGTGGTGCAGGTCTGCACGGTGACGGTGTAACCGGCCGCCTGCAGCTTCTGCTGCAGGTACGTCGTCGTCGCGGTGTGCCCCGCCGTGCCGGTCGCCCGGTTGCCGCCGTTGCTGGTGGCGATGGTCTGCAGCTGCTGCAGGTGGGTGTTGACGTTCGCGACACTGACGGTCGGTGCGGCCAACAGGGCAGCGCTGCTCGCCGACACGGGTGAGCCGGCCGATCGCATGCCGGTCGAGGCTGTGGCCGGCAGCGCGCTGAGCGCCACCGTCGCCGCGACGAAAACAGCTAGGGCAGGTCCTGCCGTCACCGTTCTGAGTCTCATCTGGGGGGCTCCTAGGGGTCCAGGCCGATTCACGGCTGGCCGTAGGAGATCAGTAACGTGCCACCGGGCACAAGATATCGAAATACTTATATTCCTGAGCCGCGCGTGCGCCGATGCTGCCGTCCAGGCCTCAATGTGTGGACGGCAGCCCGGCCGCGGTGGCGGCGATCATGCGTTGCAGCGTCGGCCGGAACGGCGGGAAGACCCGGGCGATCTCCGGTTCGCGGTCGTACAGCTGCCGCAGCGCCTCCGGGGGGCGGGTCAGCGGGAACAGTTTCGCGACGAACGCGCTGGCGGCCATGACCAGGGACGCTCCGTCGGTGTCGGACAACTGCGGGCAGGCGACGGTGATCTGCCGGCCGACGGTGAAGTAGGTGTCGATGGCCCACACCTTGTAGACGCGCAGGGCCGCGACGGAGACGTTGTGTTCCAGCATGGTCTCGGCGTGGGTGGTGAGGTCGCAGTAGAGCGGCCGGTCGGCGTACGCGTCGGCGAGCGCGGTCGCCGCCGCGGAGTATCCGCTCGCCCGGCTCAGTGCGGCACCCGCGGCGGCCGACCACGCGGTGCCCTCCCGCATGGCCAGCTGCAGGTAGATCTCCTCGCGCGTCCCGAAATACCGCAGGACGGCGGACTTGGCCAGCCCGACGGCCACGGCGATGTCGCCCAGGCTGACCCGGGCCACGCCCGCGTTCTGAGCGAGTTCAGCGGCGGTGGCGAGGATGTGCTCGCGCCGCTCGATCTTCTGTTCCGGGCGCCGGGCCCGCTGAAACGACGCTTCCATGGCAGCCATCACCATAGCCCGCCACTTAAAAGAACATCGTTCCCTTGTTAGGAGAACGATGTTCTTATAAGGTCGGCCATCGACCGCGCTCCTCGTCCTTCTCACCATCGGCAGGCCCATGACCGACCTCAGCCAGACCATCGACGCCTTCGTTGCCGCGTTCAACGACCCGGCCCCCGATCTCGACCGGGTCATGTCCTTCTTCGCCGACGACGCCCGGTACCTGCCCGGGCACGGTCCCGAGCTGCACGGCAACGCCGCGATCCGGAAAGAGTTCGCCCCGCAGTTCGCCGGCCGGTACGGAGCGATGACGTTCGACGTGTACGACCAGGTGATCGACGAATCCCGCCGCCGGGCGACGATCCGGTGGGCGTGCCGGCTGGACCTGACCGGCGACCACGGCCGGCGCGCGATGCCGGCGGTGCGCTGGTTCGCCCGGATCCGCTACGGCGGCCGGATGCAGTGGCACGGCCTGGACGTTTTCCACTTCAACAGCGCGGGCCAGATCACCGGCAAGTTCACCTACGCGACCTTCCGCCTGCCCCTCTGGGAGCGGACGCGCTGACGTGCGGCCGGTCCGGCGCTTCGCGGGCGCCGGGCGCGCCACCCGTCGTGGTGGTGCGGCGGGTCAGGCGCGGTCGTGGAGGGTGATCTGGTAGCCGTCCGGGTCGGCGAAGGTGAACGTGCGGCCGAACGGGCCGTCGATCGGGGTGGTGACGATGGTGTGGCCGTCGGCGGCGAGGGCGTCGTGGATGTCCTGGACGTCGGTGGCGTGCAGCCAGATCGCCGCGCCGATGCCGGGCTGGGTGACGGACGCGAGATCGGTGCCGGGAACGATGTCGCGCAGGGCGAACGCGATCGGCTTCGTCTCGAAGACCACGGCGTGCGGCGGGCCGGCCGGCGAGCGGACCAGGCCGAGGTATTGCTCGTAGAACGCCTGCGACGCCGTGAGGTCGCGGGCCTGCAGGGAGATGAAGTCGGGGCCGGTGACGGGCATGTGCTGCTCCTTCTGTTCGTGTCAGTATCCTGACACGCACCAAGGTATGTCAGACTGCTGACATGAGTCAAGACGACGCCGCGGTGGACCTGGAAACGTCACTGGGCTACCTGCTGAAGGAGGCGTCGAGCGCCCTCCGCGCCGCCATGGAGGCGGTGCTGCGGCCGCTGGGGATGACCGTGACGCACTACTCCTGCCTCGAGCTGCTGGCGCAGCGGCCGGGCCTGTCGAACTCCGAGCTGGCCCGGGGCGCGTTCGTGACCAGGCAGTCGATGAACGTGCTGCTGCAGGCATTGGAAAGAGATGGGTACGTGAGCAGGCCGGCGGCGGCGCCGGTGGGCAAGGTGCTGCCGACGCGGCTCACATCCCGCGGCCGGCGAAGCCTCGCGGCGGCGTCCGCGGCGGTCCGCTCCGTCGAGGTCCGGATGCTCGGCGGGATGAGCGAGGCGGAGCGGGCGGCCGCGTACACCCTCCTGCGGGGCATGATCCGTGCCCTGAAGGACCCCGGTGAGGGCGTGTGATCGCTGCCGGAGGCGCGTCACGGTCCGGAGTGGCGCGGATCTGGCGCGAGACTGTCACGGGACATGGCTCGTAGCCTACGGACGTGCGCCCGGTATTCGTACCAAATGGGGTTGAATCAGACCTGTTCTATCAGGGCGTTGAGGGTGAATCGGGCGGTCGCGGCCATCGACGGGTTGGTGCCGGCGTAATAGGGGAGCGCGCCGATCGCCTGGACCAGCGCCCAACCCCGGCCGCGCTGCCAGGTCGCGTCGTCGGCGCCGAGTGCGTCGCGGTAGGTGCTCCGGGCCGGCGCGGGCAGCAGGTTCCAGGCGGGCATCAGGTCGACCGCGCGGTCGCCGATGCCCATCGCGCCGAGGTCGATCACCGCGGTGAGGCGGCCGCCGGCGGTCAGCAGGTTGCCCGGCATGAGATCGCCGTGCAGCCAGACCGGCGGCCGGTCGTCGTCGCCCGCGTCCAGGCACTCCCGCCAGATCTCGGCCAGCCGGGCGGTGTCGGTGAGATGGGCGCTCAGCGCCAGGGATTGACGGACCTCGTCGTCCTGGTCGGCGAGCGGGCCGCCGCGGGTCTCACCGTTCCACGGCCGGCCGCCGGTGTCGAGCGTGTGCACCGCGGTCACGAAGGCGGCCAGGTCGGCGGCGAAGACGTCCGGGTCGCCGATCGTGGAACCGTCCGCGATCTCGCCGGGGATCCAGCGGAACGCCGTCCACGGCCCGGGGTAGCCAGGCCCCGGCTCACCGATGCCCAGCGGCTCGGGCACGGCGGCGGGCACCCGGCCGGCGAGGCGGTGCGCGTTGACCTGTTCGTCGAGGAGGTCCTGCCGGTGGGCGTCGGCCGGCGACGGCTGCAGCGGGAACCGCAGGACGACGTCGTCGCCGAGCCGGAACAGCGCGTTGACCGTGCCGCCCGAGGCGACCGGCCGCACCGGCAGGCCACGCCAGCCGGGG
Organism: Actinoplanes palleronii; assembly: GCF_016862315.1. Lineage (GTDB taxonomy): Bacteria > Actinomycetota > Actinomycetes > Mycobacteriales > Micromonosporaceae > Actinoplanes > Actinoplanes palleronii. The sequence continues at coordinate 51,514 of NZ_BOMS01000146.1, read as the reverse complement.
AATTGGCTCCCGACCAGGGCGGCGACGGTTTCCACGGTGATGTCGACCTGGCCGGCATGCATTTTCACCCGGCGACTGTCACACCCGGAGAGCCACATCAACAAATCATTTTTCGGTACGAATGGAGCGCTATCCGCCGGGCTGCGCCGCGTCCGGCGAGTGGCGAGGCGCTATCTGTCCAGCCAGGTCGGTGTGGTGCGGATGTCCAGTGTGGCCCAGACGACCTTGCCGTCCTGGCATGCGATGGCGCCCCATGCCTCGGCCACGCTGCGGATCAGCCGCAGTCCCGCGCCGCGTTGTTCGATCAGGGCGCCGGGCATGCGGGTCTGAGCCTCGATCAGACGCGGTAGATCGTAGTCGTGATCCTGGATGGCGAGGTGCAGCAGGTGCCCGCGCAGCGACACCGCGACAGTGATGTCGGTACCCGCATGTTCGATGGCGTTGCCGGTGAGTTCCGAGACGATCAGCATCGCGGAAATGAACAGGTGGGGCAGAGCCCAGGCCAGACACGCGTCACCGGCCATCATGCGGGCCCGTGCGGCCGAGATCCCGTCGGGGGACAGCGCGATCTGGCGCCGGTGGGCCCATCGTGGCTGCTCCAGCCGGGCGTGGGCGGTGGCGACTGAGGCGGTGGTGGTGGTCTCGACGAGGGTGTCCTGCAGGCGGCTCAGCAGCGGTGCCGGCACGGCGGCGAGGATCAGGTCGACGCCCCAGGCCTGAGTGGCGGCTGACCGGCCGGCGTCGCGCCACGTGGCGAGCGATGCGCCGGTCGGATCGGACAGCTGGGCAAGGTCCACGATGATGGCGTGGGGCGTCTCGGCGATGCACGCCTTGAGCTGGCGCGCCGCGGTGTAGCGCAGGTGGTTGCTCCACCGTCCGCTCACGCTCACCACGGTCACACCGTCCTCGACGTTGTTGACCGCGGTGACCTGAACTGTGCCCGCGACGAGATGGGTGTTGTCCACAGCAGGTGTCTCCCGAATCAGCGAATTCGGCTGGCGCGGCTCGGGCGCGAGTGACACCGGACAGACGAACGACGGATACTGCCGCGATCCTAGACAGTGGTCGATGGGTACGCATGGACGCACGACACTTGACCATCTTTATCCGGCCGGCTCAATGTCGGTAGTCGCACAGGCCGTCCGGTGAGGCCACTGCTGTGATGCGGAACACCGATCCCGTACGCCGCCGACGGCTGCTCAGGAGGGCGCAGAACTCGTCCGAGGCGGCGACCATACGGCGCCATCGGCCGGCGGAGCGTCGCCGAACAGCAGCGCTGTCGTGGCCGTGGCGCGTATCAGCCAGACGGTCTGCGGTGACGGCCGGCGCAGGGCCAGTGTCGCGCCCCGCCCCGCAGCGAGGTGGAACGCCTGTGCCAGGGTGCGCAGACCGCCGACGTCGATGAAGCTGACCTGCGCCATGTCCACGTCCACGTGGCGGACTCGGCGATCCGCCAGGGCCTCGAACAGGTCGGCCAGCCGGGGGGCGTTGAAACGGTCGAGCTCACCGCTCAGCTCCACCGTCGTACGATCGGTGTCTTCTTGCAGAATCATCTGCAGTAAGGCGCCGTCGTCGACATTTTCAGCACCTGGCAACGTCATCGCAGGGACCCCTCTTTCGCCGCTCGGGCGTCGCCGTGCCGGGAAAACTCCCGACGCGGGAACAGACACGTCGGCGATACGTGGCGGGGTCTGAGCCGACGATCGCGGCATCGACGCTAGTCGGTTCCCCGTCGAATGTCTGTACTCCGGACGGGGCAACCGGGATCAGGCGTGCGTCACTGGCGCAGCAGCCTGGCGGAGCGGGGCAGGTCGCTGACGATCGTGCCGGTGACGTCGCTGAGAAGGCGGTTGTGGCTGCGGGCATAGTCGCGGATCAGGTGGAACGCCTCGTCGGGGATGACACCGTGTGCTTGGGCGATGATGCCTTTTGCCTGCTCGATGACGATCCGGCTGGTCAGCGCTCCCTGCAGCTGCTCGGTGAGGTGCTCACCGCGGCGGATGGCGCGTTCCTGCAGCAGCCCGATGACCGCGACGTCGGCCAACGCCTGCACGATGCGCGTGTCGGCCTCCATGAGTTCGCTGGCACCACCGAAGATGCTCATCGCCCCGATGACCTGCTTGCGCAGTCGCAGCGGGAAGGCGTGCACGGACGTGAAGCCGGCTTCGGTGGCGCGGGGGGCGAATCGGGGCCATCGGTCGGCGGCCGCGGCGAGATCGACGTTCGTGACCGGCCGGCCGGTACGGAACGCGTCCAGGCACGGGCCGTCGTTGTACTGCAGCTGGAAAAGTTCCATGAGCCGTGCGCTCTCGTCGGAGGCGGCCATGAAGGTGAGCCGGTCCCGATGGTCGGCGAGCATCAACCCCACCTCAGCGGTGGCGAACAGCCCGGCGACGCGCTGGGTGAGCATCTGCAGGAACTCGATCACGTCGAAGTCGTCGATGAGCGTGTCAGCGAATTCGACGAACACCGCAGCGAGACGTTCGGTGGAAACAGTGGACATCGGTGGCCTACCGCCTTTCTCCGGTTTCCGTGCCAACGGCGGTCACGACTGGTCACTGTCGAAGGTGAGCCTACGCTCCGTCACGTCCCGTGCCACGTCTCCCAAGGGGGTGTTCTGGGTGTAGGCGTGCGCGCGTAGCCGCACCAGCGCGTCACTGAGCGAGACGCCGAGTTGCATGGCCACCATGCCCTGGGCCTGAAACAACTCGGCTCGCTGACCCATCACCTCGTCGAGGCCGTCGGCCGCCGCGCCCGGGCCGGCCTGTTCCTGGCCGTCGAGCAGCGTGGTGACCGCCACGTCGGCGAAGGTCAGCGCTTCACGGAACTTGCTCGCCGGCAGCGAGCCCGGCTCGACGCGGAACACGTCGAGGACACCGAGACGGGCGGCGCCGATCTGCAACGGGAACGCGAACACCGCCCGGAGCCCGTGCTCATGAATGGCGGCCGTGTAACCGGGCCATCGGTGTGTCGCGCCGTCGGTCAGATCGGGCACCAGCACCGGCCGGCGGGAGGCGAACGCGTCCAGGCAAGGGCCTTCACCGAGGGTGAACTGCAACTCCTCGATCTGCTCGTAGGGTGGTCCGGACACCGCCGCCACCCCGCGCATGCCGGCCTCGGCCATCATGCTCACACCCACTCCCGAGGCCGGCAGGGACCGTGCGGCGGCACTGCACAACCGCCGTAACGTGCCCACCACACCGCCGCCGTCGGTGGTGCGCCCCGGTTCATCGGCGATCAGACGCAGCACCCGCTCGATGTGCTCATCCACGGCGCGTGTCCGAACCTGAGCGGTGCCGGCCGGGGGCAACGTCGGGATGCCAGTGACTGTTCATGGCTGCGCCTTCCCCTGACCGGGAACCGCCGGGGATCAGGGCAGCAGTTGTCAGATCGCTAGCGTTACTGGCGTGGACGATACACCGATCACGGTGCCGCTCTGCGGGTCGGCACACGCAGATGCTGACAGAAAGACCGGATCGAGGGTTCCGGTGGCACCTTACCGGTGGCCGGTGCGGCAGTAGAGTTGATTGCTCGATGCGGCCCAGCCCTCGCCGTGCGCCACCGACGCTGCCAGCGCCTGACGGAGTCTTCTGGCGCGTCTCCGCCACGAGGGCGATGGGGGGCGACCATAGCCATGACCGATGCCACCGGAGATGCCGTTCCGCTGCATTTCACCGTGGAGATCGACGGCAATCACCTGATCCTGGCACTCAACGGTGAGATCGACCTGTTGAGCAGACCCTCACTGGCCGAGCTGCTCGACGGCGCCGTGGACGGCACCCACCCGTACGTCGATGTGGACCTGGCGGAGGTCAGCTTCATCAACGCGACGAGCCTGCGCGTGTTGTCGCAGGCCTGTCGCCGGGGCGCCGAGCGGGGCGTCACGCTGACCGTACGCCGGCCATCGCCCTATCTGGTCTCACTGTTGCGGCGCCTCGACTCGACGACGCCGCTGCTCGGTGGTCACACCCCGGCCGTACCGTCGCAGGCGACGCTGAGCGACACCCCCGAGGCCCGGGGCCGGCGGGCCGACGAACGGGACCGGCGAGCCGACGAGCGCGAGCGACAAATCGGCGAACGCGAAGAACACGCCAGGGACCTGCAACTCCTCAACGAGGAACGCGGCCGGCTCCTGGACGAGCGACAGCGCAGTGTCCGGCACCACGAGCAGTGGGAAGACATCCGGGAGGACATCGCCAACGAACGGGAGTCGAAGCTCGAACAACGAGAGCGCGACTGCTGAGCGCGGCAATGTGTCGTACGCCCCTGTTACCTTCCGTCGATGCCGATCATTTCGATCTCGGACGAGACGACGACGGGTCCGAAGACGCCCGCCTGGGCCATGGAGATCTTCGAGGAGACGGTGCGGCTGGATGAGCTCATCCGCCGCCGGATCTTCCAGGAGGTCGCCGAGTCCGGCACGGCGGCCGACCCGCAGGAGAAGACCAGCACGGCGCTCGCCGCGTTCACTCGCAACGCGTTCGTGGTGCTCGTCGACGACCGGCAGGTGACCGAGCTGGACGACGAGGTGCACCTGCACGCGGGGTCACGGGTCACCTTCCTCAAGCTCGTACCGTTGGTGGGTGGCTGATGACCACCTTCGATCCGCCAGTGACCATGCGCCTGGTCGCCGGCAGCATCGCGGTCCTGGAGCAGCACCACCGGCGGTCCGGCGCCTCCGACAACGAGTTGCGCCAGTTCGCCCAGCACGCGGCCATGGTGTGCGGCTGGGCGCCGGCCGGCGTGGGGGAGCGGCTGCTCGCCGAGCTGGACGGGGCGTACCCGCTTCTGCCCGGGCAGCGCGCGGTGCTCCCGGAGCTGCAACGGCTCGCGCGCCAGCTGCTCGACGCGGTGGCGGTGCTGGAGAGCGACCACGCGAGTCACGACCAGCGGGTGGCCGCGGCGCAGACGGCGGTCGGGCAGCTGAGCACCGGCATCGTCGGCAGCGCCTATTACCCGCACGGCGATCAGTGGTTCGCCGCCGCGGCGGCGATGCACGACCGTGCCCGGCAGCTGCTGCGTGTGCAGCCGGCGCCGGTGCGGCAGACGCTGTTCGACGCGTGGACGGCCACCGACGGCCCGCACCATCCCGGCCGCGGCTCGCTGGGCCAGCTGATCGGCAGCCTGCTGGCGGCCGGCGGCGTGGACGGCACGGCCGGGCTGGACCGGTTCGGCCTCTTCTACCACCTGTCCTGCGGTGACTGGACCGGTGACCTCGTCAAGGCGGAGCACGCCGCCGGCCGTCCGCACCCGTGGGCGCTGGCCACCTGGCGCCGGATGCAGATCGAGCACTGGCAGACCGGCACCGCCGCCACCCTGTGGCCGGTGCCGAGCCCGGGCGAGCCCTGGGCCGACCGCGCCATCACCGAGGTCGAGGCGATGCCCGGGGAACGCCGGGCCGCCTGGCACGCGCTGCTCGCTCACTGCGTGCCCGACAAGGATCAGGCGCGGCCCTCGGCGGCCTGGCGCAAGCAGGCCGGGCCGCTGCTCGCCGCGGTCGGCGCCGCCGAGTTCGCCGACCACGTCGACGGCTGGCTCGCGCTGGTCGGCGCGCCCCGCAGCCGGCCTGCGCACGTCGTCGTCAGCTACTCCGGGTTCCGGCACGCCCCGGGCTCGCCGCGGATGCCCGACCGGTACAACGTCCGGCTGCTCTCCGGGCTGCTCTGGGCCCGCGCGTTGTGCCCGCCGACGCCGGACGCCGTGCGGCACCTCGGCCAGATCGCCGAGCGGGCCACCCGCAAGATCTCCGGCCACGGCCCGGCCAGCCCGAAACTGGCGAACGCGGCAGTTGCCGCACTGATCGACACCGATCATCCCGCGGCTGTCGCGCAGCTGGCCCGGCTGGCCTCGCGGCTGACGTACAAGAGCACGCTGCGGCTGGTCGAGAAGGGCCTGGACGCGTGTGCGACCGCGCTCGGCATCGCGCGTGAGGACGTCGAGGAGATGGCCCTGCCCGGCTACGGGCTGCCGCTGGCCGACAAGCTCGGCGACGGCACCTACGAGGTCGAGATCCACGGCACGGACGCGGTCGTGACCTGGCGTAACGCGGGCGGCAAGGTGGTCAGGGCCGTCCCGGCTCAGGTGCGCGCCGACCATCGCGAGGAGCTGAAGGAGCTCACCGCGACGGTCAAGGACATCGGCGCCACGCTGATCGCCACCCGCGACCGCCTCGACGGGCTGCTGCGCCGTGACCGGCAGTGGACCGGCGAGCAGTGGCGGGACCGGTTCCTCGACCACCCACTGGCCCGGACCCTGGCCCGCCGCCTGATCTGGACGGTCGACGGCGTCACCTGCGCCTGGGCCGCCGACGCCGTGCGCACCGTCGACGACGCGGTTTTCCCCGTCAAGGACGATGCGATCGTACGACTGTGGCACCCGGCCGGCGAGCACCCTGACGCGATCGGCGCGTGGCGTGACTTCCTGGCCCGTCACGAGATCACCCAGCCGTTCAAGCAGGCCCACCGCGAGCAGTACCTGCTCACCGACGCGGAACGGGCCACCGGCACGTACTCGAACCGGTTCGCCGCACACGTCGTCCTGCAGCACCGGCTCAACGCGCTGCTCGCGCGGCGCGGCTGGTCGTACCAGCAGTGGCGCGACGACGCGTACTCCCGGGAGTCACCGCGCCTGGCCCTGCCGGATCGGGGCCTGCGCGCCGAGCTGAGCATCGCCGGGATCGACCCCCGCGACGACGGGGTGTTCGACACGATGGCCACCGACCAGCTGCGGTTCCTCGGCGAGGACGGCACCTCCGTCGCGCTGGAGCAGGTCCCGGCAGTCGTGCTGAGTGAGGTGATGCGCGACGTCGACCTGTTCGTCGCGGTCGCCGGGGTCGGCAGCGACCCGAACTGGTTCGACGGCGGACCGCAAGGCCGGTACCGCGACTACTGGGCCAGGACCAGTTTCGGCGAGCTCACCCCGCCCGGCCAGACCCGCCGCGAGGTGCTGGCCGCGCTGATCCCGCGACTGGCGATCGCCGGCCGGTGCACGCTGACCGACAAGTTCCTCGAGGTGCGCGGCGACCTGCACACGTACCGGATCCACTACGGATCGGGCAACATCCTGATCGCGCCGCAGGACCGCTACCTGTGCATCATCCCGGCGTCGGCGAAGCGAGCCGCCGAACCCGACCTGTTCCTCCCGTTCGAGGGCGACAGCCGGCTCTCCGAGATCATCAGCAAGGCGCTGCTCCTGGCCGCCGACCAGAAGATCAAAGACCCGATCATCCTCCGGCAGCTGTGAACACGGCCGACGCTCTCCGCGAGTGGAGCGGATGGCTGAGCCGCGTCGGCGCCCCGGTCGCGGCACACCTGCGTCCGGGGCGGCCGCCCGAAGAGATCACCGCCGCGCTCGGCGCGGATCTGCCGGCGGCCGTGCTCGCCTGGTTCTCCTGGTGCGACGGCGTCGACGACGCACCCGGCCAGGTCATCGGCGACTGCTGGGTGATCCCGGGCTACTGGCCGGTCGCGCTCGCCGAGGTCCACGACGACTGGTCGGTCGAGCTACCCTACCGACATTGGGTCCCGCTGCTGCGTGACGGCGGCACCGATTTGTATGTGGCCGCCTGGTCCGAGCCGGGCGATGAGCCGGTGGTGGTGTCCCTGCTGGATCCGGGAGAACCGGTAGTCGAGTACACCTCCATCGCCGAGCTGGCCACCGTCACCAACGCTTGCTTCACCCAGGGCGTCTACGCCATGGCCGAGGACGGCCTGCTCGACCTGGTCGACGCCCCCGGCTACGACACCATCTACGAGGCGATCACCGGCCGCCCATCGACGTGACCGCGGCGAGCCGGTCGTAGTGCTGCGCGGGCTCAGTCGTCTGGCGAGGTGGTGCGCGCGATCAGACGGGGATCTCCGGTGTGGTCGGCGAGCAGGGAGAGGGCCTCTTCGAGGAGGCCGGCCACCTCGTGTGTTTTGTCATCGGTGGCATTCGTGGCGTTGTCCAGAGCGTCCAGAAGTGGCTGGACCGCTCGGGGCTCGCCGAAGTAGGCCAGCGCTCGCATGGCCTCCGCCCGCGTGACGGCGTCCTCGTCATCGATCCGGGCGAGGAGGGCGCGGCGGACCTCCGGAGTGTCACGGCCGGCTTGGTGCAGCCCGCAACAGGACCAGTCGCGGACCAGAGGGTCGGGGTCGGTGGTCAACTCGACCAGGTAGCGCACCGCGTCGTCGTCGGTGGCGGCGAGGCGGGTCAACGCGAGGGAGACCGCCCAGCGGACCATGACTTCGGGATGCGTGTGCCACCTGCCGAGGGATTCGACCGCCCGTGGATCGGCGAGATGCCCGAGCGCGGTCGCGATCGCCTGCTGTACCTGGTCGACGGTCTCGGTGGCGGCGAGGTCGAGCAGCAGCGTCACGGCCGGGGCGCGGAAAGGGCGCTGATCGCGGGGCACGGCCACGATAGTGCCTTCGGCCGAGAGCGCGACCGCGCCCAGCTGGCCGAGGACGTAGGCGCCCAACTCCCGCCGGACCGGCTCGGCGGAGCCGCACAGCGACCGAGCTGCCTCGAAGGTCTCCTGGTCGCCGCGTAGGTGCAGGAACCCGGTGTATTCCGTCCGGGTGTCCTCGTCAACGGCGAGAGCGGCGGACACGAGCTCGGCGACCGGCAAGGTGCGAAGCGGAACCTCGCCGTCCTCGGTAGAAACGGTCGCGTCAGTCCAGCTCATGTGAATCGACCGTAGCGGACCGCCGCAGCGCTCGCGCGCAGCGGCGCGCCGACGTCATGCCGGGAGCGCCGCCACCTTTGGCACCCCTGAACCCATCAGCGCGGAGATCCTTCCGGGTCGACGCTGCCCGAGGTGAGCACTTGCGAAAGTGTGGCGATCGTGGCGCGGGCTTCTGTGGCGTCCGTGGGGTTTGTCCAGCCCTGATGCCACGGGCCGGCTACGACCTTCAGGGCTGCCAGCGCGAGGGGTGCCAGGTCGGGCGCGGGTGCGGCGAGCCGGACCTCCGGGGCGAGCTCCTGGTCGGCGAGCGTGGCGAGTCGCTCGTCGAACTGTTCTCCGCCGGGCAGAGTCGCCGCGACGATTGCCGCAGCGGCCACGACCTCGTCGGGGAAGTACTCACGTCCGAGCAGTTCCGGCTTGTCCCTCACGAAGAGGAACATGCGGGTCAGAGCGGGCACCCGGCCCTCGGGAGGGCGCTCGGCGAGCTCCTCCAGGAAGTCCATGGCCCCGTCGCTGGAGAACGGGCCGGTCCCGAACGTACCCATGCTGTCTTGCCTCCTCGCGCTGGTCTTCGGCCTGAAGTTACAAGATTTGCGGGCCGGCTGGCTGGCTTCGGTGGGGGACGCGGGGTTCTTGTCGTAGGGCGGGGACAGGGTCTCGGGCGTGTTGTGGGGCGAGGTTCATGTCTTCGAGGGGCGCGTGTTCGTCACGCGCGGCCGGTTCACCACTGGTGTGGCCGTCGCCGATGATGCCTCCTGCGCGCAGCTGGGTGACGCGATTCTGCAGCTCTACTCATTGGCTTCCGAGGCCTACCGGGACGAGGGGGTCTCGTGGCGGTCGTTCTGTGAGGACGTCGCCGGTGTCCCGGTTCAGCGATACCGGCCCGAGAAATCCGCGCGGGTCTTCCTCAGCGACGGCACCTGGCACGCCGCCGTCGACCCGTTCGGTCCAGAGGCGGAGATGCCGTCGGCCGCCGACATCGCGCACGAACTCGGCGCGATGGTCCGTCGCGTGCTCGACGCGGTCCCGCCCCGGTGGCCGACGATCCATCAAGCAGCGATCGTCACCTCCGCCGTCGGCCGACTGATCGTGATGCCGGTCGTCAGGGGCTTTTCCGTCGGCCCGGCGTACACCGCAGATCCGGACGCCGGATCGCTGCTCGCGGCGGTCCGTGCCGCGCTTCCCGCATCGGAGCGAGGAGAAAATCCGGGGTACGCGGAGGCGCTCGCGGCCGCGGGTGTCGACTGGCGTCTGCTCGACGGCGGCGCGACCGTGCACCTCGAAAGCTGTCGACCGGCGACGTCCGGCTCACCGGCGCGGGCAGTGCCGGCAACCGGCCGGTCGCCGGGCAGACCTGGCTGGGCCGCGCCGACGACCTGGCCACGGTGTGCGCCGCAGCGGTGCGGATGATCGCGGATCTTCCGGTGGAGCACCTGCCGCCCGGTACTCCCGCCGTGGTGAGCTTCGGCGTCAAACGGACCTGGCTGGCGGTGCTGGCGGCACGGTCGAGCAGATCGCCGCGGCGATCGGCCTCCATAACGGCACGGAGACCGGCTGGGACGACGTCATGCGGGTCGCCGCGGCCTGGAGCGTCGATCCGAATCCCCTCAGCGTGATCGCATCGAGCCCCCGCCCGGGGCTCCTCGGCCGGCTGACCTGACGGTCCGGCTGGAAGGCTGTGGGTATGGAGTTCCTGTGTTATCACCGCGACCGGCCCGGTTCGCTGGCGCTGCGGTACGAGCTGGGGGAGGCCCATTGGGCGTACATGGACGGGTTCGAGGCGGAGCTGATTGCCCGGGGTCCGACCCTGGCCGCTGACGGGGAAACCCCGACCGGCAGCCTGCACATCGTCGATCTTCCCGATCCTGCCGCGGCTCGGGCGTTTGCCTTTGACGAACCCACCTATCAGGCCGGTGTGTATCGGGACGTGCTGCTGCGGCGGTGGCGCAACGCGCTCGGACGCACCATGTGGGACTTCCCCGGTGGTGCGGCCGAGGGCGACGGGTACCTGGTGCTCGGGTTCGGCGCGGGGGCGGCGGCCGACCTCGAGGTGCCGGCGGGCCGGGATGATCTGATCGCTTACGGGCCGCTGCTGGCCGACGACGGGGTGACCTGGTTGGGCACGGCATTGCTGATCGTCGCGCCGGGTCCGGATGAGGCGTGCGCGGTGCTGACCCGGGAGCGATACGACTCCATCGAGGTGCACCGCTGGACTTTCGGTGGGCGACGGTAGTGCGATCGGCGGGCACGGCGTTCCGGGGGAGCGCCGTGCCCGGCGTTTGTCACATGGTGATGTCGGCCTGGGGGCCTGAGTAGGTCTTGACCAGTGCGGGCACGTCCGCGGCCGCGTCCAGCACGTAGGCGTAGAACGCGCTCGGGGTGAACGCGGAACCGCCGGTCACCTGCTTGCCGGTGGAGTTGACCACGATGCTGCCGCTCTGCTTGAGCTGTCCCTTCGAGGTGTCGTCGATGTTGTACGGGTTGGCGACGCCGTCGAAGTAACTGTTCTCCAGCACCATTTTGGTGCTGCCGCGCGACAGATTTCCGTACGATGAAATGTTCTGCAGGTAATTGTTGTAGAGGTGCGCGTACTGCAGGTTGTCGGCGCTCGGGTTGCGCTGGTTGGTGTTGAAGAACCAGTTGTGGTGGATGGTCTCGCGGGCCGTCACGTTGTCGGTCCAGCCGATGCCGAACGTCTTGTTGTGGTTACCGAGCCGATTCCACGAGACGGTGACATAGGACGTGTCCTTGCGCGAGTCGATGTAGCCGTCGTTGATGTTCTGGAACGTGTTGTGGTCGATCCAGACGTGGTCGGCGGTGTCCATCTGAATGCCGTCGTAGTCATACGTCTTGTCGTCCGGGTCGTCGTCGGTCATCGCGGTGTCCCCGATGGTGAGGTTCCGGATGATCACGTTGTGCACGCCCGCGGCCAGGAAGAACCCGCCCGCCTTGATCCGGCCGGTGGTACCGACCCCGACGATCGTCTTGTTCGACGTCACCCGCAGCTCGTAGCCGTAGGTGGGGTAGGTGACCGTGCCGCTCACCCTGATCACAAACGGCTCGACCGCTGTCGCATATTTCAAGAGATCCGCGTACGTCGTGACCGTGACCGACGCGCCGGCCGCGCCACCGGTGGTCCCGCCGTCGGTGGACGCGAACCCGTCAGCCGCATTCGACCACCGCGACCCGCCGCCGACCTGCGTGAACATCCACTGCATGCGGGCGATGTCGGAGCAGGTCTCTTCGACGATCGGGTTGTTGCCAGCGGTGGAGCCGTCCTTGTTGCTGAGGCAGAGGCCGGTGGCGACGCTCTTGACCAGGTACTTTCCGGTCACCGCGGTGGAGGCGGTGAACGTCCAGAGTTGATTGTTCTTGGTGTTGTCGCCGCAGCTGTACTGCTGCAGCTGGGTGCCGGAATTGCTGGAGGAGCTGGGTACGTCGATGCATTTGCCGCTGTTGCCGTTGACCAGCTGGAACTGGCCGGTGTTCTGCTGCTTCGCGGTCCACTGCTGGTTCTTGGCGGTGGTGGTGCAGGCGAGCTGGATGAGCAGGGCGCTGCTGGCGGTGGACGCGCCGGTCACGTCGACACACTTGCCGCTGGAACCTGAGGCCAGGGTGTAGACGCCACTCGGGGCCGGTGCCGTCGCCGCATCGGAGGGCAGGGCGACGGCGACGACGGCCGCGGCGGGGAGAGCGAAAGCGACAACGAGGCCGAGCAACCGGCGTCGGTGTCGCGGGGAGGTCCCGGACATCGAGATCTCCTTCCTGAGGACGCGCCAGGTGAGGACGCACCTGGCTCTGCAGGAAGTGGATGCTCGGGGAACACGGCGACAACAGAAATCAGCAAACTTCTATTCGGAGTACCTGGGTCACTGGTTCGGCGGGCCACGCTCCTCCGGTCGGTGACGCGACGGGCGCCGGCGGTTCCGCGAGCTGCGGGCGCGTGCCATCCTGACATCGACAATGATGATTGGATGATCGGGGGATCATGCGGATCAGCAGAGCACTTCTGGGCGTACTCGTCGTGGGCGCGGCGCTGACCGTGCCCGGCGTGGCACTGGCCGACGTGCCGCCGCCGGCGCAGGTGGGGTCACGGTACGAGACCGCCAGCGGCAACAGTATCGGGCGCGACTGTGGATACAGCGCGCCCCTGCCGTCGGCGAGTGGGCAGGCGCTGTGGACGTTCTGCGACACGGCGGTCATCAACCCGGCCGGCACCGTGATCGGGTTCATCGGCGGGTCGACCGCGGCGGTCGGGTCGTACGTGGCCGGCCAGGTGCCCACCACGCTGAGCGAACTGCCGACGCCGCCCGCCGCGCCGGCGGTGCCGAGCACGCGGGGGCCGGCGCCGTTCCTGCCCACGCCGTCCGGGCTGGTGCTGCCGGGTACCACCACGGCGTGCGGGGCGAGCGGCACGCAGTCCTACGCCGCGTCGTGGATCACCGGCCTCACCCGCGGACCGAACCGGGTGATCAGTGGGCGGAGCGGCTCCGGGCTGCTCTTCCTGACGTACACAAATGTTTGTGTCTATAACAACGCCTGGACCACGCAGAGTTACGGGGTGACCTTCTACGACCCGGTGACCAACCAGTTGGTCGGACCGGCCACCGTCTTCCCGCGCCCGGCCGCCGGTGAGCTGGCCTGGCAGTATCGGCTCGGCTCGCCGACCTTCGCCGCCGACGGGTACCTCTATCTGTACACGTCGTTGTGCACCTCGTCGGCGTTCGGCGCGTGCGGTGCCGGGACCGTCGCGCTCGCGCGCACGCCGTGGTCGTCCAGCACCGGCTGGTCCACCGGGAGCAGCTACCGGTACTGGACCGGGACCACGTGGTCGGCGGACCCGGCGGCCGCGACGTCGGCGCTGCCGGGCGCGCGCCCGCTCGGGATCGACGTGCGGGTCTTCCCGGGGCGCGGCTACGTCGCGATCGAGCAGACCACCATCGCCGGCCACTACCGGGTCTGGACCGCCACGGCACCGACCGGCCCGTGGACGGCCGGCGCGGAAGCGGTGCTGCCGGGATGCGCCAGCACCACGACGAGCTGGTGCTACGCGTTCATCGGGCACCCGGAGTTGAGCACCGCGAGCTCGCTGTTCATCTCGCTGCACCACCCCGATGACCAGCACGTGCGGGTGGTCGCCGTGCCGTGGTGACCTGCGGCTGACGGCGGCTTTCCGCGACGGTGTCCGGTCAGGCGTCGTGGTATCGGCCGAGGACGCGCAGGGCTTCGGCGGCTCCTTCGGTGAGGGAGGCGATGTCGTGCTCGGTGAAGTGCCGGGGGACGGTGTCGAGCACACAGTGCGCGCCGAGCACCTGGCCGTTGTCGTCGATCAACGGCACTCCGGCGTAGCTGCGCAATCCGGTCAGGGTGAGCATGGGATTGCCGCTGTGACGCGGGTTGGTGGTGCCGTCCGAGACACAGTAGGGGGCACTGGTGAGGACGGTCTGGGTGCACAAGGCCCATTCCGCCGGCACACCCTGGAGGCCGGCGGTGGCGCCGGAGAGGCCGTGCCGGCCGATGATGAACTGCGCGCTGTCCAGCAGGACGGACACCAGCGACACCGGGGCCCGCAGACGTTCGGCGCTGTCGCGGGCGATGCCGTCGAGGTGGGTACGCAGGGCCGGGTGGTGCAGGTCGTACTCGGCGAGGCGGTGGATGCGGGCGGGATCGCCGAGCCGGGTGAACAGTTCGGTGTCGGTCATGGTGTTCATGCGGTGCTCCTGGTCGCGGGGTGCGCGGCGGCGAGGTGGGTGTAGGAGGTCAGGCGGATGTGCAGCGCTTGGGCGCAGAGCTGGCTGACCGGGTCCAGGTGGATCATCGCCTCCAGGATCCGGAGCAGGGCTGATCGGTCGGTTTCGGTGCCGGTGAGGCCGGCGATGGTGAGGAGCTGGGCCCAGGCGGAGCGTCCGGTGTGGCCGTGGGCGCGGTGAATGGCGTCGCGGGCGTCGGCCAGGGTCGGCGGCAGCAGGTCGTAGGCCCTGTCGGGACTGTCCGGTGTGGTCACGTGATCTCCGGTGTGAGGTGGAGCCGATGGCAGGTCAGTGGCGGAAGCCCGCTGACCGGATTCGTCAGGTCGCCGGCCGGCCCCGGCCCGAGACCGGGGCTCTGTCGCGGTCGGTGCTCGACCGTCCGTACCATTCCGATCGGTTGGCCGGTGGTATCACTGAGCGCCACCCGCCCGGTGCGATCACCGGTGAGCACGGTGTCGCCATCACCGTGGGGCCGGCTGTGTCCGGATCAGGCGAGGATCAGGCGAGCCGCGAGGGCGACGGTGGTCAGGTCACCGCGGCGTAGCTTCTCGGCGGCATCGGTCTCACCGAGGCCCTCCAGCCGGGTCGCGGAGGCATCGATCAGCGTTTCCTCGCCGGAGAGCAGACGGCGCGCGATGCGGGCCTGGGCGGGGCTGAGTTCCGCGTACGCGCAGGTGTCCATGGCGGCGACGGTGGCATCGTCGAGGATGCCGGCCATCGCCCGCTCGCCGACAATCTTGAGAAGCCACGACGGCCACCAGCTGTACTTGCCGAGGATCATGCCGGACCGCAGCGCGGCCGCGGGCTCCTGGCCGGCGGCGAGCATCTTCACCGCCAGGTCGTTGTCGAAGGAGGCGATCCGCAGGGCTCCGACGAACACCCGCAGGATGCCGTGTGTGGCGGTGAAGCTCTCGGCCGCGGCGGCGGCCTCGCCGAACCGGCCGCTGAGCAGGTGGACCAGCGCGTGCGCCTCAGGCAGCGCGAGTGCGTCACCGGAGCGCTCCTGCAGTCGTCCCACGGTGGTGGCCAGCCGGTCGGCGCCGTCGCGGGCGCGATGGGCCAGTTCCTCGCTGGCGGGCTTGTTCAGGTGCCGGACCATGATCTCCAGCGCGAGTTCGGCCTCCCGGCGCAGCAGCGGCGCGGGGATCCGGACGGTGATCAGGTCACCGAGGCCCTCGGTCAGGAAGGCGGTGTCGAACCGCTCGGACTGTTCGGGAAACTGTGCCCACCAGGACGCTGGGTGGCGTGGTTGCTCATGCATCACGTGACCAAGAGTGACTGGTTAACTACTCTGCGCCAAGTGATTCTTTGAACAGTCTGATTTTTTCAGGTCGGCCGGGAGCCGGCAGGCCGGGGGATCAGGTGGTCACGGGTTCCTGCGCGGCCTCGGCGATCTGGTTACGTCCCGCGTTCTTGGCCTGGTAGAGCGCGGTGTCGGCGCGTGCGGTCAGTTCGTCGGAGGTCTCGGCGCGGTCCCAACCGGCGATGCCGGCCGAGAACGTCTGTCCCAGCGGTGTGGCCAGGCGCATCCGGTCGACGATGGCGCGTGCCTGCGCGGTGGTGGCATCCGGTAGCGCCAGCACGAACTCCTCGCCGCCGAACCGGGCGAGGTGGTCGACCGTACGCAGCTCGTGCTGCCAGGCCGCGGTCGCCTCCTTCAGCAGCCGGTCGCCGGCCGGATGCCCGTACGTGTCGTTGAAGTTCTTGAAGTGGTCGATGTCGATGAGGGCCACGGTGAGCGGGTTGCCGGTGCGGCGGGCCTGCTCCATGGTCCGGGGCAGCTCGGTGTTCCAGGAGCGCCGGTTCGGCAGGCCGGTCAGCTCGTCGGTGACGGCCAGCTCGCGTACCTTCTCGGTCTGCAGGTCGAGTTGGGTGAGCAGCTGCGACATCCGGGTCAGGACCAGCAGGAAGACCGAGATGCAGCCGATGGCGATGGCCAGCGCGTCGGTCACCTGGTGCCGCAGCGCCTGCAGGAGCAGCAGCGCCGGTCCGATCAGTGAGGTGACGGTGAGCACGACCAGCAGGCCCCGGCTGATCCGGACCGGACGGGGTGCGACGGTGCGGGCCAGCGAGCGTACGTCGGGATGCACCGCGGCCGCGGCGAACACCAGGTAGCCGGCGAGGAAGACGTCGGCGAGGATCTTGTGGGCCATCGGGCCCGGTTCCCAGACCATCTGGTTGATGACCGCCCAGGTGGCGTCGCCGGTGAGGAAGCAGACCAGGGCGGCGCAGGTCAGCCGGAACGAGGTGTTGCGGGTACCGCCGCTGAGCATCAGCCGCACGGTCATCGCCAGCAGCACGACGTCACCGACCGGATAGGCCACGCTGACGATGTGGCCGAGCAGCCCGATGGACGGGTCGGAGGCAGCGGGTTTGACCATGAACACCCAGGCGAGCAGGCTCATGCCGGTGGTGAGTGTGGTGGCGTCGACCAGGCTCGACCAGTCGCGGGCCGTGCGCCGCCGGATGAGCAGCAGCAGCCCGGTCGCCACGGCGGGGTAGAGCGACAGGTACGCGACGTCGGCGACGGACGGGAAGCCGGGATCGGTCTGGATGTGGGCCAGCACGTACTCGACCAGGATGCCGCCGGCGTTGCCGGCGATCCCGAGCGCGACCAGCCACCAGGTCACCGGCATCGCCGGTCGGCGGCGCCGGATCCCGGCGATGATGATCGCGGCGGCGTACCAGCCGCACCCGACCTGCCAGATCACCTGGAGGGTGCTGCCGTCGGGGACGGCCAGGAAGCCGAACACCGCCAGCGCCGCGATCATCATGTGGAAACGCATCAACTGACTCGCCATGGGGTGCCGCTACCTCCGTCGTTCTTCTCGTCGGCAATGGCAGCACCCAAAGGATCGCAGAGCTGGTGCGGGTTCGGGTGCCGATCAGTGGCAGCCGGTCCGGCCGGCGAAGGCCGAAACGCTCAGGGGCTGCCGCCGGAGTGCCGATCAAGGAGATCCGAGCGGTGGCGGGACGGGGAGAGGGACTACTGCCCGGGGCGGCCGGCGTTGCACCTGGTCTCGAACTGTGACGGCACCGCGGTGCCGCGGGCGTCGGTGACCGTTGCCGTGACGCTGACCTCGGTCGGCGTCCAGCAGGTGGCGGAGTACGTCGCGCGCCGGGCCACGGAGTCGCTGGACTCCTGGCGGTCGCGCAGGTTGCCGCCGACGACCTGGAACACTCCGGTTGACGGGTCTTCGCCGCCGTCCCAGGTGACCGAGCAGTTGATCTTCCCGTAGTTGGAGCCGGCCTGGAAAGAGAAGCATTGCAGGGCCCTGATCCGCAGCGGATCGGCGGCTTGGGCGGCGGCCGGGACCAGCGTGGCGCCGGTGGCCGCGAGGACCGGGAAAAGGGTCACTGTCAGTAAGCGTCGTCGGAGCATCGTCTCCACCTTTCACGTTCGGTTGAAAGGTGTTCGCGGAGCGTCGCGTGGCGGACGAGGTCATCGGGGAAAGGTGACCGCGGTCACACGTTCCTACATGAGGAGCAGGGTCTTGCCCACGGCCGTGCGGTTCTCGATCGCGGCGTGCGCGTCGGCGGCGCGGTCCAGCGGGAAGGTCTGCCCGATGACCACTCGGCCCGGAACCAGCACCTCGGGACCACCGAAACGGACCACCTGCACCACTCGCATGCCAGCAGCCTGCAACCTCGACTGCGGTTGAGGTCAACCGTGGGAGCTCAGGCGCTGGTGGACTCGAGTTGCTGGAACGCCATGCTCCACCACGACTCCGGGTCGCCGAACGCGGACGGGTCGACCGGCGTCAGTTCGGCGCGGATGGCCGCGGCGCGCTCGGCGCGGGCCCGGCCGCCCGGATCGGTGTCGATGAGCCGCCCGAGCCGGTAGAGGAACTCGACGAACGCCGCGAACGACGCGTTGACGTGCTCGAAGTTCGGCGTCCCGAGGTCGAGCAGGACGACCGAGCCGTCCTGCGAGTCGAGGCAGTAGAGCATCTGGGCGTCCTCGGGCGAGCTGCCGAGGATGACGTAGACCCGCGGGCCCTCGTCGCCGATCTCGATCTTCAGTTTGCCGAACGGCGTCATTCCCGGGACGGTGACGTCCGCGGTGAACAGGATCGGCACCTCGACCGGGAGGGCCGCGCCGGCGGGCAGGACGCCCGGTGCGAACACGTCGCCGAGCAGGTCGGCCGGTACCTCGATCACGCCGTCCGGGCCCCAGAGTGCGGTGAGTTCCGCCAGTGAGACGCTCATTCGTTTTCCTCCTCGGCGGGGGTGGTCAGGTCCTGCTCCTCGAGGAAGCGCCACCAGTCGTCATCGTCGAAGCCGATCTCGGCGTAGCCGGCGCCGAACACGTAGTAGCCGAGGAACGAGTCCAGGTCCGGGGCGATCTGCTGGAAGGCCTCGCGCATGAACCACTCGTCGGTGCTGACCTCGGGGAAGTACCAGACCGCGCCGGTGTCACGGCGCAGCAACAGCGGCTCTTCCTTGATACGCCCGAGGTAGAACCACTCGGAGCTCTCGGCGGCGACGCCGGTGTACTCCGGCATGTCCTCGAGTTCGCCCTGCATTTTGGTCGACGTGGGGATGTGGGGAAAGTAGAAGCCGCCCGCCGAGATGCCCTCGGTGACTTCCATCAGCTCGCGTACCGGCTGCGGCACCGTCGGCGGGATCGTGCCCGGTGACGCGCCTGGGCTGAGGTTTCCCCAGCTGACCGTGTTGTCCCGGTCCGCCACCAGGTCGGCGCGCAGCTCCTCGATGAGCTCCCGCAGATCGGGGTTCAATCCACTACCTCTATTCGGATCGGTGTGCCGTCCGGCAGATTCATGATCTGCACCCGGATCTGAGTACCGATGTCCCGGTTCGTGCGGGCGTCCATCAGTTTGAGGTTACCGACCTCGTCGGGACCACCGAGTTGCAGCTCCCAGACGTGATCGGGGTTCTGGCTGACCACTCGTTGTCGCATCCGCTCGAACGCTGCCTCGTCGAGGGCCTTCTGCTCTGTGCTGCCGGTGTTGTTCTTGACGTACTTGTTGTAGAGCTTCTTGATGATCCGGTCCTTGAAGCCGCCGGTGACGCTGCCGTCCCGCGCCAGCGGGTTCGCCTGTTTGAAGAGTTTTCCCTGGTCACTCAGCCGTTTCAGGGCGGCCGCTTTGCGGTCGAAGTCAGTGCGGTGGTGGAAACTCTTGCGCTCGATCCGGATGGTGACCTCGGGCAGGTCGTTGTTGCGCTTCACCGGGGGCGCGGAGGCCTTCTTCACCGCTGCGCTGACGAGGTTGCCCTCACCCGGTTTGGCGACGCCGCCCCGCCTCTTGGTGCCCGTCGACGGCCGCCTAGCCATTCATCAGCTCCGAGATCACCTGGTCGATCAGCATGCTGACGACCTCCCGCGTGATCGTCTGGAAGATCGGGATCTCGGCCAGCGACGCGCCGAAGGTGGCGACCGCGGTCGCGATGGCCTGGGCCACCTCGAAGGCGAGGATGGCCAGTTGCACGATCATCTGGATCTTCAGGGCGAGCACGATCCCGGCGCAGATGATCAGCCCGGTGCCGACCAGCGTGGCGGCCTGGGCGTAGTCCGGCAGTGTGCCCGGCCCGCTCTCCGGTTGTGCCCACCACTGGCCGAACGCCTGCATGGCCTCGCCGCTGTGCTGCGCCAGCACCGCCGCGGCGGCCGAGCCGGCCTCCCCGGAGGCGCCGGCGACCGTGCCGGCGAAGTCGAGCCAGGCCTGACCCATCTCGAACAGCTTCTCCTCGTCGCCCTCCGGCCAGGACAGGCCGATCCATCCGAGGGCGGTGACGAGTTCACCAGGCAGCTGGAGTCCCATGGGTCAGCCCAGCAGCCGGTGGATGCCGAGCATCGCGTCCGCGGACTCCTGCTCGACCGACTCGTAGTTGTCGGCCATCAGGGTCAGGTCGCTGCCGGCCGCGCCGATCTCCTCGGCGGCCACCCCGATGCAGTCCAGCACCCAGGCCGAGACTCCGACGTAGACGGTGCCGATCAGCGAGCCGATGTCGTCGCCGCCCCACGGCTCGCCGTAGCCGGCCATCTGCGCCTCGAAGCTCTCCAGCTGCCCGATGAACCGCTCGGCCACGTCGATCACCTGTTCACCGCCGGCCCGCAGGGCCGCGGGCTCGGTCTCGAAGCCGCTCACCGGTGGGTGCTCCCGCCGGCCATCCGGGCCTGCGCCTCGGTCAACGCCTGCAGGAACGCCCCCATCCGCGGCACCGCCGTGTCCCGGACCTGTTGCAGCTGCTCGGTGAGCTGGCTGAGGTCGGCGGCGGCCGGCACGGCAGTGTCGCCGCGCATCGCGTCGATCGCCGCGTTCACCGCCTCGACGATCCGGTCGCACAGCTCGGGAGAGCCCAGGCGCATCATCCGCGGGTCCACGGTGAGCGCCGCGAGCCGGCCGTCGGCGCCGAACTCCGCGCGGACCTGGCCCTCCGCGGCCTCACCGGTCAGCCACCGGCGGGCGGTCTCCTCGTCCTCCGGGGGCGGGCTCACCGCACGGAGGGCACCGACGGTGGCATCGAGCATGCGGGTGAAATCCCCGTGCGCGGCTCCCGGCATCGACATGGACCGTCCTTCCGCTGGCTCTGCAAAACCCCCGCGATCATACGGACTCGGGTCAAAGCGACGTGTCCGGTGTGGAGTGACGCCGAACGCCGCCCGGCCGAGTGGCAGCCGGGCGGCGCGGGGGAGCAGGGTTACGGGAGGATCCAGCGCTGGTTGTCGCCGGCGAAGCAGTCCCAGATCTGCAGCTTCGTGCCGTCGGCCGTGGACGGCCCGGTGACGTCCAGGCACTTGCCGAGCGAGCGCAGGGTGCCGTCGGTGCCGGCGGTCCACTGCTGGGCGGTGGTGCCGTTGCAGTCGTAGATCTGGACCTTGGTGCCGTTGGTGCTTGACGCGGCGTTCACGTCGAGGCACTTGCCGAGAGCGCGGACCGTGTAGTCCGAGCCGACGGTCCAGGTCTGCGCGGCCGAGCCGTTGCAGGTGTAGAGCTGCACCGCGGTGCCGTTGGTGGACGCCGCGCCCGCGACGTCGACACACTTGCCGCCGAGGCCGGTGATCGGGCCCGACCGGGTCGGCGCCGCGCCCGCGTCACCGGCTCCGGCCCACACGTAGGTGCCGGTGGTCTTCGCCGGCAGGGTGCTGGTGAACTGGCGCGCTCCCGCCCGTACGGTGAAAGATTGGTTTGCTGCGGTCTGGTTGACCACGACCGTGACCAAGGAGTTGTCCGGATTGGCGAAGGCGACGTTGGTGACCGTTCCGGTCGAGCCGTAACCCGTGGCGACCCGCTTCGCGCCGGGCTGCACGAACTTGGAGAACTGGGCGATCATGTTGTAGTCCGGGGTCTTCCAGAACGTGTCCGGGTTCGACGTGCTCTGCACCAGCATCGTCGGGTCGGGCGAGCCGCTCCAGCGCTCCGGCGAACGGTTCTGGTCGAGCATCGAGACCCAGCCCTCGTAGAGAGTGGACTGGTTGCGGAAGTACTGTGCGACCCGGTCGGCGCCCGCGGTGCCCCAGACCGAACGCTCGGTCATCAGCACGTCCTTGTCGGGGAACTGCGCCTTGACGGTGGCCATCGCGGACGGCTCACCGGCGTAGTCGTGGAACGCGACACCGTCGACCGACGAGCGCGCGTCGTTCGTCAAAACCCCTTGAGCGTACGAGGGCCCCTCGCTGAAGTTGTGATCGAACGCCCAGATCTTGGTGGCGCCCAGCCCGTTGGTGGTGAGCTCGGTGCGCAGGGCGATCGCGAGGCGCCGCTCCTGGTCGGCGGTGACCCGCATGCCGGGGTAGTCGGCCGGCTCGAACAGCGGCTCGTTCTGCAGGGTGAGGCCGTAGATCGGGATGCCCTGTGCCGCGTACGCCTGGATGGCCTTGCGGTAGTAGGTGGCCAGCGTGGGGACGTACTGGTCGAGCAGGCTGCCCGTGATGATCGCGTTGCTGCTCTTCATCCAGCCCGGCGCCGACCACGCGCTCGCGAAGATCTTCAGGTTCGGGTTGATCGCCAGCGCCTCGCGGAGCGTCGAGATGATCTTGTAGTCGATGTCGCGCTGGATGGAGAAGCGCGACAGCGACGGATCGGCGGCGCCGTCGTCGTAGGTGTAGAAGTCGTGCGAGGTGAAGTCGCTGGTGCCGAACGTGATCCGGGTGACGTTGAAGCCCGCCCCGGCGCTCGGGTCGACGAGCGCGCGCAGGGCGTTGGTGCGCCCGGCCGGGCTCATCCGCGCCAGGTTGAAGATCGTCGACTCCTCCAGGGAGGACCCGACGCCGAGCACGGTCTGGAACTTCTGCGTGGTGTCGACCGCGATCGTGGCGGTGCCGCCGGCCGCCGCGGTGGCGATGTCGGCCTGCTTGCTGAGCTGGTACGGAGTGCCGGCCAGGCCGGTGGCGGGGCTGGAGTACCAGTTGGCGTTCTTCGGCTCGTAGCCCGCGGTGCGCGACTCGGAGCTGAACCAGGCCTGGACGCTGGCGGCGGGGGCCGCCTGGGTGGCTTGGGGAACGAGGAGGCCTGCGGTGGCCAGCAGGCCCGCCAACAGGCCGGCGGTACGGGGACGGGTCATTCGGCGGTGACCTCTCGACTCAACGTAATCGTAAAGAAACTTGCCGGAAATCCTTCCGGCCTGATCACATCGAGTCAATGAGATGGGCTTGGGTGGTCGGCCCGGGGAGCGGGAAATCCTGAAACAAGGCAGCGGCCGGGTGCGTCGGCCGGCTACGGGAAGGTCATGAGGGCCTTCTGCTGGCGGATCACGTCGAGGCAGGCTTCGTTGCCGATCTGCTCCTCGGGGCGGCGACCTGCTGCGGGGACGCCCCGGCCCGCAGGGCGGCGAGCTTCCCGTCGGCCGGATGTTTTCTGGTCATGAATCAGAACGGCGGCCCGGCGTCGACAAGGGGATCGAAGTCAGCTCGGATCGGTCGGGGTTGCCGTTTATCCAAGGGCCAGCGGCACACGTCACAGGGCACTAGTGGTCTTGCCTTCGTGGGTTGTCTGACAGTGGACATCGGATCCGGCAAGTGCAACAATCCACGCCTTGTCGCCGAAAGGTGATTCGCCGACGGAACGGTACTAAGGCTGTGGCCAGCGGGGGTGCTACGCGATGCAGGCTGAGGCCTTCTCGTCACCGAACAATGAAACCAGTGACGAAAACTGGGCACGCTATGTTTCGGTGGGGGGCGATGGTCCGGACGGGCCCCGATATCTGAGACTGCCCAGCGGCATTCTCTGGCCGCCGGAGGAGCAGGCCGACCAATTTCTTCCAGACCTGCTGCGTGATGCCCGAGACATTGACGACACGGCGCTGGAGGATTTGCTTCAGCCTGGCCGAATGCGAGCGAACTGGCGACCTCGGCTGGTTGCCGGATACCTCATCGCGATCGGTCGTCGGGAACGATTTCGGGAGCCGATCAGCGACTTTGTCCGCGCCGGCGCGACCGGAGGCGCCGGGAGCGGGTACTGTTTCGCTCTCGCGGCATGGGGAACCGATCAGGATGCCGGAACTCTCATGGCGTATCTCGATCAATACGTGCCCGAGGTCGAACTCCGGTATCACCAGGATTGGGCATTCGGTGCGCTGACACATATCGACCATAAGAACGGCACCCGGCACGCGGCTCGCTACCTTGACGGCGGTGCCTGGCAGCGTTGGTTCCGAGCTGGTACCAGTAAGTCGGATGTCAGTTTCTACTCGGGAGTCATGGCGGATCTCTGTGCCTTGTCGATCAGCGACAACGGCGATTGACGTTTCTTCGACGCGGCTTTCTCGGCTCCTGCCTGACGTCGGTCGTGCCTCACCCTTCGGGAATGAACGGGTATGAACTCCTACCGGCAGGTGCTCGGCGTCAAGGCGGGCGCGGCTTCCCCAGACGGGTGCGTTTCTGGCGGCGGTGCCGCTGGGGATGCTGAGTCTCGCGGTGTACCTGCTGGTAGTCGAGGCCGGCGGTACTCCGGCGGCGGCCGGGCTGACGAGCGGTAGCGTCGGCGCTGGGAACGCCCTCGGGCTGCTGATCCAGGGCTGGCTGATCGGCCGGCACGGGATGTCGCGGGTGATCGGGGTCTGCGCGGTGCTCTGCCCAGCCGCGTTGATCGGCGTGGTCGCCTCGCCGACCGCCGGGCCGCGCACCTACCTGATCGCCGGCATCGCCGGGGTGAGCGTGCCGGCGACGACCGCGTGCATGCGGGTGCTGTGGACCGTGCTGATCGACGACCAGCGGGCGCGGGCCTCCGCCTACGCTCTGCTCGCGACCTCGTTCCAGGCCGCGCTGATCATCGGTCCGCTGACCGTGACGGGGGCGCGCTACCTGGGCGGAGCTGTCTGCGCGGTCGTCCTCGCGGCCATCCTGTCGGGCGTCGGCGGTCTGGCATTCGCCGTGTCTCCGGCCTGCCGGGCCCAGCGGCCCCCGCGCAGCGGGCCGACCGGCCCGCTGAGGCTTTCCTCCGGCTTGCGGACGCTGCTGGCCGGTGGATTCGGCAGCGGAATCGCTCTCGGCATCATGGTCATCGCGGTCGCCGGCGCCCGGCCGGCGCTGGCCGGCACGCTGTTCGCGCTGTTCGCCGTGGGGGAGCTGAGCGCCGGTCTGGTCTACGGGGCGACCTTCCGGATACCGGTACCGGTCCGGCTCTTCTGCGGGATGGCCGGCATGGCGATCGTGTTGGCGCTGTTGACGGTCGGCCATCACGGGATCGCCGCGGCGGCGTTCCTGATGACGATCGGGGGAGTGTTCGCGGCTCCGGTCGCCATCGCCAATTCGGCGTTGCTCGACGACGTGGTGCCCGCCGCGGCATTGGCCCAGTCCTATACCGGTGTCGTCGCGGCGGGCTTGCTGGGAAACGCGGTGGGCAACAGCGCCGGCGGATACCTCACCGAGCACGCGTCGGTGGCCGCCGCCTTTGCCGTGGGGGCGGCGATCCTGGCGTGCACCGCGGTGATCCTCGCGATCCGCAGGAACACGTTGCTGCCGGCACCGCTGGAAACCCGGTGACCGGTCACGTCGCCCGGCCTCATCCGTGTCCGGATCAGAAAGAACCGCGGTGCAGCAGTTCGGTGCCCAGCAGTGCCGGGGCCGTCGGTGTTCCGGACAGCAGTCCGTCCACTTGATCCATGGCCAGCTGGCCCATCCGGCGTTTGTCGATGTACACGCTGCTGAGCGGGGGATCGAGCAACTCGCCGATGCTCAGGCCGTCACATCCGAGCAGGGCGCAGTCCTGGGGGACGGCCAGTCCCATCCGCCGTGCGGCCCGGAACGCGCCGATGGCCACCAGATCGTTGTAGCCGATCACGGCGGTCAGCTCCGGATGCCGGTGGCGCAGGTCGGTGAACGCCGCCTCGCCGCCGGCCATGGATTCCTCGCCCAGCACGATCCAACTGTTGTCCACCGCAAGACCGAGCTCCTCGGTCACCGCCCGGAAGCAGTCGCGGCGGGACTCTCCGCACTCGTTGGCGCAGTCGATCATCCCGATGCGGCGGTGGCCGCGCGCGATCAGGTGCTGAAGGCCCTGACGCAGACCCGGCCGGACGTCGACATCCACGACGCCGTGAGCGGTGCTCTGGTGCCGGTCCATCACCACCAGCGGCAGACCCTCGAGATGGGGGGCCAGTTCGGCGTCGGTGTGGGTCAAAAAGCCGATGAGGGCATCGACCTGGCGGCCGAGCGACCGTACCAGGGCCAGCTCACCGTCCCGGTCACCCTGGGTGCTGCCGACGACGACCTGCCAGCCCCGGACGTTCGCGGCCTCGATGACGCCGGCGATCAGTTCGGGATAGAACGGGTTGGCCACGTCCGGGATGATGAGTCCGACGGTGGTCATGTCCGGCCGGACCAGCCCGCGAGCGAACCGGCTCGGGCGGTAGCGCAGCTCGCGCGCGGCGTCGAGAACTCGCTGGCGGGTCAGCGGATCGATCTCGCCCTTGTTGTTGATCGCACGGGAGACGGTCTGATGCGACACGCCGGCCGCCCGCGCGACGTCCTTCAAGGTGGTGCGCTGGGGCGTGCTGCCCGCGCCTGAGTCCTGAGTCTTCTTGACCACGATGTACCTCATGGTAGCTGCTGGTCGGAGGCTCCCCGCCGGGAGTCCACGGCCTGCCGTTGACGCGTTCCGAGCAAGTCCGTTAACGTTAACGTGAGCGTTCCCGGACGAGCCGGGGCGGTGCCCGGCGTGCCGCATGTGCACGCCCTGACGTCCGACGAAAGCGGTGATCGCCGGTGACCACGCTCGGCCTGTCCGGCCTGCACCGCAACGCGCGCACCTCCATTCTCACCGAGCCGCTGTGGGCGATCTTCGGTACCGCGGCGCTGTTCTACCTGCCGCTGTTCATGAAGGACGTGGGTCTGTCAACGGTCGAGATCGGCCTGGTCATCTCGGTCAACCTGTACATGGCCGCCGTCATCCAGGTGCTGGCCGGCGTCGTCACCAACCGGCTCGGCCGCAAACGGGCGACGTTCCTCTTCGACGTCACCTCCTGGGTCGCGCCGATGGCGATCTGGGCCATCAGCGACAACTTCTGGTTCTTCCTGGTCGGCTACCTGCTCAACGCCACCTCGAAGGTCGTCAACGTCTCCTTCTGGCTGCTGGCCACCGAGGACTCCGAGGAGAGCCAGCGGCCGCGGATCTTCGCGGCGATCAAAGTCATCATCCTGCTGGCCGGGCTGCTGGTGCCGGCGGTCGGCTACTTCGCTGATCGCCACGGCGAACTGCCCACGTTCCGGGTCCTGTTCGTCCTCGGCACCCTCGCGATGCTGGCCCACAACCTGATCCGCAACGCCTACAGCGATGAGACCGCCGCTGGCGTGCGGGCGATGGATCTGCACCAGTCGGCCGGTCTGCTCCGGGGCGTGCTGGACAGCATCCGGCTGCTGGCGTCGGCGTTCCGCAACGCCACGTTGCGCCGCGTGGTCGGCTTTTTCGTGTTCAGCACCACGGCGGTGAACATCAACGTCCTCCTCAGCGTCTACCTGGCCCGGGAACTGGGGTTCTCCGGGATCGTCGTGGGGCTCGTGCCGGCCGTGGCGGCGTGCGGCGCACTCCTGTGCTTCCTGGTGGTCATGCCGGTGCTCGAACGGCGCGCGAGCACCGGCCGGCTTGCCGTGTACTCGGCGGTGGTCACCGTCGCCGGCTGGGTGGTGTTCCTGTTCACCGGACCCGGTGCGGTGGGACTGCTGCTGACCGGTGTGGCCGTGTTCAGCATCGGTACCTTCGCGCTCGAGTCGTATCGCGACGCCCTCGTGGTGAGCTGCGTGCACCCCGACGACCGGGCGGATCTCTTCGCGGCGGTGCAGAGCCTGGCGGGAATCCTGGCGATCCCCGGCGGGCTGGTCGCGGCACTGCTCTACGAGGCCACCCCGAAGCTGCTGTTCGGCGCGATCCTCGCCCTGTACGTGGCGGCCATGCTCTGCGGCCTCGGCACCAGATTCTCGCAGCAGATCACTGTGCGTCTGCGCCGCGCCGTGCCGACCGGCGCGGGATGACCTAGGAGGTCTTGTGTCACCGCTCGCTTTTCCTGAGGTCGCCCTAACGTTCCACCGGGCGGGCCCGCCGACCGCGTCCGACCCCGAGCCGGTCGCCGGCGGAACGAGGCTGCACTGCGGACCGAAGTCGGATCTCTTCCTGGATCCTGCGGGCGCCGCGGAACGGCCGGACGCCGAACGCTTCGTCGCAGCGGTCGACGGTGACTTCCAGCTGTCGGCCCGGGTCATCGTCGACTTCCGGGAGGTCTTCGACTCCGGGGTGCTGATCGGCTACCTCGACGACGACAACTGGTTCAAGCTCTGCGCCGAAATGGATCCCGAGGGTACGGCCCGAGTGGTGAGCGTGGTGACGCGCGACGGTGCGTCCGACGACGTGAACAGCTGGCCGATCGGGCCCACCGGGGTGCACCTGAGGATCAGCCGGCTGGGCCGGGCCTTCGCCCTGCACGCCTCCGGCGACGGACAGTCCTGGCGGATGGTCCGGTATTTCGGGATGCCCGGGGATACCCGGTCGATCAGCATCGGCATGCTCGCCCAGTCCCCGCGGGGCACGGGCACCAGCGCGGAGTTCACCGAAGTGACGTTCGACCGCACCCGGCTCGCCGATGTCCGCGACGGCTCCTGAACTTTGGCAAGGCGCCGCGATCTGTCCGAGCGAGCCGCTCGTTTCTTGCCAGAGCAGCAGGGGCTGGCGGGGCCCGGCCACCCGCCGATCCTCTCGCGCTCGCTGCGCCATCGAGCAGATGGTCTACTGCGGCGATCTGGCGCAGCGGGTCGGCGAGGTGGCGGACGCGGCGCGGGCGCAGGCGAGCAGCCGGCACTGGTCGTTCTGGTGGGACTGACCGCCGGTGGGGTCAGTGGTCGGGGGTCGGTGGGTGCTCGGCGACGCAGAAGAGGTTGCCCTCGGGGTCGGCCAGGGTGGTCCACCGCACGTGCGGGAACTCGTCCAGCACGTCCCAGCGGTGGGTGGCGCCGAGGGTCAGGAGCCGTTCGACCTCCGCCTGCCGGGTGCCCCAGTCGACGGTCAGGTCGAGGTGGGCGGCCTGGTGTTCGGGGCGCGGCGCGGTCCGGGGCTGGAAGAACATGGCGAAGCCGTCCGGTCCGGCCGCCGGCAGGTAGGCGCTGTCACCGTTGAACGACGGGACGGCGGTGGTGACGGACGCCCAGAACGCGGCGAGCTTCCTGGGGTCCTGAGCTTCCATGTTGATCGCACCGAGGGTGATCCGGCTCATCGGTTGTCTGGTCCTCTGTCGTAGGTGACGGTGGCGAGCGACTGTTCGTGCTCGGTGGTCGCGGCGAGAGTGCCGAGCAGGGCGAGCGCCTGCGCGGAACCGGTGCCCGGCATGGCGTGATGGATGACGAGTTGCATGCCGTCCCTGCCGCCGACGTCGAGTTTCTCGTGCCGTAGGTGCAGCTCGCCGACCTGGGGGTGGTCGAGGTGGCTGACGCCGTCCCGGCCGTGCGAGACCTCGGCGCGGGCCCAGAGCGTGCTGAACCTCTCGCTGCGCAGCGAGAGCTCACCGACCAGGTCGGCGAGTCGTGGATCGCCCGGGTCCGCGGTGGTCGTTGACCGCAACCCGGCCACCAACTCCGCGGTGATGCGCTCCCAGTCGAGGTAGAGCCCCTGATCGGCAGGGTCGAGGAACAGCTGACGCAGCAGATTGCGGCCGCGGCTGAAGCTGGGCGACAGCGCCCGCGCCATCGCGTTCGACGTCAGGACGTCGAAGTGGCTGCCCACCACGTAGGCGGGCAACGGCAGCTGGTCGACCAGCTGGGCGGTTCCGGCCGGCACCCGCTGCACGCGGTGGCGCACCGTAGACCGCGCAGGCGGGGCCGCGAGGCCGTGCAGGTGTGCCGCGGCGGCCTCGTCGAGCCGCAACGCGGTGGCGAGCGCCGCGATGACCTGTGGTGACGGCCGGCGGTCGCGGCCCTGCTCGAGGCGGAGGTAGTAGTCCGGGCTGACCCCGGCGAGCATCGCGAGTTCCTCACGGCGCAGCCCGGGTACGCGGCGGCGCGTGCCGGGCGGCAGACCCACGTCGCCGGGTGACACCGCGGCGCGGCGGGCCCGCAGGAAGTCGCCGAGCGCGTTCGTCGTATCCATGACTCGAGCGTAGGTGCGTGGCCGTCGCCGCACCTGGCCCTGGCACTCCCAGGTTGAGCGGGACATACCCTGCGGCGCCGGCGAGCGCGGAGAGTCGGTCCGGTCAGCCGATCAGGGCTGCACCGACCTCCGGAACAAGGGACTCGCATGACCATCACATTGATCACTGGCGGCAACAAGGGGCTCGGTTACGAGACGGCACGCCGGCTCGTCGGACTCGGCCACAAGGTCTACCTCGGCGCCCGGGACGAAGCGCGGGGCCGTGCGGCAGCCGAGCGGCTGGGCGCACACCTGCTGGTGATGGACGTCGCCGCGGACGCCTCGGTCGCCGCGGCCGCCGCGATGCTCACCGAGCACGAGGACCGGCTCGACGTACTGATCAACAACGCCGGGGTCTTCGACGCCATGGTCGGCGCTGCCGATGCCACCGCTGAGGACATGCGCCGCGTCTACGACGTCAACGTCTTCGGGATCGTCCGGGTGACCAGGGCGTTCCTGCCGCTGCTCGAAGCCGCGGACGCGCCCGCCATCGTCAACGTGGGCAGCGGGCTCGGCTCGTTCGGTATCGTGACCGACCCGGGCCGCTTCGAAGCCCAGTGGGCGCTGCCGGTCTATGCCTCGTCCAAGGCCGCAGTGGGCATGCTGACCGTGCAGTACGCCAAGGCGCTGCCCGGCATCCGGATCAACGCGGCCGACCCCGGGCCGACCGCCACCGACTTCACGAACAACCAGGCCGCCCAGACCGTGCGGGAGGGAGCCGAGCCGATCGTACGGCTGGCCGCGCTGGGCGGCGCCGCGCCGACCGGCACCTACTCGGGGCGTACCGGAACCATTCCCTGGTAGGAGCCGGCCGGGCGATCGGCACTCACTCCGGCGGCAAGGCGCTTGCCGCCGGAGCTCGAAGTCCGTCCAGCGCGATGGTGATCGTCCGGCGCCACTGGTTCTCGCCGCGCGTGGCGCCGAGGCATTCCTCGCCGCCGATCGGGGCGATCGAGATCAGCACCAGGTCGCGCCAGGTCACGTCGGCGCGCAACGAGCCGTGTTCCTGGGCGCGGCGCACCAGCCGGTCGATGGCCGCTGCGAGCAGCGAGCCGTGCTCGGCCACCTCCGGCGGGAGTTCGCGCGCCTGGCCACTGGTGAATTCCGCGAGCCCGAGGTTGGCCAGCTGGGCTTCGGTGAAGGCGTACAGGAAACCGGACAGGGCCGCCCACGGGTCGGCGTCGATGAGCGCGGCGTCGGCCCACGTCTGGATCTCCGCCAGGCCGTCGATCAGCACGTCGGCGACCAGCGCCTCCTTGGAGCCGAACCGCCGGTACAGCGTCCCGACGCCGACCTCGGCGCGTTCCACGATGTCGGTCGTCGACGCTTGCAGGCCGTGCTCGGCGATCGCCGAGCGAGCCGCCTCGATCAGGCGCAGGCGCTTGCGCCGGGAGTCGGCTCGTTCCTGGGAGGCCTCGGCTGTCACCATCCGCCGAGCCTAGCGGGTGAAACGGAACGCTCCGAATGGATCACACCTCTCCGAACGGAGAGATGCTCTCCGTTACTGCTGCGGTCGGGCCATGGAAACGTTGATTTACGGCGCCACCGGGTACACCGGGCAGCTGATCGCCGAGGAAGCCGTCCGCGCCGGGCTGGACATCACGGTCGCCGGCCGCGACCGCGCCAAGACCGAGGCGCTTGCGGACCGCCTCGGCGTTCCGGGCCGCGTCTTCACCTTGGAAAACCCCGCGATCGTACGAGGTGAGGTGCGCGGCGCCCGGGTCGTGCTCAATGTCGCCGGGCCGTTCAGCCGCACCGCCGGGCAACTGATCGACGCGTGCGTCGCCGAAGGTGCGCACTACCTCGACACCTCCGCCGAGTTCGCGACGTTCGCACTGGCCGAGGAGCGGTCCGCGGCTGCCGTCGACGCCGGGGTGATGCTGGTGCCGGGCGTCGGCTGGGACGTGGTGCCGAGCGACGCGGTCGCCGTGCACGCCGCGGCCCGGACGCCCCGGCCGGTCCGGCTCCGGGTGGCCCTGAAGGTGACCGGAGGGTTCTCCCGCGGCTCGGTCGCCAGCGCCGCCGGGATCGCCGACCTGATCGGGTTGGTGCGCTCCGGCGGGCAGCTCGTGCGCAAGGCCGGCGCGGCGCCCGCGGCCTTCGACTTCGGCGCGGGTCCCGAGGACTGTGTCCCGGTGCCGATGGGTGACCTCATCACCGCCGTGCACTCGACCGGGCTGGCCGACGTCGAGGTGTTCATGCGCTCCGACGGCGCGATTCCCGCGCCCGGCGACGAACTGCCCGCGGGCCCGACGGCGGCCGAGCGCCTGCAGGGCCGGTACTGGGCCCTCGCCGAGGTCACCGACGCGGACGGCAGCATCGTCCGCTCGGTCATCGAGACCCCGACCGGCTACACGTACACCCAGCTCTCGGCGGTCGCTGCCGCGCGGCGTGCGCTCGCCGGGCCGCAGCCCGCCGGCTTCCGGACACCCTCCTCGGCGTTCGGCCCGGGATTCGCCACGACCATCGCCGACAGCACGATCACTGATTTCTGAGCGGGAGAAACTCATGCGCTACACCACATTCGGCCGGCGGTCGGGCCTGCGGGTCTCCGAATACGCGCTCGGCACCGGAAACTTCGGGACGGCGTGGGCCAGCGGCACCGGCGCCGCGGACGCCCGTACGATCTTCGACCGGTTCGCCGAAGCCGGCGGCACCTTCCTGGATACCGCGGGCATGTACCAGGCCGGTGAGTCCGAGACGATCCTCGGCGACCTGCTGACCACGGATCGCGACCACTTCGTCGTCTCGACCAAGTACGCCGCGAGCGACACGGCGCAACCGCACGTCTCGCTGACCGGTAGCGGGCGCAAGAACCTGGTGTCCTCGGTGGAGGCGAGCTTGAAACGGCTGCGCACCGATCACCTCGACCTGCTGTTCGTGCACTTCCCCGACGGTGTCACGCCGATCGACGAGATCGTGCGCGGCATGGACGACCTGGTGCGCGCCGGGAAGATCCATCATGTCGCGTTGTCGAACTTCCCGGCGTGGCAGGTGTCGGCCGCGGCCACCCTGGCGGACCTGCGCGGCTGGGCGCCGATCGTCGGTATCCAGACCGAGTACAGCCTGATCGAGCGAACTGCCGAGCGCGAACTGCTCCCGATGGCCGAGGCGCTCGGACTGGCCGTGAACCTGTGGTCGCCGCTGGCCGGCGGCCTGCTCACTGGCAAGTACCGCACCGGCGGGGACGGCCGGGCGACCGATCCCAGTCGATTCGTGACCCCCGAATCCACCACCCAGCGGACCGCCGTCATAGACACCGTCCTCGCGGTCGCCGAGGAGACCGGCGCGAGCGCCGCGCAAGTGTCCATGGCCTGGCTGCGCGAACGCAACGAGCGGACCGCCGCGACGATCGTCCCGATCGTCGGCCCGCGCACCCCGGCCCAGTTGGATGACTACCTCGGCGCGCTCCAGGTGACCCTTACCGGCGAGCAGTACACCCGACTCGACCAGGTCAGCGCCGTCGACCTGGGTGTCCCGCACGGCATCAACGCCATGATCCGCCCGAGCCTGCTGGGCGGTGATGCGAGCCGGTTCATCAGCCCGCTCACCCCGATCGCCTGACCACGGCGAAGCTGCGGGGCCGGCTCGTGACGAAACCCCGGCCTGCCGCGAGGTGGCAGGCCGGGGGTCATCCCCGCCGGTGGACCGGGTAGCGCACCACGGTTTTGAGCCGCTCCGGGGCGGTCCGTTGGGGGTTGGACAGGTAGATCTCGTGGTGGCCCTCGGCGATGTCGTAGCCGAGCTTTCCCACGTGGGTCAGCATCCGGTTGACGGTCGTTCGCACCTCGCGGTACGGGCCCACGTGCAACGCCTGGGCGCACAGTGTCTCCGCGTGGCTCTCCCACCGCACCCCCAGGTCACCGGCGACCACCCGGGCCACCAGGTCGGCCGTGACCTGCGGTGGCTGGCGCATCATCAGCTGCCACCGCCACGCCGAGCCGATGTCCGGCCACACGCCCTCCGGCGGCGGCAGGGAGTACGACGCACCGAGCGCGCGGCGCACCGCCGCCGAGGCGGTGTAGAGCGCCTTCGCCGCCGCCCGGAACCGGGCACCGTCACGCTCGCCGGTCCCGTCGACGACCAGGACGTGATGCCGGGGCACCGCGATCAGCATCGGTCGGCTGGTGATCGCCGCGAGGTGCCCCCGGGTGGTGGTCACAGGCGCAGCCAGGTGGACGGGTCGCCGGCGCCGGTGACCTGCAGGCGTTCGATGCCCACCGGCGCCGGGCCGAGGGGGACCAGCGCGGTGCGGATCGCCTGACGCGACGGGGAGTCCACCACCATGCGCAGGGTGCCGCTGCTGTTCTCCAGCTGCCGGATCGTCATGTCCCGGTGGTCGAGGGCGGTGATCACGGCGTGGACGCCGGCCGGCCCGGTCGCGGGACAGCTGACCAGATAGGCGGCCGGAGTGTGGCCACCGCGGACGTGCTGAGGCGACGGCCACGGCGACGCCACCGGTGCGCGCGTCGCCAGCGCGAGGTCGCTGTGCAGGGCCCAGTCGCTGACCGCGGAGCTGCGGTGCGAACAGGTGAAGACCAGGGTGCCGGCCCCGGCCGCCTCCACCACGAACCCGGACCGCACGCTCGCCGCCGCCATCGGGTGTGTCGGTGGCAGCAGGGCGTGGAAGACCTCGGTGTGGACGGTGCCGCCCCGCCGGGTCGCGCCGACCACGAGGCGTCGTTCCCAGCGTGGGCGCAGTGCGGTGTGCGGCGCGGCCGCGTCGTCCACCGCCACGTCGTGCGCCGTGGTCGGTGACCGGAACGCGGCCGAGGCCAACGCGGCCGCCCGATGGGCCATCACCGCGCGGGCCGGTGGGGGAGTCACCGGCAGGAAGGCGATCACCGATCGCAGGGTGTCACCCGGCAGCGACGTGCGCAGGATGGCGCCGATCGGCAGGTCGAAGCCCAGCGCCGCCTCGGTGTAGAAGCCGACGCCGTGCTCGGCGGCCAGCGCGTGCAAGGCGCGGCCGGCGGCGCCGATCAGGGCCGCCGACATGGTCACGACCGACGCGCCGTGCCGGATCGCGTGCGCCGCCAGACGCGGCGACATCACCGGATCGTCGATCGCTTCGACGACGACCCGCGGCCGGGTGCTTGTGATCGTACGATTGGCCACCGCCAACACGCCGGAGTCCAGGCCGTCCGGAGAAACGCCGTGTATCGCGGATATCTGCAGGGGTGCCGCGTCAGCGGACGGCTGGAACCGGGTCAGCGCGGCGATGAGCGCCCGGCTGTGCGCGCCGTGCGTGACGATCAGAACCGGTACCGACATGGCTAGAAGTAGCCTTCCCGTTTGCGGTCTTCCATCGCGGCCTCGCTGACCCGGTCGTCGCCGCGGGTGGCGCCCCGCTCGGTGACCCGGGTCGCCGCGACCTCGTCGATCACCTTCTCGACCGTGTCGGCCTCGGAGAGCACCGCGGCGGTCTGCGACGCGTCGCCGACGGTGCGATAGCGCACCCGGCGGATGGCAACCTGCTCGCCGTCGCGGGGCACGATGAACTCGTTCACCGCGTAGAACATCCCGTCGCGTTCGACGACGGCGCGGTGGTGGGCGTAGTAGATGCTCGGCAGCACGATCCGCTCCCGGGCGATGTAGTGCCAGACGTCCAGCTCGGTCCAGTTGGAGAGCGGGAACACCCGGATCGACTCGCCCGGGTGGTGCCGGCCGTTGTAGAGCGACCACAGCTCGGGGCGCTGGCTCTTCGGGTCCCACTGGCCGAACTCGTCGCGGAAGCTGAACATCCGCTCCTTGGCCCGGGCCTTCTCCTCGTCGCGGCGGGCGCCGCCGAAGAGCGCGTCGAAGCGGTACTTCTCCACCGCGTTCAGCAGCACCGGGGTCTGCAGCCGGTTGCGGGTGCCGTCCGGCAGCTCGCGCACCAGCCCGGAGTCGATCGCCTCCGGCACGCTCGCCACGATCAGGTGCAGACCCAGCGCGGTCACCTGGGTGTCGCGGTAGTGCAGCACCTCCGGGAAGTTGTGGCCGGTGTCGACGTGCAGCACCGGGAACGGCATCCGGGCCGGCGCGAACGCCTTCTGTGCCAGGCGCAGCATCACGACCGAGTCCTTGCCGCCGGAGAAGAGCAGCACCGGCCGTTCGAACTCGGCCATCACCTCCCGCATCACGAAGATGCTCTCGGCTTCGAGAACGTCCAGGTGCGAGAGGGTACGGGCGCGGCTCATCGGGTGATCAGGTGGCCGAGGACGTCCTGGCGGGTCAGCACGCCGCACGGGCGGCCGTCGCCGAGCACCAGCACCGCGCCGACCCGGCTGAGGGCCGCGATGACCGCGCCGATCGGCTCGCGGAACCCGACGATCGGCAACGGCGCGGCGAGGTGGTCGGCGACCAGGTCGTCCGGTGCGGCGGTGCCGTTCACGATCGCGGTGAGGAGCTCGTCCTCGTGCACGGCGCCGGCCACCTCGGCGGCCATCACCGGCGGGGTGTGCCGGAACACCGGCAGCTGGGAGACCCCGCTGTCGCGCATGGCCGTGATGGCCTGGCTCAGGGTGTGCTCGGGGAACGCCCACACCATGTCCTGCGCGCCGGAGCCCTTGGCCCGCAACAGGTCACCGGCCCGGACCGTCGCGTCGGTGGGCACCTCGAAGCCGTGTGCGGAGATCCAGTCGTCGTTGAACACCTTCGACAGGTAACCCCGGCCGCCGTCGGGCAGCAGCACCACGATCACGTCGTCCGGCCCGGCGGTCGCGGCCACCCGCAGCGCGGCGACCACGGCCATCCCCGCCGAGCCGCCGACCAGCAGGCCCTCCTCGCGGGCCAGCCGGCGGGTCATCGCGAACGAGTCGCCGTCGCTGACCGCGATCACCTCGTCGAGCACCGACCGGTCCAGCGCCGACGGCCAGAAGTCCTCGCCGACCCCTTCCACCAGGTACGGCCGCCCGTCACCACCGGAGTAGACGGAGCCTTCCGGGTCGGCGCCGACGATCCGCACCCGCCCGCCGGAGCGTTCCTTGAGCAGCCGTCCGGTGCCGCTGATCGTGCCGCCGGTGCCGACCCCGGCGACGAAGTGCGTGATCCGGCCCTGCGTCTGCTCCCAGAGTTCCGGTCCGGTGCCCTCGTAGTGGGCGCGCGGGTTGTTCGGGTTGGCGTACTGGTCCGGCTTCCACGCGTCGGTGATCTCCCGTACCAGCCGGTCCGAGACGCTGTAGTAGGAGTCGGGATGCTCGGGCGGCACCGCGGTCGGGCACGTCACGACGTCCGCCCCGTACGCCTTAAGGACGTTGATCTTGTCGATGCTGACCTTGTCGGGGCAGACGAAGATGCAGTGGTAGCCGCGGCGCTGCGCGACCAGCGCCAGGCCGACACCGGTGTTGCCGCTGGTCGGCTCGATGATGGTGCCGCCCGGTTTCAACTCGCCGGCGTCCTCGGCGGCCTGGATCAGCGTGGGGGCGATGCGGTCCTTGACCGACCCGCCGGGATTGAAGTACTCCACCTTGGCCAGCACCAGCGGCCCGCCCGGCTCGGTGACCGAGCAGAGCTGGATCAGGGGAGTGTTGCCGATGAGGTCCAGGACCGACGTGTGGAATTGCACGGTGATCACCTGTCTTCGGAGGTGGCGGGTTCCAAGCGGGGCACGGGAACGGGTGCCGGCCGGCGCAGGACGCGGCGCAGCAGCGGACCGGTCATGGCCGTGGTGACCAGGGCCATGACCACGAACATCGCGAACAACAGCGGGTTCAGCACGCCGAGCTGCAGGCCGATGCTCAGCACGATCAGTTCGGTGAGGCCGCGGCAGTTCATCATCAGCCCGAGCGCCAGCCCGTCGCGCGGCCCGGAGCCGGTGGCCAGCGCGGCCACCGCGGTCCCGCCGACCTTGGCGACCACGGCGATCAGCACCAGGGCCACCAGGATCAGCCATCCGCCGGCCAGGTCCAGCGCGCCCAGGTCGAGCTGCAGGCCGAAGACCACGAAGAACAGCGGCAGCAGCACCCAGAGCGCGACGCCTTCGAGCTTGGTGGTCAGCTCCCGGGTCGCCGACGACCCGCGCGGCATGATCAGCCCGGCGAGGAACGCGCCGAAGATGGCGTGCGCGCCGATCAGGTCGGTGACCGCGGCCGAGACCAGGATGACGAAGGTGAACAGACCGAACAGCGCGGCCCGCCGGCCGCTGTCGGACTCGCTGCGGGCGGCCGCCCGGGCCAGCAGCGGGCGGACGACGCCGGCCAGCACCGCGGTGACCACCGCGACGAGCAGCACCGTCCAGGCCGCGGCCCACACCGACGTGCCGCGGATGTAGGCGACCACGGCCACCAGCAGGCACCACGCGGTGACGTCGCCGATGCCGGCGGCCGCGATCCCGGCCGTGCCGACCGGGGTGCGCAGCAGGTTCTGCTCGGTGAGGATCCGGGCCAGCACCGGGAACGCGCTGATCGACAGGCACAGCCCCACGAAGATCAGGAAGGCGCCGTCGCCGATCCCGGCCGGCTGGAACCGGTCCGGGAGGGCGGCGGCGAACAGGATGCCGATCACGAACGGCACGGCGATCGAGGCGTGCCCGACCACGACGCTGCGCGCCCCGCTGCTGCGCACCAGCCGCCAGTCCATCTCGCAGCCGACCAGGAACATGAACAGGATGACGCCGATCTGGGCGAGCGCCGAGAGGTACGGCAGGATCGACGCCGGGAACAGCCAGTGCTGGACCGACGGTTGCAGCGCGCCCAGCACGGACGGGCCCAGCGCCAACCCGGCGGCGAGCTCACCGATGACCGCCGGCTGACCGATTTTGCGGGCCAGCGCCCCGCCGAGCGCCGCGGCCGCGACCGCCGCGGCGACGGCCAGCAGCAGGTGGTAGAGCACCAGTCCACCGCTCGTGGCGGCGGTGCGCCCGTCGCCGCCGGTGTGCGCCAGCAGCACGATCAGGCCGATCGCGAGCGCGGCGGGCAGCACCGCGGTGGCCAGATAGACCAGCGCGAGGCGTACCGATCCCGGCGGCCGGCTCATGCGCCCAGCCCGCCGGAGACGACCAGCTGGGTGCCGGTGACGTAGCGGGAGTCGTCGCTGGCCAGGTAGGCCACCGCGCCCGCGACGTCCTCGGGCCGGCCCAGCTCGCCGAGCGGGACCCGGGTCAGGTAGCCGTCCCGGGCGCGCTGCGGGTCGGCGTCGAACTGCTGCAGCAGCGACGCGCCCAGCTCCGTGTCGATCATCGCGGGGTGCACCGAGTTGCAGCGCAGGGTGAGCCCGGTGCGGGCGCAGTGCACCGCCACCGACCTGGTCAGGTGGGTCACCGCGGCCTTCGCCGCCCCGTAGGCCACGAAGCGCGGGGTGGACATCAGGGCCGCCGTCGACGACATGTTGACGATCGAGCCGGGGGTGGCGCGGCCCATCACCGCCACCGCCGCCCGGCAGCCGAGGAAGACGCTGTCGAGGTTGTCCGCCATGATCGTCCGCCAGTGCGGCAGCGTGGTGCCCGCCGGATCCTGCGGCTCGTCACCGCCGGACGAGCCGGCGTTGTTGACCAGGATGTCCAGCCGGCCGAAGCGGCCGATCACCTCGTCGAGCAGTGCCGGCCACTGTTCCTCCCGTACGACGTCCTGGGCCCGGAAGTGCGCGTGTTTGCCGAGCTGGTCGGCCACCTCGGCGCCGCGCCGCGCGTCCCGTCCGGTGATCACCACGGCCGCGGCGCCCTCGTCGAGCAGACGCTGGGCCACGGCGCGGCCGATACCGCTGGTGCCGCCGGTCACCACGGCCACCCGGTCAGTCAGTCGCATCGGTGTCCTCCTTGCCCATCAGTCGCGCACCGGCGGCGTGCAGGGTGGACAGCTGTTTGCAGAACGCGAAACGCACCAGGTCCCGCCCGCCGCTGCGGTCGTGGTAGAACGCGGATCCGGGGATGGCGGCCACGCCCGCGCCGCGGATCAGCTCGGTCACCCAGCGCTCGTCGTCGTCCGGGCAGCGCGCCATCACGAAGAACGCGCCGGCCGGGCGGGCCGCCGGCAACCCGGCCCGGTCCAGGTAGTCGATCAGCACGTCGCGCCGCTCGGTGTACTCCGCCCGCAACGCGTCGAAGTAGCCGCTGCCGGCTCCGGTGGACAGCGCGGTGGCGACGGCCTGCTGCAACGGGGTGGGCGCGGCGAACGTGATGAACTGGTGGACTCGGCGGACCGCGTCGGTCAGCGGTGGCGGGGCCAGCACCCACCCGACCCGCCAGCCGGTGACGCTGAAGGTCTTCGAGGCCGACGAGACCACCATCGTACGATCGCGGCATCCCGGCACCGCGGAGGCCCGCAGGTGAACAGCGGCGTCGTAGACCAGGTGTTCGTAGGTTTCGTCGCACAGCAGGTAGGCGTCGTACCGGTCGGCGAGCGCGGCCACCGCGGCGAACTCCTCGGCGGTGAGCAGGGCGCCACCGGGGTTGTTCGGGCTGTTGAGGAACACCAGGCGGGTGCGGGAGGTGAACGCGGCGGCCAGCCGGTCCAGGTCCAGCCGGAAGTCCGGGAACGTGGTCGGCACGTAGCGCACCACCCCGCCGGCCGCGGCGACGACGGCCGGATAGGTCTCGTAGAACGGCTCGACGACGATGGCCTCGTCGCCGGGGGAGATCAGCGCGGTCACCGCGGCCCAGATCCCCTCGGTGGCCCCGACCGTGACGGTGACCTCGGTGTCCGGGTCGTAGTCGACGCCGTACCGCCGCCGCGAGTGCTCGGCGATCGCGGAGCGCAGCGCGGGCAGGCCGGGGCTGGGCGCGTACTGGTTGAACTGGTGCCGCATCGCGTTGTCGGCCGCGTCGAGCAGCGCCGCCGGCGGGTCGAAGTCCGGGAAGCCCTGCGCCAGGTTGATCGCGCCGTGCTGGTTGGCCAGCTGCGTGAGCCGGGTGAACACCGACGTGCCCAGGGTCTGCAAGGAGGGGCGCAACGGCCCGTTCACTGTGATGCCTCGTCGAGGATCCGGCCGGGGCTCAGGATTCCCCGCGGGTCGAGGGTCTGCTTCAGCAACCGCATCAGGGTGATCTCCTCGGCGGTCCGCGAATAGTGCAGGTACGGCCGTTTCTCGAAGCCGATGCCGTGCTCGGCCGAGATGGAGCCGCCGTGCCGGCGCACCGCGCGGTAGATGATGTGCTCGACGACGGCTTTGCGGTCGCGGGTCTGCTCGCCGGTGACCACGGCGATGTGCACGTTGCCGTCGCCGAGGTGGCCGAACACCAGCAGCTTCACGGCGGGCCAGTGACCGCGCAGCTCCTCGCGGACCTCGGCGAGGTAGGACTCGAGCAGACCGGCGGGCAGGCTGATGTCGAAGCCGAACAGCGGCTGCATCTGCAGGATCTCTTTGGGGATCCGCTCGCGGGCCTGCCACAGCAGCCCGACCTGCTCGGCCGTGGCCGCGACGGTGGACTCCTCGACGATGTCGGCGCAGTCGTCGAGCGCGCGGTGGAGCCGGTCCAGGTCCTTGCCGGCGTCGACACCGGACACCTCGATCAGCACGGCGATCGGGTGCACCTTCTGCAGCGGCAGGGTGATCTCGTCACGGACCGGGAGCAGTACCTCGTACGCGTCGTCCCAGACCGCCTCGAACGCGCTGACCATGCCGGGCAGCGCGGCCTGCAACCGGTGCAGCAGGTCCAGAGCCGCGTCGAGGTCGGCCACCCCGCACATCGCGGCGAATCGGCACTGCGGGGCCGGGCGCAGCCGCAGCGTCGCCCGGGTGACCACCCCCAGCGTGCCCTCGGTGCCGATGAACAGCTGTTTCAGGTCGTGACCGGCGTTGTTCTTCACCAGCTTGTGCAGGCCGTTGACGATCGTGCCGTCGGCCAGCACCACCTCGAGGCCCAGCACCAGCTCG
This sequence comes from Actinoplanes palleronii, assembly GCF_016862315.1. Classification (GTDB taxonomy): domain Bacteria; phylum Actinomycetota; class Actinomycetes; order Mycobacteriales; family Micromonosporaceae; genus Actinoplanes; species Actinoplanes palleronii. The sequence goes on along the minus strand of NZ_BOMS01000146.1, from coordinate 9,737 downwards.
CGCATCATGCCGTAGAGCAGCACCCGCAGCCCGCCGGCGTTGGTGGCGATCGCCCCGCCGATGGTGGCGGCCGTGCGCGGCGCCACGTCCAGCGGGAACATCAGGTCCTGCTCGGCCGCGAGGTCCTGCACGGCGGCCAGGGTGCAGCCGGCCTGCACGGTCATCGTCCGGGTGCTGCGGTCCAGCTCCTCGACCCGGTTCATCCGCTCCAGCGACAGCACCACCTCGTCGGCGCCGGGCACACCACCGGAGACCAGCCCGGTCATGCCACCCTGCGGCACGACCGGCACGCCGCGCTCGTGGCACAGCCGCAGGATCGCCGCGACCTCGGCGGTGCCGCCGGGCCGGACCACGAGTTGCGGGTCGCCCTTGCGGTCGCTGCCCCACAGGTCCTGCGCGTAGCGCGCGCCGATGTCGGTTCCGGTCAGGCAGTGCTCCGCGCCGACGATCTCCGCCAGTTCCTTCGACAGGGTCATCAGTGGTGGGTCCCTTCGGTCGGCGGTGTTGCTGCCGGGCTGCCGAGCCCGGGCAGGTGCTGGAAGGCCGAGATCCACTCCAGGCTGGTCCGCACGTGGATCACCACGGGGCCGGTGCAGTTCAGCGCGACCTGCAGGGCCGGTTCGATCTGCTCCGCGCAGTTCACCGACAGGCCGGTGGCGCCGAACGCCCATGCCATCGCCGCGAAGTCCGGGTTGACCAGGTCGGTGGCGATGACCCGGCCGGGGTACGAGCGTTCCTGGTGCTGGCGGATGGTGCCGTAACTGCTGTTGTCCGCGATCACGATGATCAGCCGGCAGCGCCGGTGCACGGCGGTGGCCAGCTCGGTGCCGGTCATCAGGAACCCGCCGTCGCCGACGAACGCGTACACCTGGCGGCCGGGGTGCCGCAGGGCCGCGGCGACCCCGGCGGGCACCCCGAAGCCCATGGCGCTGGCCGAGGTACCGAGCATCCGGCGGCATCCGGTCGTCGGCAGGTAGCGGTGCACCCAGCTGGTGAAGTTGCCGGCGTCCACGGTGAACACCGCGTCCGGTGCGGCGGTCTGGTCGATGGCCGCGGCCACCGCGCCGAAGACCACGCCGTCGGCCGCGGTCGTCGGGTGCCAGGCGCCGGCGTCGGCCTCGAGGGCCCGCAGCGACCGGGTCCAGCCGTCCCCGCCGGGCCGGCGCGGCGGCGCGGCCGCGCACAGGTCGTCGAGGAACGCGGCGGGATCCGCGTCGAGGCCCAGCTCGGGCGGGTGCACGTGGCCGAGCCACTGCGCGTCCGGATAGACGTGGATCAGCGGCTGCCGCGGGCCGGGCAGGGTGTGTGTCTGTGTCGTCGTCGCGTCGAGCCGGGTGCCGACCGCGATGATCAGGTCGGCGCCGGCCAGCGCGGCGCGGCGCTGCGGCTGGGTGGCGATGGTCAGGTGTCCCACGTATGCCGGGTGGTCGCCGGGCAGCAGGTCCTGGCGCTTGTTGCTGGTCAGCACCGGCACGCCGAGGGTGTCCGCGGCGTGGGCCAGGGCCTGCCGGCCGCGCTCGTCACCGAGCCGGTCTCCGACGATCAGAAGCGGTCGCTGGGCCGCGGCGAGCATCGCGGCGGCCCGCGCGACGTCGTCCGGGTCGGCGCGGCCGATGGTCGCCCGCCGCACCCGGCCCCCGGTCGCGGCGGCGACAGGTTCGCCGAACAAATCCTCCGGTACGACGATGACGGCCGGCCCGGGGGTGCCCGACTCGGCGACCCGCAGCGCCCGGGTGACCAGCTCGGCGAGCCGTCCCGGGTCGTGCGCGGTCCAGACCCGTTTCGCGCAGTCGGCGAACGTGGTGTGGTAGTCCATCTCCTGGAACGCGGACCGTCCGATCTCGGAACGGCGCACCTGGCCGACGATCAGCACGAGTGGGGTGCCGTCCTGCCGGGCCGAGTGCAGCGCGATGGCCGCGTTCATCGCGCCCGGCCCCCGGTTGACCAGCAGCACACCGGCGCGGCGGGTGAGTTTCGCGTCGGCCAGCGCGGCGAACCCGGCCGACCCCTCGTGCCGGCTGGTGACCACGTCCAGCGCCGGCTCACCGGCCAGGGCGTCGAGCAGTGCCAGGTAGCTCTCCCCGGCCACGCAGAACACCCGGTCCACGCCGTGCGCGACCAGCGCGGTCACCATCGACTGGGCGGCGGTCCCGGTCTCGGCCACCGTCCGCGCCGCGGTGTGCGCCGTGGTCGTCACCGCGGTCCCACGTAGTCGCCGGTGCGTACGTCCTCGGGGTAGATCACCGTGGCGTCGTCGAAGCCCTGACCGACCTGCTGGTACTGCATCAACATGAACTGCGGCGGGCTGTGGTGCCAGTGCTCGGGGCCACGCTCGAAAGAGACCGGGCCGCGCCAGGTGTCGAAGGTGCCGTGCTCCAGCGACTGCACCAGCGCCTCCGGCTCGGCGGCCGCGGAGGACGCCAGGGCCTGACCGATGACGGTGATGTCGGTGAACGCGTTCAGGGCGTTGTCCGGCGGGAACGAGCCGTACGCGTCCAGGTACGCCTGGGTGAACCACTGACCGATCGGGGTCAGCCCCTGCCACGACGGGCGGTAGGCGGTCGCCGGCCACACCACGTGGTTGCCCGCCGCACCGGCGAGCTTCCAGTAGTCCTCCGAGCGCATCGGGAACGGGAACATCACCAGCATCTGGGTGTCCGGCAGGATCCCGAGCTCGGTGGCCTGCTCGATCACCATGTAGTTGGTGCGCACCACCCCGCAGTTGATCAGCACGTCGGGCTGGAACGCCTTGATCTGCCGCAGCTCGTCGCGGACGTCCGTGGTGGTCTCCTGCGGGAAGTCGAGCCGCAGGATCTCGAACCCGGCCGCCGTGGCCACCGCCTGCAGCGTGCCGGCCATCGTCGCGCCGAAGACGGTGTCGGGGGCGATGATGCCGAGCCGGGTCAGCTTCTGCTCGGCGAGAAAATCGACGATCATGGGTACGCGGTCGGCGATGCTGAAGTACGTCCGGAACAGCGTCCGGCGCTGCCGCGCGGTGATGGTGTTGTGCCCGTTCTCCACGAAGATCGGCACGCCGAGCAGCTCGGCGGTCTTCGTCACGTGCTCGGCGGTGCGCAGGTGCCACTGGCCGACGACCGCGACCACCTCGTCCACCATCGCCAGCTTCGCGAGCCCGGCGACGGCGGAGCGCTGCATCCCCTCCTCGGCGGCGGAGTACTGGTCGTTCTGCACCACGAGGGTGAGGTCGGCGATGCCGTTCGCGCGCAGGTACTCCACGCCCAGGCAGGCGCCGCGCACGATGAGCTCACCCGCGACCGGGTCACCCGGCCCGGTCAGCGGGGTCAGCACACCCACCGGCGCGGACCCGGCGCCGGCGGCGGCGTTGACGGCATCGACCAGCGCGCGGGCGCGAGACTCGTTCGTGTCCGGTGTCGACATGCAACTCTCCTTGAGGATCGGTGGAGCGGGGCCTCAGCAGCCGAAGGTCTCGCGGTAGGCGGTGAACCGCCGGGACAGGTCGGCGGCGTCGAGACCGAACTGCGCCGGGTGGTAGTCGTGCCGGCCGTGCCGGGTCGCGCTGTTGGCGGCCAGATACGCCTGGGCGCCGGCGGTGGCGGCCGCGGTCATCGGCACCCCGGCGAACGCGCAGATCCGCGCGATCTGCGCGACCGGGTCGCGGACCAGGTCCCGGTAGCGGACGTCGAGGACCTGACCGGCGGGCAGGGCGCGGCGGGTCTCCTCCACATCGGTCATGATCGGTTCGATCCGGTGCAGCCACTGGTGGCCGATCTCGGTGCGGTCGACGCGTTCGCTGCGGGCCCGGCGGATGACCGAGCACAGGCTGGCGGTCGACGGCACGGTCTCGGCCGGGTCCCGATGCATGTGGATCACCCGGGCGTCCGGGTAGACCGCCGCCAGCGCGGTCAGCGACCACAGGTGGAACGGGCACTTGAGCACCACCGGCGCGCCCGGGATCCGCCAGAGCATGGCCTGCACCTGCCGCCGGTGATAGCGGTACTCCTCGACCATGTCCTTGTCGCGCAGCCAGGCGCCGTAGCTGGGCACCCGGTAGCGCATCTCGTAGACCATGCTGGCGAACGTGGTGCCGATCAGCCGCTGGCACTCGTCCGGGCGGCGTGCGTCGAGGAAGTGGATCCGGGGCAGCTCGGGGGCGACCTTGTTGTATTCGTCGACGTAGTGCTGGGCGCGGTCGGCCAGCGCCTCGTACCCCTGCTGGTCCTGACGTTCGGTGGCCGGGTTCATCAGCTCCCACAGCGCGGGCACCCGCAGGCCGGGGTGCTGGGCGAGCAGGTTGTGCACGAGGGTGGTGCCGGTGCGCAGCAGTCCGGTGATCACGATCGGTCGCGGGACCGGCGTCGCGAGGATCTCCGGGTGCCGTTCGATCAGCCGGTCCAGGGTGATCTGCTGTTCGAGCGTGGCGACCAGCGTGGCCCGCACCGTCCGCGCGCCGTCCGGAGTGAGCCGGCCCTCCCGCGCGAGGGAGTCGGTCAGCCGGTCGAGCGCGTCACGGAACCGGAACCGCTCCGGGTCGACGCCGGCCCGGTGCGCCGCCTCGCTGACCACCGAGCCGGCGGTCAGCTCCAGGGTGCCGGTCACGCCGTCACCAGACCGTTGGCGCTGGGGCTCCGCAAACCCGGGTACACCTGGTCGCGCAGCGGCAGCGCGGCCCGGAAGTCGGCCAGGTTCTCCAGGAACACCTCGCCCACCCGGCGTTCCTCGTCCGCGAAACGGAAGGCGCAGTGCGGGGTGATCCAGAGATTCGGTACGTCCCACAGCTCGTCGTGGTGGTACAACGGCTCCTGGGCGTGCACGTCCAGCATCGCCGCGCGCAGCCGGCCGTCGCGCAGCCGCCGCACCAGCGCCGCTGTGTCGAGCACGTCGGCCCGGCCGACGTTGATGACGCAGCCGTGCCGCGGCAGCGCGTCCAGGACCGTCGCGTCGACCAGGCCCCGCGTCTGCGGTGTCGACGGCGCCGCCACGATCAGGTGATCGGCCTGGGCGGCGGCCTCGGCCAGCCGGTGCGACGGCAGGGTCCGCCCGGCCAGTGGCGAGGGCCGGCCCTGGCGGGTCACCGCGGCGACGGTGATCCCGAACGCGGCGGCCCGCCGGGCGATCTCGGTGCCGATCCGGCCGAGCCCGAGCAGCAGCAGGCGGGACCCGGCGACCAGCTGGGCGTCGGGCATCCGCCACCGCCGTTCGCGCTGGCTGTCCACCAGCGTGACCGCGTCCTTGGCCAGCGCCAGCAGGCCCATCAGCGCGAACTCGGCCACCGGCACGGCCGGCACCCGGGCCGACGTGGACACCTGCAGCGACGGGCGGGGCGCGCCGCCGGCCACGTGGTCGGTGCCGGTGCCGGTCAGGTGCAGCCACCGCAGCCGGGAGCATCGGGCCAGCAGCCCGGCCGGGAACGTGTTCGCCACCAGCACGTCGATCAGCTGCGGATCCGGCGGGTCGATCGCGGTGTTCGCCACGACGTCGACGCGGACGTCAGGGTGGGCGGCGCGGACCTGCGCGGCCAGGACCGTACCCATGGTGGGGTGATAGACGCAGACCCGGAGCGTGTCCGTCATGCCGGGATCAGCTTCCGCTCCCGGTCGGCGAGGCGCTCGCGGGCCAGGTCGTCGGCGATCCGGTAGAGCGGCCGGGTCTGCACCGCCGCGCGGTCGAGCAGCTCGGTGATGTTGCCGCGGACCCGGTCGCCGACCTGGGCGAACAGCCAGTCGACGAGCTCCTCGACACTGGCGCCGACCGGCGCGGCGCCGAGCAGCAGCAGCCCGGTGACGGCGGCGCCGCCGCAGTTGACCACGATGCCGGGCAGCACCGGGACGCCGCGCAGCGCCAGCACGTCGCAGGCCGGGGGAGTGCAGGCCAGGTTGCCGCCCTCGACCACGATGGCGGCCCGTACCCGGTCGACGTTGTCCGTCGTGATCGCGTCGCCGCCGGCCGCGAGGACCAGGACGTCGGCGGCGACGTCCAGCCAGGCGTCCGCGGTGTCCGCGCAGGTCACGCCGGGGCTGATGGCGCCGCGGTCGATCGTGCCGTACTCGTCGGTGGCCCGCAGCAGCGCGTCCACGTCGAGCCCGCCGGGGTCGGCGATCGTGCCGTGCCGGTCGGCGACGGCGACCACCGTGAAGCCGCGGCCGCGCAACCCGGTCGCGACGGCCCGGCCGACGGTGCCGAAACCCTGAATGGCGACGGTACGGCAGACCGCGTCCAGCCCGAGCTGCTCCGCGGCGGCGGTCACCGCCTCGCACACGCCGAACCCGGTGATCTCGTGGCACTTGTCCCAGAGCTCGCTCCAGCTGCACGGCAGGTCCACCGGGCTGTCGCGTTGCATGTCGAAGTGCGCGGCCTCGAAGAAGTAGTCCCGGTCGCGGTAGGAGATGCCCTGGTCGCAGCCGAGGTAGACGCCGTTGCGCAGCAGCGGCGCGACGGCCTGGCCGAACGCGGTGAGCTGACGGTCGCGTTCCGGGCCGGACGGCAGCCCGCAGACGATGCCGGCCTTGGCGCCGCCGATCGGCAGCCCGGCGAGGGCCAGCTTCAGCGTCATCGCCTCGGCGAGCCCGGCCACCTCCTGCAGGTCGACCTGGGGGGTCATCCGGGTGCCGCCCATGGCCCGCCCGTCGACGAAGTCGTTGACCACGACGAACCCGCGGAATTCCGATTCGGGGTCGCTTACCTGGATTCGCACTTCCATGCCCATGACGATTCCTCCGGTAGACGAAGACGTGTTCCTGCACCGGCGGTCGGCCGGCAAGAACCTACACAGGATCTGTCGAATGGCGGGGGTGAAGTCGGTGTAATAGCAACGTGGATCGCATTGTCGTCGCCATTATTCGCTCCTGCGAAACGCTCGCCGCGCCGAGACGAGTTAAGCATGGTCGATGTCTTGCTGCAACCGGCCCGGACCTCGGCAGAATCGTGATCATGCTGCCGGGAAGCGAAATTCTGACGGAGTGTAGAAGTGTCAAAATCTTGCTTTCCTATGTGGACACTAGGACTATATTTCGCATGCGTCGATGATTTCGGAAAAGTAAACGCGATGATCCGTGCGCGCGGTGACGGCGGCCGGTCGGGCGGCTGCGGCGGGGGCGGCGGCGCGGCCCGTGCGGCTCGGCGTAGCTGCGGTCCGGCGGCGGATCACCCTCAGTGGCCGAGTGGCTACCGAAGCCGGTGATCCAGGTTAAGCCTGGGTTACCGGCCCGGCTTATGACGTGAATCGATAACGCGTTCGAATCGGTCGTCAGGGTCGCCGAACCACAATCAACGGCCCGGATGGCCCGCGAGGGGCAACTACGTTCAGTAGTTTTTGGGCGAAGTCGTGTCGGTCAGAGCGCGCGCTGCCGGCTCGTCCGGAAGACGTGCCGGTAGGTCTGCGGCGGCACGGCGACCGCCCGCTGGAAATGCAGCCGCAGCGCGGCCGCCGAGCCGAATCCGGCCTGCTGTGCCACTTTTTCGACCGATTCGTCCGTCGTCTCCAGCAGCTCCTGTGCACATCGGATCCGCTGCTGCAGCACCCAGCGCAACGGGCTCACCCCGGTGATCTCCTGGAATCGGCGGGCGAACGTGCGCTGGCTCATGTTCGCCCGGCGCGCCAAGTCGGCCACGGTGAGTGGTGCTGCCAGGTTCTGCCGGGCCCACTGCAGGACCGGGGCCAGCTCGTCGGCGCGCGACAGGCCGGTGGGTGGTTCGACGAACTGCGCCTGCGACCCGTCGCGGTGCGGCGGGACGACCATCCGGCGGGCGACCGCGTGCGCCACCGCGGTGCCGTGGTCCGACGCCACCACGTGCAGGCAGACGTCCACGGCGGCGCCGGTGCCCGCCGACGTCAGGATGTCGCCCTCGTCCACGAACAACACCCCGCCGTCCACCTTGACCTCGGGATACCGGTGCGCGAAGTCCACCACGTTCATCCAGTGCGTGGTCGCCCGCCGGCCGTCGAGCAGCCCGGCGGCGGCCAGCAGGTACGCCCCGGTACAGATCGACACCATCCGGGCGCCGCGCCGGTGGGCCCGCTGCAGTGCCGCGATCAGGTCGGCCGGCGGGTTCAGCTGCGTCGGCCGCGAGCACGCCGGCAGGATGATGGTGTCCGCCTCGTCCATCGCGCTGAGGTCGTACGGCACCTGGATGCCCGGGCCGGACGAGGTGCCCAGCGTGCCCGGCTCACTGGCGCAGAACCGCAGGTCGTACCAGGGGTCGACGAGGTCGGCGCGGTCGATGCCGAAGACCTCGCAGGGCACCGCCAACTCGAAGATCGGCAGCCGGTCGGTCAGTGGCATCACCACGATGTGGGCAGGCATGGCAAAAACCTAGCGTGTTTTGGCAGTCACTCAGCTGGTGGCCCGATGCCGTTCTGACGAATCTTGGTGCATGGCTTCCACCGTGTCCGAGAACACCGACGACGGCGTGCTGACGTCCGAACGCGGACTCACGTTCGTTCAAGGCACCGCCTTGTACGTCGGCGCGGTCCTGGGCACCGGGGCGATCGCCCTGCCGGCCATGGCGGCCCGCGCCGCCGGGCCCGCGTCGCTGCTCGCCTGGCTCGGCCTGATCGTGATGTCCATTCCGCTGGCGGCCACGTTCGCCGCCCTGGGTTCGCGCTATCCCGACTCCGGCGGCGTCTCGACCTACGTCCGGCGGGCGTTCGGCGCGCACTGGGCCGGGCTCGTCGGCTGGTGCTTCTACCTGACGGTGCCCCCGGCGATGGCCGCCGCGGCGCTGTTCGGCGGCGCCTACGTCGCCGACGCCGTCGACGGCGGCACCACCACGACGGTGCTGGTGGCGGTGGCGCTGATCGCGTCGGTCACCCTGGCCAACGTGTTCGGCCTGCGGGTCTCCGGCCGGCTGGCCCTCGGCCTGGCGGTCGTGCTGGCGCTGCTGCTGTTGCTGGCGGCCGGCTCGTCGCTGCCACACGCCCGGCTCGACAACCTGCAGCCGTTCGCCCCGCACGGCTGGGCGGCCGTCGGAAGTGCGGCGGCCCTGCTGGTGTGGAGCTTCTCCGGCTGGGAGGCGATGACACACCTGTCCGCCGACTTCCGCCGCCCGCACCGCGACATCCCCCGCACCACCGCCGCAGCCGTGGTGATCATCGGGGTGCTCTACCTGGCCGTGGCCGGAGCCAGCATCCTGGTGCTGGGCGCCGCCGCCGGTGACTCGAACGCGCCGCTGGCCGACCTGCTCAGCATCGGCATCGGCAGGGCCGGTGGCGTGCTGGGCACCGTGGTCGCGCTGCTGCTCACGCTCGGGGTGATGAACACCTATCAGGCGAGCGCCGCCAAACTCGGCGCCGCGCTGGGCCGCGACGCCGCGTTGCCGCGCTGGCTCGCGCCCGGCAGCGAGTCGGGCGGTGTACCGGTGCGCAGCGTGCTGATCGTTGCCGCATTCGCCGCGACCGCATTGTCCGCGGTCGTGATATTCGGCGACGCGGATCCGGAACCCCTGGTGCTGCTCACCACTGGCGCATTTGTGACAGTGTATGTGCTGGGTTCCGCGGCGGCGGTTCGGCTTCTTCCGCACCGTTCCTGGGGCCGAGCGGCGGCGATCATCTCACTGATCGCCTCGGTATTGCTGCTCGGCACCACCGGCCGATATTTGCTGTGGCCGGCCCTGCTGGCAATAGGGTGCATGCTCTATCTGCGCCGATCGGCCCGCACCAGCAGATCGGCATTCTGATGAGCCAGGCGATTCTGGAGCCGGACGCCGCTGTCGCGCGGAACATGGATCTGTTGCGGTTCGCGACGGCGGGCAGTGTCGAC